>CAZHEY010000025.1:0-17812 GCA_964532025.1 uncultured Alistipes sp. | reverse complement strand
CGGTTTAGATAGGCTGCACCTCGGCAAAATACAAGCACGCTTGTTTTTGCCCTCGGTTTGCACTATCTTTGCCCAATATGACCCGGTGGCACATACCCAAAGGACGGATTCTGATCTACGGCACGATCCTGCTGATTCTGCTCATTGTCGGATTCATCGTCCTCGGACACATCATCAACGGCATCGCCGTCCAGATGAACGGAAGCATCGTCACGCGCGTGAGCGAATACCATGTGCGCATTCTGGAGGTCGAGATCCGGCGGTCGGAGCACTCGCTTGCCGTGGCTGCCGACTACCTCATGAGCCACCCCGACGCCACAAAGCTCGAGTTGCAGACTCTTGCCGCAACCCTCATGCAGACCGATCCGAAGATCAGCCGCATCCGACTCGGCACACCCGACGGCACACAGCAACACTACGTAGCCACACCGACCGACAGCACAACCACCGACGAGCGTTGGATCACCGCTCTGCAACACGACACGCTGTGCAGCTACCTTGTCACGAACCCTCATCCGATCTGGTGCATGGCGCGCCGCATCACCGACCAGCGCGGTCGCATCCGACTGTGCAGCATCGAGTTGCCGCTGTCGCAGATCTACACGAGCTTGGTTGAGCAAAATCCGTACAGCCGCAGCTACGCCATTCTCTACGATCCCGACGGAATCATCGTCTACCACCCCGACAGCCTGATGTTAGGCCACCCCGCAACCGACTCGACCGGGCTTTCGGCCATCGGCCAAGTACGCCGTTCGGGAGAACGCACCGTGACACACGCCGTTTCGCAGTACCTGCATATCGAGGAGGCACGCGTCTACCACCCGATCGAAATTGCCGGACAACGCTGGGTGGCAGGTATCGGCATCCCCGATCCGGTCTACAAGCAGGAGATCAGCGACTTCCACTTCTACACGCTCCTCACGGCAATCTGTTCCGTGGTGATCTTCGGGCTGCTGCTGCTCCTCGCGCAGCAACGTTGGCGTCGCGAATACCGGTTGCGCCTACGCTCGGAGAGCGAATCGGAGCAACTGCATCTGCAACAGGTGCTGGAGCAGATCGACCCGCATTTCCTGTTCAACTCACTCAATTCGCTCTACGCATTGATCCGCTGCAACCCCGAGCAGGCGCGCGAATTCACCCTCACCCTCTCGCACGTCTACCGCCACGTACTCGAACGGCGACACGAAATTTTGGCCTCGGTGAACGACGAAGTGGACTTCACGTGGCAATACTACTCGCTGCAAAAGATCCGGTTCGGCGACCGGATCGAGCTGATCACGTCGATCAGTCCGGCACTGGGCAACCGCCGCATTCCGGCCATGAGCTTGCAAACGCTGGTCGAGAATGCGGTGAAGCACAACCGCATCACGGCACAGAATCCGTTGCGCATTCGCATCGCGACCCTCGGCGAGGAGCTGATTATCGAAAACAACTACACGCCGCGCAACGACGAGGACACCGCCTCGCTGGGTGTCGGGCTGGAGCGCATCCGCTCGGTATACCGCTTCTACACCTCCGAGAACCTGACAATTTCGACCGAAAACGAGACATTCCGCTGTCGATTGCCGCTACTTCCGGCAGATAAATAACCGACTGAAACCCGGGTTCACTCCCCCAATCGGGGCATTCGCTCCAATCGGTTTCTTTCTTAAAAAAATTAAGTTTATACTTGCAACCGGCAGTATTGTACGCTGCCCCGAAACGTATGCATAAAATGAGACATAAAATCACGTGGCTGACCGCGCTGACCCTCACGGCGCTGCTCTTGGGCAGCCAGACGACGACAGCCAAAAAGCCAAGCCGCAAAGCCAAGGCCGCGGTCAAGACCGAGCAAGCCGACACCACGAAGAAATCGGGGAAAAAGAGTTACGCCGAACTGTTGAAGGGCGCAACGAGCGACTCGGGATTACTCACCGTGCACCGCAAAGGGACCGACCTCTGGTTCGAGATTCCCGACTCGCTCATGGGACGCGACCTGCTTCTGGTTAACAAAATATCGGGTGTACCCTACGTTCTGAACGATGCCGGAGTGAACAAAGGCATGGGCTTCGGCGAGAAGATCATCCGTTTCCGCAAAGATACGCTCTACAAAAAGGTGTGGGTCATGACCTACGACCCGCGCATCACTTCGCCCCAAAACGACGCTATCTCGCGCTCCGTGCGCGACAATTACCGCGAATCGGTCATCGAGCAATTCCCGATCGAGGTCTACGGTAAGGACTCGACGACGGTGGTCATTCAGGTCAACAAGGTCTTTGACGGCAGCGAGAAGAGCTTCAACAACGTTTTTGGGGCACTTTCGTTGAGCGTTTCGCCCAAGAAAGAGCTGTCGAAGATCGAGTCGGCAAAAGCCTTCCCCGAAAACGTAATCGTCAAATCGACGCTAACAACCCTCCACACCGAGGGCGAAAGTTCCGTGCCGCTGACCGTCGACATCACCTCGAATCTGGTGTTGCTCTCGCGCGAGCCGATGAAGCCGCGGTTCTCCGACGAACGCGTCGGTTATTTCGAGATCGGCCACCTCTATTTCAACGACCGGCAGCAGAAAGCCGAAGAACGCGCATTCATCAACCGCTGGCGTTTAGAGCCAAAGGCCGAAGATCGAGCGCGTTACCTGCAAGGAGAACTGGTCGAGCCTCAAAAACCGATCGTGCTCTACATCGACCCCTCGACCCCACCCCTCTGGCGTCCCTATATTAAGAAAGGTATCGAGGAGTGGCAGGTTGCCTTCGAAGCGGCCGGCTTCAAGAACGCAATCCTCGCCCGCGAGGTCGATCCCGCCGATTCGGATTTCGACATCGACGACGTGCGTTATTCGGTGATCACCTATGCCGCATCGGAAATGGCCAACGCCATGGGCCCGTCGGTAATTGATCCGCGCAGCGGCGAGATCATCGAGGCCGACATCATCTGGTGGCACAATGTGATGAGCGTGCTTCACGCATGGATTCGCCTGCAAACCGGAGCGGTCGATTCGCGTGCCCGCGCCAACACACTTCCCGACTCGCTCATGGGCAATGCCGTGCGGTTTGTCTCGTCACACGAACTGGGACACAGCCTCGGACTGAAGCACAACATGGGCGCATCATACTCCGTACCGGTGGACTCGCTCCGCTCGAAGAGCTACACCGCCGCCCACGGCACAGCCAGCTCGATCATGGATTACGCACGATTCAACTACGTGGCGCAGCCCGAAGACGGTATCACGGATCTGACTCCCCAGATCGGAGCATACGACAAGCATGCAATCCGCTGGGGCTATCGCTGGCTCGATGCGACCGATCCGCACGACGAACTGCCGACCCTCAATGCGTGGCTGCGCGAGAAGGAGAACGACATCGAATACTGGTATGGCGAGCAGTCGCGCGAAGGGATCGACCCGCGCTCGCAGAGCGAAGATTTGAGCAACGACGCGGTGCGTGCCAGCCAATACGGACTCCGCAACCTGCAATACATGATTCCGCACGTCGCCGACTGGACTTCGGAGCAGGGCGAACTGCAATACGAGAGCGGCCGCTTTCTCATGGCGATCGTCTTCCAATGGCTGGCCTATGCCGACCATGTGAAGACCAACGTCGGGGGCTTCTACCTCAACAACGTGGTTGGCGGACAGGATGCCGTGCGCTACATCCCCGTGCCGGCCGACTACCAGCGCAAAAGCGTCGCCTACCTCATCGACGAGGTATTCACCACGCCCGAATGGCTCTTCAACGCCAAGGCGTGGGAGCGCAGCTACGCACAGCGTACCTCGCCCGTGGGACAGATGGAGTATGCGCCCTACAACTTTGCCCGCGAACTGCAATACAAAGTTTACTACGAACTACTCTCCGACGAGCGGATGTTGCGCATGTTGGAGGTCGAGGCGCGCCAAGGACGCACGGCGAAGACCTACACCCCCGAACAGCTGCTCGACCAGATTACCCGCGCGATTTTCGTGCGTCCCGGTGGCCGCACGCTGTCGCTTTACGAGCGGATGAGTCAGAAAAACTACGTCGATGCGCTGATTGTCAGTTCGAACATCACCATGGTGAAGACCACCAAGTTGGGTTCGACCCTCCACAACCATGCGGCCGACTGCACATGCCGCCTCATGGAACAAGCACCGGAGCTACATCTCGATCCGCTGCCGCGTCCGGAGGAGCTGGATCTCCGCACGGCACGCAACTACACGATGATGTCGCGCGTGAGCGAAACCGCATCGGCCAAGCGCGCCGAGATGCGCCGACTGCTGGGCATCGCGCGCAGCCGCACACAAAGTGGGGACACGGCGACACAGAACCACTACCGCGATCTGGAGCTGCGGTTGAAAGAGGCCCTGAGAATGTTGTAGGTGATCCGATTAACGAAGCCGTCTTCCGCAAGGAACGACGGCTTCGCTCCCAAAAAGGGGCTACCTAAGACGGTTGCAATTCAATACTCAAAACCCAAAATGGGCTTCAAATTAATAGTTAATTAACAAATTTCATTATATATCGACATCATGAGAAAAATACTCACACTCTTCATTCTGGTCTGTCCGCTGTTGGTCATGGCACAGCAGACACGGCAGATCAGCGGTCAGGTACTCGATCGCGCCGACGGCTCGCCGCTGGTGGGCGCAACCGTCTTCATCGCACCCGAAGAGACACAAGCCCGCGACTACAATCCGCAGGGCACAATCGCCTACGAGCAGGGACGTTTCACATTCAAAGTCCCCGTGAGCGTTCGGAAAGTCACGGTCAGCTTCCTCGGCTACGAGGTACAGACGATTGATATCAGCGGGAAAAGCAACTTCGTCGTCTACCTCTCGGCCGAAGAGAATAAAATGGATGCGGTGGTGGTCACCGGATACCAGCGCATCGAGAAGCGCAAGCTCACCTCGTCGATCTCGTCGGTCAAGATGTCCGACATCTCACGAGACGGCGTGGCCAGCGTCGACGAGATGTTGTCGGGATCAATCGCCGGATTGGTATCCAGCCCCACAAGCGGTGCGCCGGGTGCAGCCAGCAAGGTGAAGATCCGCTCGACAGCAACACTCAACGGCAATACCGATCCGCTGTGGGTACTCGACGGCATGCCACTCGAGGGCAACGACATCCCCTCGGACTGGAGTTCAAAGGAGAACATCGACAACCTCTACAACATGTCGATTGCCGGTCTGAATCCCTCCGACATCGAAGATATCACGGTGCTCAAAGATGCCGCTGCGACGGCGATTTATGGGGCACGGGCGGCCAACGGCGTGATCATCATCACCACGAAACGAGGCGTGCGCGAACAGGCCACACGCGTCAATGTATCGGCATCGATCTTTGTCACCGACCGGCCGAATCTCGGGAAGCTCAACCTGATGAATGCCTCGCAGAAAGTCGATTTCGAACTGGGGCTGGCGGCAAACGGGACTCTCGACTACCGCAAAACATTCGGCGGCGTGGCGCGCATACTCGACAAAAGCGGCGAACGGTCGAAACTCTACGGCAGCGGATCGCTCGCCGACCGCTTCGCCACGCTCTCACCCGAGACCCAGCGTCAGATCAATGCCCTGCGCAAGGACGCAACCGACTGGGGTAGTGAGATCTACCGCGTAGCACTCAACCAGCAGTACAACGTCAACATCTCGGGCGGCGGCAAGAAGGCAACCTACTACTTTTCGGGCGGCTACTACAACGAACAGGGAACGACCGTCGGCTCGGGATTCGAGCGTCTGAACCTCACGCTGAAAACCGACTACGACCTGCTGAAGAACCTGCGCTTCGGGGTGTCGGCATTCCTCGGCCAGAACAAAAACAGCTCGTATCTTTCGGATACCGACGTCTTCACCAACCCGTCGCGCTACACGCGCACGGTCAACCCCTACCTCTCGGCGCGTGATGCCGAGGGCAACTACATCTACGACCCCGACATGAGTGCCTACCAGCGCAGCGACGACAACATCATCGACTTCAACTTCCTCGAGGAGCGCGAGCGCACGGAATACACGCTCAACACGCGGTCGATCAAGACGATCTTCGATCTGGATTACCGTCCGCTGAAGGGGCTGAAGCTCTTCACGCAGTTCGGGTTGCAGGTCGACAACTCCGACACCGAAAAAATGGCGCAGGAGCAGACCTACTTCACCCGTAAATACGCCCTCGACTCACGGGTCAACGGCATCGTCTACCTGCCCAAAGGCGGTGTGATCCAGAACTGGAGCGGGGATCTGTCGCAATACAACTGGAAGGCGCAGGCCGAATATACGACCTCGTTTGCCCAGCGGCACGAACTTGACCTGATGGCCGGACTCGAGATGCGCGGCGTGACCAGCACGACCGTACACACCAAAGGATTTGGCTACGACTACAAAACGATGACAACCAAGCCGATGGATTTCCCCGAAGGGAGTCAGCTCATCGACAACTCGAAATTCAAGCAGTATCAGAAGTCGTTCTACGAGAACCGCTACCTCTCCTACTTCTTCACCGGATCGTACACCTACGACAACCGCTACACATTCTTCGGCTCGATGCGTTACGACGGAACAAACCTCTTCGGAGTCGATCCGAAGTACAAGTTCAACCCGATGTGGTCGGTATCGGGTGCATGGAGCATCAACCGCGAGAAGTTCATGCAGGGCGCGAAGTGGCTCGACAACCTGCGGCTGAGAGCCTCCTACGGTGCGCAGGGCAACATCGACCGCACCACCTCGCCCTACATTCTCGGCACGTGGAGTACCGTCTCGATCGGTGGCCAGAGCGAAGACCGCATCGACGTCAGCTCACCACCCAACCAGAACCTGCGTTGGGAGACGAGCTACACGTGGAATACGGCTCTTGACTTCTCGGCATTCGACAACCGGCTGGGATTTATCCTCGAGGTATACGGCCGCCGAAGCAAAGACCTGATGTCGCGGCGTTCGATTCCCTCCGAGAACGGATTCATAACCACATCGGCCAACTACGGTGAGATTTCGAGCCGCGGTATTGAGTTCACGCTCAACACGGTGAACGTCCGCACGCGCAATTTCCGGTGGCTAACGCAGATCAACATCGCCCACAACACCGACCGGGTGGAGAAGGTTCTCAACGACGACAACAGCTGGACTCCTTCGCTGCAAGGTTACTCAGCCAGTGCCGTATTTGCCTACAAAACAGCCGGGCTTGACCAATACGGACTTCCGATGTTCTGGCGCGACGGCAAGAAGATTTCGATGCAGGAGTTCGTGAACTTCCGCGTCGAGAAGACCTACCCGATTCCGGGATATGACGAATACTTCGAAACAACGGCGGTCATGGATCAGTCGCAGAGCCAAGTGCGCGACAACTTGAGCTACATCGGATCGCGCAATCCGGATGTGACCGGCGGATTCAACAACCGGTTCTATTACAAGAATTTCGATCTGGCAATTTCGTGTAATTTCGTCATCGGGCAGCTCATGACGCGCACGCCGTTCTACAATCCGTTGCAGACCAGCCCCGGCGAGAACCAGTCGACCGAGATGCAGCGCGTGTGGTCGCCGACCAACACCTCGGGGATCTATCCGACGCTCCTCGGCAGCAAACAAGCCGACGGCTCGGCATGGGGCGACTGGGACGCAAATCCCGATCCCTACCGTGCGGCCTACTGGATCATGGATAACTATCCGCTCTCGACGGGTCTGTTCAACAGCCTCGACATCTGGAGCAGGAAGGTCAGCTACCTGCGCGTAAACAGCATCCGGCTGGGTTATGCCTTCCCCGAAAAGATCACCCGCAAACTCCACATGGCCGGGCTGCGCATGCACTTCGAGGCGCGAAATCCGTTTGTCATCGCATCGAACTACGACGGATATTTCGACCCCGAAAGCTACGGAAACATCTACGCACAGCCCATGGCACGCACCTACTCGTTCGGCCTGAACATCATCTTTTAACACGCATACGACATGAAGAACAAAGCATATATGCTCATTGCCGCCGTCGCGCTCACCTCGTGTAACTACTTGGATATTGAGCCTGTCGGGCAGGTTATCCCCCACAAAACCTCGGAATACCGCGCCCTGCTCACCGAAGGGTACTTCCGCTTTCCCTACCTACACGCGAAGTCCTACACCGGGCTGTTGGCCGACGAAGTGGGCTACTTCGACGAAGGAGGGTTTTTCGATTCGAATACCGCATCGGAGCTCGCCCGCATTTTCACGTGGCAGTACGGTGCGCAAAGCTACGAATTGCCCTATCAGGACTATTACCGCGCGATCTTTCAGGCCAATGCCGTGATCGACGGGATCGACGATGCCGATCAGGATTCGGCCGAGCCGAAGGGACAGATTCTCGGCGAAGCCTATGCGCTGCGCGCCTACGCCCATTTCGATCTGGTCAACCTCTATGCTCCGACCTACAACGCCTCGACCGCAGCGACCGACCGCGGCATTGCGCTCTACACACGGATCGACATCGAGCAGAAGTTCCGTCCGACCAACGTGGCGGCTGTATACGCACAGATCGTCGAGGATCTCCGACTCGCCGAAGCCCAAATGAGTCTGGAGCGGCAGACCGAATCAACGCTCAACTACCGCTTTTCGCTCGATGCACTCAGCGCCTTCAAGGCTCGCGTGATGCTCTACATGGGAGCATACGAGGCGGCTTACGAGGCGGCAACATCGCTGTTCGCAGGCTATGAATTAGTCGAGTTCAACGGGTTGACCGACAAGACTAAACTGCCGTGGAAAGCCACCTCACAGGAGGCGATTCTGGCACTGGAGCGTCCTTTCAGCGGCGCAAGTAACGACCTGCTCAGTGCCAGTCTTCTTTCCGAGCGGCTTCTCGCGTTATTCGATCGGCAGAACGACAATCGGTTCGCCTACCTGCGTTCGAAGACGATCTACGACGCCAACAACAAACCGATTATCAGCGGTTATGTGGCCGATCGTAGCAGCTCCGATCGCGTGTCGATCCATCTTTCGGAGATGTATCTCATCGCGGCAGAGTCGGGAGCGCATCTTCCGGGGAAACTCGCCGCAGCAAAAACGCATCTGCTTGACTTACAAGCAAAGCGAATGAAGCCGGCGGCGATGGACGCGCAGCGCGCAAAGGTCGAAGCTATGGATGCCGACGCGCTTTTGGCCGAGATAGCCGACGAACGCGCACGCGAATTGCTACTCGAGGGACACCGCTGGATGGATCTACGTCGCACGACGCAGCCGGAGATCGTAAAGAGTCATGGCGGAAGCAGTTACACGCTCCACGTCAGCGATTCGCGCTACACGCTCCCCTTCCCGCAATCGGCGATCGACAACAACCCCGAATTAAAAGAATAACTGGGTGCCCGAAACCGAAAAACAGTCCGATTTTTGCATCGGACTGTTTTTTTGGGTAATTTTACGGGCATGAAAGCAATCATCATCGAAGACGAGCCGCTATCGGTAACCGAGTTACGCACCTCGCTGGCCGAAGTAGCACCCCAAATCGAGGTCGTCGCCACCGCGACATCGGTAGCCGAAGCCGCCGAGATCGTGGCGCACACCCCCCACGACCTACTCTTCATGGATATCCACCTCGAAGACGGGAACGGGTTCGACCTGTTTCAACGCGCCGAGATCCGTGTGCCGGTGATCTTCATCACCGCCTACGACAAATATGCACTCAAAGCGTTCGAGAACAAAGGCATAGACTACCTGTTAAAACCATTTAGCTGCGAGGATCTGCGTCGAGCGATTGATAAATTGGGGCTGCTTCATGCCGCCGCGGCGACCGATGCGAGTCCCGAGACCGAACAGTCCGAACCTACGACCTCCGCTACTTCTGCCGCCCCGGCTGCCCCGGCTGCTCCTGCGCCGAGCTATCAGGAGCGATTTTTGGTACACATAGGTGCGCGCATGAAATCGGTCACCGTAAGCGAAATTGCCTACTTTATGGCCGACGGAAAATACCTCCACCTGATTACGCACGACAACAAAAATTACATCGTCGACCGCACGCTGACCGAAATCGGAGCGAAGCTCTCCCCCGCCCTATTTTTCCGCATCAACCGCCGCTTCATCATCTCGTTCGATGCAATCCGCGAAATGGTTCGCTATTCGGGCAGCCGCATCAAAGTCGTCCTCACCCCCGCACCGGCCGACAACGAGGAGGTCTTGGTCAGCACCGACCGCGTGTCCGACTTCCGCCAATGGCTCAACCGATGACCGCCCCCGACGCACTGCAAGTGCTGGGTTAAGGGAACGGCGGGAAAGGGTGTGAGGGATCTGCTACTTGTGCGCAACCTTTGCCGTCGGCGGCGAGTTGGGATTAGTGGCGGATCTTTTTTTCGATGTATTTGGAGTTGAGCACGCGGAGTGCGCCCATATAGTCCAGTCCGAATTCGAGCCGGTCGTGTACGCGGTAGTTGTTCGGGTTGTCCTTTAGGTCGATGACGAGCATATCCGATGTGACACCGACGATCTCCAACTGTTTGTCTTTTGGGTAGATATGGCGAATATCAATATCGAGTAGGCCCACATCAAGGATAGCGCGCAGGGAGGTGCTCGCCGAATCCGCCGCACGAAAATCGGGCTTTTGCCCTTCGAGGTTGTGGCCGATTTCACCGGTCGGAACGGTCGGTTTTTCGGTCAGCTCGATGATCTCGGCATAGAGCGACAGCACGTCGGTCATCATCCCGTTGTAGGGGGTGCTGTTGTAGACGTCGGTGCCGAAAAACAGGGTTTCGCCAACCCGCAAGTGGTTGATGCACTCCGGCATCTGGCCGTTGAATAGCAGGGGAATCGTGACCGATGAGCCACCCGATACGTAATCTATTTTTGTGCCGTAGGTCGACTCGATCAGCTGCTTGAACAGGCAGAGTTGGGTAAGCTTTTCGTGGTTGGGAAGGATGCCATTAAGACACGACAGTTGAGTTCCGATCCCCACAATCTCGATATTTTCGCATTGATTCGCCTGCTCGTAGAATGGCAAAAGGTGCGCCCGCATAATCCCTTCGCGCAACTCGCCCAGTTCGACCATAAGTACGATTTTATGGGTTTTACCCTGCCTGACAGCCTCTTTCGAGAGCATACGGATCGTCTCGGCATCGGTGTTGCAACTGATGTCGGCATAGGCCACCACGCTGCGGATGATGCGTTTGCCGGCGGGCTTGATGAATATGGTCTCAACATTGGGTGCTATCTCTTTGATTGTACGCAGGTTGAGCACGCGCGAATCGCAGACTTGTCGAACGCCCAACGAGAGCAACTCTCGGAGGTATTCGATGTTGCCGCATAACAATTTGGTCACGACCGCCCATTCGATGTGCTTCTGTCTAAATAGGTTGTCGAGGAGGGTGTAGTTGTACCTCAATTTTTCTACATCCAATACCAAAAATGCCATACGCCTACTATTTTATGAACCTCATTTCCAGATATTTGTTTACGAAGCCGACCCTTTCGTAGAGCCGGCGTGCCGGATTGTCGGGATCGACGTGCAGAGCCAACGATCCCTCGGCAGTCGCTATCGCCTTGCGCAGCAGCTCTTCACCCAAGCCGCGACCACGATATGCGGCATCAACGGCGAGGTAGACCAAGATATTTTCGGGAATGTAGCGGCTCATTCCGGTTCGGTTGGCCACCGTGCAGCCGATGATTTTCTCCTCGTCGCAGGCCAGCAGCACGAAGCCACCTTTGCCCTTCTCCGCATCGAGGGCGTAGTCCAGAGCCAGCTCGATTTCGTCGGCGGGGTCACCGTATTGTTCAAGATGCGTGTGCAGAAAGGCGACAATCTCCGCTTTTGGAGCGGCGCGGCCTGCTTTCTCGGGGGTGAATAATTCGAATCTCATAGCTATATCGTTGAGTGAATGAATTGTTTGCTTGACGCAAAAGTCACCGTATTGCATTGCTGCGTCGGGGCGAGTCCATTGTGACCCATAAGACCCCATAAATCAACGGATAAAGGTAGTGTATTATTTTACATTTCCACGCTGCGGGGCTATTTTACCGCTATTTTTTTCTGCACGCCCAGTCGCGAAGCTGTTTTCGCGTCGCCCCAAAAAGCGGATTTGCAGTGCGATCGGGCTTTGCCGAAAACAAAAAAGATTGGCCAACGACAAGTCGTCAGCCAATCTAATCTTTTTTTTTGGGGGGGGGTAAAAACTCCGAATGCAGCTATTAGAACGGCAGATCGTCGGGATCCTCGGCCGGCGTAGTCGGGGCAGCAGGTGCTGCCGCTTGCTGCGGTTGTGCGGCAGGACGCGGCGGAGTTTGCTGATAGGTCGACGGTTGTCCCGATGCGCCAGCGGTCGACATCGGAGCGTTGTCGGCCGACTGATTATCGGCACGGCGACCCAGCAGGTTCATCGTATCGGCCAGAATCTCGGTCGTATAGCGTTTGTTGTTGTCCTTATCCATCCATTCGCGGGTGCGCAAACGCCCCTCGACATAGATCTGCGAACCCTTATGCACGAAGCGATCGACCACATCGGCCAAGCCGCGCCACAGCGTAATCGTATGCCACTCGGTATGCTCCTTGGTCTCGTTGTTCTGGCGGTCGAACAGGCGTTCGGTCGTTGCCAGACGCACGCGGGCGACTTTCACGCCACCCTCGGTGGTACGCACCTCGGGATCGATGCCTACATTGCCGATTAAAATTACTTTATTTACCATCTTATAATCCTTTAATCATTTGTTTGAACAGCAGTTGCATCCTCACGCCAGCCTTTTTGCCCTGACGCTGCACATCTTCGTGGTCACCCACCTCATCCGAGAGTCCGCAGTTGGTGATGACCGAGACGCCGAAGACCGGAATCGACATATGTCGCGCCACGATCACCTCGGGAACGGTCGACATACCGGCCGCATCGCCACCGATCGCCTTGAAGTAGCGGTATTCGGCTTGCGTTTCGAACGTCGGGCCTGTGCCACCGACGTAGATGCCATACTGGAGCTTGATGTTCTCCTGCTCGGCGATCGCCGTTGCCCGAGCGATCAGCTCCTTATCGTAGCAGTTGTGCATATCCGGAAAGCGCGGCCCTAATTCGGCTATGTTGCGCCCGATCAGCGGATTGGGCATCAGGTTGATGTGGTCGGTGATGATCATCAGATCGCCCACACGGAACGATGAGTTGATGCCACCCGAAGCATTCGACACGAAGAGGTAGCCGATGCCCAACTGCTGCAACACGCGCACCGGGAAGGTGACCTGCTGCATCGTGTAGCCCTCGTAATAGTGGAATCGTCCCTGCATTGCCACCACGCGGCGGCCTTCGATCTCACCGAAGATCAAGCGTCCCTTGTGCCCCTCGACGGTCGACACCGGGAATCCGGGAATGTCCTTATATTCAAGTACGTATCGGGCAGCTATCTGGTCGGCAAAGTCGCCGAGTCCCGTGCCGAGAATAACTCCGACTTCGGGAATAAAATCGCCGGTTTGCGCTTTGATAAACGCGGCAGTCTTTTTAATTTCCTCTAACATCTTCTTCTAATCTTTGTAGAAAATCCGTCGCCGAATCCTCTATGAATGAAATATTTATCGGTATGTAATATAGGTTGCGGCGAATCTCCTCTGGAATCATCGCCCGGTTGGTCATCTTCACGACATCCTTCTCGGTAGTTACAATCACCGCGCCGGGATGTGCTGCGAGCAGCCCCTTGAGCGCATTCATATCGCGTACCTTATAAATATGGTGGTCGTCGAGCGTCATCTCCGCAACGACCTTGTAGCGTTCGTGCAGCGTCGCCAGAAACGGTGCGGGATTGCCGATCCCCGAGAGCGCGATCACCGGTGCTCCCTGCACCAGCGGTTCGGGTGCAGCCTCGTCGGCGTAGAGCGGCTGGGGCATAAAACTCTCAAAGCGGGTGAAGTATACTTTTTGGTAGGCGACCTGAATCAGCACCTTGCGCTGGATGCGGCGGTCGATCGGTGCCATACGTTCGGGGCATTTCGTGACGACAAAATAGTGCGCCCGATACAACTCCTCGCGCAGGTCGCGCAGCGTTCCCAGCGGCAACATATAGTCGTGCTGCACCGGACGCGTCGCATCGATCATCACCACGTTGATCTTCGGATCGACATAGCGATGCTGGAAACCGTCGTCCATAATGATCAGATCGACCTCCGGATGTTCGGCCTGAATGCGTCGAATTCCGTCGGCTCGCTTTTCGCAGACCACCACCACCGTTTCGGGATATTTGAGTTTGATTTGCAGCGGCTCGTCGCCCACGTCGCGGTAGTGCGAATCGGTCTGCACCTCCAGATAACCCTTCGTGCGTCGGCCATAGCCGCGCGAGAGCAGTGCCACGCGGTGCATCTGCGACATATAGCCGATAATCATCTCGGCCATAGGGGTTTTACCCGTACCGCCGACCGTGATATTTCCGATACAGATGATCGGAATGTCAAACTTTTCGCTTTTGAGAATGCCCCAGTCGAACAAGCGATGACGGAAAGTCACCCCCATTTGGTAGAGCAAAGCCGCAGGCGCAAGCAGACACTTCATCATTTCAACAACGGATTATACGGGTTAGTAGATAAATCATTCAAAGGTAAACACTATTCTCGAAAACGCCAAACAAAAGACCACAAAACACCCAAAGCGATCGTTTTCCACAAAATAAAATTGGATAAATCCGCGTTTTGTAGTTATCTTTGTTGGCAACTATGAAAAATAATCTACTCCTTTTTTGCGGTCTACTGCTCGTGGCAGCTACCGCCTGCAACCGAACGGCAAAGACCCCTTCTCCCAATGAAGAGGCTTTGCAACGCAACCTCGTCTATGGAATCGACGCGGACGACTATCGTCTGGAGACAAACGAAGTCAAAGCCGGCGAGACGATGGGTGCTATCCTGAATGGTCTTGGTGTCGATGCCGTGACCGTAGACCGATTAGACAAGGCTGCACAGCCGATCTTCCCGCTGCGCAACATCCGCGCCGGACACAAATACACCGCCTTCATCCACGAAGATTCGCTCTATGCGCCCCACTTGGACTTTTTGGCCTACGAGACCTCGGTGAGCGACTACGTCGTCTTCGAGTTTCACGACGATTCGGTGAGCGTGCGCGTGGATGCCAAACCGCACACGATGCGCCGCCTGAAGAAGAGTGCCACGATCAATTCGTCGCTCTGGGGTGCAATTATGGAGCAGGATCTGCCCTATGCGCTGGCGGCTGAACTGGAGGACATCTACCAATGGACGGTCGACTTCTTCGGCATCCAGAAAGGCGACAGCTTCACGGTGATCTACGACGAACGCTTCATCGACGACAGCGTCTCGATCGGCATCGGCCGCATCTGGGGCGCGAAGTTCAAACAGGGCGACAAGGAGTATTACGCCATTCCGTTCCGGCAGGACGGCCGCGTCCAGTATTGGGAGGCCGACGGCCAGAGCCTACGCAAGCAGATGCTCAAAGCTCCGCTGAAGTATTCGCGCATCAGTTCCAAATTTACCTACGCGCGCAAACACCCGATATACAAAGTCTACCGACCCCATACGGGCGTTGACTACGCAGCACCGAAAGGTACGCCGATTCACGCCGTAGCCGACGGCACGGTGACCTTCAAAGGCTGGGGCGGCGGAGGCGGCAACACGCTGAAGATCAAACACGCCGGCAACCTGATGACCGGATATATGCATATGAGTGGCTATGCCAAGGGACTTGCACGCGGTTCGCGCGTCAAGCAGGGACAGCTGATCGGCTACGTCGGTAGCACGGGCGCATCGACCGGCCCACACCTCGACTACCGCATCTGGAAAAACGGGAAGCCGGTCAATCCGTTGAAAATGACACAAGAGCCGGCCGAGCCGATTGCAAAGGCGAACCGCGAACTGTTTGAGTATGTGCGTAAGCAGATCGAAGCCGAGCTGAACGGCGAGGTGAAGCCGGAGGATCGGATTACACAGCTCGACTCGCTCACGCTGCCCACCACGACAGCTCCCGTTGTCGCGGCAACAAGCGGCGAACAAGCTAAAAAATAGGAGATGGAACAGCAGACGGGAGTTCTCATTGTTGCCGGCGGCGTCGGCCACAGAATGGGCAGTTCGCTGCCCAAGCAGTTTGTGCTGCTCGGCGGGCAACCGATATTGGTTCGCACGATCAACCGCTTTGCCGAGGCACTTCCGGGCGCGGAGATTGTGGTCGTCCTACCGGAGAAATACCTCGAATTCTGGAAGAATTTTGCGGCACGGTTCGACGTCGCCGCGCACACAACAATATGCGGCGGCGAGGAGCGATTTCACTCCGTGCAGCAGGGAATTGCCGCATTTCGCACCCACCCGGAGCTGATTGCCGTACAGGACGGGGTGCGGCCGCTTGTCTCGGAGGAGATGATCCGCCGCACGGTTGAAGCTGCGGCGATACACGGCGCGGTGATTCCGGTCATTGAGGTCGTCGATTCGTTGCGAGAGATCGACGGCGAGGTTTCGCACCCGGTCGACCGCCGTAAACTGCGTGCTGTGCAAACGCCGCAGGTGTTTCGAAGCGACTGGCTCGAAGCGGCCTATCGGCAGGATTACCGGGCGGAATTCACCGACGATGCTTCGGTCGTGGAGCTTGCCGGATACGCAATCACACCGACCGAGGGCGAACGCAGCAATCTGAAAATAACCACGTCCGACGACCTCACGCTGGCTGAAGCCCTGCTTGCAGCACGTGAAACCGCCGCGCAAGAAGCCTATGGTGAGCAGCTATAAATACAAATTCGATCGGCGCACGATCTACTGGACGCTGGTCTATCTGGTGGCATTCGTCCTACTGGGCGTGCTGCTTTACTACCTCTACGAAGGTGAATACCTCTCGGCGTGGTTCACCTCGTTCATCGTGGCACTCGTCGCGCTGATGTCGCTCTCGATACCGCGCCGCATTGTGGTCACCGACGAGAAAGTCGAGGTGCGCTGTCTGCTGGATATCACCGAAATACGGCGCGACGAAATCGCTTCGGTTCGACGCATCGACACCAGCCGGATGAAGTGGTTTATTCCAATTTTCGGCGGCTGCGGATTCTTCGGATACTACGGCCATTTCTTCGACCTGCGGCGACTCGATCGCGTGCGACTTTACGCATCGGAATGGCGCAACTTTGTCGAAATCACAAACATATACGAGGAGCGGCTCTACGTCTCGTGCGCCGAAGCCGATCGCCTCGTGACGGAACTCACTCCCAAGGGCGGCAATCGCGCGGAAGAGGAGGATGAATAATTCGAATTACACACCTAAAAACACACACCATGAAAAAGTATCGTTGCGTAGTCTGCGAATGGATCTATGATCCCGCAATCGGTGATCCCGACGGCGGCATTGCCCCCGGAACTCCCTTTGAAGAGATTCCCGACGACTGGAGCTGCCCCGTCTGCGGTGTCGGCAAAGACCAGTTTGAAATTGCGGAATAAGCGGTAAAATCCCGGCGGCGGATTTCGCTTGTCGGGGAGGGGCTGGGGTTCGGTTTCGATCCTCGAGCTTGGCGGGGAGAGGCTGCTGCCTGAATAGATCTTCCGCTATAAAAAGAGTTTGCGACCTCTCGACAGGCTCGAGGATCGAAAGTGTATTTTCGGACAACCCTGTTCTCGATCCTGCCGAGAGGTCGCAAAGGAAACGTCATCAAGGAATCACCTGCAAGAGCTGTTCTCAATCCTCGAGCCTGTCGAGAGGTCGCAGACTTTGCCACAAATATTTGTTTTCGATCCTCGAGCCTGTCGAGAGGTCGCAGACTATTGCCGCACCTTTGCCTTTTCAGTCAGCAGCTCGCGGGGACGGCTCAAGCGCAGCGAAGAGCAGGCCTCCGCGTGGCGGAGCTGCGGCCTGCCGGCTTGCACAGCAAGCCGAAAAGAGTTCGATCCGAATCTTTTGCCAGATATTGCTGTCCGCTAAAACTTTTAGAGAGGAGAATACAAATAGGGCTGATTCCATTTGCAGGAGTCAG
>CAZHEY010000024.1:0-48704 GCA_964532025.1 uncultured Alistipes sp. | reverse complement strand
CCTCGAGCTTTGTCGAGAGGTCGCTGTGTCCGTTTCTCGACCCTCGAGCTTTGTCGAGAGGTCGCAAAGGTTGTATGGCGAGATGTTTTTCGGCTTGCGCAGCAAGTCGGCAGTCCGCAGCTCCGCCCTGCGGAGGACTGCTATTTCGCGTTAGCTCAATAGCCGCCTCCGCGAGCTGCCGACTGAGAATTTAATACGCTATAATATGGTACGTGAACAAACAGAACTTTACGACCTCTCGACAGGCTCGAGGATCGAGGATCGAAATTCCAACACACCCGCGACCTCCGGGGCAAACTCGAGGATCGTGAACAAACAGAACTCTGCGACCTCTCTTCAGGTCGACGGGCGGTTACTCCTGATTCGGGTACAAGGGAATTGTGAGTATGAAGCAGCAGCCCGATTGATAGGTCTTGTCGAGTCGAAGTGAGCCGCCCAACTTGCAGGCAATATCGCGCGCAATCGAGAGCCCAAGTCCCGTTCCCTGCGCAAACGAATCCAATTTCACAAAACGATCGAAAATCATCTCGACCTTATCCGCCGGAATGCCGATTCCGGTGTCAGAGACCGTAAAACGCAGGGCTTGTTCCTCCGCAAGGTAGGTATAGTTGAGAATAATCTCGCCATGATCGGTGAATTTCGCGGCATTGTGAAGCAGGTGGCGCAGGATCTGGGCAACGCGCCGAACGTTGGTTTGAACGGTCGGATTTTCGGATGACTCTTCGAAGACAAGCGTCACACCCGACTTCACCCGCTGCTGCGAAGCGTCGATACATTCGCGGCAAACCGTATTCAGATCGCAGACATCAATACTCGGCAAGGTCGCATATTGATCCAGACACGAGACATCGAGCACATCGTCAATCAGCCGCAGCAGGTCGTGGCTGCTCGATTCGATGATCGAAGCATATTCGCCCGTCGACGGATTGTCGCGGTACTGCACGGCGAGGGCTTGCGAGAAACCGACGATCGCATTGAGCGGCGTGCGCACCTCGTGGGACATATTTTTGATGAATTCCGAGGTTATCCGGCTGGCCGATTCGGCGGCCTCCTTGGCCACGCGCAACTCTTCGGCGGCTGCTGTCAATGACTTATTCTGCTCCATGATAAGCTCTTCCGAAGTTTTAAGACGGCGGTTGAGCAGGATGAAACGCACCAGAAATACAGCTCCCAGCACCAAGAATAGCACCAGCAACCCGATGATGCGGTAGGTATCGTGCAACCGTTCGTGTTGCAAATCATACTGCACCTGTTTGGCATTATCTTGCAGGCGGGTCACATCGATCAGTCCCGAGAAATGTTCGGTCGAATTCCGCAACTGCGCCAAGCGTGCCGAGTCGGCAGCCCGGATATAGCGGCAGTAGTTCTCGGCCGCACGTGCCGGATCGTTTTTCAGGTAATAGATCTCGCCAAGGGTATGATACAAATCGAAATCGCGCCAAGCAACTTGGGCATACATCGAATCTTTCTGCGCCGCCAGTGCCACCTCCAACGCCTTGTCGTATTGGCGAGTGGCCTTATAATATTCGGTCAACAGATAGCACATGCCCGACTGATGAACCACCTTCGACGAATCGCGTTGATAATACAGACGAGCCGAATCCACACAGATCTTCGCGCTGTCCAGATCGTGCACGTGCATGTAATAGATTGCCTGCACCTTGTTGATCGTAAAACGCTGATAGGGACTCGTGGTCTTGAGCCGGTGGGCCTCCCGAAGGATGCGCGCCGCAGAGTCGGGCCAATTCAGTCCCAAGGCACTTTGCGCCATAGAGGCGTACTGCATCGGCAGGTTGCGATCCTGCACTTTGATCTGTTTATATTGCTCGATCTCAAGGCGATAGTTCTCGTATGCCTTCTTGAAATTCTCCTGCATCAGATAGGCATTGGCCAGAATCCGGTAGCCCGATGCAATGCCAGCTCCATAGTTGTCGGCACGCGCTTCGGCGATCATCTTCTTGGCTTCGTAAATCACCGAACTGAATTGTCCCTGACGGATATAGAAGGTAATCAGGCGACCTCCCCATGCAAAATAATAGAACGGAGCAAACTCGTTCTTGCCATTGGCCCGACAAAATTCGCACACACGCTCCGTCGCCTCGAGAATATGCGCCCGGTCGTTACGATAAAAATAGTAGTCCAGTCGAAGGCTGAGTGCAATTACCTGCATCCGGAGGTTTCCCGCCCGTTTGGCACGTGCAAAGAGCGTATCGCAATCGGGTAGCACCTCGCAAGTTGCCACCCGGCGTTTCACGATCTTAAAATAGGACTTTAAGGAGCTGTCGCATGGGGAAACGGCCTTCGGTTCAAGCGAAACGGCAGGGCTACATCCCGACAGAATGACGACAAGCAAAGCAAATATGTAAATGCGCAAGTTCCTAAACATAGAGCGGGAATAAAATTTGGTTACAAATATAGGAAAATCGAGGAGATAATCAAACATTTTTAGCCACAAAAACGCCAAAAGAAAGCCGTTGCGGTGATCGCAACGGCTTTTTAAGGAATCTATCTACCAAATTAGGCGGTAGTTGCGCTTTCGAGTTTGCGCATAATCGAGAAGATAAACAGCGCAGAAAGCAGGCAAAGCACGATCAGCACGCTCCAGACCATCCAGAGTGCCATGCCGCTGCCCCACAGATAACCGATCAGCGAGGTGGCGTAGTTGCCCACAGCCGTTGCAGCGAACCAGCAACCCATCATCATACCTTTATATTTAGGAGGAGCGACCTTCGAGACGAACGAAATTCCCATCGGCGAGAGTAGCAACTCGGCAAATGTCAGCACCAAATAGGTCGATATCAGCCAGTTTTGCGATACAAACAAGTTGCTCGATCCGGCCGCTTTGACCTCAACGGGCGACATCAGCCCCATAGAGCCGAGAGCCAGAATCAAGAATCCACCAGCCGCGATGATCATACCCAGTCCGATTTTGCGCGGTGCTGAAGGCTCTTTGCCCCTGCGAGCCAGCATCGTAAAGATCGCCACCGAGATCGGCGTCAATGCCACGACATAGAACGGATTGAACTGCTGGAACTCCTGCGGCAGAATCGACACGGGGTCGGCCGTCAAAGTCCAACGATAATAGAGTGCCCCGAGCGTCGCAGCAAATACGGCAGCACTGATGAGTTTGCCGCGTCCCTTTGCCGACTGGAAGAATCCTACGATCGAATAGACACCGATGAGCACCAGCACCAAATTGAAGATATTGAAGCCCATACGGGTGATACCCGTCGCCTCGGAAGTCGTATAGTCACGCGCGAAGAAGGTCATCGTCGAACCGTTCTGATGGAACGCCATCCAGAAGAAGATCACCACCGCAAAGACCAGCATCAACGCCGTGATGCGCGACTTGGTCTGCGCCGGAGTCAGCTCCTTATGCGCCACACCCGTAGCGGCCGCAGCCTGCTGCTTGGCCGTCACATCGGCACTCTTAAAGGTCTTGCGGAAGCCAATATAAATCAGGTAGGAGATCACCAGCGAGATGCACGCCACACCAAAGCCCATGTTGTAGGCCGCAGCAAGTTTCTCGACATAATGCGAGCAGAAAGCACCCAGATCGGCTGCATTACCACCGGCTGCCACCGTCAACTCCTGCAATTTAGCCAGCGGCTCAGCCCCCATGGCATTGCCCTCGGCCAAGAACTGGTGCGCCAGAGCCGGGATCTGTCCGTTGTAGGAGAGT
The DNA here is from genome assembly GCA_964532025.1 of uncultured Alistipes sp. Taxonomy (GTDB): domain Bacteria; phylum Bacteroidota; class Bacteroidia; order Bacteroidales; family Rikenellaceae; genus Alistipes. The sequence continues at coordinate 45,022 of CAZHEY010000024.1, read as the reverse complement.
CCGTCCTGCGCCAGGAAGTAGTTGGTGATCCATTTGGCCATTGACGGAGCGAACATCGCACCGATATTGATGGCCATGTAGAAGATCGAGAAGGCGTTGTCGCGCTTGGCGGCATAGGCCGGATCGTCGTAGAGGTTGCCCACCATCACCTGAAGGTTTCCCTTGAACAGACCCGTACCACAAGCAATCAACGCCAGTGCGCCAAACATCAACGCCTGCGCTGCAAAACCCGTTCCGGTCGGAATAGCCAGCAGGGCATATCCTCCGAACATCACGAAGATACCCAACGACACCATTTTGCCGAACCCGAATTTGTCGGCCAAAATACCGCCGAAGAAGGGCATGAAATAGACCGCAGCCAGAAATGCGCCGTAAATCTGCGTGGTCACCGTCTCCGTGTAGCCAAACTTCGCCTGCAAAAACAGGGTGAAGATGGCAAGCATGGTGTAATAGCCGAAACGCTCACCGGTATTGGCAAGGGAGAGGGCGTACAAACCTTTTGGTTGTCCTTTGAACATAGTCAGTTTTTCTTTTTATAAAATAATTCAAAAATTGATTTTGACAAATATAAAAAAAATATTCGAATTATTGTCGTATATTTGTAGAAACCGAATGCCTGCTATGGAAAAAAACAGCTCAAGACTTCCGATTGTCGCCCACGACGCATGGCTCGAACCGGTCGAAGAGGCTCTCAATGCCCGACACAACCGATACACCGAGAAGCTGGACGAGATCTGCCGGAGTGCCGGAACAATCGTCGATTATGCCAACGGATACCGTTATTTCGGCTGGCAATGGGACGAGGCACTCGACGGGTGGTGGTTGCGCGAATGGCTTCCCGGAGCGGAAGATGTCTATGTCTTCGGCGACTTCAACAACTGGCAACGCACCGAAATCCGCATGCACAAAGACGCCGCAGGAGTCTGGAGTGCCTTCTTCCCGGCAGCGATGTACCGCGACCGGCTCACCCACGGCTCACTCTACAAGATCCACGTACACGGCGACAACGGCTGGCTCGACCGCATTCCGGCCTACGCTACGCGCGTGGTGCAGGACGAGCAGAGCAAGGACTACACAGCACAATTCTGGATGCCCCTGACCCCGTTTGACTGGCAGGGCGATGCGTTCGATGCCTCGAAAAACGGCTCGTTGCTCATCTACGAAGCACACGTGGGCATGGCGCAGGAGCGCGAAGGCGTCGGCACCTACCGGGAGTTCACCGAGAAGATCCTACCTATAATAAAAAGAGAGGGCTACAACACCCTCCAACTCATGGCCATCGCCGAGCACCCCTACTACGGGTCGTTCGGCTACCACGTCTCGAGCCTGTTTGCCCCCTCGTCGCGCTGCGGCACGCCCGAGGAGCTGAAGGAGTTGATTCGCCGGGCACACGAACTGGGAATCGCCGTGATCATGGATCTGGTGCATGCCCACTACGTCAAGAACCTCAACGAGGGAATCAACCAGCTCGACGGCACGGATCACCTCTACTCGCTGCCCGGGGAGGCCGGATACCAACCCTACTGGGATTCGATGCTCTTCGACTACGGCAAACGCGAAGTACAACATTTTCTGCTCTCGAACGTCAAATATTGGCTCGACGAATTTCATTTCGACGGATTCCGCTTCGACGGCGTCACCTCGATGATCTACCACCACCACGGCTACGTCACCTTCGACAACCGCGACCGCTTCTTCGACGCCGGGGTCAACGAAGATGCCCTCTGCTACCTCGCGCTGGCCAACAAACTCGCCCACGAATTCGCTCCGCAGACGTTGACGATCGCCGAGGATGTGAGCGGCATGCCGGGGATGTGTATTCCGATCGACGAGGGCGGCATCGGCTTCGACTACCGGCTGGGCATGGCGATTCCCGATTTCTGGATCAAGCAGCTCAAGGAGGTTCCCGACGAGGAGTGGAACATCTGGGAGATGTGGTCGGTGATGACCAACCGACTGCCGGAGGTGAAGACCGTGGCCTATGCCGAATCGCACGATCAGGCACTTGTCGGCGACAAGACGCTGGCCTTCCGGCTCATGGATCAGGAGATGTACTTCCACATGGATCGAGCCTCGCAGAGCGTGGTAATCGACCGCGGCATGGCACTGCACAAGATGATCCGTCTGATGACGATTTCGACCGGCGGGCAGGCTTACCTCAACTTCATGGGCAACGAATTCGGACATCCGGAGTGGATTGATTTTCCGCGTGCCGGGAACAACTGGAGCTACGCTCATGCACGACGGCAATGGTCGCTGGCCGAAAACAAGCTGCTGCGCTATGCGTGGCTGGGCGACTTCGACCGGGCGATGATCGCGCTGGTGCGCAAATACAAGGTGCTGAGCGACGGCTATGCGTGGAACATGCAAATGGACGAGCAGAACAAGACCATGGTCTTTTCGCACGGACGGCTGCTCTTCGTCTTCAACTGGCATCCGAGTGCCTCGATTCCCGACTACGAACTTCCCGTGCCGGCTTCGGGCAAATACATTCCCGTGCTCTCGACCGACGAGCTTCGCTTCGGCGGACAGGAACGGCAGTCGATGCAGGCCGAACACTTCTCATTTGCCGCCGGTGACGACGAGCACCCCCACATCCGCATCTACAACACCTCGCGCACAGCGACGGTATACATCCAAAAAAAATAGACCCGAAGGTCTATTTTTTTTGCAAACTCCGCAATACTTGTTGGTAACTCCATTTCGGGGGATTAATTTCTTTGTGGTTGTTTTCGGCTTGCGCAGCAAGTCGGCAGGCCGCAGCTCCGCCACGCGGAGGCCTGCTCTTCGCTACGCTTCGAGCCGTCCCCGCGAACTGCTACCCGAGAACAAAAACGATGCTTCCCGAAAAAGAAATTCGCCTACAAGAATTACAGCTTGAGCCTATTTTTTTTGCAAACTCCGCACCACATCGAGTGCCTTGGCGTAGTCGGGTTCGTGGCCAATGTCACGGACATATTCGACATGGCGGATCGTGTCGTCCTTGTCGACCACCACTACGCCGCGAGCCAGTAACCGCAGCGGCTCGATCAGAAAACCGTACTTCATGCCGAAATCCAATGTCCGGTAGTCGGAGTAGATGCGCATGCGCTCAATCCCCTCCTCGCCGACGAATCGCTTCTGCGCAAAGGGCAGATCGACCGACAGCGCAATAATCTCGACCTGCTCGCCCAAAGCCGCGGCCTCTTTGTTGAAGCGGCGGTTCTGCAACGAGCAGACCGGAGTATCGACCGACGGAAAGACGCTGAATATCCGTATTTTGTCGTGAAATTGCTGTGAGGACACCGGCTGCATCGAGCCGTCGATCACCGTAAACTGCGGTGCTTTCTCGCCCACTTTGGCCTCCTGTCCGGCAAGCGACACCCTGTGCCCGCCGAAAATTACCGATCTTGTCATAGGTCTTTTGTTTTATTCACTCCCCACGGCAAGAGGCGTGCCAAAAGCTCCGCGACAACCTATCAATAGGAATATGCGACTCGGTTGTCAGTTGTTCGCAGCGAGTACGATGCGGCAACACACGCCCAAAAGCCCCCTGTGCACCCCAAGACAAGCTCGGGAATCGAGCCAAACGGCTTAAAGTTCCTGCTTGATCCGCGCAACGGCAGCAGCGACATCGGCATAGAGTTTCGCCAGATCAACCCCCATGACGCGACGATTTTCGACGACGATACGGCCGTCGATAATCACCGTATCGACATCGGCCGCCTTACCGCAGTAGACCAGATTCGACACCACATCGTGGATAGGTTGCAGATGCGGTTTTTGCAGGTCGATCACCAGCACATCGGCCAAAGCCCCTTCGGCGATCACGCCCAACTCACCCGGGCCATATCCCAATGCACGCGCACCATTGACCGTAGCCAATTTCAGTGCCTCGTAGGCCGGCAAAGCCAACGGATTTCCCGTCGCCGACTTCTGGAGGAACACCGCCGTGCGCAACTCCTCGAACAGGTCGAGGTCGTTGTTCGAGCAAGTTCCGTCCGTGCCGATCGTCACAAGTGCACCGGCCGCGCGCAGCCGCTCAATAGGAGCTACCCCACTCGAGATCTTCATGTTGCTCTGCGGATTGTGCGACACAGCGACACCCCGCTCGGCCAAGGTCAGCAGATCACTCTCGGTCAAATGGATGCAATGAGCACCGATCATCTTGTCGTTCAGCAGTCCCAGCCGGTCGAGGTGTTCGACCGACGTGCAGCCGAAGCGTTCACGCACGATGCGCACCTCGTCCTGCGTTTCGGAGATATGCGTCATCATCTGCAAGCCATAGCGATCGCAGAGTGCCTTGCCGCGAAGCAGGTTTTCGGGCGACACGGTATAGGGGGCATGGGGTGCTACCGCGATGCGGATGCGCTCGGTATCTTGGGCTTTCGCCACGGCATCCTCAATCTCGCGAAACACCTCCTCGGCATTGTTATCGAAGTAGTTGCAACCCAACACAGCACGAATACCCAACCGCTTCACCGCCTCGACACAGCCATTCTCGTGGTAATACATGTCGACAAACGAGGTCACGCCGCCCAGCAGCATTTCGACCACACCGAGCGTCATTCCCAACACCACGTCGTCGAGCGTCTGCCGGGCTTCGAACGGCCAAATATAGTCGTTGAGCCACTCCATGAGGGCTATATCGTCGGCATAACTGCGTTGCAGGGTCATGGCGGCGTGGCAATGGGTGTTGACCAATCCGGGCATCACCAGTTTGCCGCGGCAGTCGATCACCCGCGTGGCGGGATGGGCAGCAAGAAAGGTTTCGGCGGCGGCTTCGTCGTGCGCAACCAGTGCAATCCGGTTGTCAACGATGCCCACCGATCCGGTGAAAGTCTGCGGCTGACCGTCGGTGGCCGTCATCGGCAGGAGGGTCGCGTTATTGAGTAATATCGTCATTGGTTTTGTTTTTTATTCTACGCTCCTTGATTTTCACCTCGCCCGACGATTTGACCTTCACCTTGCGCGGCGTGCCGTCGATCGAGTTCCCCTGCACCGTCAGCACATCGCGGTTGGGGGTCGAATTGGAGTAAATTTGGATCACTTTGTTAAATGCCCCCGGCTCGCTTTTGTGCGGCTCATAGGTGATGCGGATCACCCCCGAAGCCCCCGGAGCAATGGGTTGTTTGGGATAGTTCGCCTTCAGACACGAGCACGATGTCAGCACGCGCAGCAGCACGAGCGGCGAAGTGCCGTCGTTGCGAAATGCGAACTCGTGAATCAGATCACCACCCTTGCGCGGTGCATCGCCGAAATCATAGGTCGGATTATCCAGCCGCAGATGTGCACCTTGCGGTTCTTCGGCCCGCGCCGTCACCAAAGAGAAACAACACAAGGCTAAAATCAAAAATTTATTCATATTCAGTAATTTACACACCTATTCCATGCGGAACAGATAGGTGATCGTACCGCCCTGCACCGTGGCGCGACTCTCCGTAAAACGGGCTTTACGCGCTGCCGCGAGTGCTGCCGCCACCAGCGACGCATCGTTGGTCGTCGAACCTTTCTGCTGGTATTCGGCACGGGTTACATTTCCTTTGGCATCGACCGTAACATAAACAACGACCTTGCCACTCTGCGTTCCGGGGTAGGCCGGACGAGGTAGCGCACCGTGCAACCCACGTCCCTGCAACCCCTTATCCAGCTGATCCAGCCCGTCGACATTGAGTCCCGGGCCTGTTCCGCTGGCCTTGTCCTCCCCCTGCGGAGCACGCGGATTTCCGGCATTATCCGGCTCATCCGCTCCGCCCTTATTCATCTGAAAAAGGGCTTTGGGGTTGGGCGTCTGCGTCACCGCATCCTTGCCGGCAACCTGCGCCGTTTGCTCCTCAACGGCCGCCTTGTCGTGTACGCGCGGCTCATTGGTCGTCTGCACGGGCGGCTTGGGCGGTTCGGGAACGGGCGGCTCAATGAAGTCGACGAGAATCGTGTCGCCACGCTTCTGCTCGATCCGGTGAAAGTCAAACGACACCAGCGCAAACGATCCGGCAAGCAGCAGCGCATAGGCCACCGCCGCAATCACCGCCCACCGTCGGGGCGCTTTGTCGTTCGGGTCGTAGTAGTACATCAATTAATTCGGCGTGGTGGCCAATATCAGTTTATATTTGTTGTCCCGGGCCAAATTCATCACCTTGACAACCTCATCAACCGCCACCGTCTTGTCGCAATGCAGCGACACGGTAGCCTCCTTCTGTCCGTCGAGCCGCGTCCGGAGTGCCCGCTCAATCCCTTCGATTCCCTGCACGCGCTCCAACTCCACATAGTAGTTGTAAGACGCGCCGTTCTGCTGGATCGACACCGTCGTCATCGCCTTATCCTTCAGCTGATTCGAGCTTTTCGGGAGCATCAGTTTCAGCGCGTTGGGGTTAATCAGCGTCGTAGCGATCAGCAGAAACAGCAGCAGCAGGAACATCAAGTCGGTCATGGACGATGCCGAGAACGATTTGTCGACTTTTGATCCGTGTTTAATAGCCATAATATGTTATCGTTGAGCTGGTTGATTCAAAATATCCATAAACGCAATCGAGTTGGCCTCCATCTGGAACACCAGCTTCTCGATCCGCGCCACGAGGTAGTTATAGCCGAAGTAGGCCGGAATGCCGACGATCAGACCCATGACCGTAGTGACCATGGCTACATACATACCGCTCGACAGCAGTCCCAGATCGACCGTTCCTCCGGCAGCCGACATATCCATAAAGGTCTGCACCATACCAAGTACCGTACCCAAGAAACCGATCATCGGCGCACCTCCGGCGATAGTTGCCAGAAACGGAAGTCCGTTTTCGAGTTTCGAGACTTCCAAATTGGCGACGTTCTCGATTGCGGTCTGCACGTCACTCATCGGGCGTCCGATGCGCTCGATGCCCTTCTCGATCATGCGCGCAATGGGCGTGTCGGTCTTCTTGCAAAGGTTGACAGCCACAGCGATCTTCCCGTCGGAGATGTAGTCGCGGATGCGGTTCATAAAGTTCATATCCAGCACCGAAGCCTTGCGGATCGCCATGAACCGTTCGACAAAGATAAAAATAGTCACGCCACCCAGTGCCAGCAACGGCCACATCAGCCAACCACCTTTGGTAAACAACGTCCACAGCCCCATACGGGTCTCCTCACTCACGGCCACCGCTTCGGCAGCCTGCAAAAATGTCATCATGTTTGTCCTTTTATTTAAGTTTTTTGTTTGTTTCCTGCGTTATGCGGCTCTCGCAGGCGGGGCTGCGCGGCGCAACGCCGCGTTCATAAATTTGACCCCACCCCAAACCCCTCCCTTGGGAGGGGCTTGCCAAGTCGGTAGCTCAATGCCGAATATTCCTGTTGTTTGTACTCTTATTTAAGTTTTTTGTTTGTTTCGTGCCAAGTTACCTATTTCTACTTGTATTTGTTATATTAAAAACCAACGAATTTATACTTCTCCCCAAAAAGCATTTATCCACTCTTTATCAATCACTTGACTGCGGTTGAATCGTTTCGTTCGCGTTCTCGTTCCGCACGACGGGCCTCGCGTTGGAGCGCACGCTGCGCCTTGCGTTTCTTGTTCGTAAAATGGTCCTTGATCCGCTGTCGCAAATCGCGGAAGTTGTTAAAGTCCTCCTTATAATAGACACCGATTCCGGTCTCCTGCAAACCTTGGTTTTCGTCAAAACGGTCGATCGTCTGCGTAAATGCCTTGAGCTTCAACGTGCCGCCGCGGTCGATCAGGTAGGTGATATACGCCTCGCCCATGAAGTTGGACATGTTGTTCACCGTCTGCTTATTGTCGATCAAATAGTTACCCTCCAACTCCACAAACAAGCGGTTGTTAATCAGACTCTTCGAAAGGCCGAAATCGACCTCCTCACTGGTCAACTCCGAACGCGGGCGGTAGCGGATCACCACGTTGTAGTCGTCAATCGAAAGCCAATTACTCAACAGGCTCGACAAAAATTCGAGACCTGTGGCCGCCGAAACCGAAGACCCGATATTGGTGTTCGTTGCGTTGTTATCGGCCATAAAGCTATTGAGCACCAAGAGCGAAAGAAACTGCGTATCAATAGTTTCCGGCGTTGACAACACATTCGACACAATCGTCTGCATCTCGGGATCAAGCCCCGGGACATGCACATTGAAGGAGATTGCCGGAGCGGAAAGCCGATCGCCGAGGTGGATCACACACTCTACCGGAACGGAACGATCGGCAACAATATTGCCCGTTGCGCCCTGCAACAGAGGTTGCAGCGAAGCCTTGAGTTTGTAGACGGCATTGATGTTGAGCAGCGCATCCATAGGAGCACCCGTGAGCAGGATCGTCGATCCGCTTTCGATCGTAAACGACTTATTGATAATGTTCTGCAACGAGAACAGGTAGCTTCCCTCCGAGATCGTATAGTCGCCGTAGATCTCGAAAATATTCGAGCGTGGCTTGATCTGAAGGTTCATCTGCCCCGATCCGCGCGCCTTGACCACGTTGCCGGCCACCGACATTTCGACGCTCGTATTCGGTCGCACATCGAGTGCCAGCGCGATCACCATTTGGTTCGCAGCATCCGATTGTTGCCGTTTTTTTCGTTCAAAAAGCTGTTTGCGACGCATCAGATCATCAATCTTGGCCTCCGATTTCGGCTCTTCGAAGGTCACAAAATCGGCGTTGGAGATGTTCGATTTATCCGACAGCGGCAGGAAGAACGACGAGTTGTCGTCCGTCGAGGCGGAAATATCCATATTCACCATTCCCTTGTCACCCTTGATGCGCGCCCTTCCCGACGCATAGATCTTGCCGTAGAAGAGTTCGTTATCCTGCGCGGTGGTGTTCAGCACCAGCATCTGCTGCGGGGAGATCCGCACGTCGTAGGCGATGTTGGAGAGGTGTTGCAGATTGAGGTCAATATCGAAACGCCCGCGGTTTCCCTCGGGGTCGAACACCGGCACATCGGTTGCCGTAAAGCGGTTGTTGGCGACATGCAACGTCGCTTCGGGCATGGTATAGGCCACCTGCGTGAAATCGACCGTCGTCGAGAGGTCGCGCACGCGGATCTGCCCCGAGAGATTCGCCTCGCGGCGTTGTCCCTCCAGCACCAGATCGGCCGCAGCGACTCCGTGCGTCGAGGAGATCACCCCCGACAGGATCGGGTCAAGCAGCCCCATATTGAGGCTATCAGCCTGCAATCGAGCATAGTAGCGCACCTGCTCGGGGGCATAGAAGCCGCGAATCAGCGTATCGCGTCGCTGGCGGTCGGTGACCGTCACTCCAGCACGATTGCGCGCAAAGTCCCAGCGCGAGGTAAGGCGCATGGGCGGTGCTTGGATCTGGTTCACCTCCACGCTGTCGAACGCAATATCGGCCGAGACCTCGCCCCGCCGCAACACCGACTTCATCGTCGCCAGACCGTTCATGCGCCCCTCGATCAGGTAGCCCATGCGTTCGACGACCTGCGTAAAGGGGGCCATATCGAAATTGCTCAAGCGAAGTGTCACCGAATCATCGCGGCTACGCGAGGCGATGCCATTGACAAGCAACTCCTGCTCTTTGTTCGAGACGAAAAACTTGTCGATGACAATTTCGGCCGTATCGAGCAGGATTTTGTGAGCCATGATCTGCCAAGTCTTATCGCCGCGCGTGAGGTGCGACGGGAGGATTCGCAGGTCGACGACACGTCCGTTCGGGCCATGCTCGTTGAGCACCCCGGCGCGAATTCCCAGCAGCCCCGACGCATGGCGTGTCGTGTCGTTGAAGCCGGCCGAGATCTGCACCTGTCCTTTTTTTGCGCCACCCGTCATCGAGAGGTGCGGCAGGTGTACCACGCCGGCATAGAGGTCTTCGGCCGAAGCATAAACCGTCAGCGAGTCACCCCGGTTCGACGCATTGACATTCAGACGAGTAGCCAGCATCCGATCCCGTTCGATATACTCCGAGGTCGCCTTCAGCGAAAGCTGGTCGCTGGCCGGATTGAAGAGCAGACGCAGCGACGATCCGTCGGCAATCTGCAACCCCGGCGAGACGGCATCGGCCAACGGGTTGAAGTTGCGGATATCGACCGACAAGAGCGAATAATCGTTCGCCACTGCCGTTTTCCGCGTAGCACGCACAGCCGCCGAATTTTCGCCGCGCAGCAGCGGCAGGTAACGCCATGCGCTCTCCTGCAAATATTCAAAGACCTGTTTGTAGCTGGTTTTCGAGCGGAAGGTGGCATCGGCGAAGGTCGAATGCAGGTCGATGAATTTACTCGATGCCGAGTTCTCGCCCGTAATGGTCATCTTCGAGGCCGTGAGTTCTTTGTCGTTGTAGCGGTAGAAAGCATCGGTAACCTCCACGCGGCCGTTCATGTCGTCGAGTGACCGACCGCTGGCACGCGCCACCACATGTGCCCGAAGCTGCGAAACGGAGTCGCGGCGGTTGATGTGAAGTTTGGCCAGATCGGCTCGGCGCAGGTCGAGCGTAAAATCGTAACGCGGCACCGAATCGTTCAGATCCACAAGCCCCTTGAAATCGAAGTCGAGGTTGGAATCGCGCGCCGAGATCACGCCGTCGAATTGGCGGTTGCGCAGACGCCCGTCGAGCTTCAACGCATCGTAATTGTAGCCGTTGAACTCCAACCGCTCCACATCGCCCACCACCTGAGCGTCGGCATATCCGCGACCCACCACGCCGTCGATATAGGCCACAAGCGTCGCATCGCCCCACATCTTGCGGTCGCCTAACAGGTCGCCCAGCCGCAGGTTGCGCGTTTCGATATCACCACGAATATTGCTCAGCCCCTCTTTGAACGGGGTCATCTTCAGATTACACGACACGTCGCCGACTCCCGTAGTCGCACCTAACCGCATGTCAAACGAGGTAAGCAACCCGCTAAAACGCGCACTGAGGTCGATATTCCCGGAGTTATCCAGCATCTTCATAACCTTGTCGGACAGATTCTTGTGCGCAATACTTCGGGTTAACACGTCGATCTCTTCAGCCGTAGAGTGCAGGCGCGGGATCGTCAGCGCAAAGTGGGTTTTCGCCACGTCGGGCAGTCCGGTCACCGAAGCATCGGCGGTCAAGAAAGTCTCTTTGCCGATGCGCAGGCTCTTGATTTTACCCGTGAGATCGGCCACAACGCCCGACACCTCGACATCAATCTGACTCAAGTCGATATGCCAATCGCGCATCTTCGGGGCGAAGTAGGCGATGTCGTCGGTCGACACGGTTGAATTGCGCAGCAAGCCGTCGATACGCACCTGATTGACAAAGTCTTTGTACTCGGCCCAAGAGTTGCCGACAATCGAGATATAGGGAATCGAGATATTCGAATGAGCCGTCACGATCGCCGCATCCTCAAACCCGATGCAGCCCTGCGTCATGTAGAATCGACCGGCCAAGTGATCGAGTACGAAGCCGCTGCGTTCGCGCGCCGTGAGAGCCGCAATGGTCGTATAAAGTGCCTGTCCGTCGATCGTAAAATCGTCGATGTGCGCGGTCATATCCAACAGGTGCATGTGGCCGAAATCAATGCCATAAGGGGGATTGCGGCGTTCGAGACGTTCAAGACAGAAATCCATGTTTTCGATCGTCGCCTTCTTGAGCGAAAGGCTGAAGTTGCCCTTTTTGGGTTTGTCGGGATTCGAAAGCCGGTCGACAATCTGTTTGATATTCATCTCGCCGTCGGGAGCTTGGCGCAGGTAGAATTTGGCATCGTTGATGGCGGCACGATTTAGCTCCACGCCGCCGCCGAAGATACCCAAGCTGGTAATATAGGCATCCAACCGGCCAACATAGAGCAACGTATCGCGCTGGTAATCCTCGACATAGAAGCCTTTCACCTTCACTTTGGCAAACATCCCGATATCGACCCGATCAATGCTCACCGTGGTCTCCAGCTTGGCGGAGATCATGCGTGCGGCCTTGTGGATCACAAAGTTCTGCACCACCGGAATATCGAGCAGCAGCGATAGCAACAAAGGAATTATTATCAGCAACAATGCGGTCACCGATAACACCTTTCCCAATATTTTTATACCTTTGCGCACAAACCGTATTATAACTTGCAAAATTAATTATATTTAGCGAAAAACCATAAAATACCGCATGGATATTACAATTCTTGGCATCGAATCTTCGTGCGACGACACCTCAGCCGCCGTACTGCGCAACAACGTACTGCTGTCAAATGTCATTGCGTCACAAGCCGTCCACATCAAATACGGCGGCGTAATCCCCGAATTAGCGTCGCGCGCGCACCAACAGAACATCATTCCCGTGGTCGATACCGCCCTCAAAGAGGCTGGCGTCACAGCGGATCAGCTCGACGCAATCGCCTTCACACGCGGCCCGGGATTGGTCGGCTCGCTGCTTGTCGGCGTCTCGTTCACCAAAGGGCTTTCGATCGCCCGCGACCTCCCGATGGTCGAGGTGAACCACCTGCAAGGCCACATCCTATCGCACTTCATCGACCTTCCCGACAGAGAGTTACCCCACCCGGATTTTCCGTTTCTGTGTCTGCTCGTAAGCGGCGGGCACACCCAGATCGTGCGGGTAGATTCGCCGCTGGAGATGCAGATCATCGGCACGACGATCGACGATGCGGCTGGTGAAGCCTTCGATAAGTGTGCCAAAGTGATGGGACTGCCCTACCCCGGCGGCCCGGTGATCGACAAACTCGCCAAGGAGGGCGATCCGCAAGCATTCCGATTCGCACGTCCACGCGTCGACGGATACGACTTCTCGTTCTCGGGCCTGAAGACCTCGTTTCTCTACACGCTGCGCGATGCCGTGGCTGCCGACCCCGATTTCATCGAGCAGCACAAAGCAGATCTCTGCGCTTCGTTGCAGGCAACGATCGTCAGCATCCTGTTAGACAAGCTCACGCGGGCATCGAAGGATCTGGGAATCACCGACATCGCCATAGCCGGAGGGGTCTCGGCCAACTCGGGACTTCGCAACGGCATCACCGAAGCCGGACGGCGACGCGGTTGGCGCACGTTCCTGCCCGAATTCAAATTCACAACCGACAACGCTGCGATGATCGCCATGGCCGGACATTACCACTACCAGCACGGCGATTTCTCGACGCTTGACGTATCCCCCGTGGCGCGGCTCGAAGAGCTATAAACCGCAAGGGCACTCAAAGATGAGCAGGCTGATTCTGGCGTTTTTACTCACCGTAGCGGCGAACTGCGCGATGTCGCGACCCGCCGGCGACGATGTGCCGTCTGCTTTGGCGCAATGGACTGCCGGACAGGTTGTTTCCTGCGCAGCGGTCGAAGCGTTCGGCATGGAAAAATGCTTCACCGAGCAGCCGATCGACGCGAAGCTATTCCGACGGATCGACGGTTTGTCCTACAAAAAAGGATGCACCGTTCCCCTCACCGAATTGCGCTATCTGAAGGTGTTGCACTACGATCTGGAGGGACAAATCCGCACCGGCGAACTGATCTGTCACCGCACGATCAGCCGGGATCTGATCGAGATTCTGCGCACGCTGTTCGATGCCCACTACCCGATCGAACGCATGGTGCTGATCGACAACTATCAGGCTGACGATCTGCGTTCTATGGAGGATAACAACTCCTCGGCATTCAACTTCCGCGTCATCGCCGGAACGAAGCGACTTTCGAAGCACAGCCGCGGGTTGGCGATCGACATCAATCCCCGTTACAACCCTTACGTAAAACAGAGCGGCACGAAGCGGATCGTCAGCCCCAAATCGGCCGCCGCATACGCAGACCGCACGGCGGATTTCCCCTACAAGATCGACACCAACGATCTGTGCTACAAAGAGTTTATCCGACACGGATTCATCTGGGGCGGCAGCTGGATAAACAGCAAAGACTACCAGCATTTCGAGAAGTAACAACCCGTTTTTTGCGCCGGCATATCGTGGAGGGGGGGGGTGTTTTTCGATCCTCGAGCCTGTCGAGAGGTCGCCATGTACTCCGTTTTCGATCCTCGAGCCTGTCGAGAGGTCGCAAACTTACCATTATAGTGTATTGAATTTTCAGTCGGCAGCTCGCGGGGGACGGCTATGCAGCAACGCGAAATAGCAGTCCTCCGCAGGGCGGAGCTGCGGACTGCCGACTTGCTGCGCAAGTCGAATAACAACTCGTCAAAAGAACAAGACAAACCCTTTGCGACCTCTCGACATAGCTCGAGGGTCGAGAACAATTCCACCGAATCGTAGCGACCTCTCGACAGGCTCGAGGATCGAAGACAAACCCTTTGCGACCTCTCGACATAGCTCGAGGATCGAGAACAATTCCACCGAACCGTAGCGACCTCTCGACAGGCTCGAGGATCGAGAACAAAACCCTTTACGACCTCTCGACAAGCTCGAGGCTCGGAAACAGAGCACGGCGATCGCCCCCCTCACGATATGCAGGCACAAAAAAATCCGGAAACCCCAAGGGCTTCCGGATCGAAAATCCATTGTTACAAAACCTATTTCTTGTCAGCTTCAGCGGCTACATCCTCTTCAGCAGGAGTCGGAACGACTGCGTTGAAAACGATGAACTGATCCTCGGGAGTCTGGCACAGTTCGCAAGCCTCGGCAGCGGTCGTTACATAGACGTTACCGCACTTGGGGCAAAGGAAGTAGGTCGTGGCCAAAGCCTCGGGAGTAGCGATTGTTGCCAGCGCATCGGCGTAGATCTGTGCATGCTTCTTCTCAGCATCCTGTGCGTAGTTGAAGCTGATGATTGCGCTCTGCGATTTCTCGTCGGTAGCATCCTGAATGAAGCCCGGGTACATCGTCTCGAACTCATAGGTTTCGCCATCGATAGCAGCTTGCAGGTTCTCGGCGGTTGTCTTCACCTCGAAAGCCTCGACGTTGCCCGTGTAGTCGGTAACACCCAGCTCAGCCAGAGCAGCTTGGTGGTTCTTGATGTGGATTGCCTCAGCCTCCGAAGTAGCTTTGAAAAGTGCTTCGATGGTGTACAGGCTGTCTTTAGCGGCCTGTTCGGCAAAAGCAGCATATTTGGCACTTGCGGTCGACTCACCGTCGATAGCTGCTTTGAGGTCAACGATTGTTTTGTCGTGTTTCTGTGCGCACGACACCATACCTACCATGGCAACAGCCATAATCAGGTAAAAAGTGATTTTTTTCATAGTTGTTATTGTTTGAGTTTTTAGAATAACCAGACATCGTAAACGATCGATCCGCCGATCATACCCGTCATCGAGATACCAATGGCGGCCAGCAGCAGTACAAACGTATAGAGGTAAGTCGCCTTGCGACCGGCAGGCTGTTTGCCAAGGCCATTATAAAGCCCGATGATAGCCGCGATCACCAGCAGTACAGTTGTTGCCGAGGCGTAAATGACATGCGTATCCTTCATCGTGGCAGCCAAGCCGGCTACGGGTTTGGTGAAGAACAGGCCCGAGAGAATTGCAGCCACAGCCCCCAATGCCGCCAACACGGTAAGTGCTGTCGAGCTCGATTTGAGCCACTCTTTTTTGATCGCGTAACCTGCAAGGTTGAAGGCGAATGCGACCAGCGCAAGTGCGATAGGAAAATGCACGAGCATCGGATGTAAATGATTCATGTTCATCGTTCGTCTTTTTTGTTGTTTTCTGCGCGCAAATGTAACATGTCTTGCGCGAAATTGTCCTCTAAAAATGATTTATTTTGCGATTTCTTGTAAAAAGCCGATCTTTTCCAGCTTTTTGCCCGATTTCGCGGTTTTTTCTAACTCCACCGGCAAGTATATAAAAGGTATCAGCGGATCGAATTCATCCGGATGCTCGCCTTGACCAACGCGAGTGCCCGAATGCGATCGACCTCGACCTCCTTGTCGGCGTGGTGCGGATTCTGGCTGACGAGTTTCACGTAGCCCGTGCGATCAGATTTCTGGATATACTTCACGGTGACATACTCTTCGCCGTCGATGTCGATCGAGAGCAGGTACATGTCGCCCCAGAAAATATCCTCGATGTTGTTCAGCTGTTTATAGAGTACGATGTCGCCGCTCTTCAGCAGCGGATACATCGAGTCGCCGACCACGTAGATCGCCCCGTCGCATTTGGGCAGGTTGGGAATGTGGATGTAGTTAATCGGCTCGCGCGGCATCGGCTCGGTGAAGAGCGGCACGAGTCCGGCCGTCCCCTCGATCGAGTAGAGGGGCACGCTTTGCAACGGTAGTTTGCCGTCGGTGCGCAGCGTGAAGGGTTGCAAATTGGGTTCGGCATTGAACATTTTGCCCTTACCGCTCTCCAGCCAGTCGGGGTTGACGTTCAAATCCTGAACCAAGATATTGCGGTTGCGCGCCGAGACTCCGGCCTTGCCGGTCTCGATCATCGAGAGTGCCGCTTTTCCGATCCCAAGTCGCTGTGCCAGTTGTTCTTGAGTCATTCCAAGCTGCTTACGTATCAGTTTTACCCGCTCATTCATAATTTTCAATCGGAAAATTCTATATAAAATATTTGAACTTTTTGGTAGGAAATTCAATATTTGAACTTACCTTTGTCCTGCAAAGTTAAACAATTTATTTTTGCTTGCAAATTTTTTTCAAAAAAATCGACTAACAACCAATGGACTATCAGGTATCAACTCAACTTTACGTCGAAGTGGCAACACGTCTGCAAGAGGCAATCGACGACGAAAATTACTTTTCGGGCACACTGCAATTTCGTTTCGGCGAGGTGGAATGCCGGCTTTTAACATCGGTCATCGTCTACCGCAAACCGCTGCGGCGACCCGAAGGGGAGTTCGATGCAATCAGCGACCTGATACCCGTGTGGTGGGAGTTTCACACCGTCGGTGACCAAGGCGAGTTGCTCAACGACTTCGACTTCTCGCAACTGCTTTTCTACTTGTAATTCTGTTCCGGCTTCCCGTCTGTGGCTCGGCATAGCCCGCCGGAACAGCTTCCGTAAACCCGAAACCCTCCCGTCGCGATGCCGCGCATGGGGTTTCTCAAAATTCATCAGATGACTTCACAACCTCATCTCACCTCTGCGGAATCAACCTCCGCAGAGGTTTTTATTCCCCTTGCCGAGTTCGCCGAAGCGGTCTACCCTTTTCTCGAACTGCAACCGTTTCACCGAGCATACTACCGTGTGTTAGAAGCATTTGCCACGGGACGCGTCCGGCGACTCATCATCACCATGCCGCCCCAGCACGGCAAGAGTGTCGGGGCGACAACGCTGCTGCCGGCCTATCTGCTGGGGCTTGACCCCGACCAGCGCGTGGCGATCGCCTCCTACTCCGGGGCACTGGCATCGAAATTCAACCGCCGCGTGCAACGAATCCTCGATTCCGCGGAGTATGGCGCACTCTTTCCAGCGACCACGATCAAGCAGGGCAGCAAACCGCCCAGCTACATCCGCACGGCCGACGAGGTGGAGATCATCGACCGCCGCGGCGGGCTGCTCTCGGTCGGACGCGAAGGCTCGCTGACGGGCAACCGCGTCGACACGTTCATTCTCGACGACCTCTACAAGGATGCCATGGAGGCCAACTCGCCGCTGATCCGGGCAAATTGCTGGGAGTGGTACACTTCGGTGGTACGCACGCGCATGCACAACACCTCGCGCGAACTGATTGTCTTCACACGCTGGCACGAGGAGGATTTGATTGGCACGCTGCTTGCACACGAGCAGGTCGAAGAGTTGCGCGCATGGTCGCAGCTCGATGGACTACCGACCGACCGGTGGCTGCATCTGAACTTCGAAGCACTGAAAAACACACCACCCACGCAGATCGACCCCCGCCAGCCGGGCGAGGCACTTTGGCCCTCGCAGCACGATGCGACGCTGCTCGAAGGGAAGCGGCGGCTCGATCCGTTGCAGTTCGAAGCGATGTACCAAGGGCATCCGTCCGCGCGCGAAGGATTGCTTTACGGACTGAATTTCAGCGAGTACGACACCCTACCCCACGAAATTGTCCGACGCGCCAACTACACCGACACGGCCGACACGGGCGACGACTACCTCTGCTCGCTCTGCTATGTGGTCGATGCCGACGGCGTGATCTACATCACCGATTGCGTCTATTCGCGTGAGCCAATGGAGGTTACAGAGCCGCTGGTAGGCGAACTACTCATCCGCTCGAGCACGCGGCAGGCAGCCGTCGAGAGCAACAACGGCGGTCGTGGATTTGCGCGAGCCGTGCAGGTGCTTGCCCCCGATGTGCGCGTCGAATGGTTTCACCAGAGCGGCAACAAAGAAGCTCGAATCCTCTCGAATTCAGCTACGGCACTCCACTTAATTCGCTTTCCCCGCGGCTGGAATCAGCTTTGGCCCGAGCTATATGCCCACCTGACGACCTATCGCCGACAGTTCCGTTCGAACCGCTGGCACGATGCGGCCGACGTGGTGACCGGAATCACCGAACGCGAGGTGACCGACTGCGGACACGCCCGGGTGCGGGGTGTTAGATTTTTATGAGCGAATTCCACTAAATGTCGGAAAATGTCGTATCTTTGGCGCGTTAGGATCTAACTAATTTTGTATGAAAACATTGAAAATTGGAAATTTATGCGCTTCTGTACCTATCGTACAGGGGGGCATGGGTGTAGGTGTATCCCTTGCCGGTCTGGCGTCTGCCGTGGCCAATCAAGGCGGTATCGGCGTGATCTCATCAGCCGGGCTGGGAGCTATCTACAATAAGTATTCGCGAGATTACCGTGTGGCCTCGATCTGGGGACTCAAAGAGGAGTTGCGCAAGGCGCGCGAAGCGACGAAAGGTATTGTTGGCGTGAATGTTATGGTTGCCATGTCGAACTTTGCCGATATGGTCAAAACGGCAATCGCCGAGAAAGCCGACATCATCTTTTCGGGTGCTGGTCTGCCGCTCAATCTGCCGTCGTTTCTGACCGAAGGCGCAAAGACCAAACTGGCTCCGATCGTTTCGTCGGCACGTGCGGCTAAACTGCTGTGCCAGAAATGGTTCTCGGAGTATAAGTACATTCCCGATGCCATCGTGGTCGAAGGCCCGAAGGCGGGCGGTCACCTCGGTTACAAGACCGAGCAGCTGACCGACGAGCACTTCTCGCTCGAAACCATTGTGCCCGAGGTTGTTGCCGAAGTGCGGGCTTTCGAGCTGGCGCACAACTGCCACATTCCCGTGATTGCCGGCGGCGGCATCTATACGGGCGAGGATATCTACCGCATCATGGAGCTGGGAGCAGACGGTGTGCAGATGGGTACGCGTTTCGTCACAACCGACGAGTGCGATGCCGATCCGGCATTCAAACAGAGCTATCTCGATGCACACCAGAGCGATATCGAGATCATCCAGAGTCCGGTCGGCATGCCCGGACGGGCGATCCACAACGGTTTTCTGGATCGCGTGAAAGAGGGCTTGAAGCGTCCGAAGGCTTGTCCGTTCGACTGCATCAAAACCTGCGATGTGACCCACAGTCCCTACTGCATCATGCTGGCTCTCTACAATGCGTTTCGCGGAAAGCTGCAAAACGGCTATGCTTTTTGCGGTTCGAATGCGTGGCGCGCCGAGAAGATCCAGTCGGTCAAGGAGTTGATCGGATCGCTCAAAGCCGAGTACGACAACTTTTCGCTCAAAGAAAAACTCTTCGGCGTGAAATAACCGCCGCAACTTGATAAAAGCTCCGCAGTGCATACTGCGGAGCTTTTTTTATGGGTCACGACCAACGTATTGAGCTTCTTGGCCCTCGAGCTTCGTCGAGAGGTCGCAGTATTCTCTTTTCTCGATCCTCGAGCCTGCCTCGGAGGTCGCTGTGTCTTGTCCTCGATCCTCGAGCTATGTCGAGAGGTCGCTGTGCCTTGTCCTCGATCCTCGAGCTTCGTCGAGAGGTCGCAACTATTGCCATGCGTCAGCCCCTCTTTCAGTCCGCAGCTCGCGGAGACGGCTATGCAACAACGCAAATAGCAGGCCTCCGCAGGGCGGAGCTGCGGACTGCCAGCTTGCTGCGCAAGCCGAAAAACAACTCCGCCAATAACCTCTGCGACCTCTCGACATAGCTCGAGGATCGAGAAACAAAACTCCTGCGACCTCTCGACATAGCTCGAGGATCGAAAACCAGCCGCTCCACCCAAGAACAACGCGCCCTTCGAAACGAATCGAAGGGCGCGCGGTTAAATTGTCGGTCGGATTAACGGGTGTAGTCCCAGAGCCGGTTTTCCATAGCCGGGAACGTGTTATCGGCCACCCGATTGGCCTTGAGCAACTCCTCGTTGCCGGTACGCACCCAGTCATAAAATCCCGGATAGGCATCGGCAATGCGACACCGCTCAATCGGATAGTTGATCTTCCACGTAACCGAAAGTCCATAGGGCATTCCGTCTGACGACAGGGCTTCGAGCGACTGATCAGCCAGCTGGCTCGTTGCGGCATAGAAACGCTGACCGCGTGCCTCGATAAACCAGACCAACCGAAGCGGATAGGTGGTTGTCAACTCGAAATAGGGTGTTAACTTGTCGCTCACCTGCTTGATCGTCTTGGTCGGATCGGTGTTGATCGGAAAGTCGGTATTGCCGTTGAAAAGCTCCGTCCGCGCATCCTGCACCAATATACGCTCCTGCATCTCGCCCGTCGTCAGGTCTTTATAGAGCACGCCGACCCGGATCTGCGAGATACTGCCGAATGCCACGGGCTGAATGGAGATCACATTATCCCAAATCTCCTTGTCAAATCGTTTGTCGGCGCGGAAGCGGACGTGAATCACCAGATCGTTGTAATCGTAATCGGCATTGCGCGTATCCTCAAACATCAGATACTGCCAATGTGCCGCATAAGAGACCTTTTCGTAGATTTCATCCTCGCTCCACGACTCCCGCAACAAGTTGTTGCGCAGGGCGGCACGCGGCACGCTGACGCTCATCGGCTCGGCACAGACGGCCAGCGTATCCTCACCTACCGTGAGGATAGTCGTATACCCGGGGCGCGTAGTCAAGTGGTAATCGGTGAACGGCTCAATGGCATTCATCACCGCACTTTGGCGACAAGTAACGTTCTTCTCGATACAAGCGCTGAGGGTTGTCAGCACCAATGCAACAAAAAGGAGAACGAAAGATTTCATAAAAAGCTGAATTTACTTGTTTGATACAAAGGTACAAAAAAAAGATAATTAAACGTACAAAAATCGCGAATTCGGTGGATGATAGTCGAATATGGGCTGGTTATGCGCCGCTCACGATCGGTTCGATATTTGGATTTAGGCATCAACTCCTTCGGTCGGCAGCTCGCGGGGAGGGGTGAGGACAGAAACCTTTGCGACCTCTCGTTGCAAACGGTTAGGGCGCGTCAGCCCATTTTAGGCCGCAGCTCGCGGAGGCGGCTATGCAGTGAAGCAAATAGCAGGCCTCCGCAGGGCGGAGCTGCGGACTGCCTACTTGCTATGCAAGTCGAAAAACAACTCGCTAAAAACCCTTGCGACCTCTCGACAAGCTCGAGGATCGAGTAACAATAACCTTTGCGACCTCTCGACCAAGCTCGAGGAACGAGAAACAATAACCCTTACGACCTCTCGACAGGCTCGAGGATCGAGAAACGAAACCTTTGCGACAGGCTCGAGGAACCAAAGACACCCAAAGCAAAGCCCGGCCAACAATTCAAAGTTGGTCGGGCTTTGCCTCTTTCAAATGAGAGGGCTACGGTTATTTCGAACGGTAAGTTTTACCGTTTGCTTTGATTGTCAAACCCTTCCACGTCGGAGGTAGAACCGAAGCCCGCTGCTCGATGCCGTCGGGCGTAATCTCCAGTCCGCCAAAGCCGAACAACACGGCCTGCAACATACCGCCCGCTCCGGTCACGAAATAGGGGTTGTTGCTGGTCGGACTTTCGGCAAAGACCCGGAACGGCGGCCGCAGGTTGGGTTCGTAGGCACGTCGGAACATCGCATAAGCCCGATCGGCCATGCCCAAGCGGGCATACTGTATGGCAAAGACCGAAAAACTCATCGCCGGGCCGTTCTTGGGATCAATCCGGCTCTCGTAATAGTCCAGATCGCGCAGCTGCGCCTTGCGGTCGGTGACAATTCCGAGCGGATAGGCAAGCAGATTCACATCGGCCTGCTTGATCTGTACCCCGTTGTAGTCGGCATGTTCGCGCGTCGTGCCGTCGGCAAAGTGCAAGATGCGCAACCCCGACGCAATCTTCAGCCACCGCGGATCGACCGGCTCGCCGCAAAGCAGGGCCGCCTCGGCCGCATACTCCAACGCCCGACGTACCGATCCGTTGGTAAAGGCGTTGTCCGTGACCCCCGATGCGTATTCGTTCGCCCCGACCACGTTGCAGATCGAGTAGCTGCCATCGTCGTTCGGCCGCACGCGGTCGCACCAGAATCGCGCCCCCTCGCGCATCAGCGGGAAGCCTTCGCGGCGCAACCAATCGAGATCGTGCGTGACGCAGTAGTAGTTCCAGCAGGCAATGGCAACATCGGCCGTGATGTGGTGCTCCTGCGGCCCGGTGAGGGCAAATGTCGGAGTCGACTCCTCGCCACGATCATCCGACTCCCACGGGAACATCGCGCCGCGGTAGCCGTGGGCATAAGCCCGGCGGACGGCAGCATCGAGACAATCGGCCCGGTAATCGAGCATCGGACGCGCCAACTCGGGATGCAACAGCAACAGTGCTGGATACATCCATAACTCCGCATCCCAGAAGATGTGACCGTTGTATCCCTGCGCCGAAAGTCCCATAGGGGCAATGCTCCGCCGACTCCCCTCGCGGATCGAAGAGTAGAGGTTGTAGATTGCAAAGCGCACGTCAAGCTGCGCCTGCGGATCGCCCTCGATCTGAATGTCGCTCGTCCACAAATCAGCCCATTGACGCTCGTGGGCGGCAACGAGTTGCTGCGCGCCTTCGAGATCGGCGTAAATCGCCTGCCGCTCCGACTCATTCCACGGATCGGTAAAGTCGGCCGTCGTGCAGATCGTCCCCACCAGCGAGAACGAAGCCCGAGCACCTTTGCGCAGGCTCATCGCCACACTTCCGGCCGTTTTCTGCTCACACCCCTCGCCGCAGAGAAAGATCGACGTCGCGGCAAGATGATCCCGCCCCCGGTTGTAGCTGCCCGACGAACGCTGCAAGTTCCGCGGGCCGTCGCCACACCTCAAGTGCCGCTCGCCACGCAGCGTATCGGCAAAGTGCCCGGGGATGAAGTGGCGGTTCTCGAAGCGCACCTCGACCTCGCGTTCGGCGGTCACCTCGACCTCGGTCATCACGGCATAGGGCATGTTGCGCAGTGCGCGGACACGGCAGACCACCGTCAGCTCATCGGTCGTGAAGCGGGTTGTATGTACGGCTCGTTTCAGGTCGATCTGCTGCTCGCGCGAGCGCACATCGGAGGGTTGAAGCGCACGGCCGTCGATCTGCATCGACAGCCCCAACGGATTGATTCCCTCAAGAATCCGGCTCACAGCATCGGGCGTGCCGTGCTCGTAGGAGCTACCCAGAATCACCTGCCCGACAGCAAACGGCTCGCGGCCGACAACCGCGCCAATCGCGCCGTTGGCTACGCAAACCGGAAAATAGGCGGCCGTGTCGCGGGGCGCGATGATCCAACCGGTGTCTTGCGCCGTCGAGAGCAGCGGAGCGACAAGCGTGAGGCCGAGAAGTAACAGAGGTCGTATCATGGCATTATTTGGTTACGGGGATGAAGATAATGGCCTGTCCGCCGCGTGTCGACATGGCGATTTCGAGCGTATCGGCCGCCGTCACCGTGCGTTTCTCGATCCGGTAGTTCTCCGGATATTGAGCCGAGTCCGCCGCATCGGCATAGATCGTCGCCTCGTAGGTCACCCCGGGCGACAGAAAGTCGAGCGACTGGGTGAGCGTGCGGGCTTCGTCGTTTGTCCCCGCACCGAGGTAGAAGCAGTCGCCGGCACGGCGTGCCACCACCAAGTAGTCGCCGATCTGGCCGTCGAGTGCTTGCGACCAATCGCAGTCGGCATTGAAGTCGCGGAAGAACTGAAACGCCGGATGTTCCTCGTAATTTTCGATCAAGTCGGAGGCCATCTGCAACGGCGAATAGAGAATCACCCAGTTGGCAATCTGACGCGCCAAGGTGGTCTTGATGCAGCAGGTGCTGTTGTCGCCGTTCCACATGACGCGGTATTTGCTCGCCTTTGCGCGCGAATAGTCGAGGTCGAACACGCCGGGGGTGTAGTCCATCGGGCCACCCAGAAGCCGCACGAAGGGCAGCATGACGAGGTATTCCGCCGAATTACCCTCCGACCAAGCGTTCCACTCCATACCGCGTGCGCCCTCACGGGTCATCATATTCGGCCACGTGCGGCGGATTCCGGTGTCCTTGATCGGCTCATGGGCATCGAGTGTGATTTGGTGCGCCGCGGCGGCCTCAACCACCCGCTGGTAGTGCTGCACGCCATATTGCGAATGGTGGAAGTAGCCACCCTTGAACCCTCCGGCATAACCGGTTTTGATCGTATGGATGCCCCAATCCTGGTAACGCTGCATCATCGAGTCGAGCGTCGCCTCGTATTCGGGAATATTGCCGCCCGTCTCGTTGTGCATCCAGAGTTCGACACCCCGCTCTTTGGCATAGGCCACGATCCGCTCCACGTCGAAATCGGCATACGCCTTCAGGTAGTCGAAATGTTGGTTGCCACCCCAATTCTCCCAGCCCTCGTTCCAGCCTTCGAACAGCACGCCCTCGATCTGGTTGGCAGCGGCAAAGTCGATGTGTTTAATCGCATTTTCGGTCGTTGCACCGTGGTGCGGGCCCATGATCCAAGTCTGCGTCCCCAGATGCAAGCCCCACCAGACACCGACATATTTCTGGGGTTTGATCCAGCTCGTATCGGCGATTTTCGACGGCTCGTTCAGGTTGAGAATCAAGGCCGAATTAATCAGATCGACAGCCTTATCACCCAACTGGATCGTGCGCCACGGGGTGGTGAAACGCCCCGGCACATAGGCTTTCACACCGTCGGGAAGAGGGGCCAGTCCGGCTTTGAAGCGGAGCGGTGCGCTACGGAAAAGGCACATCTCGGGATAGTCGTAGAGCGCAGCCTCGTGGATCGACCCGAACGTATCGCCCACCCGGAACGTGAAGGGCGTATTGGCATCCTCCACAGCCGAGATCTGCTGTTCACGGTAGAGCAGTTCGTAGGTATCGAAATGAGCGGGAATAGACCACGAATCGCCCTCTTCGGCGAAGCAGAATTCGGTCTTCTCGTCGGTGATCGTCAGGGTATCGACACCCGGCGCAGCCCATTCGTAGCGAAATGCCACGCCGTCGTCGAAGGCACGGAAGCGCACGGTAAGTTCAACGCCCTCGTCGTTTGTCAATCGCACGGAGAGCTCGTTGTGGTGATCGCGCAGGGTTTTGTTCTCGCCCCACGGCTGCGTCCACTCCACATCGGCCGAGGTCGTTTCGACATCCTGCACCGAGAATCCGGTGGCAAGGTTTGCATTTTGCGCCTCAACACCCAACGCCGAGGGCTGAATCAGGGGTTTTCCGTCGCGCTGAACGGCATAGGTCATTTGTCCGGCATCGTCGATGTCGAACTTGAGGTGTGTGCGGCCGTCGGGCGAAGTCAGCTCCGTGCGGTTGCCGCAAGAGCCGAGCAGTGCGCTCGCGCCCAGCAGCAGAGAAAACAGAAGATTAGTAGTTTGTTTCATTTGTATATGGGTTTTTAACTTAATTTACGGACGACAACAAGAGTCTAAGCCACCCCCGACTCACCCGACAGATCGAAAAGAGCGGCACAGTTATTTGCGTCTTTTTCATCCGGTTGAGCTGGTTATCGGCTCATCGACAGCGGATCGGCATCGTCTTCCGCGTCTCAATATACGCATAATTCTTGTTACTATCGCGATCTGCGTCGAGATAAAATCAAGCAAATTCGGCCGACGGAGTTCCCATCGGCCGAATTTGCCTTCCTAATGACCACCGTTGTTTTGATGCAATGCGCTGGTCTTGATATTTCGAATTTAGCCCAACCGGTCAACATTCGCCGCACGCGGCAGGAAGCTCCTCGGCAGGCTCACAGAGGCTCATTTCGCGCACGATTGCAGGTACTGTTCGTACATGCGGTCGTAGCAAATTTTCAGTTGCGAATACTCCGCCTTTTTCACCTCATACATGAACACCCCGCGGTAATGAGCCTCTTCGTAGAGCGCACGCAACACGGCAACCCAGTCGTTGTCGCCCCTACCCTGCCACGGCAGTTCGTGGCATTCGTTGCGGCCGTCGCCGTCGCTCACGTGGATCGTCTTCACCCGGCGACCGAGTGCCCCGATCAGTAGTTCGGGGTTGTCGATATGGTTGGTATCGACGGCAGCATACACCTCCGCAGGTAGCAGAGAGAGGATGTGTTGCATCTCCTCAACCGTCCTACACAACGGCCGCTCGTAAGTGGCATCTTTCACCAGTTCGTAGCCCAACATATTCTCCAGCACCAGTTCAGCCCCAATCCGCTTCACATCGGGAAGCAGTTCGCCGACCGAACGCACCAATTGGGCAATCCGCGCATCGCGCTCGCCGTGGCGGAGATACCAACTCGGATGAAAGAGGATGATCCGAGGCGATAGGATTTTGCAGAAACGCAGAATCCTGCGGTTGAGCGCGACGCTCTGCTGCCGAATCCCTTCGTCGGTCTGCGAGAGGTCGATCTCCTTTCCATAGGGCATGTGCACCGACCAGATCTCGATGCCGGCTCGCTTGAGATCGCGTTTGAGTTGCCGGCAGCGCGCCTCGATCTGCGCATCGTCGACAAGTTCTTTATCCTGAAACAGTTTGGAAGCACTGATTTCAATCGCCTCAATTCCGGCGGCCTTGGCTGCCACGAACGTATCATAATTCCAATTGGCGATCGGGCCGAACAGACCCGACGAAGAGCCTACCTTCAGCCGGGGCGCATCACCTTCGGCAAAGGCGGGAAATGCGAGGAGCAGTGCCCACAGCACCCACCCGATTTTATATGATTTCATCTCTTTTCAAAATTAAAACAGGGCCTACCGATTGCTCGGAATACTCTTTTTGTTAGTAACGCACTGTTAATCAGTACTTGTGTTTTGACAAAAGGCTCAAATCCTACATTAGAGGCTACATATAGCAGTTGAGAACTTGAATTGTCTATTCGGCAAAGGTACACAATATATCGGATAATTTTGAGCCTGTAAAGGCTAATTTTTAAGATTTACACGTATCTGAGGATTAACGAGATGTATGTAGGCACCGTAAAAAACTACACCGGAACATTCCAAGTCTATTGGGAAGTTCCGGTGTTCTTTATTATTAAGGTGATGACCTTATAATGTTAGGTGAAATTTGAGTTCTATTCTGTCGATTCTTCTTTGTTCTTATGAAGTGAATCAAGACCCCTGTGTTGTACAAAGGTAATCATTCTTTTATCTTTGGTGATGTCCATTGCCCCAGTTTGGATGTTGTAATACTTACGTCCTTTCTTTGTCTTTACAACGAACTTTCCAAAGTTTGTCAGGCGTACATCATCCCCATTCACCAGAGTTTCTTTAATAACCTCTATGAAGGGATCGATAATTGAGACGAGCTCCCATTTGGGATAACGGCAGCCTCCATTCCTCAATTTATCAAATAATTTATCTATGATTTCTTGCTTGTTCATGTCTCATACGTGTTTTAGAATGAATATCGGGAACAAAGCGGTTTGATATGTATCTCTACACGCTTATCTGTTAATATGCGCTGTGCAGCCTGATACATGGGAAGTTTTTCTACCCCAGCTATCTTTAGAGCTTCAACCAGCATTGTGTTTTCAACCATTTGGAGATATTCACTCTCTTTAATGGTGATATATTTTGTTGATTCCGATTTTATTTTTGCCATGTTATAATTTAGTAAAAATGCTTCTCCGGGCCTCACGGATGGGAGAAGCCCGGTTCATAACAATCTAAAATCAATCAATTAACTTTTCTCGCCAAAGTCGGCTGGGGTTTCGCCCCAACCTGCATTATCCCAGTGTCTGACTTCGATAGACTCGATTTCGGCAGCAAAAGCTTTCAGGAATACCTCGGCTCGTTTCAGTGCTGGATGCGACTTTTTAGAAGCTACCCGTTTTGCATGAAACCAAGCGATAGCCGTCATACTATCCGTGTAGATGATTCCGGGTGTGTAGTTATGGGCGATGATATACTTCACCGCCTCTACGACACCCAGAAATTCTCCGATATTGATGGTTTGATTTCCTATACTCTCGTTGAATAGCTCTTCGCCTGTTGCTATATCTACCGCCCGAAAGCGCGTCAGCCTGTTTTTAACGGAATGTGCGCCATCGGTAGCTATGCCACACTGAGGGCGCATCATTTGAGCGTATAGTCCGGGATAATGAATCCGTCGCTCTGCATACGCTTGACCACCAGTTTGGCCTGTTTTGTCAAGTCGTCGATGACGAATTCAGGATTTTCGATATCTTCACGTTCCCGAAGGAGTTTTATTACTCCAGCCAAAGTACGACTTGACGCGCTCTTGCCGTCTTTCGGGTCGAAGAATACGGTTTTATTACCAAAGGTTACCGTAACCTGATAAATACTCTTGGGGACTATAAGCGTGTCCACCTGCGCTTGAAATAACATGGGTGATGCTTTGACCACCACATATCCACTGCCGTTGTGCATAGGTTTCAGTTCTACGGCATACAACTTGTTTGGCTGGATAGTACCTTTCAGATCCTCCGAAAGGACACATATTTTCTTGCCAAAACGGGAATCTTCACGCACTCCCATTAACTTCTGTGTTTTGGAATGACGAGAAACGAAACCTATCAGTTCTCCCGTCTGCTCCGATTGCGCAAATTTGATCTGCGTTTTTTCAACATTCATTATTACTTCATCGTTTCAAATTTTTACGGTCAATTTACAATCTGTATTCAGTCAATATTCTATATTTAGGAGACCAAAGTTAGGGCAAAAAATCTATTCAGCCAAACTTTATGTGTTTAATTTACTGATGGTTATGCTTTGGAATATACAGTACAGTACCGTATTTTCCCTGTTTGCGTTCCACCTCTGTAAAATGCGTATAACGTTCATCAAATGAGGAGGTTCGCCAACATTCCCAGTAGCGATAAGTCCGTAAAGAATCTACGGATGGAGGATATATATCAATTTCTTTTATGTAGAGAACTCCTTGGTCCGTTCCATAGTAGGGTTCAGTACATCCACCGTCTGGCAAATTGGGATTTGGACGTAAATACTGGTCTTCTAATCGCTGCCCAATAACAAAGACATTAACCAACCTCACATCAGGGTCAACATCAAATTTCTTGGCGTATTCTGCCACATCGTATATATCCGTATTGAAGAAGTTGTGTTCGAAATGGTCGGCAACTGTTTCCACGAACTCTTTTTGCGCTTCTCGAATATGAGGACGAGAGCGAATCTCATCTGCCCGTTCTCGGGAAACAGCGTTTGTGGTATACCATAGAAAATCAAACCCCACAGATGTACTATCGTAAACAGCGTGTCGATCGTACATCTCACGCTCTTTCATATATGTGTCATCCATCGGGTCTATCTTCTCGCCGAAACAGCTTTTGAACACTCCAATGATGATAATCAAAGTAATAAGGGAGGTTGTTCCGCCAATAATTGTGACAAGGAAACAACCTCCCTCTGCTATACGAGTGAGTTTATTCATCTTCCATTGAGATATTTGGTTTATAATCTCCAGACGCATCACGCATCTCAGATACACATACAGAGACCCCGGCATCTAACAATCTATTTGAATAAACTTCTATGTCGGAAGCTGGAAACCGTACCGTCTCAAGTCCTTCCTCTATAAAAGTATTTAATGTGAGTGTCTCTGCAATAACCTTTGCATCGTTGTGATACGCCTCGAAATTATCTCCGTTCCGAAAAAGTATCAAGGTATTCGTTCCCCGGCGAGACTTCATCTGCTTGAGAAATGTCATTTTCATTGTCTGATTCATATTCGTAATTTTTAATGGCTTTGTTAATACAACTATCGCATACACCGTTATTCCGTCCCCACTTGTATGCGGTGATAAGTCTTCCACATCGCACACAAACTCGCTTCTTATGTATCATCCTTTCGTAGATGATCTGTTCGATATAGCTTTTGGATACATCGTACTTTTTCATCAATACGTTGATAATATGCCCTTTTTTGAATGTTCTCTCCTTTACCAAACACGCAAATTCGTATTGAATAAGTCTGGAGCGCACCTTCTTTGGGTCAAAGTACTCTTGTAGCCGGTTAATTACAGCGAAATCTACCTTACGTATTCGTGCAAGCATAAACAACTCTTCTTTTGTCAGTTTCTGTTTCATTTCTTCATATACAGGAAGCAACAGGATATACCTTTGTCAGTAAGAGTGTTATGCAGTATAAGCAATTACAAGACAACAAAGATATTTGTTTTTATTTTATTACCTGCTGTTTCGTTTTTAATTGATTGTTAATTAGTTGCTTTAATTCTTCCGTATTGGATACCAGTTGTTTTGGTCCGATAGGTTTTGCACTCTTCATTGGAGTGAAATATATTCTGTAATCTCCGTTTTCCGGTACAGAAAACCCACCGACAGTAGTTAGTCCAATCTTTATCCTATAATACCCCTTAATCGGGAGATAAGTTTTAGGATTGGGAATTTTAAGCCCCTTTCTACGCATACATTCTGCTAAACTTACATAGATTGGGATAATGACATCCTCCACAAAAGATGGAGTGGAGAAATTCGTTATTCCCTTTCTTTTACGATGAACACAATTAGCCTCGATTTGGCGAAAAAGGTCATCTGTTCTCGTCTTGTAATTGTCTGTTAATTCTTGAAAGTCCATTATTCTATGTTTTTAAGTTGTTGTACCAGTGAATTTAATCGTTGCTGTAATGATTCGAGTTCAAAAAGCAAAGAAGAAGGGACTGTTGCATCAGTGATTTGATATTTTACAATCTGATGCATCAGTCCCCTAATATTTTGCTCTAAACTCATCTGCAAAAATACCTGTTTCTCCCGTTGGTATTTTTGTAGTTGTTCGTATTGTAGTTTATTCATCATCAATAAGATTCATACGATTATAAATGTGAGTTATGCTATCCTTTACCAATGTGGGAGATAGAAGATTATCAAACATTGCTTTTATCTCCTCATCGCTCATCCGTTCTATCTGCTCTTTGAAAGAAGAGATGGCTGCGGAGAAATAGAGAGCCACCAACGGGCCCTCTTTGAGTAGGTTCTTAATGCGCTCGTCCATTGATGGATGACGCTGTGATGTGCTTGTTTTCTTTGCCATAGCTGTTTAATATTTAATAAACCGAACCCAATTCTCCATATCGTTGAAAGAATCATCGTTAATTCTTTCCGTAAATTCATCTGGAGTACAAACCTCAACGCTACCATCATTGTCATTCCAGAGTTTGATTAGCTCCCCATCTGATAGATTGCGTGGCAGATCAATCGAAAATATAAAGACGCTCAACTCCGGTTCTGAAATAGGTTCAGGATTCTTCCCCGATAGTTCGTGGTAGTAGTTCCATACCGTTACCAGCCAATCGATATTGATTTCTGAGAGGTGACGTTCCGTGTCATCTTCTCCTGTGATTAGGTTCCGAAGAGTACATCTACCATCGGACTCGAAATCAACAAGACGATAAGCATTATAGACAGGCATTCCAAATTCATTTTCATCATCACCTTCCTCCTCTACATAGACAAGGTGAGGTAACCAACCCTCTGGGCGGTCTGTGATGGCAGATAGTCTGGCTATAAGTTGCTGCTGTAATTCATTAACTCGCTTTTGATAATTCATTGTGATTGTTTTTAGGTGTATAATTCCAAATAGTATAAACGTATCCACTTCCGCCACGATATGCAATGGCATTAGAAGCACCATCGAAGTTTTCCCAGCTACATTCACCCACAGAATAGTTATCTTTAAAGTTATCTTGATGAAACTCCGTGAGCATCTTTTTAGCGTGCTCGCTTACCTCATCGCTCGTCAGTATATATTTTACTCCATTCTGCACGGTAGTGATAAAGTATAGTTTGCGACCATTACACCGGATAATATCGGGATCTCCTTCCATCATAGAAAGTGGCTCAAACATCTCATCGTCTGGGTCTATATCAAAACTCTTTACCCAATCAGCCAGTTCTTGATAATACGCAATTCCGGCACTTATTTCAGTTACTATTGTTTCCATATTAGATTTCGTTTAAGAACTCATATACTTCGGTCAGGATAAAATCACCGGCACCAAACTCACAGAGTGATTTCAGGTCGTTCAACGAGTCGCAATAGTAGAATAACAAATCGTCTTTATCATCCAGTCCGCTATCCAGCTTGATTGTCACATCACATAGTGGACTGTCATCCAGATACTTTATGCAACAAGAGGCATAAAGCGGCTCCTCTTTATGCTCATTCATATAGGCTTTGAACAGCTCCTCTATCTTTTGCTGGCGATGGCTCTTATTCTCTTCCAGCATCAGATAGAGAATATTGGCCAATTCCTCTGTGTTGAAACTATCAAGCCCTAATGTAAACTTATCTCCATCAAAGTCGGTTTTAACCATTAGGTTGTTGTCTTCAATAACAAAGGACTCCACCACGCAAGCAGAACCAGTCTCTTCTGTGGCTTTGTAAGTTCGACCATTTATAGACTCTACCTCATCGCCAAGCATCTGCACCAACAGTAACATAGACTGTTTTATCTTTTCCTGCCTCTCCTTAATCTCAGATTGGAGAGACTGTATCTTTTCTAACTCATTCATTTTTAATCGTATTTAGGTTTACATCGTTTCATTACTCGTATGTCATCATAGCCGATGCTTCTCAACTCCGCCAAAAGTTCTGCATACTCACTCTCTTTGGCAGGGATGGTTGCTGTGATTATTCCGGTGCAGTCGGCATCAGAATGTTGTCCTACGTGTATATAGGAGCCGATCGTCAGATTCGCTTTATTGACCTGCTCAAGAAACAAGGCGATAATATCACCGCCTTGCTTGAATTTGCGGAAAACAACTTTAGTCATCGGATGAGTTGTTCAATGTTTTCGAGAATGCAATTAAGCCATATTGGGTGATTCATAGCGAAGTCATTTTCATCGATAGTAACAGTCTCATTTTCATATTCCACCTTAAGCAAAATATTACCATCTTCGAATTTGACTTGTACAACAGCTCCTTCTTTTGTGTAACCATCAAGCCCCCACCAGACGACATAAACAGGTTCTTTTACTTCGGATAGGTCAATCTGTGTCAGTCCGTTTACTCTGAATACATTCTTGATAGTTTCGAGAATATCATTTCTCAGAGTTGAAATTCGATTCCAAAACTCGCTATTGTTTTGTAGTAGAACGCCGTCCTCGGCACAAAAATCGAAACCGATTTCCGTAGCGATACGGTTATACTCTTCATCGTAGAGTTGGTTGTATTCCTCTTGAAACTCTTCTTTGTAGCGGGTTTGAGTATCCTCATTAGCATCTTCGCCCTCTTCAATATCAAGTTCGGTAAATGCTTCAAAAGGTAGCTTATGAATCTCTTCCATGCGTTTTACGGCACAGTCGGAAGCCTGCTCAATAATGAGCGAGTTGATAGTATCTCTATTTGCTCTGAACTCTTCGGGCTTGTAGTCTTTTATTTTTTTCATTGTCTATGCTTTTAAGATTATTCGTTTTGTCCACAAATCTCTGTCTCGATTTCAAAATCACCAACGTTGCCGAAGGTGTAGTCTGTTTCGTTGATTACCTCCTGCACATCTTCGTCAGTAATTGTCTCCGTCTTGTCATTTGTAATGTCAAGGCGCACTGTGATATATACGGTTCTATTTGCCATCGTTTTGCTGTTTAGAGGTTAAAGTGTAAACCATACTCGAAAGAATATCAGGAAACCACCCAACATTAAATATTTCGGAATATTTGCTCGTCACGGTTACAGGATAGTCCAAATCATGATGATATAATTCCAACTCTATATCCTTGTCCTCATCAATGGCGACTGATTTGACAATGCAATCATACCCATAACCGTTATCATCGAACCACACTACGAATGATTGGTGGTCTTCATCCTCCGATAGGGTTAGCGTTGTTATATTCTGCTTCTTGAGCAATGCGATTATTTCAGCTGTTGCTTCTTTACGTATGGCTGCTATTCGGTCATAGTAATAGTGGATAACGTCTTCAAAATGTTTCATATTCAGGATTGAGTTTTTCAGTTTCTATCAGGTAGTTCGTATTTCGTTCTTGCGTTTGCCCGTGATTGGCGAGCATTATCATATCCTCATCGGTGAGTTTGTTCGCTTGTTCCATTTTGGGCAAATACTTGTCCAATTTATCTTGATCGGAAAAGACTCCAATGAGTTCTCGACTGGAATGGCTATGCCATGCATCTGTGCTGTACAGCAAGATTACATCTTTTTCAATTTGCTTTATATTCATTGTTTTTACTTATTTGTTCATTTTAGTATAGTGATTGGAGAAACAAAGGGGTTAAATATCCCCGATTCCGTCACAAATTTGTTTTTGAGGTGATATTACGCACTCTCATCTACCGTTCTATTATTATCGGGAAACAGTCCTTTGAGGGCTTCCAATATTTTTCGCATCTTGAGATACTCATCGTAGTGTTCTTGGTCAAGAAATGAGACATACTCTGGTATGTTCGCTTGCTTAAACAACCGATATTCTTGTTCATTCATCCATCGTATAGATGGAAGCCCTGTACGATAGTAGGCTTCATTGACAATCCACGCTCCTCGGAAGTCACTCATTCGAAGAGTATCCATACAGACAACCTCACCTACACAACTATTCATCAGAAAATTGCAAACACACATCAGGCAGCAAGTGTAGTCAATATCCCAAGCAATCAGATAATTTCTGAGGTTCTCAGTTCTTGTAGAAACCAGCATTCGACCGCTTCCAGCAGCAGGATCATAAACTGCCTTCACCTTATCTTCTTTATCCATAGTCAAACGTTGGCATAACTCTGAAATATGATTTGGAGTGAAGAATTGACCTTTTTGCTGTTGTCTTCTTTGGGATGTCAAAGCCATAAACAAATCTCCCAACGCATCACACCAACCGTGTATCTTAATTTGTTTATCCATAATACCAATCCAAGCAGCATACATCTCGTAGAATGCCTTGTTTTGTTCTTTGGAATACCTCCAGTCAGAAAGTGCAGGTGAACCGGGGATAGAGAACCCGTTGATGATGTAACGTAACAGATCGTGAAAAACAGTCTGTACATACAGACCATTCCGATAGGTAAAGTCATTTATTAGTTTCTCCAACTCCCGGACCTCTATAGGAGCTTCATACCCTTTACTCATAGTTGTAATGTTTTTAATTTGTTGATCGTTGTTTCCTGAAGGTCTTCGTAGTATGGTACTTTCATTTGACATACAGAGTCTTCCAACTCTTCCCACCATATTTTCGAGACCTTATCGTTATTAAAATTCAGCTTCTCCTTTTCTGAAGTCCCCAAACGTTGTCTGGTGAAATTATCTGTTGCATTGATAATTTGTTGCATCTGCTCATCACTCACATCGGCTGTGCAAAATGGGCAAGGCAGCGATTCCAGTTCACCTCGTGTAATAGAACTATTGCCACAAGTGAACTCTTTGTCGTAGTATTCTTGATTATGTTCCATCTCTTAAAATTTTATTGATTTATATATTTGGTCTATCTCAGCCTGTCGAAGACCTATATAGACCTTTGTGATGTCTATGCTGGAGTGCCTGAATATTGAGTTTAGTAATATCAATGATTCCGCACTTCTGCCATTACTCTCATACACATACCTGCCGAAAGTCTTGCGAAAGGTGTGTGTAGAGAATGCCTTAATGGGTAGTCGGTAGCGCACCCTGAACCTTTTGAGCAATCGGTTGATATGCTCCAAAGAATAGGCGGTTTGAGTTTTAGGGTTTAAAAAAGGCGAACCTTTTTTGTTGGGTTCGCCTTGTAGGGTGTATAACTCTTTGATTTTCTGTCGGACGGAATCATTGAATGTGATTCGCCGTGCTTTTGAGGTCTTCTTCTCGATTTTGTCGAGAAACTCTTTGTCAAGTATATCCTCCCACGCCAGTGATAGTACATCGGAGGCTCTCAGTGCCGTGCAAAAGGATAATCTGCAATAGAGTTCCCACATATATAACCCATCGGAGTGAAGTCCGTCAACCAACCTCTCAAATTCTTTAATCGGGAGGTAGTCTGCTGTTGTCAGTTTTCCTTTTTCTCTGCTCATTCGGTAATCTTTTATGTTAAGTTGTTGTTCGGAATCTCTTTGCCGGTATAAGGATTGAATACTTCGCATTCTGCCAGACATTCAGACTCGATTCCGAATAATCCTTGGTCATAGCTATAAAAGATTTCAATTGGAATCGGTCGTAGCAAACATCGCTCGGCTTCATCCTCTGTCATTCCACAGTGTGCCATCAGTTCCTTTTTCTTACGCTGATATGCTACAGGTGTTTTATCGGGTGATAGGTACACATCAATCACATCGCCCTCGTCGGTTGTTATTCTTAATTCGTCATCCATCTCTTTCTGTTATTAATTATTCTTATCTGCATTGTGTGCCAGATAAATAAGCTCCACAATCTCATCTTTGTTGTTTCGCATAAATTCGGCAAATCCATCGTCAGTAATCTCTAAGTTCCCCTCTCTGCAATCCTCGCAATATCGTTCATACATAGAATCTTCTACGATATGGGAATTGACAACCATACGATTGTAACAAATATCAGGATCAGCCCAGCTACCTCGCCATATAAAGCGGATAGGTTTTAGTCCATACCAATACGGTAGCGATGCCCGACCTTTCTTAGTGGTCACCAAATGTCGTTTAGGTGGGACACTGGAGAAACTCAACGCGCCTTCCAATGGGTCATTATTTGCTTGCTCTATATAGGTACTTAGCTTCATCTTTTCTGGTTTTTACGTTGTTCGTACTGAGAGACCTTCTGCATAATCATATCGCAGAAGAGCTGTGCCTCTTTTCGGTCGCTATGTAGGTAACCAACCATCGCAATAATGTTGTGTTTGTAGTAGCCCTCCCATTTGGAGTAATAATGTGTACCCATCACACTACCGAAGTATTCATTGAAAAGCTCCTGTGTGAGGGATTCTTCCGGATGGCGATTATAATCCCAAGCGCCGATTCGATATAGTAAATCGGCACTTAATTCGCTATGATTGTTACTTGTTTCCATTCTGTCCTGTTTGAATTAAACTTAGTGGAACCCATATCGCCTGACTGCCAAGTTCCTCGAAAGCCTTACCGTGTTCAATTGGCTCACATCGTGCGAACTTCTTCTCTGATGTGTGTTGCAGTTCAAAATATTGTTGGGACTCCGGCCACTGCACAGGGATATAGATTCTACTCTTGTGAGGTGCTTTGTTCTCGTGTGCTTTGAAGAAGTTTTCAGGCACATACATTGCGCCATTATCCTCGGAGTTATAGCAATCATATCCGACTTCGCATTCCGAATAGAACTTGCTATCTTCGGGGTGTTCGACCTTTACAAAGCGGCCTGTCGGTTCAAGTTTCTCCCAACTATGACTGCACGAGTTGCACCAGAGTGTATTGTCACTTGAGTCATAGCCGTCTGCCGTTTTTCCACAAAAAGGACAAATGTATTTGGGGATACCAAATCTATCCTGAGCTATAATTTCCATACTTGACCAGAAGAGTTGTTCGCAATAATCATCTCCCATTTTACGGGCTAGCTCTCGCATGTCTTCATCATCTACATTTGAGACATCAAAACCTCGTATAGCCAAGTCATCTCGATGTACTGATGTAACTTTGAAATACGGTAACTCTCCAGTCAGTTGAATGAGGAAATTTGTCTCAGCCCCAGTTTTATTTTCTTTCTGCTCAAAATATTGATGCAGGTCTTCCAGTAGTTCTCTATTCATAAGTTTATTTGTTTGCTTGTTTTACCTCTTCATTGTCAATCCCCAAAAACTCTTCTCCGCACTCCCCGCAACAATAGCCCTCTTCGAGATTTGTACCGTCTACATCAATCATAGCATACTTGAGAGCCACCTCCTGACATGCCGGACAAATGAGATGTTCTGATTGTGATTCTTGATACTTCTTCACAAGAGAATCCATAGACCACCCGCAAATTGCAATTAAAAGTTCATCACAATCACCCCTTTGATACGCTTTGATGATGTTTGAGCCGATATGACGTAGTTGCTCTTCATCGGAGCGAATCTCATCCAATACCATCTCGGCAAACCCTTCGCATTTATCAGAATCTTCAAGTATGGAGTCAAGAACATTAGATTCCTCGTTCTCGGTGGTGTCTCCAGAGTGACTATCATCGCCGTCATCCGCAACAATTAACTTTTGATTTTCCTCGCAGTTACAACACCAACAATCGGCAGGTTCCCGAATCATCTCGTCGATAAAGTCGGTAGTGGTTTCAAAATTCTCATTGGGTTTAGTCCAAACCTTGGCTTGTACGTCACTTGACCCACAAACCGAACAAACTATTTTTGACATATTGTTGATTTTAGTTGTTTAGTACCAACTCAGTAGCACGTCATCATTGCTCTGGTCGCTGGTAGTGATTAAATTGTCGAGAGCAGACACGAACTCATTAACGGTCAATCCGATTTTTGACAACTCCTGAATGAGAAACGCCTCTCGTTCCTTAAAATAGTCGGTTTGATTAGCTATTACGTCTTTTAACCGTATCAGCTCACTTCTTGGCAGGTCGTACTCGTTATCATACTCATCGTCTTTATTGGTTCTGATTTCAAACTCCATAAAGATTAAATCCAATACTTCTTGCGACAGGTAGCCACAGATAACTGTGGGCGTGTATTGCACTTGATATTTTTTTGCTGTGTGTAGATTTATGCTCATAATGTTATTCCTTTTTAATAATGATGTGATTGCCAATAGGGGCATTTCTTTAATAGGTTGATATTGTACCTCCAACGAGGATGCTGCCGCCATTTGTACTTACAAGGGCAGCTGCATCCATGATAGGAGGTAGCAACTAAATTCTTATGACCCGTCACATCGTGCTTGCCAAGCAATGATGCCATTTACTTTCTCTTACGCCATTCAGCCATCTTTCTCTTGATGTCGATGTTGTTGTCGCTCAACATCTTTTTCAAAACGGCAAGCAATCGCCACCCTTCACCGTCTTTGTACATCTCAGCTTTTACAGATAGGAATGCCAATGACTGGATTTTATCCAATCGTTTCCCGGTATCATCGATGGCGGTACAGTTATGGAAGCGAATTAGGTTCTGCATCGTAAAGAATGCGCCGGAACCTTTGTAGGCATCTACCCAAGCATTGCTTTGAGGTGTATCCCAAGCCAACTTGATACGCATATCATTAAAATTCTTTGTGGCAGTGTAAAGCTGAGCGGCATTCTTTGCTTGTTTGATACGTGTAATTGCCAAATTGAGAGGGTTGTATATCTTTTTATATAAATCAGACACGAAAATATTGCACCCCTTAATTCGTTTGTAAGGTGTACCTTTACACTTCCTTACCTTCATTGTCTCAACGTGTTTCTTGAACTCTGAAACATAATCTTTCGCCATATAGACAACCACATCGGTGTTGAACCAGCGGTTGCGGTCTGAGAAGTTCACGATGTCTCGTCCATCCATCTTCATTTGGGCGTGCAGTTCGTCCATCAGCATCTTCCACTGATACTCATAGCCAAGTTTGTGAATCATATACGTTACACCTGCCGGTTCTTTAGAGCGATACGGAATGTAGGACATCATGTGGAACATCTGTGCCATCACCCAACGTCTGAATAAACGTTTATTTGGTATGGTTCCTTGCTCGATAATATGATTGAAAATCGGGTCGTTGTCCTCCAAGATGGTAAGTATTCCGTTTCTGTTGGATGCGACATAATCACCGCCATTGGCTCCGTGCATTGCAAACAAGTTGCCTACGTCTACTCCGGCATTGCGAAGTGCATCGATACGTTCCTGTGCCGTTTTGTGCTGTTTAGTTGGCTTGTTTTGTCCAGCTACTTTAGGATAGACAATCCCCAGCCCTGAATTTTTACCTATAACTGTCGCTACGGCTGTAAATTCCGCCTTTGCAATTTCGAACTCTGTGCCACATTGAGGACACAATACTTTGGTCTCTTTTTCCATATTTAATTTACTGTTTTATGATTAATTACTATTGGTAGGTTCCACCCACTCCCTGAGTATCACCAAATCTTTGTCATTCTTACTCTGCCAGAACCATTTGCCCATCTTTTGAGGATTCCACTGTAATCCATTGATAATCTGGCAGAGGATATATAGTTCCAGCTCAATCTGTGCTTTGTCTCGACGCTCTCCGTACAGCATAGCCTCATCGCTCAGGCTTCTTTCTGGTAGTGCTGCGAAATAGCGATGTGACTTGCCTTCGCTGCGTTCAGAGGGAATCGAGTGTTTGTAGCTATGATACAACTCCTCGATTGTTGCAAGAAACTCATCTTCGCTACAACTTGGCACACCTAATTCGCCCTCGTACTTGCCATTTTCTATGACGCACTTGCCGTCTATTTTCAAACTGCGGGACTGAAAGTTAACTTTGAAAGTAGAACCACTCTCCACGGCTTGAATGGCATTTTGATAGATATTATCCATATTCCTTACTTGTTAATTATTGGCACTCAAATCGTTGACGCATTGCTATAATCTTCTGATAAATCCAGTGTGACTGATTCAGAACCTCGGTTATTACCAGGTTCAGAATCGGGTTTCGATACTGAATGTTGAACTCGACTCCTTGTGCATTACTCGGTTGCGTTACCATTTCTCTCTAAAAAAAAGTCTCAAAAGGGTGGCACATAACTCTACTGTTTTGATATGAGCAGCTGTGCTGCTGGCCCCATAGGGTCATCTCGATTGGTAAACGGAGATGACGTATGGTTCCAGCAGTTGAAAAGCTGCACCATTAAATTCCTAATCTTGACTCTTCACTTTGTGCTAAGTTCTTTGTGGTTCTCAAAATATCGGCACATATCTCTAATGCGTTGATGTTTGCAGTTGCGGGAAGCCTAAGAGGCGGCGTCGGTATAAAGGTATGGATACCGACGCCGCGCGGAGGCTTATTGAGCAGCGCAGACTAAATATTATCTCCTTGAACCACGCTCTTGTGCTAAGAATAAAGTTCTCATAACAGTGACACATTGCTTTATACTCTTGATATAGCCCGCGTTTCCAGCTCAGAAGAGTCTGAAGGTGATGAATGAATCACCTTCAAGACTTTGTAGGAGCTGGTTTGCTACGCGGGGTATTAAACTGTTGTTCCTTGAACTTTTCTGCCGTGTTGCAGTGTTTCTATGAATGTCTGGCAAGCGACACATAGCTTTATTCTCTTGATATTTACAGGAATGAACCAGATCACTTCGAGTATCGCCGGTCGATAAACCGGACGATGCGAAGCAGTGATCTGGTATGCGATACCTGTAACATTAAATTCTTGCTCTTCATTCATCTGCCGTGTGCTCGGCATATCTACAATGAGGCAACCAACGTGTTATACACAGCTCGGCTGGTCAATAGGGCATTACGCATACAGCCGATGGTCAAATAACCTGATATATTATTAGTTTTATTGCGATTGGCTTTCACGTTGCGTCCTCGTCCTCTGGATATGCAACCATCACTTTGGGTTTTGACATATCCCAATCCTCCGACTTTGTGTTTTCCTGTTTCAACACCTCTGAGACAGTCCATCACGAACTTGTTCAACTCATCGAGGTCTTTTCTGACATTGCAGACCGAAAGAATCTGGGTCGCCCAACTAAATTCACCATTCCCTTTGTAGAGGTAGCGGTTTACGGAGTTAATAGCCTT
The DNA here is from genome assembly GCA_964532025.1 of uncultured Alistipes sp. Lineage (GTDB taxonomy): Bacteria > Bacteroidota > Bacteroidia > Bacteroidales > Rikenellaceae > Alistipes. The sequence continues at coordinate 3,345 of CAZHEY010000024.1, read as the reverse complement.
TGATACGGTTGCATTGGGTTTACGTATTGTTCGGGCTTCTATCTCTTTTTGGAATGTCTTGATGCGACTTGACGATAGAGAAATCGAATTTCCTTTGATACTGAATCCCAGAAACTTGAACCACTTGTCAGAGGTGAGGTATTCCACCTTCTTTGGGTTGAGAGTCATTGACATCTCACTAAGTCGATCTTGCAGTACACTCATCGCTTTTTTATAATCTTTCCCGAGAAACAGCATATCGTCCGAATAGCGCACATAGTAGCCATTCAACCGGGACAATTCTTCGTCGAGGTCATACAGCAACACATCTGCCAACCAACTGGCTACGGGGCACCCTTGTTTCAGGGACTGATATTTCCTTTGGAGAATATTGTTCTCATCAAAATACAAGTCACTGTGATAATACTTTCTCAGCACGTCAATCAAAGCGGAATGACCGTGCTTTGTTTCTACCTTGTCAAACGCCTCATCAACGTATCGGAGCGGAACACTGTCGAAATATTTGCTTAGGTCGGACTTCCAGCCCAAACAGCCATTATTTGCGGCATCCACAATTTTGTGGCTCACCTCCTTTACGACATTGCCGCATCCAATACCTGTCTGATACGACTTGCACGCCTTGTGAAGCATCTCCGGCATCAGGTCGAATAGTAAATCGTTGGCGATACTTAGTATCACTCGGTCGATAGGCTCATTCACATATACTGTCCGGAACTCTCCATTATCCTTTGGTATCTGAGCCGTATGAGGAGGTGAGATTTCATACTTGCCTCTCAGCATTGCATCGGCAATTGCCACTCTGGTATGCTCGTCAGTCAAACGTACGAGTTGGTCTTTACGGATGTCCTTGAACACTCCTTTCTCTATTGCTTTCGTCCATCTGTCGATGTCGAAAAACTGTTGTAGAATTTTGTCTGTCATATATTCATCTTATCGGTTTAATTCAGAGTAGTTGACCGGTTACTTTTTTGTTTATTTCTGTGAGGATTAATTTTTATTATCCGCCCAAATACAACTGTTATAGCAACATCCCTCACTGTCCGTATAGACACCAAATACTACAGTTGCTTGGGTGAATTCTATAACTCCAATTGTTATTACCTATTAATTAGCACACTTAAAGTCTGTTGGAGATTGTTTAGCAGTGCGTATCGATTGGTCCCTCCAGTATAATCCTTCCTATGTTGAGCTGTTCTCACCAAAAGGGTCATATCTGACATCCATCGCACATCGCCAATACTGAAATACCACAACTGTCCATTGGCATCATCGAAAAAGCCGGAGATATAGAAATGACCAATACTGAATGTGATATTTTGGCATTCCATCATCTTAAGCACACTGCGAAATTCAGCTTTAAAAGTCTTTGTAAAAGCTACAAATTCAGGGGTTTTCTCGCTTGAACTTTCGAATCCTTTGTGAAGGAGATAAAGTGTTTTATTCATTTTTTATTATGTTTTTTGTATTAGGTGTGTGTTTGCCAGCCCTTTGTCGGGGTTAGTTGTACACACATTGATTCATCGGGTGAGCCGTGATAGACTAATCCGCCCACAATTCCTGTTCGACCATCGGGGTATCGCTGGACAAACAGGAATGAGAGTGGTGCAAAATCGTAGTGAAGTTCAATCTCACACGGGAAGTCAGGATTACTGGTTTCCCAACCTTTTAACTTGTCCAAGCATTGTTGCAGGGTTGGATCGTTTGTTTCTTCGGCATATTTCATTGCCTCATCGTATCGCTCTTGACAAAATATTTTCATTGTTTTTTTATTATTCCTAAAATCCGCAACTATCATTCAATACACGATTAAGGGTAGATTTATGAATCGTTAGTAGCAGCTTTCAGTAAAAAGCAACAGCACAACATCAATATGTAGCCACCATCCCCTTACCCCACGATGCGACTTGAGGTAATACGCAGATTCTAACCGGAAAGAAAGGATTCTTATCCGAATTCTGTTTTGAAGGGTTTTGCATAAGCGCGGTTTTCAGTATAGATATTCAGCACGTATTGCCTTGCTGTCATGATCCACTTGGCAGGTACGGAGATGAATCTGAAGACAAAAGCCTTTATGCGACTCGTTTTCTTGAGCCCAAAAGCCTTGGTGTCAAGCCTGCTCATGATGGTCTTGTAGAAATTGTGTATCAATGCAGTAAGCAGAAGAAAGACAGTATTCTCCGCCATGAATGACTTGGGGAGCCTGCTCCAACCGAATCCGTTGTTCATGTCGTCAAAGATACGTTCCTTGCCGCCACGCAGATTGTAGAATTCAACAATGTCCCTTGTCGATGACTTGTAATCGTTGGTCAGAATACAACGGTAAGTGTATTCGCCTTCCCACAGGTCAAGGTCGCCACTGTTGCGTCTTTGTCTCTGGATGACAAGACGATAGCACTTGCCTTCCCATTTCTCAACGAGAATGGAATTGAGTTCGAACTGGATGCCGTTAATCTCCTCCGTCTTCCATCCTCTCAGAGCAAAGATGTCATTGTAGAGCGAACTGCATCGGTTGGCACGGATGTAGAAATGTTTGCAATGCTTCTCTATCTCACTGACGATTTCCTTCGAGCAGGAACCGCAGTCTGCCCTGAAGCGATTTACACGGATGTTCTGGGATTCCAGAAGAGCAAAGAATCTCTTGTGGGTCTCAGCCTGATAAAAGCGCACATTTGTGTTGCCATCGCTGTTCTCGACATAGACAATCATGTCACCGATGACATATACGCCAGGTCTGTAGCCGAGGAACTTCTTGTATGTCGGTTTTGCATCATACTTCTCTGTTTCAAGGAACTGATGGTCGAAATCAACATCGTAGGTTTCCACCTCATTCAGTTCACCAGTGGAAACCAAGGCTTTTATAAGCAAGGCGTTGAGCTTGTCTGCCGTATTGAAATCATAGGTCTTGCCCTTATCGGAAGTATATGAGATGTTTTCCTGTGTCAGTTCCTTGATGGCTCTGAGGATGGTATCAGAGCTGCATGTGCGCAAGGTCGGATGATACGAGAGATGACGCATCAGATGCGATGTTACATCCTCCACGCATGAACCGCCACAGAAGTATACGCTCATCAGAGAACGAATAATTTCGCTGTACTGGTATCCGATGATACTGCGGCATCTCTGACCAAGTGTCTGGTCGATAATTAGGTGAAAGCATGGAGTCAAATTGCTCCATGATTGAAAAAATTCCTCCAAAAGGTGTGAGTTTTTCAGATTTTATTTGTACCTTTGCCATGTCTTGTTACGATTTACGCTTGTTTTGAATTGCAACACTAAGATAAGTGAAAAATCTGACATGGCAAAATCCTGAGCAACTTTTTGTTGCTCAGGAACTTATAAATAAAG
>CAZHEY010000023.1:0-51525 GCA_964532025.1 uncultured Alistipes sp. | reverse complement strand
CTATTCCGATGAAGATAATTTCGCTGAACCATGCTTTTTAAGGGACGACTATTTATAAAAGATTACTCTTGCCCCCGAACCAGACCAGAGGTCGCAAAAAGACTCAGTTTTCGATCCTCGAGCCTGTCGAGAGGTCGCTAAGTTTTTATCTGACAAGTTGTTTTCGGCTTGCATCGCAAGCCGGCAGTCCGCAGCTCTGGCCAGCGGAGGACTGCTATTTCGCGTTGCTGCATAGGCAGTCTCCGCGAGCTGCTGACTGATAGTTTGCGACCTCTCGACAGGCTCGAGGATCGTGAACACAATACATTGCTACCTCTCGACAAGCTCGAGGATCGAGAACGGCCCTCCTGCCAGCCCCCCCCTCTTCCCTCCAGTATTAAACAAAATTGAGTCTGTGAGCCACCGCAAAATATGCTGGTGGCTCGCAGACTCAAAAGTTTGCCGAGACTTGTTGGGCGGCTGGGGCTATGCGTATACTTTTGCAGTGACGATGCCGCGCAGAACAACCAACGCATTGGCCACAAGGGACTCCAACTCATTCTCCCCGGGGTAGATCGAAATCGGAGCGATAAATCCACAATGCTCGCGGATGTAGTCTGTCACCGACGTGTTGTGGGCAATTCCACCCGTGAGTACAATGCCGTCGACGTGACCCGATAGGGCGGTCGCCAACGATCCGATCTGCTTGGCGATGTTGTAACACATGGCCTCGGTGACGAGTTTGGCGTATGCGTCACCGTTGGCAGCGCGATTCATGGCCTCCATCATCGAACTGGTTCCCAGATGTGCCACCAAGCCACCCTTGCCGGCGAGTAATTTCTGGATCTCTCGCCGCGTGTAACGTCCCGAATAGCACATGTCTGCCAGATATGTCGCGGGCAATGTCCCTGCGCGTTCGGCCGCAAATGGCCCTTCGCCTATCAGGGCGTTGTTGACATCGACAACCCGACCTTGCTTGTGCGCGGCCACCGATACACCGCCACCCATGTGAGCCACAATCAGATTCGACTGCTCGTAGACCAGTCCGCTGCGGTCGCAATGCAGGCGCGCGGTTGCTTTCTGGTTGAGTGCATGGAAAACCGAGACGCGCGGACACTCGGGTAGCCCGCTGATACGCGCTACATCGTCCATCTCATCGACGATCGGAGGATCGGCGATATACGCCTTGACACCTACAATGTCGGCAATTTCGGCGGCAATCAGGCCACCCAGATTGCAGGCGTGTTCCATCTGCGCGTGAATGAGATCGTGTTTCATGGCCTCGTTGACCTCGTAGACACCGGCAACGATCGGTTTGATCAGTCCGCCACGGCCGATGACTGCGGCCAAGGTCATGATATCGAAATTCTTTTCACGCAACGCGCCGAGGATCAGCTCGCGTCGCCAATTCAGTTGATCGGCTGCCGAGGCGAACTGTGCCAGTTCGGCGGAAGTGTGTTGCAGGGCCAGCTCCAGCAAGGGACTCTCTTCGTCGTAGAGAGCGACTTTTGTGGATGTTGAGCCGGGATTGATCGCTAAGACTTTGTAGCCCATAGAGTTCTCGGTTCGAAGTGAATGGTTGGGTTAGGTTTTCGGTCGGACTATTTCGCTGCCAGACAGGCCAGTGCGATCGAGAATAGCTTGGTTTGGCTGGAGTCGCCGCGCGAAGTCAGCACGCAGGGAACTTTCGTACCCATCACCATGGCGGCCAGTTCGCCGTTGCAGAGGTGAGTTACCGACTTGAAGAAGACGTTGGCCGATTCCAAGTTGGGGAACAAGAGGCAGTCGGGATCACCGGCAACCGAAGAACCTTTGACCTTCTTGTGCTCTGCAACATCTTTGTAGAGAGCGACATCAAGCGACAGCGGGCCGTCGACAATGACATTTCCTAATTGACCGCGGTCGGCCATTTTAGCCAGCAAAGCACCTTCGGTCGAGGAGATCACCGAGGGGAGTACCTGCTCCGACGGGGCGATGCAAGCGATCTTGGGTGTGGTGATACCGAGCAGGTTCGCCGTTTTAGCGAGGTAGCTGATCTGAACCCGTTTCTGTTTGAAGTCGGGGAGTGGAATAACGGCCACGTCGGAGATGACGAGCAATTTGTGGTAGCATGACATCTCGACGATGGACACGTGGCTCAATACGCCCTTCGGCGGAAAGAGTCCGGCCTCTTTGTTGAGGATGCCGCGCATGTATTTGTCGGTGGATACCAGTCCCTTCATCAACACGTCGGCGTTGCCTGCAACAACCGCTGCAACAGCCTGTTGTACACATTTTACGTCGTTCTGTTCGTTGACGATATTGAAGGCTTTGATGTCGATATTAAGCTCTTCGCAAACCTGACTGATTACCTCTTTGTCGCCATAGAGTGTCGGCTCGACCAGCCCCTGTTTGTAAGCCTCATAAACGGCTTCCAGCGTGTGTGAATCCTGTCCGTAGGCAACGGCAAGCCGTTTTTTGCCTCTTTTTCGCGCCTCTTCGACGACGTCGGTAAGATGTTGAATCATAGTGTAGAATATTTAATGTTGTTATTTTACTAAGTTATAGGTATCGGTGGCGATGACCAGCTCTTCGTTGGTGGCGATCGTTGCGATTTTGACTTTCGAGTCGGCGGCCGAGAGGATTTTGTCGACCCCGCGAGCCCCCTTGTTGGCTTCGTGTGAGAACTTCACTCCCATATATTCCAGTCCGGCGCAGACCTCTTCGCGCATTTCGCACGAATTTTCACCCACACCGCCCGTGAAGATGATCAGGTCGACCCCGTTCATTTCGGCTGCATAGGCTCCGATGAACTTCTTGATGCGCGAATAGTACATATCGCGCGCCAAAATCGCCCGTGGATTTCCCTCTTTGTAGGCTTTGTCGATGTCGCGCATGTCGCTGGAGATGTCGGTAAGCCCCTGCACGCCCGATTTTTTGTTCATCATCGTATTCAAATCGTCGTAGCTCATTCCCTCTTTTGCACCGATGAATGTGATCGCGCTGGCATCGACCGATCCGCAGCGTGTTCCCATGACCAGTCCGTCTAACGGCGAGAAGCCCATCGAGGTGTCGAACGATTTACCGTTGAGGATCGCCGTCACCGAGCCGCCGTTTCCGATGTGGCAGGTGATGATCTTCGAGTTATTCAGCTCCAGCCCGGCCAGTTTTGCGCCGATGCGGGCTACGTATTTGTGGCTTGTGCCGTGAAATCCGTATTTGCGCACGCGATATTTTTCGTAGTAGGCGTGGGGCAGGGCATACATGTAGTTTACGGCCGGAATGGTCTGGTGGAACGAGGTGTCGAAGACGGTGACCTGTTTCACGCCCGGAAGCACCTTTTCGATAGCCAATACACCCTCCAGATTGGCCGGGTTATGCAGCGGTGCGATCTCGAACAACGAACGGATCTTGGCTTTGGCATCCTCGTCGACAAGGCAGCTCGCCGGGAAAAACTCACCGCCGTGTGCTACGCGGTGGCCGACGGCTTTCACTTCGTCGAGACTCCGGATCACGCCGTGCTCGGGGTCGGTCAATGCTTGGAGAACCAATTCGATACCGGTCGTGTGGTCGGGAATCGGTTGGTGGAGTTCAAATGGAGTTCGGCCGACGGGTTTGTGGGTTAAATCGCCCTCGGCAAGGCCGATGCGTTCAACCAATCCCTTCGCCAGCAGTGCGTTCGAGTTCTCTTCCATGTCGATGACCTGATACTTGATCGACGATGAACCGCAGTTTAATACCAAAATTACCATAATATCTTATTTAAGTTTTTTATTTTCATTCGTTCTCTTTGTCGCCTCCTCGTCGACTTCCGCTGCCCCCTCTTCCTTGCGTGGTCAACTCTTTAGCTGGCTTCCGATCCACATGCCTGCCGCTGCGCATGCGATGCAGATCCCGACGCTCAGGAGGATGTATCCGGTTGCCGGAGCGTATTGGCCGGCCTTGAGCAGCCGTACTACATCGGCCGAAAAGGTCGAGAATGTCGTGAACCCGCCGCAGAATCCGATTACGAGCAGCCAAGTGGCCGTTGCCGAATCAATCCAGCTGATCAGCAATCCGATCAGCAACGATCCTGCGACGTTGACCGTGAATGTTCCCGCCGGAAACCCGCAGAAGGTCTGCCCCGAAAGCAGGAGACTGCTCACGAGGTAGCGGGCAATGCTTCCGACTGCGCCGCCGCATCCGACGGCTAAAATTTCACGAATCATAAGTTGAAACGAGGTTTCTCTCTAATGTTATGCAAATCTACATAAAAAATAGTTACGAACTGTTATAAATTCGGTCTATTTTCGAGGATTATTTGTTTAATATGGCTTTATTGCTGTCACACCGGCCCTATGGCTCATATTTATAGCCTACGCCCTTGACCGTGACGATGTGCCTTTCGCCGATTTTTTGGCGGAGCTTGCGGATGTGTACGTCAATTGTGCGGTCGCCGACGATGACCTCGCTGCCCCAGATGCGCGTGTAGATCTCCTCGCGCGGAATCAACTTTCCCGCCGAAGAGTAGAGTAGGTCGAGTAGCGCGAACTCCTTGCGCGGCAGGGTGATTTCGTGCCCGTCGCAGCAAACCGAGTAGCTGTTACGGTCGATCGTGATCGACGAGGCCGCCGGAGGTCTTGCATCGGCGTCCTCCTCGGAATCAATACGTTTGAGAATGGCCTGTACGCGGCTGACCAGCAATTTGAGCTTGATGGGCTTGGTGATGTAGTCGTCTGCGCCGACCCCGAATCCCGTAAGCTGCTGTTCCTCTTCGCCCAATGCCGAGAGGAAGACAACCATCGTGTCGCGTAGCATCGGATCTTTCCGAATTGCGCGGCAGGTTTGCGCACCGTCCATGACGGGCATCATGCGATCCAGCAGAATCAGGTGCGGATGACATTGTGCGGCGAGGGTGAGTGCTTCGGCGCCGTTGGTAGCTGTGAATACTTCGTAACCCTCTTTGAGAAGGTTGTAGCGGACGAATTCGAGGATATCCTCCTCGTCGTCCACCAGCAAAATGCGGTGGCTCATGCTGTAACAGGTTCTCCGACGGCCGGAGTGACTGCCGGAATCGAATGCGAAGATAGTAAAAGAATTGCGTAATTCAAAATTCGCTGTCGCAGCTCGAAAATAGTGTGGCGGATCGTGGGTTAGGGCGGGGATTTAGCTTAATTTGTTGTTTTTTTGAAGATAACGGGCTGAGTTTATTAGAATACCGATAATTTGTCGTACCTTTGCTCCATAATTTTTGACACATGATAAACGAAGCTGATTTCAGCACATTAGGCCTTTCGGAGCAGATGCTCAAGGCAATCCACGACAAGGGTTTTGAAACCCCAACCTCCATTCAGAAACTTACGATCCCCCTCCTGTTAGCAGGTGAACACGATATCATTGCCCAGTCGCAGACTGGTACGGGTAAAACGGCGGCTTTCGGACTTCCGATTTTGCAGCAGATCGACGCCTCGAAAGAGGGCGTGAAGGCGATTATTCTGGTCCCGACGCGCGAACTTGCGTTGCAGGCAGCCGAGGAGCTGCTCTCATTCAACCACGAGCGACGGCTCTCGATCACCGCTATTTATGGCGGTGCAGCGATGAGCGAGCAGCTGCGTCGCCTTTCGCGCGGCGTGGATATCGTGGTCGGTACGCCTGGCCGCTTGCTCGATCACATCCGCCGCGGTACGCTCAAGCTGGACAAAGTCCGCTTCTTGGTGCTCGACGAGGCCGACGAGATGCTCAACATGGGCTTCGTTGAAGACGTTGAGGAGATCATGAGCCATACGGGCGAAGATCGCCGTGTGATGCTCTTCTCGGCCACCATGCCCCAGCGTATCATCAAGTTGGGCGAGACCCACATGCGTGATACCGAGATTCTGCGTGTAGAGTCGAAGCAGCTGACGGCCGACCTGACCGATCAGATCTATTTCGAAGTTCGCGAGTCGGACAAATTCGATGCGCTGACCCGCATCATCGACGTCGAAACGGACTTCTACGGCATTGTCTTTTGCCGCACGAAGGTCAGTGCCGACGAGGTGACGGCGCGCCTGCTCGAACGCGGTTATGCCGCCGAAGGACTCCACGGCGACGTGTCGCAGGCCATGCGTGAGAAGATCTTGCGCAAATTCCGCGACAAAACGGTCAACATTCTGGTGGCCACCGATGTGGCGGCGCGAGGAATCGACGTGAGCAACCTTTCACACGTAATCAACTATGCCCTGCCGCAGGATTCGGAAAGCTATGTCCACCGAATTGGCCGAACAGGGCGTGCCGGAAACCAAGGCACGGCAATCACCTTTATCTCCAGCTCCGAGTTCCGCCGCTTCAACGGCATGATGCGCGATATTCGCGTGGAAGTCAAGAAGGAGGAGCTCCCCTCGCCGCAGGATATCGTGGCGATGAAGCGGGCGAAAATCAAGGCCGATTTGCAGGAAATTATCGACGGCGGAGGCGACTTCGGCGTATACAACGAGATGGCGGCCGAGCTGCTGGGCAATTATACGCCCGAGGTGGCGTTGACCGCCTTGCTGCGCCTCGCCTTCCAGAGCGAACTCGACCAGACCAACTACCCCGAAATCCGCTCGTTCTCGGTGGATCGCAAGGGTAAGGCACGTCTGTTCTTGGCTATTGGCGGTCGCGACGGATATACGGCGCGCAAAATGGTCGATATGCTCAAGCGCAAATGCGACTTGCGCGATAAAAACATTGATGATGTGCGTATCTTCGACGACTATTCGTTTGTGAGCGTGCCGTTTGCCGATGCCGAAGTGATCGTGCGCCGGATCAACGGTACGGGTGACGGTCGTCGTATTGCCCGCATCGCCAAACCCGACGGCGAGAAGTCCGAGCGTTCGGAGCGTGCTCCGCGGGGTGACCGTGCGCCGAGAGGTGATCGTTCGGATCGTTTCGACCGCGCACCGCGTGCCAAATACGAGGATCGTGAGCGTCGCCCGAAGCGAAGTGCTTCGGATGCTCCGCGTCCGGCCGATCGGACTCCGAAGGAGGAGACCCCCGATTTTGTAGAGAAGAGCACCGGCGGTTTCGACTGGGATGCCTTCAAACGTTACGATGAGATGCAGGACGATCGTCCGAAAAAGACGACCCGTTCGGTGCGCAAGAGTGCCGCTCCGGTACGTACCGGTCGTGCGGCAGCCCCCAAGCGCGTGGCAGCGAAGAGCCGCCGCAAATAACGACCCCGAGGACGAGCGGCGAAAAGCTCGACGCTCCCGATGCGTGAGTCGGCAGATAAAACAGACGTGCGGAATTTCCGTGCGTCTGTTTGTTTGATCCGCATTGAAAAATTCCGGAGAAACTCTTTTCAATTCTGGGTAAAATGGTTATATTTGCGAAATTTATATACTCACGTATATATGTGAATGAAAAACGTCTACTGACATGGCTACTGAAAAACCGACACTTCCTGCTCTTGATGAGCAAGTCAGCCCTGCGGCTGAAGATGCGCAAACCCTTGCGGCAACCGAGGTTGTCTCCCAAACCCCTGCGACCGATGAGGTTGCTGCACAACCTGCTGTGACCGAGGTCGCTGCCCAAGCTGCGCCTGTGGCTGAAATCGTTGCGGCCGAAGTGGCTGCTGCGGCTGGAGTCCTTGCGGCCGAGGTGGCTGCTGTGGCCGAAGCTGCTGCGAGCGAAGAAGCTGCTGCGGCTCCGGGTGAGCCGCGCGCGAAGCGTGCCCGCATCAAATCGGCTGCGAAAGCCGTTGAAACCGAGCCGGATGCCGAGGAGGCTGCTGCCCCCGAAGCCGAGCAGGTCGATTTTGCGGAGGAGGATGCTGCGCTGGCGGCACAGCACGCCGGATTGGAGCTGGATGATGAAACGGCCGAGGAGGAGTCCGCTCGCGAGCAGACTGCGCCGGTCGAGGAGTCGAAATTTGCCGGAAAGAGCAAAGAGGAGCTGGTGGCACTGTTTGCCGCGATGCTTGCCGAGCAGCCTGTACAGTCGCTGCGCCGTGATGCCGAGACGATCAAAATAGCTTTCTACCGCATTCGTCGTACCGAAATCGAGGCATTGCGTCGGAAATTTATCGAAGAGGGGGGCGTCGAGGAGGAGTTCTCGCCGGCTCTCGATAGTGCTGAGGTACAACTCAAGGAGCTGTTCAAGGAGTATCGCCGCCGTCGCGATGAGTTTGTGGCTAACTTGGAGATCGAAAAAGAGGCCAACCTGAAGGTAAAGCAGGCACTCATCGAAGAGCTGAAGGAGCTGGTCAACTCGGACGAAACGCTCAACCACACTTTCGCTCGATTCCGCGACCTGCAACAACGTTGGAAGGAGACGGGCATCGTGCCGCAGGCCAATGTCAAGGATATTTGGGAGACCTATAACCTGCATGTTGAGAACTTCTATAACTTCATCAAGATCAACAAAGAACTGCGGGATCTCGACCTGAAAAAGAATTACGAGCAGAAACTCGAACTCTGTGAGCAGGCCGAAGCGTTGGTGGTAGAACCTTCGGTTGTCGAGGCGTTCCACAAGTTGCAGAAACTGCACGACCAATGGCGCGAGATCGGCCCGGTGTCGAACGAATATAAAGAGGTGCTCTGGGAGCGGTTCAAGGCCGCTTCGAGCCGCATCAACAAGCAACATCAGGAGTATTTCGAGACCCTGAAGGCCGATCAGGTCAAGAATTTGGAGCTAAAAGCCGAGCTTTGCGCGGCGACCGAGGAGCTCTCCTCGCAGCCTATGACCACCCGCAAGGAGTGGAACAAGGCCAGTGACCGGCTGCTGGAGATCCAGAAGACGTGGAAAACGATCGGCTTTGCCCCTAAAAAGGATAACAATAAGATCTACGAGCGTTTCCGCATGGCGTGTGATAAATTCTTCGAGACCAAACGCCGCTTTTATACCAGCATGAAGGCCGAAATGGAGCACAACTTCCAGTTGAAGAATGAGTTGTGTGAGGCCGCCGAGGCTCTGTCCAACAGCGAGGAGTGGAAGAAAGCCACCGAGGAGCTGATCGCTTTGCAGGCACGTTGGAAGCAGATCGGTGCTGTGTCGCGCCGCCATTCCGATGCGATTTGGAAACGTTTCCGGACGGCTTGCGACAAATTCTTCGAACGCAAGGGCAGCCATTTTGCCAGCGTAGACGGCGAGCACGAAGAGAACTTACAGAAAAAACTGGCGATGCTGGCTGAGATGGCAGCAGCAGACGTCAAGGCCGGAGGATACGAGGTGATCAAGGAGTTCCAGCGTCGCTGGGGCGAGATCGGATTTGTTCCTCTGAAACAGAAAGATACGATTCAGAAACGCTATAAGGCTGCGGTGGACGAGCTCTTTACGACGCTGCGCGGTACGGAGCGTGATCGCTCGATGGGCCGCTTCCGCGAAAAAGTTACGACCTTCAAGGCTTCGGGCGACAAACGCCTGCGTTCGGAGCGCGAGCACCTTTATAATAAGGTGCGTCAGCTCGAGCAGGAGATCGGTTTGCTGGAAAACAACATCGGTTTCTTTGCCCATTCGAAGAATGCCGAGGGGCTGATTGCCGATGTGCGTGCCAAGATTGAGCGTGCCCGCGAGGAGATGGCAGCCACGATCGAGAAGGTGAAGCTGATCGATAAACAAAATGATAATCAGACAGATAAAAACGAAAATAAATAGTAAAATTAGTAATGAAACTTTCCAAACCCAAGTACATTTTTGTAACCGGCGGTGTGGCTTCGTCACTCGGCAAGGGGATTATTTCGGCATCAATTGCCCGACTGTTGCAGGCGCGTGGCTATTCGGTGACCATTCAAAAACTCGATCCCTACATCAATGTCGATCCCGGAACACTCAATCCCTACGAGCACGGCGAATGCTATGTGACCGAAGACGGGGCAGAAACAGACCTCGATCTGGGTCACTATGAGCGTTTTACGAATCAGCCTACCTCGAAAGCAAACAATGTTACGACGGGCAGGATCTATAAAAGTGTCATCGAGAAGGAGCGCAAAGGCGAGTATCTGGGTAAGACCGTGCAGGTCATTCCCCACATCACCGACGAGATCAAACGCCGCATCCAACTGCTGGCACAACGCAAAGAGTTTGACGTAATCATCACCGAGATCGGAGGTACGGTCGGCGACATTGAGTCGCAGCCCTTCATCGAGTCGGTGCGCCAGTTGCGTTATTCGTTGGGATACAAGAATACGGCACTTGTGCATCTGACGCTGATTCCGTATATGGCTGCTTCAGGCGAGTTGAAAACCAAGCCTACACAGCACTCGGTCAAAGCCTTGTTGGAGAATGGGTTGCAGCCCGATATTCTGGTGCTTCGTGCCGAACATCCGCTCTCACTCCAGATCAAGCGCAAGGTGGCGCAGTTCTGCAATGTCGATGCGAGTGCCGTGATGGCCTCGATCGACGTGCCGACGATCTACGAAGTGCCGCTGAAGATGCACGAACAGCATCTCGATGAGGTGGTGCTCGACAAACTGGCTTTGCCTTCGGAGAAAGAACCCGATATGGCGGCGTGGAGTGCCTTTGTTGAGAAGGTGAAACATCCGGCCAAGACCATCGAGATTGCGCTGGTCGGCAAATACACCGAGCTTCCCGATGCCTACAAATCAATCTGTGAGTCGTTTATCCATGCCGGAGCGGTCAACGACTGCAAGGTCAAATTGCGTTATGTCAATTCGGAGAAGGTGACGCGCGAAACGGTCGAAGGGCTGTTGGGTAAAATGGCCGGTATCTTGGTTGCCCCCGGATTCGGCAACCGCGGTATCGAAGGCAAGATCGAGGCAGTGCGTTTTGCCCGCGAGAGCAAGATCCCGTTCTTGGGAATCTGCTTGGGTATGCAGTGCGCCGTGATCGAGTTTGCCCGCAATGTGCTGGGACTCGCCGATGCCAATTCGAGTGAGATGGATACGACACCCAATCCGGTGATTGACCTCATGGAGGAGCAGAAGGGCGTGACGGCCAAGGGCGGCACGATGCGTCTGGGAGCTTATCCCTGCTCGCTCAAAAAAGGCTCGAAGGTGGCTGCGGCTTATCATAAACTCGAGATCTCGGAGCGTCATCGTCACCGCTATGAGTTCAATAACGACTACCTCGAGCGGTTCGAAGCTGCCGGCATGAAGGCGGTGGGTGTGAATCCCGAAACGGGTCTGGTGGAGGTCGTTGAGATCGAAAACCACCCTTGGTTTGTCGGAACGCAGTACCATCCCGAATATAAAAGTACCGTACTCGCTCCGTCGCCGTTGTTCGTTGCCTTTGTGAAAGCTGCGCTCAACTATTCCGACGAAAAGAAGTAATTACCCTCAAGGAGCGGCACACGCCTTGCCAAGTCCTCTCGACAGGTGGTCGGAGGGGTTCGCGAGAGGTGTCGGCTCGTGTTAAAGAATTAAATTTGAATGGATAAGAAATCAATTATCGGCATTGCAGTCGTTGCGGTTATTTTCATAATATTCGCCTTCTTCAACAGCCGCGAACAGAAGAGATATCAAGAGGAAAAGGCCGCATGGCAGGCTTATCAGGATTCGGTGGCTTTGGCCACGCAACCTGCACAGCCGTTGATCGATACGACGGGAGTCGTTGCACTGGATCAGGCTGCGGCAGCCGATTCGTTGACCGCTGTGGCGCGTGAGCGTCAGGTGGCTGTATTGGGTGAGAAGCTGGCGGCAGCCCGCGAAGCCGAGCAGACGACCTTCACGGTGGAGAACGAGGTGATGAGCGTGCTCTTTTCGACGCGCGGCGGTCAGGTGCTGGGTGTTACGCTGAAAGACTTTACGAAGTATGCTCCGCGGAACGAGCGAAATCAACTGATCGAGCTTATGGATCCCGCAACGTCGCGTTTCAACCTTGCCTTTGCGGTGAAAAACGGGCTGAACAACGTTCCGGTAAATACGGCGGACTATGTTTTCGAAGCCCAGCCGGTGGCAAAAACCGATAGTGCACAGGTCGTTACGATGCGCCTGCCGGTTGCCGAGGGGGCTTATCTGGAGTACAACTACCATGTCTATAACACGCAGGCGCGTGCGCGCGACTATCTGGTCGACTTCGACGTGCGTCTGGTCGGCATGTCGTCGGTCATGGCGAACCAAACGCTGCTGGGCATCGACTGGTCGAACACCTCGTATCAGAACGAACGCGGTTTTCAGAACGAAAACATGTATACAACGCTCTGCTACCGCATTCCGGGGGAGACCTCGATCGAGGAGCTGGGCATGAGCACCGAGGCGAAATCGAAGGAGGTCAAGACGCAGGTGAATTGGGTGGCTTTCAAGCAGCAGTACTTCTCGTCGGTCTTCATCGCCCCCGAAAATGTCGCTTCGGCAAACATGTCGTTTACCACGGCAACGCCCGAATCGCAGCTTCTGAAGAGCTTTGCAGTGCAGATGACTGTGCCCTATTCGTCGCAGACGGAGGGTTATGACTTTGCGTTCTATTTTGGCCCGAATCAATATTCGATCCTCAAGAAGGTGACCGATTCGCAGGGCGCAGAGCTGAATCTCGAGCGTCTGATTCCGCTGGGTTGGGGAATTTTCGGCTGGATCAACCGCTGGTGCGTGATTCCGGTCTTTGACTTCCTGCGCAACTACATCGGCAGCTTCGGTATCATCATCTTTATCCTCGCTCTGTTGATCCGTCTGATCATCTCGCCGCTGACCTACAAGAGCTATGTCTCCATGGCCAAGATGCGCCTGATCAAACCCGAGGTCGATGAGCTGAACAAGAAATATCCGAAGAAGGAGGACGCCATGAAACGCCAGCAGGCGACCATGGAACTCTATAAGAAAGCAGGTATCAACCCCATGGGTGGGTGTATTCCGATGCTGATCCAGATGCCGATTCTGATTGCGATGTTCCGCTTCTTCCCCGCCTCGATCGAGTTACGCGAGCAGCCGTTCCTCTGGGCCAGCGACCTCTCGTCCTACGACAGCATCGTCAATCTGCCCTTCGCGATTCCGTTCTATGGCGACCACGTTTCGCTGTTTGCTCTGCTTATGGCGGTTTCGACGTTCATCTACTCCTACTATAACTACCAGCAGACTGCTTCGTCGCAGCCCCAAATGGCCGGCATGAAATTTATGATGGTCTATATGATGCCGGTGATGTTGCTGTTCTGGTTCAATGGTTATTCGAGCGGTTTGTGCTACTATTACCTTCTGTCTAACCTCTTTACAATTGGCCAGACCTTTATCATCCGTCGAATGATCGATGACTCGAAGATCCATGCGATCATGCAGGCCAATGCCGCGAAGAAGTCGAACGGCAAGAAGTCGCGGTTTCAGCAGCGTTACGAGGAGCTGATGCGTCAGCAGGGTGAGGCTGCTCCCCGCGATACGCGCAAGCGGTAGGCGTTTGTAGGATCGCTTGTCGATCCTCACGAAAAAAGCCGGAACAAATTTCCTTTGAGGGAAGTTGTTCCGGCTTTTTTGTGGTTTGTGGTTTGTGCTGCGGGCGTTGTGCTGCGGGCGTTGTAGTGCGGGTGTTGTGCTGCGGGTGTTTGTGGTTAGTGTTGTGGGCGTTGGGCTTGAATTTGGTATTGTGCCCATTTTGTTGAGAGGTTGCAAGATTCTGACGAAGTAGTTCTCGATCCTCGAGCTATGTCGAGAGGTCGCAAACTACCTTTGTCCGCCCTTTTCAGTCAGCAGCTCGCGGAGACGGCTAATGAGCAACGCGAAATAGCAGTCCTCCGCAGGGCGGAGCTGCGGACTGCCGACTTGCTGCGCAAGTCGAAAGACCTGTCGCCGTGTAACTTCTGCGACCTCTCGACATAGCTCGAGGCCCCCCCCCTCGACAAGCCCCGAGGAGGTTTATTCGCTGAATCCCTGCGAGATGTAGGTTAGGATTGCCGGCATGGCGGTTCGCCAGTAGCGCCACGTGTGGCCGCCGTCGCGCATGCGGTATTGCAGCGGAATGTTGTGCTGGCGCATCAACTCGTAGATGCGGATGTTGCAGTCGTAGAGGAAGTCGTCGTCACCGCAGTCGATCCACCAGCGCACGGTGCGCTGTGCGGCAATGCCGGCTGAGTCGAGGTCGCGCATCAGCCTTACCGCGCTGTTGTCGGCGACCGATTGCGTGAATGCCGGGTGGTAGGAGCGTGGTACGCGCAGCGTATCGAGCAGACCGCTCAAGGGGCAGGCTGAGCCGAATTTCTCGGGGTGGTGGAGTGCATATACAGCTGTTCCGCCGCCACCCATCGAGAGCCCGGCGATTGCGCGGTGTGCCTTGTCGCCGCGGATGCGGTAGCGGCTTTCGACGGCGGGCATGAATTCATCGAAGAAAAAATCTTCGTAGTGCCAGCCCGGCATGTTGAAATAGCCCATGTACGGGCCGATCTTCCGCTCACCCGATCCCGACGCATCGGGCATGACGATGATCATTTTGCAGGCACTGCCTTCGCTGGCCGCCTCGTCGGCGATCTGGCGGATCGAACCTTTGTCCTTCCAATTAGTATGGCAGCCGCTTGCCCCGTGGAGCAGATAGAGCACCGGGTAGCTCTCGGTGGATTGGTCGTAGCCGTCAGGCAGGTAGACCGAGCAGGTTTTCTCTGTGTCGAGGATGTCGCTTTTGACGCGGAACTCTTCGATGCGGCTCTGTGCGCCGGCCGAAATCGCAGCTAAAAGCGCGATTGGGAGCAGCCAATGTAAGGTTTTCATGGGCAGGTAGTTTTAGGTCGTGTTATTCTACATACAGCACCAACCCTTTGAGGTATTCGCCCTCGGGGTGGTAGATGTTGATCGGGTGGTCGGCCGGCTGGGTTAGCTGGTGGAGGATGCGGACTTTGCGGCCGGCAATGGCTGCGGCCGAGAATACCGTAGTGCGGAACAGCTCTTTCGATACGGCCTGCGAGCAGGAGAAGGTGAAGAGAATACCTCCCGGCCGGATTTGCGATAACGCACGGGCGTTGAGTCGTTTGTATCCCTGCATGGCATTTCCTAACACCTTGTGGTGCTTGGCAAAGGCCGGTGGATCGAGGATAATCAGGTCGTATTTGTTGCCGATGTCCTTGAGGTACTCCACGGCATCCGTTGCCAGACTCGTGTGTGCGGCATCCGCTCCGAAGTTGAGCCGGATGTTCTCGTCGGCCAATGCTACGGCGCGTTCCGAGGAGTCGACCGAGCAGACCTCCTTCGCACCTCCGGAGAGCGCGTAGACCGAGAAACCGCCTGTGTAACAGAATGTATTGAGTACCGTGCGGCCCTTTGAATAACGCTTCACCAGTTCGCGGTTTTCGCGTTGGTCGAGGAAGAATCCGGTTTTTTGCCCCTTCTCCCAGTTGACCGAGAATTGCTCGCCGTTCTCCAAAACGACCTGCGATTCGTGTGCCGATGTGCCCCACAGATAGCCGTCGACGGCATTCAATTCGGCTTTGAACGGCAAGGTCTGCGACGATTTGTCGTATATGGCGGTGACCTGTGCGCCGTAGGTCGTGCGGATCGCTTCGGCAATCTCCATGCGCGCGAGGTACATGCCCACCGAGTGGCATTGCACGACGGCGGTTGTGCCGTAGAGGTCGACAATCAATCCCGGCAACGAGTCGCCCTCGCCGTGGATCAATCGGTAGCAAGTCGTTGACTTGTTGCCGGCCAGCCCCAGAGCGCAACGCAGGTCGTATGCCACGGCGATGCGGTTGTTCCACCACGCCTGATCGATCGTCTCGCGTTCGAACGAGAGGACGCGCACGGTGATCGAGCCGATCTGATAGTGTCCTTGGGCGATGAATTCGCCCGAATGGGTGTAGACCTCGACCAGCGAGCCTTCGACGATTTGGGACTCCTCTTCGGCTTTTATGTAGTCGATAGCTCCGGAGAAGATCCAAGGGTGGCGGCGCAGAAGAGACTCCTCTTTGCCACGACGCAAGTAGATTTGCGGGTTCATTTGCGAATCGGTTTTTTCGGTGTATGGAGTAATGTGCGGTAGATGCGGGTGCAGACCCAAGCATCGGTGGCGGCATAAGTTTGCTGCTTGTCGGTGAGCGAGGCGGCCTCCCAGTTGCTCAGGCGTTGGGCTTTCGAGACGCGTTGTCCCAGAACAATCGCCGAGAGCTTACGCAAGCTCTTCTCCTCGATACCCCATTGTGGAGCAATGGTTTGCAAGTCGATGAATCCGCCGTCGCGAAAGTGACGAATCTGGCGCAGCGAGCGCAGGTCGCCCGCTACGTCGGCGCCGATCTTCAGCACCTGCTTCGACTCCAAGAGCTGAATGATCGCCTTGTCCAGCGGAATTTTGTTGAGCCGGAAGAGGTAGCACACCTCCGGTGACGAGAGTTGTAGCAGCGATACGCGGTAGGTCACGCCGACGCGAAACGAAGGTCGTGTCTCGGTGTCGAATCCGATTACCGGCTGCTGCGAAAGGTACTTGCACGCCTCGGCAATGTCGCGTTCCTGTTCGATGATGCGTATCGGCCCCCGGAATTCGATTGCCGGAAGAAGTGCCGTCTGCTCGTTGCTGATTTTATCTATGAAATGGTTTTCGGTGCTCATTGAGTGTAAATGTTCTTACAAAGGTAGGAAAATAAGCCGAAAGGCGAAAGGCAACTTGCGAAAAAAAGTCTTTATCGCAGTCCG
Source organism: uncultured Alistipes sp. (assembly GCA_964532025.1). GTDB lineage: Bacteria > Bacteroidota > Bacteroidia > Bacteroidales > Rikenellaceae > Alistipes. Next base: position 35,080 of record CAZHEY010000023.1, on the reverse strand, counting down.
ATCTTCTCGTCGCGCATCTCGATCCGTCCCTCCTCGAGGAGTCGGCGGATCGTTTCGGCTAACCGTTCGGGCGCGCATCCCAGCTCCTCGGCGAGTGCGCGCGGGTCGGTCGGTGAGGCCGTTAGTCGGGTGAGAATCGCCTCGCGCAGGGTGTTGTCGGCTTCCGGCGACTGTTTCCCGGCGCGTTTTTTCTCCAAGCAGAGGTCGCAAATCCCGCACGGTGTGGGGTGCTCCTCGCCGAAGTAACACTCCAGCTCGGTGCTGCGACACCGTGTGTCGTTGGCCGCATAGGCGAGCATGTGTTCGAATCGCTCGCGCATGAGCTGCTGTCGCCGCTGGTAGGTTTCAGGGGCGATGTAGAGGTCGGCGCGCGGGAGTCGCTCCTCGTTCATGAAGAGAATCGGCGAGCGATTCGAGGGGATGTAGCGGATGACGCGCAGCTGCCAAAGTTGCTTGAGCAACTCCTTGACGCGCTGGACGGTGTAGCCGCTCCATGTGGCCAGCTCGCATTCGTCGATGGGGCGAAATTCGGTGAAAATTCCGTTGTATAGGCGCAGGAGTGTGCGGATGAAATGATCCAGCTCCTCGCGTCGCACGCGCAATTTGTAGAGGTCGTCGCGGCTGACGGTGAACAACACGCGCGCCGGATTCTCCTGTGCGTCGGTGAGGGTCATGTAGCCGTTCTGCTGCAACAACTTCAGGGCACTGCTTACCGTGCCGGAATAGAGGTGCTGCTGTGCGCAGAAGTCGTGGATGTTGAACAGAAACGAGGCCAGCGCACCGTCGCCGATGCCGATCTGGAGGTAGGAGCAGACCTGCTCGTAGATCTCTTTGATCTTGTCCAACGGCGGGAATTCCTGCTCGAAGCGGCGAGCGATGCGATCTCCGTCGTCGGGGGCGATCAGCAGCAGGGCATAGGCGCGCAGCCCGTCGCGTCCGGCACGCCCGGCCTCCTGATAGTAGCTCTCCAGCGAGTCGCAGAGGGCGTAGTGGACGACAAAACGCACGTCGGGTTTGTCGATTCCCATTCCGAAGGCATTGGTGGCCACCATGATGCGTACTTTGCCCGAAAGCCACTCCTCCTGCCGCAGCGTGCGTTCGGCATACCCCAGCCCACCGTGATAGGCCGCAGCCGTTTGCCCCTCCTGCCGCAGCATGTCGGCCAGCTGCTCCGTGCCTTCGCGTGTGCGGACATAGACGATGCCCGAGCCGTTTACGTTGCGTACAAGGCGCATGAGTTGGCCGTTTTTGTCGTCGGTATGGCGGACGCTGTACGAGAGGTTGGGGCGGGCGAAGCTGCTGCGCAACAAGTGGGGTTCGGCGAATTTGAGGTGGTGCATGATGTCCTCGCCGACCAGCTTCGTCGCCGAGGCCGTCAAGGCCAAAACGGGAACTCCGGGGAGTTTCTCGCGCAGTTCGGCGATGCGCAGATACGAAGGGCGGAAGTCGTAGCCCCATTGCGAGATGCAATGCGCCTCGTCGACGGCGATCAGGGTGACGTTCATGCGGACGACACGCAGCCGAAACGCTTCGGTGACAAGTCGTTCGGGAGCTACATAGAGGAATTTCACGTCGCCGTAGACGCAGTTGTCCAGCGCAATGTCGATCTGGCGCGGCGAGAGTCCGGAATGGATTGCGACGGCCGAGATCTGCCGTGCACGCAGCCGGTCGACCTGATCTTTCATCAAGGCGATGAGCGGCGTGATGACGATGCACAATCCGGGGCGGACGAGCGTTGGCAGCTGGTAGGTCAGCGACTTACCGCCGCCCGTGGGCATGAGCGCAAGGGTGTCGCGTCCGTCCAGCACCGAGCGGATGATCTGCTCCTGCATGGGACGAAATTCGTCGAAGCCCCAATAGCGTTTCAGTACCTCGAAAATCTTCTCTGCGTTCGTTTCCATTACACAAAGATAGAAAAAATTAGGCGTTTTACTGTTTTTTTTATACTTTTGCCCCATACCCCTGCGTTCCTATCTATATCAGGATCGGGTGGCTATGGATCGGGTCGCTGCAAATTGAACCCGGGTGGCCGAAAATTTATCCGGCCGGTTGTTACGAATTGAACTCGGGCAGCTGCGGATAGAAATTGAGTGGCTGTGAATTGAACTCGAGCGGCTACGGATCGGGTGAAGACCCAAATGAAAAAATGAAGTGGAAGCGTTACATATCGTTGTTGCTGCTGGCCGTCTATCTCTTTGCGACGGCCGGAGTGGCTGTGGCTTCGCTGTCGTGTCGGTGTGTGGCGATGCGTGCGCGCACGGCACATGTCTGTTGCTCCCATTGCGCCGAGGCGCATAGCGACGACCTTTCGACGGCAAAGACCTCGATGCGTGCGCCTTGCTGCTCGAACAACCACTCAACCGAGGTCGATCTCTATACGGCTTCATTTGCCGATCACATCAAGCTCTTTCGTGCTGTTGTGACCGATCTGCCGGCTGCATTGGCGGCCGAAGATCTGCCGACTGTCAGTCGGAACGAATCCCGAATTATCGTCTACGAACGGCGTGTACCGCTCTCCGAGGAGGGTTTTGCGCGCTGTGTGGGTCTGCGTGCCCCTCCCGTATTGGCTTAAAACTCTTGCGACAACCGTCCGAAAGCGACGGTTTGTATTCAGTTTTTTACCAAATACGGAAAATAAATGACATTTCAAAAAGTTATATTTCTCTCTTTGTCCGCATCATTTCTATGCGGAACGCTGCGCGCACAGGATCTTCGAGGGGTGGTGCGTGATGCGGAAAATCAACCGCTCCCCGGGGCTTCGGTCTATTGGGCGGGGACAACCATCGGCACGAGCAGCGATGCGCAGGGCGCGTTTTCGCTCCACCGCGTCAAGGGCTACGATTGGGTCGTGGCTTCCTATTTAGGCTATGTGAATGATACCATGCGTGTTGTGAACGATGCCAATCGGCTGGATTTCACCCTCCAATCGGAAGGTGTCGCACTCGACGACGTGGTGATCGAAGGCGGCGTAAGCGGTAATTTCGTCAAGCGCGACGGATTGGTCAAGAACGAGATGATCTCGTTTGCCGGGTTGTGCAAAATGGCCTGCTGCAATTTGGCCGAATCGTTTGAAAATTCGGCTTCGGTGACCGTCGGGTACAGCGATGCTATCTCGGGAGCACGGCAGATCAAGATGCTCGGTCTGGCCGGTACGTATACACAGATCCTCGACGAGAACCGCCCGATCATGGGGGGCTTGAGTGCTCCCTACGGCTTGAGTTATACGCCCGGCATGTGGCTCAACTCGATCCAAGTGTCGAAGGGGGTCTCCTCGGTGACGGCCGGACACGAGGCGATCACCGGCCAGATCAACCTCGAACACCGCAAACCGACCGATGAGGAGCGGCTTTTCGTCAACCTCTACCTCGATGACGAGTTGCGCTCCGAGGCCAATATCACCTCGGCATTTCCCGTGTCGAAGAACAAGAAGTTGTCGAGCATCATCCTGCTGCACGGGTCGTTGGACAACGATGCACGCACGATGGATCACAACGACGACGGATTTCGCGATCTGCCCAAAGCCAACCAGATCAATCTGGCCAACAAATGGCTCTATGCGGCCGATAATGGCGTGCAGGTGCGCTGGGGCTGGAAGTTTGTGAACGAGAATCGGTTGGGCGGTAAATACGGATTCGAAAATACCCGTGCCATGCGCGATGAAATGGAGCAACACTGGGATCAAAAAGGCGATAAAATGTCGCTCTACGGATCGCATATCGGCAACCGCAATGCCAACGGCTATTTCAAGATCGGCATTCCGGTCGGCGCATCGGTCTACGATCGCGACGAGCAGGACGAGCTGCGGTCGAACATCGCCTTTGTGGCCGATTTCGACCACTTCAACGAGCAGGCTTATTTTGGGTTGAACGACTATTCGGGGCGCGAGAACCGGCTTTCGGCCAACCTGATGTACAACCACTACTTCACCTATCGCTCTTCGCTGATCGTGGGGTTGCAGGGGTATATGAACGACTATCGCGAGCGGTTGAACAACCCGACGCCGTGGATCGTTGCCTCTCCCGAAAAGAACTACCGTCTCGACCGCACGGAGCGCGAGGCCGGGGCATACGCCGAGTATACCTATAATATAAAAGATAAATTCTCGATCGTGGCAGGACTTCGTGGCGACTACAACGCCTACTACGACCGCTTTTTTGTCACTCCGCGCGGCCACTTGAAGTGGAATATCACCCCTTCGACAACCCTGCGGGCTTCGGCCGGATTGGGATACCGTTCGACCAACCTGATCACCGACAACATCGGAATGCTGGCGACAGGACGAAGTCTTGAGCTGCCTGCCGATTTCTCCGGCTTCGACCGTATGGAACAGGCTCTCACCGTGGGCGGAAGCCTGACGCAGAGCTTTTCGCTGGCGGGCAGTCAGAATGCGACGTTGAGTTTCGACTATTTCCGCACGCAGTTCTACAACGCGGTGGTGGTCGATCAGGAGATGTATGCCGACCGCATTGTGGTCTACAACACCGACGGACGGTCGTTTACCGATACCTATCAGCTGGATTTTTCGTGGACTCCCGTCGAGCGGTTCGATGTCTTTGCGACATTCCGTTACACGAACAGCGACATGACGATCAACCGTGCGGACGGCACGACGGCACGTGTCGAGCGGCCGTTGGTGAGCCGCTACAAAACGCTGCTCAACCTCCAATATGCCACCAAGTTTCGCCGTTGGGTGTTCGATGTGACTGCCCAGCTCAACGGGCCGAGCCGCCTGCCGACCCAGACGGGCGATCTGAACGACTCGGATTTTTCGCCCAAGTATCCGATCTTCTTTGCGCAGGTGAGCCGCAAGGTGGGCAAGTTCGATCTTTACGTCGGATGCGAGAATATCGGCAATTACCGCCAGCACAACCCGATTCTCGGAGCTTCGGATCCCTATTCGGCCGAATTCAATTCGATGAATGTCTGGGGGCCGCTCATGGGGCGGAAATTCTATGCCGGATTACGCTTTAACTTGTATTAACCAATCAAAACAAATAAAAAAATGAAACGAATTCTTGTAATTTGCCTCTCCCTGATGTTGGGTGCGGGCCTGCTGAATGCCTCGGCTGAAGCACAGCAAAAAACGAAAAAAACGGTTACGACGGTCTTTGCTACCGATATCGAATGTGCGCATTGCGCCAAGAAGATCATGGACAATGTTCCGGCGTTGGGCAAAGGGGTGAAGGACGTCAAGGTAGACGTGGACAAAAAAGAGGTGACGGTGGTCTACGATGCCCAGAAGAGCAGTGACGATGCGATCATCAAGGGACTTGCTTCGCTCAAGGTGAAGGCACAGGTCAAAGATGCCGGCAAGGCTTGCTGCAAGTCGGGCGAGAAGAAGGCGTGCGGCAACGCGTGCTGTGGTAACCACGAGCAGGGCAAGAAGTGCGACGGCACGTGCGGCAACCACGAGCAAGGCAAGAAGTGCGACGGCTCGTGCGACAAGAAATGTGAAAAACCGGAGAAAAAATAGTTTTTGGGGTTCTACCGGACAAGGGGCGCTCACCATTCGGTGAACGCCCCTTGCGTTTTTCGGTCGGGAGATTGGTTGAGAATTTCTTGGCGAGTTGTTTTCGGCTTGCGCTATAAGTCGAAAAACCTCCACCACGCGAAGGTCACCCCCCCCCAAAATATTTGCTGCTTGATCCCCTATTCCATGGGACGGATGCGTAGCTCGGTGACTCCGGCGAGCCGACGCTCGAGTGCGTCAAGGTCGGTCTTTTCGTCCACCTCGCCGTAGTGGTAGGGGTAGAAGATCGTCGGACGCAGTGCTTCGACGGCTTCGACAGCCTCGTCGACGGTCATCGTATAGGGCTGGTTGACAGGCAGGAACGCAATGTCTATTTTGCGCAGGGCTTTCATCTCGGGTGTCGGTTCGCTATCTCCTGCGATGTAGATGCGTGTGTCGCCGAGGGTCAGCACATAGCCGCAATCTTCGCGTTCGCGCGGATGAAATTGGAGGTGTCCTTCGGTGGTGTTGTAGGCGGCAACCGCTTCGACATGCAGGTAGGGACGGGGCGTAGCGACATCTCCGGGCCGCATCGTCTGGCACGCACCGCCGAGCATTTCGGCCGAGGTGTGGTCGCAGAGTATGACGGTCTGCTCGGTCTGCAACTTCTTTATGGCAAGCGAGTCGAGATGGTCGTAGTGGGAGTGGGTGATGAGCAGCACATCGGCCTTGGGCAGCGCGGCGTAGTCGGCATACGAGTCGACCGGATCGACATAGATCCAGCGATCGTTCAGACCGATTGCCAGCGACGCATGTTTGAAGAAGCGGATCGAAATCGTCGATCCGTCGCGCAGAGTGAGCGTATCGGTGGGGTAGTTGGCCGCCGTTTGGCCGTCACATCCGAAGTGCAAAAGGAGTGACATAAGAATCAAAATTTGCATTTTCATCGTTAGAAATCAGACTTTATTGGGCTAAAGTAGTAAAAAAAATGAATATTTTGTACCTTTGAGCCGATAAATCAGAAAAAAGAGAGCGCATGTTCAAAAAATTAATGATTCTGGCGGTGGCGATGCTGACCGTGGCGGGAGCTGCGGCACAGTCGGCAGATAAGATTCTCGGCATATATAAAGCCGTCGAGGAGGGCAAGGAGTCGAAAGTGGAGTTCACAAAGCGTCCTGACGGTTCTTACCGGGGGCAGATCATCTGGCTCAAGCAGCCCAATAACGCCGACGGCACACCGAAGTTGGATGCCAAAAATCCCGAAGAGTCGAAGCGCAAGTTGCGTGCCGACCGGGTGGTGCTGATCAACGGCGTGAACTACGATGCCAAGAAAAACGTGTGGAACAACGGCCGCGTTTACGATCCGACCAAAGGAAAAACCTACAAAGTCGAAGTGTCGTTCGAGGGCGATAAGAAGCTGCGTGTCAAGGGTTCACTCTTCGGATTCAGCAAATCGGTCTATTGGGAGAAGATCCAGTAGCTCGTTTTTTCGTTATCCGACGCAGTATTTCGCTGCCCGGAGCATTTAATTGAAAATAAATAAAAACAGATGAAGAATATTTTAGCTTTGGTGACACTTGCAGCCGTCGTGCTGACCGGGTGCGTGAAGGAAGACTCTACCTACAAAGAGATGAAGCCGGTCTTGCCCGGAATGCAAATCTACCAGTCGGCGACGATGCAGAATGCAATAGCCATGCAGCCGGCCAATATGGCCATGCGTTTTGGTATGCTCTTGGCGGAGGCTCTGAAACAGCATCCCGATGCGAATATCGAGGATCTGAAACTCGATCAGGTTGTTGCAAACGGGGTCAATGTTCAGGCGCGTCTTTTCGGCTCGAGTACCAAGATCGAGGCGCTCACCAAGGGTGATTTCAAACTGACCTTCGCCAATGATGTGCAGATGCTTGATGGCTATTATCTGGAGGGAGCATTGACGATCAAAACCGATGATGTTCCGTTGGCCGAAACTTCGCCGTCGTCGACGTGGACGGTTGAGCCGACCGATTTCAAGGTGCTGGTATACGGCTCTTACGGTTCGGCAAATAAGGTGAATCTCCAGAGCGGCTCGACCGAGGTGTTCAACTATGGAAACGGTACGTATTCGGTTTCGGTGTTGCGTTCCTCTTCGAACGTTGACTCCGGAGATATCTATTCCGACTGGACGGGAACGTTCTATGTCAAACCGGCTGATGAGTCGCTGGCTTACTCGCTCTGTGTCGGCAAGAATTTCGAGGTACACGGCGAGGCCGGAGGTAATTCGTTCTTCTCCTACAACAATTCGACGTCTACCAAGTTCAGCTACAAGCTGACCGACGGCAAGTTCCGTTCGCAGACGTTGCTGCTCAGCGGCAAACAAGTCTGTGCATTGACCGGTTATACCGATTACGATCAGTCGCAATTCCCTTCGCCGACGGTTACTTACGAGTGGGCTTTCAATGAGTCGAACAACCAAATTTCCTATCGGGTCACCTACAATGGCAATGTGTATCCGAAGCAATAAAATTCTTTGAATTTTTAAGTGGCGAATCGGCGCGATCCATTACGGGTCGCGCCGATTCGTTTCCTTTTGTGCCGTCTTGGGGGGGCTGTTGTATGGGTTTGGTTGCAACAAGCAGTAATCCTTGTTGGTGAATTCCTTTTTAAGGGAGCATTGTTTTTGTTCTCGGGCAGCAGCTCGCAGGGGCGGCTCGAAACATAGCGAAGAGCAGGCCTCCGCCACGCGGAGGTTTTTCGACTTGCTGCGCAAGCCGAAAACAACTCGATAGAAAATTATCTCAACCCAATCTCAACCCTCAGACGTCGAATTCCTCACGCCAAACCCCAGATGCTCCGGGCCGAGTTGCTGTGGGTTAATAGAGGTTGTCGTACATCGACTGGCTCTTGTCGTACTTCAGGTCGGCCAGCGAGGCGGCTTTGACACCGATGTTGAAACTCCAGCTGCGGTGGTAGCCGAATGGAATCCACGAAAAGGACATTTGCCAGCAGTGCAGATCGCGCGTAATGGCGATCGACGAGGTGGTGAGTTTGTTCTGCTTGATATCGTAACCGCCTTGGAATGTGATACCTGTCTTGGGTGTTAGGTTGACCGAACCGTTGAATCCGATGGTCTGGGTCACATTCTTCTTGTAGCCGGTTGTGCCGTTGTTGACATAGGAGATCGAGTAGTTGACCGCGTAGTTGAATCCGAAGTTCCACGGCAGCGTGAAGTCGTAGTAGCTCTGCGACATGTATTGCCGTCGCAACGTGGGGTCAAGCGTCCCGTATGGGTCGTAGAACGGATTCATGTATTCGGGCGGGATGCTGGTGATGTCGTTGACGGCGGTCTGCGAGCGGTCTTCGCGTGATTTGAATGTGTAGCCGAACGACCAGCCCGTGGAGATGATACGTCCCGGGAAGAAGAGCTTGTTGTAGCGTTTTCCTTGGGGCGTTACGCGGTAGGGGTCGAGCGTTGCGGAGAGGTTGATACCGAAGTTGTTGAAGAGCGTTGTGCGGAATGAAATCGGGAAGGTTGAAAGCCGCATCGAGTCGGCCAGAAAGTTGTACGATCCGCTGATGCGCAACTCGTCGATGAGCTTGATTTTCTTGACGCCCGACGTATCGCGCTTGCTCAATACCTTCATCTCGAGGTTCTGCGAGAGCGAGAAGTTCATCGACATCGACCGTCCCGAGCTGGGCACACCGTAGGCATTGACCGCATAGGGCGAGTAGTTGGCCGTATTTCCGAGCGAGTCGGTCTGGCGGTTGAGGTAGTAACCGTATTTCGGGTCGCCGAAGTTCGGCGTGAACGAGAATCCGATCGAGGGGGTCAACGTGTGGCGAATGGCTTGGATCTTTCGGGTGCGGCTCTTCTTGGTGAGGTCGTACATGCCGTAGACGGTCGTCGATGCCGAGAGACTCAGGCTGTAATTGTAGAGCCGGTAGAATCCGTAGTCGGTCGGCAGCGTGTCGGTGCGGTTGGTGACGGGATTCCACTCGTATTCGACCTTCTTGAAGTACCACTTCTCGTTGTAGTTGAACGACGGAGAGAGGTTGATGTAGTTGAACAGGTTGAACGATGCGGAGACGGGGATCGTATGCTCGACGCCGTTCTTCATGTTCTCAAGCGTCTCCTTCGAGAAGATCTTGTCCTCGGTGGTGGTCACCGAGTTGGTCAGCTTACCGGTATATTGCATCGAGATCTTCTCGTACCACCGCTCCTTGCCCATCCGCTCTTTGCGCTTGAAGGGGTAGAATCGCGACACGTTGAATACCATGGTCGGGAGCGTCACCGAGAGGCTTTTGTTCTGCGAGTTCTGCGATATGGACATGTTTGCCGAGAGCGAGAATGGCGTTCCGGCCCAGTTTTTCGAATAGGCGATCGACGAGTTGGTCTGTGTCGAGAGGATGTCGTCGAGGTTGGTAGCCGAATATTTGCTGTACCCGCTCGTGGCGAAGTTCACCGAGGCCGAGAAGGTTGATCCGGGGTTTGCCTTGGGGTCTTGCGAGTGCGTCCATTGTACCCGGAAGTTGCTCTGCTTGATGTAGTCGGCTTCGCCCTTTTCTCCGGTTTTGATGTTGGAGTATTGCATGTTGAAGCTGCCGCTGTACTTGTAGCGTTTGATGTAGCGCGAAGCGGCCGAAGCCTCCCACGAGCCGAGTGTGTAGATACCGCCGCGCACAGCCAGATCGGCGTACTCGCCCAGCGTGAAGTAGTAACCCAAGTCGCGCAGGAAGAATCCTTTGCTGTACTCCTCGCCGTAGGTCGGCATCAGCAGACCCGATTTAGGCCCCATATTGATCGGGAAGAACCCTTCGGGGATGCCGAGGAAGTAGATCGGCACATCCTCCATGACCAGATAGGCCGGGCCGGTGACCACCTTTTTCCCCGGAATGACCTTGGCTTTGGTCATGGCCAGATAGAAGTGCGGGTGGTCGGTTTGCTCGCAGGTGGTATATTTGCCGTGTTCGATGTTGATCGTATTGTCGGGCATCTTCTTCACGCTACCGCCCACCAGCCAGCCGTCGCCTTGCTGGGTGGCTACTCCCTTGATTTTCGCCTTCTTGGAGTTGAGGTTGTAGGTGATCGTATCCATTTGGTAGGAGGCCGAACCTTCGGCGAATTCGGGCTTGGTATTGATCCATTTGCCCTCAACCGAGTCGGGTTTGCCGTAAGCATAGACCATTTTGTCGTCCATGTTGATCTGCATGTAGTCGGCCTTGAGGTTGCTGTTCTGGTAGGTCACGTCGCCTTGGTTGTAGACGTAAACCATTTTGTTGCGCACGTCGTAGACCAGCGAGTCGCTGCTTTTGCCGCTGATCGGATCGTCGAGGAAGGCTTTGGCCGGCTTCGGCTGCTTCACGCTGTCGCGGTGGAGAGTGTCGGTGATTGCGGTGGTGTCGGCGGCAAGCGAGTCGGCCTTTTGCGCTACCAGCGAGTCGAGCTGGGAGGCGATGATCGAGTCGCGTTCGGACTGGGGCAGTTTGTTGAATGCGGCGGCACGGCGTGTACGTTCGCGCTCGACCCGAATTTGCTCGCGGCGTTCGCGACGCGTCTGAACGGGCGGCTCGTCCTCTTGGGCTGCGGTTATCGAATCGGTAGGGGTACGGAGGGTGTCGGCTGGCGTTGCAACGATCGCTCCGCGAGGAGCTGCCGTGCCGATAACCAACTGGGCGAAGAGTGCAAGCACTGCCGCCGATAAGAGATATTTTACCCTCTGTTTATTCAAAATTCCAAAAATTTTCCGTACCTTTGCCGACAAGTCGGCAAAACCGCCCGGATCATGGCTCTGCGAGCCTCCAAGGCACTTTTTAGCCCGACAAAGATAGATAAAAATTTATAGAAAGCTCACTTTTGCCCTATTAAATATGTATACACGACTGATTCTGCTTCTGGTCTTTCTTGCGACTCTCCTTCCGGGAAACGCATCGGCCGACGAAAATATTGCGCAGAGAGTGGGCGTTGTGGTCATTGATGCCGGTCACGGCGGCAAATTTCCGGGGGCGCACTACGGTGGTATCTCGGAGAAGACGCTGACGCTGAAGGTGGCACTCAAATTGGGGCGGATGATCGAGGAGCAGCTTCCCGGTGTGACGGTGGTCTATACGCGTAAGACCGACAAGGAGTTAGGATCTACACTTGCCGACGATTTGCAGGCGCGTGCCGACATTGCCAACAAAGCCGGAGGCGATCTGTTTCTGTCGATCCACGTCAACGCCGCATCGCGTGCAACGGGGGTCAAGGGGGTCGAAACGCTGATTATGGGCGAAAGCTCGAAGGAGCAGCGTTACAACGAAAGCGCGCTGATCGAGAACAACCGCGAAGACCTGATCGACATGTCGGATGAGCGGACCGCGGCCATTGTCCGGGCCTATATCCAGAATCTGCAATTCACTTACGGCGAGTATAGCATGGCCATAGCTCGCTGCATACAAGATAGTTATATCAAAGCCGGACGTTCGTCGCGCGGCGTGAAGGCACAGTTGCTGCGCGTGCTCTACGCGACCGATATGCCGGGCGCATTGACCGAGATCGGCTTTATGACCAATGCCAAGGAGCTGGAGTTTATGAAATCCGAACGCGGACAGACCGAAATTGCGCGGTCGCTGTTTCTGGGTGTGAAGAATTATTTCTCCTATTTGCAGGAGATGCGTGTGGCCGAAGAGGGGCATGCATCGGTGGCGTCGAATCGCGACAGCGTGAAAGAACCGAAGCCTTTGGAGTTGCCGAAGAAGACGGCAGCAACCGATTCTGCGTCTGCTGATTCTGCGTCGACTCCGGTGGCCGAAACAGCCCCCGTGTCAACTTCGGCACAACCGGCAAAGCAGACAAAGCCGACTGCCGCAAAGCAGGAGCAGCCGGTGCGTTACACGGTGCAGGTGATCGCTTCGACCAAAGTCGTGCCGCTCGGTTCGGCGCAGTTCAAGAGCTACCGCAACCGGGTGAAGCAATACACCTGCAAGGGGACATTCGCCTACAAATACGGCGTGGGCGAGTATGCCGACCGTGCCGCAGCCCAGCAGGCGTTGCGTACCGTGCGACGTGTGTTTCCCGATGCGTTTGTGGCGCGTTGCCGCGGTGGGGAGATCATTAAGTAGAATGAAATAGACGCCGCCCGTGTGATACTTGCGGCAGTCGTAAAACAATAGGATTATGAAAAGAGAGATTAAAATAGGAATTTTTGCCGTGGTGATGATCGGAGCGGCATGGGCTGGAATTCGTTTCCTCAAGGGCTTCGACATTTTTAGCCGCAATACGGTCTATTATGCCGCATACGATCAGATCAACGGATTGCAAAGTGCTTCGCCGATCATGATGAAGGGCGTGAAAATCGGTACGGTAACCGGTGTGAACTTCGATCCCGAGCGTAGCGATAATGTGGTGCTCCAGTTGACCGTGAAGCGTCAATACCGCATTCCGAGCGATTCCGAGGCCAAGATTTTCAGCAACGGGCTTATGGGCAACAAAGCCATCGAGATCACCTACGGATCGGCGATGTCCTACCTCGAAAAGGGCGACACGCTGCGTTCGAGCCGCGACCGCGACCTGATGGATGTGGCCGGATCGGAACTCGACTTCTTCAAACAGAAAGTCTCGCAGTTGACCTCGGACATGTCGCGTGCGCTGGATAATCTCAATGCAATCATGGAGACCAATGCAGCGCACATCAAGGGAACACTTACTCACCTCGATGCGGTGACGGGCGATATGGCCGAGATCGTGGGGGATGAGAAGGTGAATCTGAAGGGCGCGATCGAGAGTCTGGCTCAATTTGCCGATATGCTGGGCAAAAATGCCGGACAGGTGGATAGCCTGATCGGAGGCGTGAACGGCCTTGTGACGCAACTCTCCGAGGAGCAGTTTGCGAGCAAGCTCACCTCGGCGGTCGAAGAGTTGCAGTCGCTGATGACCCGGATCGAGTCGGGTGACGGGACGCTGGGTAAGCTGATTTCCGACCCAGCACTCTACAATTCGCTTCAGGCGGCGAGCGGCAACCTGTCGACCTTGTTGGCTGACATCGAGCAGCATCCGGCACGTTATGTCCACCTTTCGGTTTTCGGTAAAGATCCCGAAAAGGCAAAGGCGAGGGCGGAGAAAAAGGCCGCAAAGATCGCTGCAAAGGCCCAGCGCGACTCGCTGAAGCGGGCGCAGTAAGTAAGCCGCGGCACGTGGGTGTCGGGCAACTTTTCCAAAAAATAGTCTAATTGATGATTTACCCTGCTACATTCGAGCAAAAGATAGGTTTTGACCGGCTTCGTGAGCAGGTCGCGTCGTATTGTACCATGCGAGCCGCCCGCGAACGGCTGGCTGCGGAGGGCTTTTCAACCTCATCGCGCGAGATCGAACTTCGCTTGACGCTTGCCGACGAGATGCGTCTGCTGCTGGATATGGAACGTGAATTCCCCGGCGGGGAGTTCCCCGATGTCGATCTGGTTGTCGCCAAATTGCGCGTCGAAGGCTCGTTCCTCGAGGTGGCGGAGGTGGTGACCCTGCGCAAGGCACTGTCGGCTCTTGGCGGTATTATCGCCTTCCTGCTCAATCGTGAAACGGCCTATCCCGCACTCTTCGCTCGCACGCGCGGCGTGGAGGCTTTTCCGCAGATTATCGCGCGCATCGAGGCGATCCTCGATCGGTTTGGCAACGTGAAGGACACCGCTTCTGCGGCTTTGTCGGAGATCCGGCGGGCGATTCACGAACGCGAGGGGCAGGCTGCCAAACGCCTTCATGCGGTGCTGTCGGCGGCAAAAAGTGCCGGAATCGTCGATTCCGATGCTCAAATTTCGATCCGCGACGGACGTGCTGTGATTCCCGTCGTGGCTGGTAACAAACGCAAGATCAACGGATTTATCCACGACGAGTCGGCAACCGGAAAGACCTTCTATATCGAACCGGTCGAGGTGGTCGAACTCAATAACGAGCTGCGCGAATTGGAGTATGCCGAACGGCGCGAAATCGTCCGTATTTTGGCCGAATTCACCGACTCGATTCGTCCCGATGCCGAGCTGATTGCCGCCTCGGGCGACTATCTGGCCGAGATCGACATGCTGCGCGCCAAGGGACGTTGGGCCTCGGAGAACGGTTGTGTGAAGCCGATCCTCTCGACCGACGGCCGTTTGATGCTCAAGCAGGCGCGTCATCCGCTGCTGCAACAGACGTTGCGCACAACCGGCCGCGAGATCATTCCGCTCGATTTGCAACTCGATAGGAGCAAGCATATTCTGGTGATCTCCGGCCCGAATGCCGGTGGCAAATCGGTCTGCCTGAAGACCACGGGCATTGTGCAGTATATGTTCCAATGCGGATTCCTCGTGCCGGCATCCGAGGTGTCGGAGTTGCCCGTTTTTCAGTCCGTTTTCATCGACATCGGCGACGAGCAGTCGATCGACAACGACCTGTCGACCTACTCGTCGCACCTGCTCAATATGAAGCACATGCTCTCCGGAGCATCGTCGGGCATGCTGGTGCTGATCGATGAGTTCGGAACGGGAACAGAACCGACAATCGGCGGCGCAATAGCCGAAGCAATTCTCGAGCAGTTGCTCGAAAAGGGAACGTATGGGGTCATTACGACCCACTATGCCAATATCAAATATTTCGCTTCGTCGGTCGAGGGGATCGCCAACGGCGCAATGACCTTCGACGTGCAGCAGATCAAGCCGTTGTTTCGCCTTGAGATGGGGAAGCCGGGCAGCTCGTTCGCTATCGAGATCGCCCGCAAAATAGGTCTTCCCGAGCAGATTATCCGCACAGCGAGCGAAAAGGCCGGCAGCGACCACATCAACATCGAGAAACAACTGCGCGAGATCGCGCGCGACAAACATTATTGGGAGCAGAAACGCGACCGCATCCGGCTGACCGACCGCAAAGTCGAGGAGCTGGAGCAGACTTATGCCGATCAGCTGGCCAAGATCAAGGCCGAGCGTCAGGAGATTCTGCACCGTGCCAAGGTGGAGGCGCAGCAACTCATAGCCGATGCCAACCGCCAGATCGAGAATACGATACGGACGATTCGCGAGGCGCAGGCCGAAAAGGGGCTGACCCGACTGGCGCGCAAGGAGATCGAGGATTTCCGCGAGGTGGTCGAAAAGGCCGACGACCCGGAGCAGCATGCCGCCGTAGCGCGCGAGATCGAACGCATCGAGCGGCGTCGTCAACGGCGTGCCGAACGGCGAGAGCAGGGGGCACAACGGCCTGTCGAGGTTGCGTCGAAACCCGAACCGCCGCGTGAAGTGGTTGTCGGGGCGAAGGTGCGCATGGCCGGTCAAGATATGGTCGGTGTGGTGCAGACGCTCAAAGGCAAACGCGCGCAGGTGGCATTCGGTCAGATACTTACCACCGTGGATAAAGGTCTGCTGACCGTGGTGTCGAACAACGAATACCGCGAGGCGACGCGTCCTGCGACGGCTCGAACGGTCGTCTCGGTCGACATCTCGTCGCGCAAACTCAACTTCAAAGACCATATTGATGTGCGCGGAATGCGCGCTTCGGAGGCACTCGAGCAGGTGCAGAACTTCATCGACGACGCGCTGATGGTCGGCGTCGGTGTGGTGTCGATTCTCCACGGCAAGGGGACGGGGGCACTCAAGGAGGAGATTCGCCGCTACTTGCGCTCTATCCCCGAGATTGCCCGTGCGGCCGACGAACATGCCGACCGGGGTGGGGCAGGAATTACGGTGGTTACATTTGCATCAGATACTAAAACAGAGGATTAAATCATGGAGTATTTGCTTTCTCGGATTGCTGCAATTTGCGGTGGAGTATTTTCGGGTGTCGATTCCCGAGTGCAGTCGGTGGTGACCGACAGCCGCTCGCTGACCTGCGAGCTGGGAACGGGGCCGATGTTTGTTGCGATGCGTGGCGCAAACCACGATTCGCACGATTTCGTTGCGCAGATGTACGCGCGCGGCGTGCGTGCTTTTTTGGTTGAACGCGAAGTCGAGGCATTGCCCGGATGTGGTTATGTGCGTGTGGACAATGCGATTGCCGCTTTGCAGTCGTTGGCTGCCTACCACCGTGCGCAGTTTCACGGTACGGTCGTAGCCATCACCGGATCGAACGGCAAAACCGTCATCAAGGAGTGGATCGCCGAGGAGCTGCCTGCCGGAATGAAATGCTACCGCTCGCCGAAGAGCTACAATTCGCAGTTGGGCGTGCCGCTCTCGGTCTTGATGCTCGAGGGCGATGAGCAGCTGGCGATCTTCGAAGCGGGCATCTCGAAGCCCGGCGAAATGGAGCGTCTGGAGCGGATTATTCGTCCCGATGTGGTGATTTTTACCTCGATCGGCGATGCGCATCAGGAGAATTTCCTCAATCTGGAGCAGAAATGCGTGGAGAAAATGGAGCTGGCACGCAGTGCGCGCAAGATCATCTATCATAGTTATTACGAACCCTTGGGACGCTTGATTGCGACCCATTTTGCGACCCGCAAACCCCTCGATGCTGCCACATTCCCGGCTGTGCCGGAGGCTGTGATCGGCAGCGATGCCTCGCGCCGCAATGCGCAGATTATCGAGGCATTCTGCGCCACCATGGGCTATCCCGAACCGTCGTTCGCCGAAGCCCCCGAAGTGGCCATGCGGCTCGAAGTCAAGGACGGCATCAACGATTCGGTGCTGGTCAACGACGCCTATAACCTCGACCTCAATTCGTTGGCGTTGGCGTTGGACTACCTCTACAATGTGGCCCTTTCGCGCCGGAAAACACTGATTCTCTCGGATATTGCACAGAGCGGCTTGTCCGACGACGAGCTGTATAGCCGCGTGGCCGGTATGGTGGCGCGGGCGGGCATTGACAGCTTGATCGGCATCGGCCCGAAACTGCGGCGTTATGCGCATCTGTTCGGCTGCGAGCGCGAGTTCTATGCCTCGACCGACGAATGTATTGCGCGAATCAACCGAGCCGCAGTTGCCGGACGTGCCGTGCTGCTGAAAGGGGCGCGCGACTACCGTTTCGAGAAGTTGGCGCACGTGCTGGCGCGTAAGAGTCACACCACGGTGTTGGAGGTCGATCTCGATGCGATGATCCACAACCTCAATTACTTCCGCGGAAAACTTGCGCCCGGGGTGCGGCTGACGGCTATGGTCAAGGCCGGGTCGTATGGCACGGGCGATTTCGAAGTGGCGCAGATGCTTCAGCATCAGGGCGTAGACTATCTGGCCGTCGCCTTTGCCGACGAGGGTGTTTTGCTGCGCGAACGCGGCATCACGATGCCGATCGTCGTGCTCAATGCCGATGCGGATAGCTTCGACCTGATGATTGCCAACCGCCTCGAGCCGGAGATTTACAGTTTCCGTTCGCTCGACGACTTCGCTGCGGCGGTTACGCATGCCGGAGAGTGGCGTTATCCGATTCATCTAAAATTAGATACGGGCATGCACCGGCTGGGATTTGTCGAGGAACAACTCGACGAACTATGCCGCATGCTGCCGACGTACCAACAGGTGAAGGTGGCTTCGGTTTTCTCGCATCTCAACTGCTCGGATATGCCCGAGGAAGATGCTTATACGCAGGCGCAAATTGCTCTCTTCGAGCGCATGAGCCACCGCGTGGTTGCCTCATTGCCCTATCCCGTCATCCGTCACACGGCGGCCTCGGCGGCGTTGGATCGTTTTCCGCAGGCGCAATTCGATATGTGCCGATTGGGGCTGGGGCTTTATGGTTTCGGCTGGCAGCACAACGAGGCGTTGCGTCCTGTGGCGACGCTCAAAACCCGAATCGTGCAGATCAAACACCTCCATGCCGGAGAGGCGGTGGGGTATGGCCGTGCCGGACGTTTGACGCGCGAGAGTGTGACGGCGACCATTCCGATGGGCTATGCCGACGGATTGGATCGCCACTTGGGATGCGGCCGCTGGTCGGTGCGTGTGGCCGGAGAGGCTGCGCCGATTGTCGGGCGGGTCTGCATGGATAGCTGCATGATCGACATCACCGATATCGCCGGAGTGCAGGAGGGCGACGAAGTGGTGATCTTCTCGCCGACGGCCGGCAACGATCTGGAGGAGATGGCGCGCGTGCTCGATACGATCTCTTATGAAATCATGACCTCGATTTCGGGGCGTGTAAAACGAATATACCTCAAAGAATAACCCATGTCCGGAACACTTTATCTGATCCCCTGTCCGATCTCGGACGCAACCGCACCTTGGGACGTGCTGCCTGCGGCGAATCGCGCAACGATTGATGCCCTCGACTACTTCATCGTCGAGAATACCCGTTCGGCACGCCGATTCCTCTCGAAAGCCGGCATCGGTCGTCCGATCGACACGCTCGAATTCAGGGAGCTGAACGAACATACGGTGGCGGGTCGTGAGGTCGAGGAGCTGGTGCAGCCGCTGCTATCGGGACGCTCGGCCGGTGTGATCTCCGAAGCCGGAGTTCCCGGTGTGGCCGATCCCGGTGCGTTGGTCGTCGAGGCGTGCCACCGCCACGGCATCCGCGTCGTGCCGCTTGTCGGCCCGTCGTCGATCATCCTTTCGGTCATGGCTTCGGGTCTGAACGGACAGTCGTTTGCATTCAACGGCTACCTGCCGGTCAAATCGCCCGAACGCGGGAAGGCCATTCGGTTTTTCGAACGCCGCGCGTTGACCGAACAACAGTCGCAGCTCTTCATCGAAGCCCCCTACCGCAATCTTAAACTCATGGAGCAGCTTCTGCAAACCCTCGGCTCGGAGACGCGGTTGACCGTTGCGATCGACCTGACCGCTCCCGGCGAATTTGTCTGCACGCTTCCGGTGAGCGAATGGCGGCGCACCGAGATGCCCGATATGAACAAACGGCCGGCTATTTTCATCATCGGATAGCGTTGGTATACAATTTGTTCAATTAGAGGGCAGATAACTGATAAATAAAAAAATATGAAAAAGGAAAAAGTTTATAATGAAGCTGTTAAGGGTGATGAAGGTTTTATCCCCGGCGAGGGATACCCATCGTGTGACGGTGAGGCATGTGACAATGTGTCAGACGAGGCGACAGCCGATACTGACACATTGGCAGATGATGCCGCCTCGGCGGAGCATCAGCCCGACCCGTCGGCCGAAATAGCAGAATGGCGAGATAAATTCCTGCGCTTGCAGGCCGAATTCGACAACTACCGCAAACGCACGCTCAAGGAGAAGATGGAGTTGGTACAGACGGGTGGCCGTGAGGTGCTGCTGGCGATGTTGCCTGTGCGTGACGATGTGGAGCGCGCGGTGGCAGCTATGCAGAAAAGCGACGACCTGGAGGCTCTGCGTGCCGGAGTGACCCTCATTTCGCAGAAGTTTACCGAGGTGTTGCGCCAAAAAGGGGTGGTTGAGGTAGATTTGCTCGACAAGCCTTTCGATGCCGAGGAGAGCGAGGCGGTGGCCAAATTTGCCGCCGGTGAAGAGAAAAAAGGCAAGGTGATCGACATCATCCAAGCTGGATATATGCTGGGCGATAAGGTATTGCGCTTTGCAAAAGTTGTTGTGGGAGAATAAGTATATGGCAGAAAAAAGGGACTACTACGAGGTGCTGGGCGTAGCTAAAAATGCGAACGCCGACGAAATAAAGAAAGCCTACCGTAAGGCAGCTATTCAGTTTCACCCCGATAAAAATCCGGGCGACAAGGACGCCGAGGAGAAATTCAAAGAGGCCGCAGAGGCTTACGACGTGTTGTCGAATCCCGACAAACGTGCTCGTTACGACCAGTTCGGTCATGCCGGCATGAGTGGCGCGGCAGGCGGAGGAGCAGGTGGCTTCGGCGGAGGGTTCGGCGGAGGATTCTCCATGGACGACATCTTCTCGCAGTTCGGCGATATTTTCGGCGGACACTTTAGCGGCGGCGGATTTCGCTCGTCGGGTGGCCGTGCCGTGAACCGCGGTTCGGATATCCGGGTGCGCGTGAAGTTGACGCTCGAAGAGATCGCCAACGGCGCAACGAAGAAGCTGAAAATCAATAAGACCGTAGCTTGCGACAAATGTGGCGGTACGGGAGCAAAGGATGCGTCGTCGTATTCGACCTGCTCGACGTGCGGCGGCTCGGGGTATGTATCGCGCGTGGAGAACACCTTCTTCGGCCGCATGCAGACCCAAGGCGTTTGCCCGACTTGCGGCGGATCGGGAAAGGTAATCACCGCCAAATGTGAGAAATGCGGCGGCGAAGGTACGTCGCGTGGTCAGGAGGTGGTCGAGATCAAGATCCCGGCCGGAGTTGGTGAGGGCATGGTGATGACCGTCACGGGCAAGGGAAATGCGGCTCGTCAGGGCGGTGTGAACGGCGATTTGCAGGTTCTCATCGAGGAGGAGGCACATCCCGAGCTGATTCGCGACGGTAACGACTTGATTCACAACCTCAATATCACCGTTCCGACGGCGTTGCTGGGCGGTACGGTCGAAGTGCCGACGGTCGACGGACGCGCCAAGATCAAGATCGCCCCGGGAACGCATGCCGGCAAGGTTTTGCGACTGGGTGGCAAGGGACTTCCCGATGTCAACGGCTACGGACGCGGCGACGAATTGGTGGTGGTCGATATCACGATTCCGGCAAAGATGAACGCCGAGGAGAAGCGGTTGGTCGAGCAATTGGCTCAACAGCCCGATTTCCAGAAGGCCGAATCGGTTAAGAATCAGAACATCTTCGAACGCATGAAGAGCTTCTTCCGGTAGCACATACTATTTTCACCGGTTTTTTCGTATCTTTACAAAAAAGAAAGACTATGTTGGGCTTTACCCCCTTTAAGAAGCACGCGAACCGATTTAACTACGTTCCGCGTTATTACGATCCTGCCAAGGAGGAGCGTGAGCAGCGGCGTGCCGAGTTGCGCGGTGAGCGTTCGGAGGATGCCGATCGCGAGTATCGCCCCGGACAGTATATCCGCACGCAGCGCGAAGCACGTGCGGCGCGCCGTGCCGGAGAGGAGGAGAAGGGGCGGATGCGCATCCTGAAAATGGGTGTCGCGGTGGTGCTGGTGATGTTGTTCATCTACCTGCTCTACCCGCGCTTGGCCGAGGTGTTCCTGCGTGCGCATACGACACCGGTCGATTCTGTCCGCAAGGAGCAGGTCGAGGAGTTCAACCCGTATGCCCCCATAACGGTCGTGCCCAACGATTATAAAGAAGAGTAAGAAGTTGCTATTTTATGACTGATCGAATCAGATTATTACCCGAAGTCGTTGCCAATCAGATCGCTGCCGGTGAGGTGGTGAATCGTCCCGCCTCGGTGGTCAAGGAGATGATGGAGAATGCCCTTGATGCCGGAGCGCGCACGGTGAAAGTCAACTTTCGCGACGGCGGTCGGGATTTGATTCAGCTTGTCGACGACGGATGCGGCATGTCGCCGATCGATGCCCGCATGGCTTTCGATCGTCACGCAACGAGCAAAATCGCCTCGGTAGAAGATATTTACGCACTCCATACGTTCGGATTTCGCGGCGAGGCATTGGCTTCGATTGCGGCGGTGGCGCAGGTTGAGCTGCGCACCCGGCAGGAGGGCGACGAAGTGGGTACGGCGACCGAAATCCATGGGGGGCAGTTTATCTCGCAGACTCCTGTGGCCTGTCCCGTCGGCTCACAATTTTTTGTGCGCAACCTGTTTTACAATGTGCCGGCACGCCGCCGCTTTCTCGATAAAACAACCACCTCGGCATCGCAGATCAAAGCCGAATTTCAACGTGTGGCACTCTGCAATCCGCAGATTGCCTTTGAGTTGTATGCCAACGATGCTCCGGTCTATGCGCTGGCATCGACTTCGCTCGCCGGTCGAATTGTCGATGTGGTCGGGCGGCATATTAAGCAGAATCTGTTGGAGGTCGATGCCGATACGTCGATTGCCCGTCTGGTCGGGTTTATCGGTCGCCCGGCGGCGGCTAAAAAACGAAATTCGGAGCAGTATCTCTTTGTAAATGGCCGCTTTTTCAAGAGTGCCTACCTCTCGAGTGCCATCGCGAAGGCTTACGATAAGCTGATCCCGGAGAGCTGTCAACCCTCATATTTTCTATATCTTACGATCGACCCTTCGCGTATCGACGTGAACGTACACCCCCAAAAAACCGAGGTGCGTTTCGCTGACGAGGAGGCTGTGTGGCAGATCGTCAATGCCGCTCTGCGCGAAACGCTGGGCAAGACCGGAGCTGTTCCTCTGATGGATTTCGACCGCGAAACACCTGTCGAGATCCCGGTACTGCAAAAGGGGGTGGTGTATAGCGAGCCGATGGCGATGTCGAATGAGAGTTACAATCCCTTTCGCGACTCCTACATCGACCCTGCGGCTCCCGATCCCAATGTCGACTTTACGGGCTTCGATGTGCCCTATCACGACGCTGGACAGACCTTGTCCGATGCGCCGGCCGCCGGATTTCGTGCCGGATCAAAGCCCGCAGCTGCGCCGCAGTTCATGCGGATGTCGCCTGCCGGATCAATCCAGCCGGGTGACGAATTCGAGGAGTTCGAGTCGGCGGCTTCGGCTGGGAATGAGGACGAGGACGAGGAGAGCCAGCTCGATTTCATTGCTTCGGAGGCCGTTGCCGAACAGCAACAGTTGGACGTGGCCTCGCATCCCGCATTCGGCGATGTGCTACCCGTTGCAGGTGGGTATCTCTTTGCCTTGCTGGGCGGACGGGCGGTTGTGGTCGATGTGCGGCGTGCCCGCGAACGGATTCTCTACGAGGACTATTTGCGGATGCTGGGCCACGGCTCGTCGGTCAGCCAGCAGCTCCTTTTTCCCGAACAATTAGTGCTCTCGGCTGACGAATATGCGCTGTTGGAGGAGAATGCGGTCGATTTCGCCGCGCTGGGCTTCGATCTCGATTTCTGCGGCAAGGGGACGATTGAGGTCAAGGGAACTCCGGCCGACATGCCTGCCGACGCGATCGATCAGCTGATCTACGAACTCTTGCAGGTCTTTGCTACGCCCGGCTCGCTGGCCGAGCTGCGTCGCGAGAAGATCGCCGCGGTCATGGCTCGCAGCGGGGCACGCGCAATTTCGCGCGCCTTGTCTCACGAGGAGGCTACGGGGCTGCTGTCGCAGCTCTCCGAAGTCGAAAATTTGAGTTTTACCCCGTCGGGAAAGGCTATTCTGGCGGAAATATCCCCCGATGATATTCGGGCAAAGCTGGGATAATCCGGCATAAAAACGTACATTTGCGAAAATTTAGAAAACTATGAATAGCTACTTTCAAACGCCACCCGTAGTTAAGAACTTGATAATCATCAATGTGCTGGTCTACATGGTCACGGCACTCTTACCGGCCGGACAGGTGGTCATGGAGTATTGCGGACTCTCGCTCGGGTATACGACATTTCGCACCTACCAGTTCATCACCTACATGTTCTTGCATGCCAATTTTGAACATATCTTCTTCAATATGTTCGCCCTATGGATGTTCGGACGGACACTCGAATACGAACTCGGCTCAAAGCGGTTTTTGATCTATTACATGATCTGTGGAGTCGGTGCGGCTCTGATTCAGTATCTTACGGCCATCGCGCTGGGCGAACTGCCGCTCTTTCTGGTCGGGGCATCGGGCGCGGTCATGGGACTGTTGCTTGCGTTCGGGGTGCTGCATCCCAATGCGGTGATCATGTTGCTGATTCCGCCTATCCCCATGAAGGCCAAGTGGTTTGTGATTATCTATGCCGTGATCGAACTCTTTCTGGGTTGGCGCGGTGTCGGCAATGTGGCGCACTTCGCACACATTGGCGGCATGTTGTGGGGTTTCCTGCTGCTGCATTGGTGGAAACGCCGCGGAATAATCCGCTTCTGATATGATAAAAGAGCCAAAATCCTACTACGGAGAGTTCGACCGGACGGATCGTCCCAAAAAACAAACCGGCTTTGCGCTGTGGCTGTTAGACATTGCCCTGACGATTCTGAGCCTCTTTGTCGGCGTGACGATGGTTGTCACCTATTTTGTGCCTTATGTCAATCCGTCCAGAGTCTGGTTCTTTCCGGTGTTGGGATTGGCCGCTCCGGCGATCTATGTGGCCACGCTCATGCTGGCCCTTTACTGGATCATTCGCTGGCGTTGGGTGCGCGCCGGTATCATGCTGCTGATTGTCGTGGCGGGGTTGTTCAAGGTGTCGCTCTTTTGGCGACCCGAAATCCGCCGGAACTACGGTGAGGCTGACTACGGCCGCAACTCGTTGCAGGTCATGTCCTACAATGTCCGCAGCTTTTATGGCGAGAAGGGACAGAGCAGCGTGCGCGACGTGTTGCACCTGATCGGGGAGCAGAATCCGGACATCATCTGTATCCAAGAGTTCAACCCGCGGCTGGCCGAGAAGAGCGAGGAGTTTGCGTTGCTCGACGAAAGCTACGAAACAGCGCGCTTCGGTCGCACCCAAGCCCCGGACTCTTTGTATGGGGCTTCGATGCTGATTATGAGCAAGTACCACATCCTGCAATCGGGCGTTGTGCTGTCGCCGAATACGGCTGTGTGGGCCGATGTGCTGATCGGCGAAGATACGGTGCGCGTGTTTAACAACCACCTGCGCTCGACCGCCATTACGGCATCCGACAACGAATTCATCACCAACCGCCGCTTCCTTTCCGACACGGCTCGCGAGGTGAAGATCCGCAGCATCGTCACCCGGTTGCGCGAAAACAGTATCTTGCGCGCCGAGCAGGTCGATAGCATCGCCAAACTGATCGACGCTACGCCGCTGCACAAAATCGTCTGCGGCGACTTCAACGACACGCCGATGTCCTACGTATATCGCACGATGTCGCGCGGGCTGGACGATAGTTTCAGCAAGTGCGGCTCGGGTTATGCCCATACCTTCCGTGGCTTTTTCAACACCCTGCGCATCGATTATGTGCTCTGCTCGCCCGATTTCGAAACGCTCTCCTACAACGTCATCGCGTCCGATTATTCGGATCATCATCCGGTTTTGGCGCGGCTTAAATTGATTCCACAAGTTAATTAAATAGAACTACTATGATTCTCGATTCTTTGAAAAACAGCGCGCTGTATTACGGTGTAGCTCCGCGCATGAAGCAGGCTTTCGATTTGATTGCCGCAACCGACTGGATAGCGATCGAGCCGGGAATTCACGAACTCGACGGCAAGGATATCTTCGTCAATGTCATGGACCGCGAATTGAAATCGAAGCCCGATGCCAAACTCGAAGTACACAACGAGTACATCGACATTCAGATTCTGATCACGGGCACAGAGGAGGCTTTTGGCTGGAGCGAGCGCAAAGACCTCAAAATTCCGCAGAGTGCATTTAATGCCGAGTCGGATATTCAGTTCTTCGACGATGTGCCGCAAACCTATTATACGCTGCGTCCCGGCCAGTTTACGGTGCTGTTTCCCGAAGACGGGCACGCTCCGATGGTTGGTGAGGGTCACGTGCGCAAGATCATCGTGAAGGTGCGCAAGTAACTTGCGGCCCTTCGGCATCCCTGCCGGTCTTTCGGTCGGCTACAATAGACAACGGATTGAAGAGTTTTCTTCAATCCGTTGTCTGTTTTGTAGGGGGTAGGGTGGGGCGTTGGGGGTTTCGATCCTCGAGCTTGCCCCGGAGGTCGCAAACTATTATCGTCCCCCCTTTTCAGTCGGCAGCTCGCGGGGGCGGCTCGAAGCGCAGCGAAGAGCAGTCCTCCGCAGGGCGGAGCTGCGGACTGCCGGCTTACTGTGCAAGCCGAAACACGGCAACCAACAAGCCTTTGCGACCTCTCGACAAGCTCGAGGATCGTGGGCGATTTTGCTGTGTATTTGCGACCTCTCGAACAGGCTCGAGAACATTCTGCTATAAATCTGTCTTGTCGAAAGTACACGTTCGATCCTCGAGCCTGTCGAGAGGTCGCGGTGTTGTTTTTCCGATCCGTCATTGACGCATGATCTGCCAACGCTTAACGCTTACATTCAACCTTCGCCACGGAAGATCCCCTTCACTCGCGGCGGAGTCGCTATTTGCCGATGCCGACGTAGCGGAATCCGGACGCGATAGCCTCTTCCTTGTCGAAGATGTTACGGCCGTCGACCAGCAAATTACCGCGCATGTGTGACTTGAGTCGAGTCCAATCGGGCAGCCGGAACTCTTTCCATTCGGTGATTAGTGCCAGCGCATCAGCACCTGTGACCGCTTCGCACATATCCTTTGCGTAGTGTACCGGGCGACCCTCCAGGCGGCGTTGTGTTTCGGGTATGGCAACTGGGTCGTATGCGCAGACCTCAGCCCCGGCATCGAGCAATTTGTTGATAATGACCAGTGCCGGAGCTTCGCGCATGTCGTCCGTTTCGGGCTTGAACGAGAGTCCCCAAATGGCAATGCGCTTGCCGCGCAGGTCACCCAGATATTGCTGCAACTTCTCGAAAACCACGCTTTTCTGCAACTCGTTTACACGATCGACAGCTTCGATGACCTGCATCGTGTAGTCGTATTCGCGGGCGGTGTGCGCCAGAGCCTTGACGTCTTTTGGGAAGCACGAACCGCCGTAGCCGCAGCCCGAATAGAGAAATTTCGAGCCGATGCGGGCATCCGAGCCGATTCCGCTGCGCACCATTTCGACATCAGCACCGACGCGGTCGCAGAGGTTCGCGATTTCATTCATAAACGAGATGCGCGTTGCCAGCATGGCGTTCGCGGCGTATTTAGTCATCTCGGCCGACGGAATATCCATGAACAGAACGCGGAAATTGGTCATCATGAATGGGCGATAGATCTTGGCCATGAGTGCTTTAGCGCGTTCGCTCTCCACGCCGACAACCACGCGGTCGGGCGACATGAAGTCCTTGATTGCTGCGCCCTCTTTCAGAAATTCGGGGTTCGACGCCACATCAAACGGAATCTCGACACCGCGTTTGGCCAACTCCTCCTCGATAGCTGCTTTGACCTTGCGTGCCGTGCCGACAGGAACGGTGCTTTTGGTGACTAAAACCGTGTATTTCTTGATGTTGCGGCCAAATGTGCGTGCAACTTCCAAGACGTATCTCAAGTCGGCCGACCCGTCCTCGTCGGGCGGTGTGCCGACAGCCGAGAAGACCACTTCGACTTGGTCGAGACAGGAGGTGAGGTCGGTGGTGAAGTGCAGACGTCCGGCGTCGATGTTGTGTTGCACCAGTTTATCCAGCCCCGGTTCGTAGATCGGAATCTTGCCGGCAAGCAGTGCTTCGATCTTCTTCTGGTCGGTGTCTACGCAAGTGATGTCGAGACCCATTTCGGCGAAGCACGCGCCTGAAACCAGCCCTACGTACCCCGTTCCGACAATCGCTATCTTAATCATGATTTATATTTTATAATATTAAATGCAATTTATCACATGTAAAATTAGCATTTTTTTCGGAATGGGGATGCCGTCCAAGTTAAAAAAACGACCCGAAAGTCGCATTTTTTCGTTCTTACTTTGCACGCATCCGTTCGACCAGCTGGCTTGCAAGCGTCCGGCAGGGGTCGCAGCAGGTTGTCGAGAAGCCTTGTTTCATCTCGACAGGCGCGCAGACGGCCTCCCACTTCATGCGTTGCGCGAATTCGGTGAGGGTACGCACCGCGGCACTTGCCCAGCAGAAAGAGCCGAAATAGCCAAAATTCCGGTTAGGGAGGTTGCGCTCGGCGATCATGTCGAGAAGTTGTGCAGCCGGCGGAAAAAGGCCGCCATTGTAGGTCGGAGCACCGATAATGAGCGTGTCGAAGCGGAAGACATCGCGCAGCACGACCGAAGGATCGGCATAGGTGAGGTTGTAGACGCGGATCTCGCGAACGCCCTCGGCAGCCAGCTCACGCGCGATGCGTTCGGCCATTTGCTCTGTGTTGCCGTACATTGATCCGTAGGCGATCACCGCTCCCGGTTCGCCTTCGTAGCGGCTCATCCGGTCGTAGAGGTCGATCACCTTGGCGATCTGCTGTTGCCAGACCGGCCCATGCGCCGGGCAAATCGCTTTCAGCGGAAGCCCGCTCACTTTTTGCAGGGCCTTCTGCACGGGAACGCCGTATTTGCCCACGATTGCCGTGTAATAGCGGCGCATCTCGTCCCAATAGCGGTCGGCATCGAGTTGCAGGTCGGTGATTGCACCGTCGAGCGTGCCAAACGAGCCGAACGCATCGCCGGAGAAGAGCGCACGCTCCTCGGCGCACCAAGTCACCATCGTTTCGGGCCAATGAACCATGGGTATGAGGTGGAATGAGAGGGTTTTTCCTCCCAGATCGAGTGTGTCACACTCCTTGATCTCCAACGTGTTGTTGTCGACGCCATAGAAGCCTTTGATCATCTGGAGCGTCTTGGCGTTGCCGACGATTTGCAGGTCGGGGTAGCGTTGCCGTAATGCCGCAATCGACGACGAATGATCCGGCTCCATGTGGTTGACGACCAGATAGTCGATTTTTCGGTCACCGATTGCCTCGCGGATGTGCTGTTCGAGCCGTCCCCAAAATGCGGTTTCTACGGTGTCTATGAGCGCAATTTTTTCTCCGACAACCAGATAGGCGTTGTAGGAGACACCTTGCGGTAGCGTCCAGAGTGCCTCGAATCGGGTGGTTGTCCTGTCGTTGACACCGACGTAGTGAATGCCGGGAAGTATTTCAGAATATGTTGTCATTCGTTTTTGATGTTGTTTCATGCAAAAATACAAAAAAATCGCGAAGATTCGAATTTGGTTTTCTACTCGAAAGGTTGGGATCGTGAGATTTTCGGTTTTGGGGTGCAAGGGCAATGTGCTGCATCTCTTGTGCCGAAATCGGGTGGTTTGCGCATGGGTGGCATCACGACCTTGATTCTCGAGCCTTGGGCTTGCTCTGGAGGTTGTGGTGTCGCTTTTTCGATCCTCGAGCCTCCCCCAGAGGTCGCAAACTATTATCGTCCGCCCTTTTCAGTCGGCAGCTCGCGGAGGCGGCTATTGAGCAACGCGAAATAGCAGTCCTCCGCAGGGCGGAGCTGCGGACTGCCGGCTTGCTGCGCAAGCCGAAAGACTTTTCGCCAATTATTGCTGTCCGATAAAACTTTTAGAGAGGAGAATACAAATAGGGCTGATTCCATTTGCAGGAGTCAGCCCCTTTTGGTTATCTTTGAGTTGCAACACTAAAAAGTATAACCATGGGTAAAAGTACACATTTTCTCGGACAGCCGCTCTATGGTCAGGTGATAAAATTGCTTGATCAGTCAAAAATCCTTCAAATTAGCCGTGAACATGGCGGTGAAAGGTACACCAAGCGCTTTAACGGTTGGGTGCATCTTGTTGTCATGCTCTATGCGGTAATCATGCGGTTCGACTCCTTGCGCGAGATAACCACCTCGTTGCTTGCTGAAGCGCGCAAGTTAGGGCATCTGGGCATCCGTTTCAAAATCGGCAGAAGTACGCTTGCTGATGCCAATAAGCGTCGTCCAGAAGTTATCTTTGAGGGCATATATCGCCAATTGTATGGCACTTACCGTCATGTGCTTTCTTCGGACAGCCGAAGTCGCAAAGAGCCTGTATGGATGAAGCAGAACTTCCCGCTGAAGTACTTTTACGGAGAGAGTGCAAACGCCATAAAGATTCAAATCTGGGTCACGCTCATTGCCAACCTGCTTCTGATGGTAATGCAACGCGGGCTTACACGCTCGTGGAGCTTTTCCGGTCTGGCCACGATGGTGAGGATCAATCTGATGTATCACGTAGATTTCTACAGTCTGTTCAACCATCCCGAAAAAGATTGGCAAGGCATACTCGAGGCTGCCGCCGGCGAACCTCCTCAGCCATCACTTTTTGATTAAGGGGGCTTGTCGTAGCATAAAACGACACTCACCTACTGATTATCAGCAGCCGAGCCATCTATTTTTGCTCTTTCTGAGTTTTATCGGACAGCAATAATTGCTTATCACCTTTATAGCGATCAATTAATTCTTGTATTTCAGGAGGTATGCCATCTTCCCATTCGTCGTTTACCTCTTGATTCTCCAATCCTAACCGTTCGTGATTATCCTGCCTTTTCTCCCAGTCACGAAGTTCTTGGCTCCACGAGTAATCTTCTTCTTGCTCACTCATACTCAATTAGGTTTATTCCTCTCCTTTGTGCTTATCAATTTGGTGAATAGATTTCGCATGGTGCGAAGTTACAACTTTTTTGGCGCGCGTTACGCGAACGTGCCGAAAACCTCGAACTCCATCGAGCCATTTTGGGGCCATTTGAAAGAATATCTGCGACTGCGTCGCGCGGTCTGTCAGAACAGCACTTCAAAGACTGTGTGAAATGGTCTCTATTTTTGCAGAGCAATCGCCATACCTTAACCAAAAAACAGCGGAAGAAATCTTAAAATTTCTTCCGCTGTTGCAATTCTAAAAAGTAGTTGCTTTTGGCATCATTACCGTTTTTAAGTCTCGCTTCCACGAGCCGCGAGCTGCCGTTCCTTCCACGAGCCGCAAGCCGCAAGCCGTCGTCCCCTACCGGAAAGGTTATCCGAATAAGGTCTTGATGATGATGCCCGTAGCCCCTTGGTGGCGCGTGGTGTAGTCTTTGGCTATCCGGCTGGTCTTTTGCAAAAAGACCTCGTTATCGCGCAGCGGAATGAACCATTTGCGAAGCGATTCGTAGTCGGCCACCACGCCGGCAGCCCCGAGTGTCACCAGATCGCGTGCCTCTTTGAATTTTTCGTAATTCGGGCCAAAGGCGATCGGCAGTCCGAACGTCGCTGCTTCGAGCGTATTGTGGATTCCGACTCCAAACCCACCTCCGATATAACTCCATGTTGCATAGCCGTATACCGACGATAGAATACCCATTGTATCGAGAATCAACAGCTGGCGCGTTCTATATCCTGTGCGCGGATTGCACTGTGTGTAGCGCAATGCGCCGCCCCGGGTCTCGGAGATCAGCCGCGCAATGCGGCTCTCGTCCATTTCGTGGGGGGCAATGACAAATCGCACATCGGGGTTCTCGTTCATCAGCCGAATCAGCAGCTCCTCGTCGGGGCCCCATGTCGAGCCGGCGACAAACAAGCGGCCGTCGCCCTTGAAGCGGTCGATGATGTCGATCTGCTTGGCCGCCTTTGCGATCTCGGCCACGCGATCGAAACGCGTATCTCCGGCCACCAACACGTTGTCGAAGCCCAGCTCGGCCAGCAACTGCTTCGACTCATCGTTCTGCACGAACATAGCATCGAAACTCTCCAACGCCTGCCGCCACATGCCGCCATAGGGTCGAAAAAAGACCGAATTGCGGCGGAAGATAGCCGACACGACGAAGGTGCGGATTTTCCGGCGGCGCAGTTCGGCAAGCAGGTTGAGCCAAAACTCGTATTTCACAAAAATTGCGATCTCGGGATGTGCCGCATCGAGAAACCGTCGGGCATTGCGCGGCGTGTCGATCGGCAGGTAGAAAATGTAATCAGCTCCTTTGTAGTTCTTGCGGATTTCGTAGCCCGAAGGCGAAAAAAAAGTCAGCAGGATCTTGTATTCGGGATGCGTTTTGCGCAGCTGTTCGATGATCGGACGTCCCTGCTCGAACTCACCGAGCGATGCGACATGTATCCAGATGATACGTGCCGAGGGGTCGATTGCCTCGCGCATTCGGCGGAAAAGGTCTTTGCGGCCTTCGAGCCAGAGCCGAGCTTTTGTATGACGCGGAGCGACCAGACGGATCACCCACACATAAAAAATCAGACCGAAATTATATAGCCACATCTGTCTTTACGATTTGCAAGGTTGAATTTTGCATTCGGTTACACCGCTGTTCCACCCTCTTTCAAGAGCAGCTGCGGCAGGTTTATTTTCAGTTCGGCAAAGGTAGCATAATTTGTCGTAATTGCAAAATCACCAGTTGTATTCCATCGCATTTTCAATGAGTCGCACTTCGCAACGGTTGTCCGAAGCGACCTCGACGGCCACCAGATCGAACTGCACCTCGCCTGTCCAGCCCGTCGTGCGGAGGTAACACTCCGCCGCACGACTCAACGAACGGAATTTGTGGGGCGTAATGGCCGCCTCGGGAGGCGTTAGCGAGTTCTTTCGGCGCGTCTTGACCTCTACGAAGTGCAACACCCCCAGCCGTTCGGCTACGATATCAAGCTCGTAGTGCCCTATGCGCCAGTTGCGGGCACAAATCATGTATCCGGCCGCACGCAGGAAGTCTGTTGCGGCACGCTCGCCCGAAGATCCGGTTTCGGCGGTCGTCATCGCAGAATCGCGCTAAACGACCCCGACTCGGAAACCAAGCACTTCATCCGATACCTATATTATAATAAAAAAGAGAGGTCGTCGCCGGGCTGCACCTCGAAGGGCGCAACTCCCTTTTTGAATATGCGCATCGGCCGCTTGCCGATCAGCTCCAGCCGTTCGTCGGTATAACGCAAGATACATCCCTCGCGCAGGCCGGCCACCCAACGGCGCGGATTGGCTGCGATGTACTCCAGAATACGTTGCTCGCGCGTCTCTCCGGCATGACCTTCGGGGTTGGCATCGAGGTAATGGGGGTTGATCTGAAACTTCACCGCCCCGATTGCGCGGAACGATTCGGGTTGTAAAATGGGCATATCGTTTGTAGTGCAGATCGTCGGGCAGGCCACATTGCTGCCGGCCGACCAGCCGACATAGGGCGTATCCGACTTGATTTTGCGGAGAATGGCGGGCATCAAGCCCTGCTCCTGCATCTTTCGGGCAAGGGCAAACGTATTGCCGCCGCCCACGCAGATCGCCTCGGCCGAACGGATGAGCTGCACCGGCGTTTTCGACCGATGTACCGAGCGCACGCGGATGCCCAATTCAGCAAAACGAGCCTGCACCTTGCGCTCGTATTCGGCATACGAAAAGGTCACGGCGGCGTAGGGAATAAAGACGATTTCTCGGACATTTGGGAGGAAACGACCGATCTCGGCAAGCGGATAACGCAAGTATTCCTCGCCTGCATTGGTTGAATTAGAGATTAAAAGCAGTTTCATAAGGCTATGTGTATTAGGTTTTTACTATCGGTTTTGTGCTAAATGTCGAAAAAGTTGTGAATAAAAAATCATGGGCTTTTGTCAAAAGTAATAAAAAAAGTGTTACTTTTGCGCAAAATTACTGGTGAAATAGAAAATAACTGTTTCTAAATATTGTTTAACTAAAAAATTAAAATTATGGCAGATGTTCAATCAAAAGTTGTCGAAATCATCGTCGACAAACTCGGTGTTAAAGAGTCGGAAGTAGTACCCGAAGCAAGTTTCACCAACCACCTCGGCGCTGACTCACTCGACACCGTAGAGCTGATCATGGAATTCGAGAAGGCTTTCGATATCCAGATCCCGGATGAGGACGCTGAAAAGATCGCTACCGTTGGTGATGCTATCACCTACATCGAAGCGCACAAGAAATAATTTTTTTTCGTAACCATTTTTTCACGGCCTAAAGCCTTAGATTTATCATGACTGAAAGAAGAGTAGTCGTCACGGGGATCGGTACGATCAACCCGCTCGGAAACAACGTAAATGAATATTTTTCGAATCTGGAGAATGGTGTCAGCGGAGCTGCCCCGATTACTCACTTCGATCCCGAAAAATTTAAGACCAAATTCGCCTGTGAAGTAAAAAATTACGACCCGTCGCTGTATTTCGACCGCAAAGAGGTTCGCAAATACGACCTGTTTACCCAATATGCTCTGATCGCAGCCACACAGGCTGTCGAGGATTCGGCTTTCGATCTCGAAGCCATTGACAAAGAGCAGGTTGGTGTAATCTGGTGTTCGGGCATCGGAGGTATCAAATCCTTTTTCGATGAATGTCTGGGCTGGGCCGCAGGGGATGGAACCCCGCGGTTTAGCCCGTTTTTTATACCTCGCATGATCGCCGATATCGCTGCCGGATTCATCTCCATGAAATATGGTTTCATGGGGCCGAACTACTGTATCGTATCGGCTTGCGCCTCATCGAACCACGGTTTGGTAGACGCAATGAACGCGATCCGCTACGGCAAAGCCGACATCATGGTTGCCGGCGGATCGGAGGCTGCTGTCAACGAACCCGCCGTCGGCGGATTCAACTCGATGCAGGCTCTCTCGACTCGCAACGACGATCCGACGCACGCATCGCGTCCGTTTGACAAAGACCGCGACGGTTTTGTTATCGGCGAAGGTGCTGGTGCTCTGATCCTTGAGGAGTATGAGCACGCCAAGGCTCGCGGCGCGAAGATCTACTGTGAAATCGCCGGCGGAGGTTGCTCGGCCGATGCGTACCACTTCACCTCACCCCATCCCGAAGGAAAGGGTGCACTCAAGTCGATGCGCGACGCCATCAAGGACGCCGGCATCAAGGCCGAAGATATCGACTACGTAAACGTACACGGCACATCGACTCCGGCCGGTGACCTGCCCGAACTCAAGGCCGTTTCGGCTGTTCTGGGTGAGCACGTCTACAAAGCAAATATCTCCTCGACCAAATCCATGACGGGACACCTGTTGGGTGCTGCCGGAGCGATCGAAGCCCTGGCCTGCATCTTTGCCATCACACACGGCGTCGTGCCCCCGACAATCAACTGCGAGAATCTCGATCCGGAGATCGACTCGAAGCTGAACCTGACCCTCAACAAAGCACAGAAACGCGATGTGAAGTGCACGTTGAGCAACACGTTCGGATTCGGCGGTCACAACTCGACGGTCATTTTCCGCAAAATCTAACGCCCTAACCGTTTGCGCTGTGATTGATTTTTTGCTGCGTCCGCTCAAGCGACACTTCGGGCGGGACAAGGCGTATTACAAAATTATTGATGATATGTTCGGGTTTATCCCGCATAACATCGAACTTTACAAGCTGG
>CAZHEY010000022.1:0-52994 GCA_964532025.1 uncultured Alistipes sp. | reverse complement strand
TGTCGAGAGGTCGCTGTGTCGTGTCCTCGATCCTCGAGCTTTGTCGAGAGGTCGCTGTGTCGTGTCCTCGATCCTCGAGCTTTGTCGAGAGGTCGCAAAGGTTATTAGCGACATGTTTTCGGCTTGCATCGCAAGCCGGCAGTCCGCAGCTCCGCCCTGCGGAGGACTGCTATTTGCGTTGCTGCATAGCCGTCCCCCGCGAGCTGCCGACTGAAAAGAGTAGTTTGCGACCTCTCGACAAAGCTCGAGGATCGAGAATAAATTCGTTGAGCATTTGCGACTTCTCGACAGGCTCGAGGATCGAAAAACGACTCTGCCCCTCTCGACAGGCAACATCTGGCGCGGGCACAAAGGCACAGAGGGCCGCACCGAAACCGGTGCAGCCCTCTGCTGATCTATTATCGAATGACTGGGAGACTACTCCTCGTCCTTCTTCTCGCTCTTATTTGCCTCGGCAGCTTCCATCGCTGTCTTCAGCGCAGCCAAACCTGCGATGTCGCCCAACGTGGTCTTCTCAACCGAAGCGTTGATCTTCTTCACCGACGACTTGGTAGCATCGGAAGCAGCACGTCTTTCGGCCTTCTCGGCAGCGAATTCAGCTTTCTTAGCCTCCTCATACGTGCGCAGGTGCGACAACGTGATGCGCTTGGTAGCCTTCGAGAACTCCAACACCTTGAAGTCGAGCTTATCGCCCACCTTCGGTTTAGCACCGTCCTCTTTTACCAACTGGCGCGACGGGCAGAAGCCCTCGACGTTTTCACCCAGCGATACTACTGCACCCTTGTCGTTCACCTCGGTAATCGTACCCTCGTGAACGCTGTCGATCGAGAACTGATTCTCGAATTCGTTCCAAGGATTCTCCTCCAGCTGCTTGTGACCCAGCGACAGACGACGGTTTTCTTTGTCGATTTCGAGAACTACAACCTCGATATCAGCACCTACCTGCGTGAATTCACCCGGGTGTTTTACCTTCTTCGTCCAGCTCAGATCCGAAATGTGGATCAGACCGTCGATACCCTCCTCGATCTCGACGAATACGCCGAAGTTCGTGAAGTTACGTACCTTGGCGATGCATTTCGTGCCAACGGGATATTTGATTTCGATATTCTCCCAAGGATCGGGCGTCAGCTGCTTGATACCCAGCGACATCTTACGCTCCTCGCGATCGAGAGTCAGAATGACGGCTTCTACCTCGTCACCTACCTTCATGAACTCCTGTGCCGAACGCAGGTGCTGACTCCACGACATCTCCGATACGTGAATCAGACCTTCGACACCGGCTGCGATCTCAACGAACGCACCGTAGTCAGCCATCACGACCACTTTACCCTTGACCGTGTCGCCAACCTTCATGTTGGGATCAAGAGCCTCCCACGGATGCGGGGTAAGCTGTTTGATACCCAGCGCGATACGTTTCTTGGCATCGTCGAAGTCGAGGATAACGACCTGAATCTTCTGATCCAAGGAGACAACCTCTTCGGGATGGTTTACGCGACCCCACGAAAGGTCGGTGATGTGTACCAAACCGTCGACACCGCCCAGATCGACGAATACGCCGTATGAGGTGATGTTCTTGACCGTACCCTCGAGGATCTGGCCTTTTTCGAGTTTCGACATGATGACCTGCTTCTGCAATTCCAGCTCGGCCTCGATGAGTGCCTTGTGCGAAACAACGACGTTGCGGAACTCCTGATTGATTTTGACCACCTTGAACTCCATGGTCTTGTCAACATACATATCGTAGTCGCGAATCGGTTTCACATCGATCTGCGAACCGGGAAGGAACGCCTCGATACCGAATACATCGACAATCATACCGCCCTTGGTGCGGCACTTGATGTAACCCTTGATGATTTCGTCTTTCTCGAGAGCCTCGTTCACACGATCCCACGATTTGAGCTGACGAGCTTTTTTGTGCGAGAGTGCAAGCTGACCGCCCTTGTCCTCAACCGAATCCACATAGGCTTCGATCTTGTCGCCGATCTTCAGATCGGGATTGTAGCGGAACTCCGAGATCGAGATGATGCCCTCGCTCTTGTAGCCGACGTTGATGATTACTTCGCGCTTGGTGATACCGGTTACCGTACCCTCGACTACCTCGCCGACCGTAACGTTCGACAGCGTGTCGTTGTAAGCGGCAGCGATCTGCTCTTTGGGCTGATCGTAGACACCGAGATCGTTTTCATACGCATTCCAGTCGAAATTCTCATTTGCGACTACTTGTTTTGTTTCTTCCATAATAGTGGAAATTTTTGCGATACAATCGCTCATTAAATTGGTTTATAATTAGCTGTTCCCCTCGCACATGCGCACATAGGGGACTGCAAAGGTAATTGTTTTTCGCAAATCCGCAAAAAATAAGAGAGAAAAAGCAGATTATCAGCGTCGCACGTCCACCTGCTGCCGCGGTGAATTATCGGACGTGAAGGGGGTATGCTCCTCGAGTATCTCCAGCAACTGATCGACCACCGGTTCGTCGGTGATCCGGCCGTCGGTATAGTGCAGATCCTTGTAATTCTTGAAAACGTAGTCGCTGATTGCGATTTTGTAGCTTTTGCGCTCCTGCAATTCCGGGAATCGGACATCGACGGCACGATCGGCGGCATCGGTCACAATCACATAGGGAGTCGTGGCTATCAGATCGATCCGGTGACCCTCTTTGGTCGGCTCGTTGTATTTGGTCACGATCATCTGCCGCAACAGGGAAGGGGTCATTCGCATGGTGGCTATCTGCGTTCCGAAAGGCTCTAACCCATAAATTTTTGCTTTACTCACGCCACCTGCCGCAATCGAATCCAGCCGCACGCCGCCGACGTGGTAGATCCCGATCTGGGCATCGGCCTCATCGCGTATGGCTTCGCTCATCCAGTTTGCCAGCCCCCATTTGTCGGCCGTCCGCGCAAATTCGCCCACCGGACGATTCAATTCGGGATTGGCGTAATAGCGATCCACCTCGGCCTGGTAAGCGGCATCGGGCTGGTAATCGTCGAGCGACACAAGGCGGAAATCAAGTTGGTCGATCTGCTTTCCGCGCATGCGTATGGTCGTGACCCCCACATTTTTGAGATCCTTTCCGGTCTGCGTCAGCAGCACCCCGCCGACCAGCGTATCCCGCAACTCGTGCGTATGTCCGCCGATCACCTCGTCCAACTGCGTATCGCCGCCCGAGAGCAGCTCGGCATCGCGGTCGTCACCCATGTGCGACAGCAGGATCACCACGTCGCATTGGGGGCGCAATTCGGCCGCATATTTGCGCGCCATTTGTTGCGGATCGGGGAACTCCAATCCGGCAAAGCTATCCTCATTACCCGCCGGATGTCCCGGCCCTTCGTAGTTGGTCACCACACCGATAAAGCCGATCCGGATTCCCTGCTCCTCGACGATCGTGTAGGGCGGCAGCTCGGGGAAAGAGCAGGTGTCGGTCAGCACATTGGCGCAGACCACTTCGAAATCCATGCTATCGAGCACCCGTCCCAAAAACGCCTGTCCGTGGTCAAATTCGTGGTTGCCGAGTGTCGCCACCCGATACCCCAAGCGGTTCATCAGATTGATAATGGGCATGCCGGGCGTGGCCGTTCGATCGACATAAGCATTCCCCGTCCAACGGTCGCCGGCATCGACCAGCACCACGACCTGCGCCGTATCGCGGCAGGCCGCAACGGCTGTCGCCAGACGCGGAAACTGCTGAATTTTAGCATGCATATCGTTGGTCGAAAGCACGACAATCGTCCGCTCACGCGGCGCACAAGCCACCGCAAAGGCAGCACATAGAATCAACCCTGTCCGTAATATTCTTTTCATAATATCGGTATTGTGTTGTCAAAATTACAAATAATTTCTATCTTTACACACCATTTCGTTTGAAATTCTTATGATCGAAAAAATCAAAGTCATTTGCGAGAACCTCGCCTCCGAGTTGGAGGTTCCGATGGGAACGCCCCTGCTTGAAGTCGCCGGAAAACTGGCCGCAGGGCCACATCCGTTTCTGGCAGCATACGTCAACAACCGAATCAAGGAGCTTAATTACAGAATATATACCCCCGTCACGCTTCGGTTTGTCGACATCACCTCGTTCGCGGGCATTCGGGTCTACCAGCGCACCGCATGGTTTCTCCTGCAAAAAGCCGTCCGCGATCTCTATCCCGGCCATACACTCCACATCCGTCACTCGATGGGGCAGAGCGGATTCTACTGCGAGATCGACGGCATCGACGAATTTTCGACCGCCGAGGCCGCTGCGCTCAAAGAGCAGATGCGACAACTGGCCGACCGCAACCTGCCGATCTGCCGCCACAAGGCACTGACCAGCGAAATCCGCGCCCGCTTCGTCGAGGAGGGCTTCGCCGACAAGGTCGCCCTGCTGGATACGCGACCGCGCCTGTACAGCGACATCTATACGCTCGACGACACGGTCGGCTATTTCTACGGTTCGCTGGCCGCCACAACGGGCTACATCACGCTTTTCGAGTTAGATCCCTACTACAACGGGCTTTATCTGGCTCTTCCGCTGCGCACCGCCCCCGACCGCGTCGTCAAGGTGGTGCATCAAGAGAAGATGTTCGACATCTTCCGCGAATACCAGTCGTGGGTCAA
The DNA here is from genome assembly GCA_964532025.1 of uncultured Alistipes sp. Lineage (GTDB taxonomy): Bacteria > Bacteroidota > Bacteroidia > Bacteroidales > Rikenellaceae > Alistipes. Next base: position 48,401 of record CAZHEY010000022.1, on the reverse strand, counting down.
GATCATGGGTGTGCCGACCGTCGGCGCGGTCAACTCAAAAGTGCTGGCCGGGGATGCCGGCGGCATGATCAAGATCGCCGAAGCCTTCCACGAACGCAAATTCGCCGAGGTCGCCGATGCCATTGCCGATGCCAACGTAACGCACGGCACACGCATGGTGCTGATCTCCGGCCCTTCGTCGAGCGGCAAGACCACCTCGGCCAAACGGCTGGGCATTCAACTGGGCGTACTGGGGCTGACCCCGGTGTTGATCTCGCTGGACGACTACTTCGTCGACCGCAATAAGACCCCGCGCGATGCCAACGGCGACTACGACTACGAGGCGTTGGAGGCGATCGACCTCGAGCTGTTCAACGACCACCTGCGCCGCCTGATGAGCGGCCAGAGCGTCGACATTCCGCGCTACGACTTCATCACCGGCCGCCGCACGTGGCACAATGCGCCGCTGACGCTCGACGAACGTTCGATCCTGATCATCGAGGGGATTCACGGACTCAATCCGCGGCTCACGCCCTCGATTCCCGATGCACAAAAGTTCCGCATCTACGTCTCGTGCTTCACCTCGATCGCCATGGACGACCTCACGCGCATCGCCACCACCGACAACCGGCTGTTGCGCCGCCTCACGCGCGACTACACCCAGCGCGGTGCAGATGCCGTGGCCACCCTTTCGCGGTGGGGATCGGTACGCCGCGGCGAGGAGAAACACATCTTCCCCTATCAGGAAAATGCCGATGTGATGCTCAATTCGTCGCTCTTCTACGAGATCCCCGTGTTGCGTCCCTTTGCCGAGAAGATCCTGCGCGAAGTCCCCGACACGGTTCCCGAATACGACGAGGCGCGCCGCATGCTCAAATTCCTCGACAACTTCACCCCCATCGCCCCCGACGAAATCCCCCCGACCTCGATCCTGCGCGAATTCATCGGCGGCAGCAGCTTCAAATACTAATTAAAACAATCTGATACGACTATGTTCGACAAATTTTCTTCACGCCACATCGGCGTCAGCAACGAAAAAGATCTTCAGGCCATGCTTGGCGTCATCGGCGTTCAGTCGGTAGACGAGTTGATCTCGCAGGTTATTCCGCAGTCGATCCGGCTACGCAAGCCACTCGCACTCCCGACCGAAGGGATGAACGAGTACGAATTTGCGGCACACATCCGCCAAATCGCCGACCGCAACCGACCGCTGCGTTCGTTCATCGGCATGGGCTACTACCCGTGCGCCGTGCCGGCCGCCGTGGTGCGCAACGTCTTCGAGAATCCGGCATGGTACACCTCCTACACCCCCTATCAGGCGGAGATTTCGCAGGGACGACTCGAGGCACTGCTCAATTTCCAGACCGCCGTGATCTCGCTCACAGGCATGGAGATCGGCAACTGCTCGCTGCTCGACGAGGGCACGGCCGCTGCCGAGGCGATGTTGATGATGTTCGCCCTGCGTTCGCGCGAGGCAGTGAAGCAGGGACACAACCAGCTCTTCGTCGACCGCAACGTCTATCCGCAGACCCTCGACCTGCTGCTCACGCGCAGCGAGCCGTTCGGCATCGAGCTGATTATTGACGATTATGACAGCTACGAATTCACCGGCAAGGAGTTCGGCGCACTGGTACAATACCCCGCCGCCGACGGATCGTTGCGCGACTATGCCGATTTCACGGCCGCCGCACACGCCAAAGGGGTACTGGTGACAGCCGTTGCCGACCTGCTGGCACTGGCGTTGGTCAAAGCACCGGGCGAATGGGGAGCTGACATCGCCGTCGGTTCGACCCAGCGTCTGGGTACGCCCATGGGATTCGGCGGCCCGAGCGCGGGCTACATGACCACCCGCGAAGCCTTCAAGCGCAACCTCCCCGGCCGCATCATCGGCGTTTCGGTCGACCGGCTGGGCAACAAAGCCCTGCGCATGGCCTTGCAGATGCGCGAGCAACACATCAAGCGCGAAAGAGCCACCTCGAACATCTGCACCGCTTCGGCACTCATGGCCTCGATGGTCGGCTTCTACTGCGTCTACAACGGCCCGGAGGGACTCCGCCGCGCCGCGCAAACCGCCCATACGGCGGCAGCCACCGTGGCCGCCGCACTCAAAGCTCTCGACTACAAACTCGCATCGAATGCCTATTTCGACACCCTCGAAGTGGCCGTCGAAGCCGCTGTCGTACAGTCGCTGGCACTCGAAAGCGGCATCAACTTCTTCTACCCGACCGAAGACTCCGTGCGCTTGTCGTTCGACGAGGTGACCACCCCGGAGGAGATCGCCGAAGTGATCCGGATCTTCTCGGCAGCCAAAGGCAAGAAAGCCAAAGCGGTCAAGGTCGTCGAGTCTACGCTTCCGGTGGATATGCGCCGCACCTCGACCTACCTGCAAGAGCCGGTATTCAACACCTACCGTTCGGAGAGTGCTCTGATGCGCTACATCAAGCAGCTCGAGTTGCGCGACATCTCGCTGGCCAACTCAATGATCTCGCTCGGGTCGTGCACCATGAAGCTCAACGCCGCCACACTCATGCAGCCCCTCTCGCTTGCCGGATTCCAAAATATGCACCCCTTTGCCCCGGCAGATCAGGCCGAGGGTTACATGCAGCTGATCTCCGAGTTGGAACACGACTTGGCCACTATCACGGGCTTTGCCGCCTGCTCGCTGCAACCCAACTCGGGCGCAGCCGGTGAGTATGCGGGTCTTATGGTCATTCGCGCCTACCACCAAAGCCGCGGTCAGGGCTACCGCAACGTGGTGTTGATTCCCGCCTCGGCACACGGCACAAACCCGGCATCGGCCGCCATGGCCGGCATGAAGATCGTCACCGTGGCGTGCGATGCCAACGGAAACATTGATGTAGAAGACCTCGAAGCCAAAGCCAAGGAGTACTCCTCGGAGCTGTGCGGGCTCATGGTCACCTACCCCTCGACCCACGGCGTTTTCGAGAGCCGCATCCGCGAGATCGTCGATGCCGTGCACGATGCCGGCGGACAGGTCTATATGGACGGTGCGAATATGAACGCACAGGTGGGATTGACCAATCCGGGGTATATCGGAGCTGACGTCTGCCACCTCAACCTCCACAAAACCTTCGCCATGCCTCACGGAGGTGGCGGCCCGGGTGTCGGCCCGATCTGCGTAGCCGAACACATCAAGCCGTTCCTGCCGTCGCACCCGATCGCTGCCACAGGCGGCGACGAAGGCATCACGGCCGTGGCCTCCGCACCTTGGGGATCGGCCATGCTGCTGCCTATCACCTACGGCTACATCAAGATGCTGGGTGAGGAGGGCTTGCGCCATGCCACCGAGATGGCCATCGTCAACGCCAACTACATGTCCTCGGCACTCAAAGAGGAGTATCGCACCTACTATTCGGGAGAAACGGGTCGTGTGGGACACGAGATGATCCTCGACCTCACCTCGTTCAAGAAGGACTATAACATCGACTGCGGCGACATCGCCCACCGACTCATGGACTACGGATTCCACGCCCCGACGCTCTCGTTCCCCGTACACGAGACCCTCATGGTCGAACCGACCGAGTCGGAGCCAAAGGCCGAAATGGATCGGTTCTGCGAGGCACTCATCGCAATCAAACGCGAATGCGAAGCCGCTGTCGGCGAGCCGGATAATGCCGTGGTCAACGCGCCGCACACGGCACAGGAGCTCTGCGGCGAATGGCCGCATCGCTACACGCGCGAGCAGGCTGCCTTCCCACTGGCATGGGTGCGCGAGTCGAAAATCTTCCCCTACGTGAGCAAAATCGACAACGGTTACGGCGACCGCAACTTATGCTGCCGCAACGAGGAATAGTGGTATTTAGAAAATAATGTGTACTTTTGCACGCTCTTCGCAAGCAAAACGGATGCGAAGAGCGTGCTGCACACACGACGCAAAAACGAAAACATTTATCAATAAAAAACTTATGAAAGTACAACCAAACAAAATGGTCGGTGTTGACTACAAGCTCACCGTCGACGGAAAGATTGCAGATCAATCACAGCCGGGTCAGCCCCTCGAATTCATCTTCGGCACAGGCATGCTGCTGCCCAAATTCGAGGAAGCGATTCTCGGTAAGGAGATCGGCGAATCGGTTTCGTTCACGCTCGAGGCCAAAGACGGCTACGGGGAGCTGATCGCCGAGGCGATTGTCGACCTGCCCAAAAATATCTTCATGGTCGACGGCAAACTGGCCGATGATATCCTCTTCGAGGGTTCGCAAGTGCCCATGAGTGACGCACAAGGCAACCGCATGATGGGTATCGTTCGCGAAGTAGGCGAGGAGACGATCAAGATGGACTTCAACCACCCGATGGCCGGCAAGACGCTGAACTTCGAGGTCGACGTGGTTTCGGTACGCGACGTAACGCCCGAAGATCTCAAAGGCGGCTGCTCGTGCGGCGACTGTGGCGACGAAGGCTGCGATTGCGGTGAGGGAGGTTGCGATTGCGACCACGAAAAAGGACACTGCGACTGCCATTAATCGCATGGTGAAACAGAAAAAAAAGAGTTCTTCGGAACTCTTTTTTTTGCAGCATCCCGCTTCGCAACACCAAACAAAGTTTTCCACAATCGATCCTCAAGGTCGCAGGGGCTGTTCTCGATCCTCGAGCTTGTCGAGAGGTCGCAAAGTCTGTTCTCGATCCTCGAGCTTGCCGAGAGGTCGCACGGGTCATTGGTCGAGGTGTTTTCGACTTGCGAAGCAAGTCGGCAGTCCGCAGCTCTGCCCTGCGGAGGACTGCTATTTCGCATAGCTCAATAGCCGCCTCCGCGAGCTGCTGACTGAGAAGATCTCCCGCCATAAAAAATAGTTTGCGACCTCTCGACAAAGCTCGAGGATCGTGAACCGACAAGACTTGCGACCTCTCGACAAGCTCGAGGATCGAATGTGTTTTTTTCGGCGACACAAAAATATTTGCAAAATTCTGTTCTCGATCCTCGAGCTTTGTCGAGAGGTCGCAAAGGCTATTCTCGATCCTCGAGCTTGTCGAGAGGTCGCAAAGACAACCCGCTTGATCCGACCGATTTTAATCCTTAACCCATATATATATGTACTCCCTGCGCCAATACCTCACCACGCTCTGCGACCCACATGCGCTGACGCGCACGCTCGATCCGCTCGAATTGTGTCGCGACGCAAGCGGCCGCCCGCTCTACTCGGTGGGGAACTCCGCGGCAGTTTTCCGCATCCTCCACCACGGACAGACGGCCGCCCTGCGCTGTTATTTCCGCCCGATGCGCCACCTGCGAGCGATCTATGGCGAACGGCTGTTGCCGCAGGAGCTATATCTCTACCAATCACCCACCTCCGGGGCGTGGGTCGATGTGGTTGTCAGCCCGTGGATCGAGGGGATCACGCTGCATGCAGCACTCGAACAGGCCGTCCGCCGCAACGACCGACAGACCCTCCAAACCCTCTCCGAGGCATTCGATCGGCTCTCGGCCGAACTCCTCGCCGACGGCTGGGCACACGGCGACCTGAAACCCGAAAACATCGTGGTTGCTCCGGATCAAACCCTCCGCCTGATTGACTTCGATGCCATGTACCTACCAGCTTTTACGGGTGAGCAAAGTCCCGAACTGGGCACGGCCGCCTACCAGCACCCGGCACGCACGGTCGCCGACTTCGATGCTTGGCTCGACGACTATCCGATCGCCCTGATCTCAACCGCACTCCACGCTCTGGCGATCGACCCGTCGCTGATGACCCGTCAGGATGCCTGCGACGGACTGCTATTCACGCCGCGCGACCTCGCCGGGCAACCGATCTACCGCGAGGTACTGACCCTGTTCAGCTCACGCGGCATGGCCGCCGCCTACCGCATCGCACAGACATTGTGCGCCCCCACGCCCCGCCTATTCGGACTTGCGGCACTCTTTGCTCAAATCACCCGCCCCGCCCAAACCCCGACGGCAACCCCGCCCGAACTCTTTGTCGACAACGGACGCTGGGGCTACCGCGACGCCTCGCAGATCCGTATTGCGCCGCTCTACGACGAAGGGTTCGACTTCTCCGAAGGGTTGGCTGCCGTGCGATTGGGATCAAGCTGGCACTACCTCGACACCTCCGGCCGGGTTTGCATCTGCTGCCCCGATGCCGTAGCCGTCAAACCCTTTCGCGACGGCCGCGCAACGGTAATCGGTCGCCACGGACGTTACGAAATCGACCGGACGGGCAAACAGATTTGATTATTCGGAGCAAATAGTTATATTTGCATTTGATTAATATCCATTTCATGCCCCAATACAGAGATATCACCCCCGATGAAATATCCGCACTTTCGGCTCTCGGCACTACGGCCGACGACTGGTCGCGCATCCGTGTATCTCCCGATTTCACCCCGAATCAACTCCAGCAATGTCGACTCGAAGGGACGATCGAGATCGCTTCAGGGGTACACATCATCCGCTCTTACGTGAGCAATTACCGCATCGGAGCCGGAACATTTATCTCCGATGTCACCTCGCTTTGCTGCCGCCACCGCTCGGCCTTCGGCAACGGCACTCCCGTGGCCACGATGAACGAATGCGGCGGCCGCACCGTACCGATCTACGATCGCATGACGGCGCAGATCGCCTACATGCTGGCCGTCTACCGCCACCGGCCGCAAACCATCGCCGTACTCACAAAAAAAATTGCCGACTACACCGAAAGCCGCTCCTCGGAGATCGGCGAGGTGGGTAGTGACTGCCGGTTGGTCGGCGCACGCTTCATCCGCGAAGTGCGTATCGGCAACGGCGTGATTGTCGAGGGAGCTTCGATTCTCGAAAATGGCACGCTCTGCGACGAGGTGCGCATCGGGGTCGATGTCAAAGCCTACGACTTCATCGCGGCCGAGGGGGCACACATCGACAACGGAACGACCGTCGAACGCTGTCTGATCGGCGAGAGCTGCATTCTGGACAAAGGATTCACCGCCGCCGAGTCGCTTTTCTTCGCCAATTCGCACTGCGAGAACGGGGAGGCCGCCTCGATTTTTGCAGGCCCTTATACCGTGTCGCACCACAAGTCGACCCTGCTGATCGCAGGCATGTTCTCGTTTTTCAATGCCGGGAGCAGCTCGAACCAGAGCAACCACCTCTTCAAAAGCGGCGCGGTGCACCAGTCCGTCCACCTGCGCGGATGCAAATTCGCCAGTAGTGCCTACATCATGTCCCCGGCTCTCGAGGGGGCATTCACCATGGTCATGGGACACCACTCCTTCCACCACGACACCTCGGCCTTTCCCTACTCCTATCTGGTCGAGAAGGAGGGGCGCACGGTGCTGATGCCGGGAGCAAACCTGAACAGCTACGGCGCGGTGCGCGACATCGAGAAGTGGCCGGCACGCGACCGCCGCAAAGTCCGGCGCGACGTCATCAACTTCGACGAATACAACCCCTACGTGGCCGGCACGATGTTGCAGGCCGTCGATATTCTCCACACGCTGCGCGACCAAGACCCCGACGCTCCGGCCTACACCTATAATAAAACCCAGATCCGGGCAACAGCACTCAACCGCGGAATCAAGCTCTACAACAAGGCGATCGTCGCGGCCCTCGGCTCGATGCTCGACTGCGGCGAATCGTCCGAACGATACGACGGCAGCGGAAGCTGGTTAGACCTTGGAGGTCAATACATCACCCGCCGCGAAGTGAGTGCCATACTCGACCAAATCGAGTGCGGTGCGTTCGCCACGCTCGATGCCATCGACAACCGATTCCGGGTCTTCGACATCCACTACGACGACTATGCCCACAGCTGGGCCGAGGGCATCTATGCCTCGATGTTATCGCACACCCCCTCGGTCGAAGAGGTGAACGACCTGATCGGCGCGGGTCGCAATGCCCACGCCGCCATGCGCCGCACAACCGATATCGACCGCGACCGCGACTGTTCGCTCGACATGGCCGTCAGCTACGGTCTCGACTGCGACGACGAAGCTGCCCGACAGGAAGACTACCGCGCTGTACGCGGCTTAAAATAGAGAGAGTTATGTATACGCAGAGCATCACACGCACCCACCGCACCGCCTTTCTGATCGCAATCGACGGATCAGGCTCGATGGCCGAGCAAATCCGCTTCCGCGGCCGCACGACCACCAAAGCCGAAGCCGTGGCCGCGATCACCAACGACCTGCTGTTCGAATTGATCGAACGCGCACGCCGCGACGACGGAGTACGCAACTACTACGACATTGCCGTTCTGGGTTATTCGGGTGACGACGAGGTCTACGGGCTGCTGCCCGGAGGTCGCGAGTCGATGCCGGTCAGCGAGCTGGCCACCTACGAACCGGCGATCCGCACCGAGGTGGTCGAATACCGCCTGCCCGACGGAAGCATCTCGCTGCGTGAGATCCCGAGCCCCGTATGGGTCGAGCCACACGCTGCGGGACAGACGCCGATGTGCGAAGCCCTGCGCCGCCTGCGCGACCTGACAGCCGCATGGTGTGCCGACCCGACACATGCCGAGAGCTTTCCGCCCGTGGTGTTCAACATCACCGACGGCGAGGCCACCGACTGCGACGACGACGACCTGCGCGCCGTGGCCGACCAGATCAAAGCACTCCGCACGGCCGACGGCAACGCATTGCTAATCAACATACACCTCGCCGCTGGCGACACCTCGACCTGCGTATTTTTCCCCACCGAAGAGGAGGCCGCCTACCCCAACCGCTACGCCTCGCTGCTCTACGACTGTTCGAGCTGCATGCCCGAGGTCTTCAACGAAGCCATCCGGTCGGCCAAAACACCCGGCTCGCTGCCTCCGTTCCGCGGCGTGAGTTTCAACGCTTCGGCCGCCGAACTGGTGACCATGCTCAATATCGGATCAATCAGCGTAAAAACCGAATAAGATGTTCCCGACCCTGCAAACCTTCACACGGGCACTGATGACGCCCGACCTCTCGCTTCGCACGCTCACCGATGCCCACGTCGTTCAGGGCGCAAACGGCATGCCGGTTCTGGTACGCACCACCCGCTTTGCCGAGGCGGAGATCGAGTGGCACGATGCCCATTGGCTGCTCTCGATGCCGCTTTCGCCGGGGGCTGTGGCCCACACGGAGCGCACGGCATCGGAACTTCGACGACTCCACACCGAGCACCTGACCGAATACCGAATCTTGCCGGGCGAGTTGCGCGAAGGCTACGACCTGATTCTGCAACGACTGCCCGAGGGCTGCACCTTCGCCGAGGCGTTGCTCACCCAACCCAAGGAGCGGTTGCTCACGGCTCTCGACCTGCTTGAAGCCGGGTTGCAGGAGCTGCACTTCACACACAACAACCTCAAGGCCGCCAACTTGCGGTGGACACAGGGACGATTCGTCCCGATCCGCTACCACGACGCACGGATCGGCTCGCCGCAGCGCGACACCGAAGCCTTCCGCGCATTGCGCGAAGCGGTGGTGCAGGCGGCCGATGTGCAAAGTGCCCACGATACGGAGGTCTACTACACGGCACAGCGGAAGCTGTCGGGCCACCATTGGGTCAGCCATACCTTCGAGGGGTTGATCTGCGTCGAAGACCCGGACGGGTATGGATTTGTCGACACCGACAACAATCCGGTCATTCCGGCACAATTCAGCTGGGCCGGCGACTTCCACGAGGGGCGCGCCGAGGTGCAAACCGCCACCGGCATGGGGCTGATCGACCGCCAAGGCTGCTACGTAATTGCGCCCGAATACGAGATCGTAGACTACGATCCGATAGAGAGTCTGGTTCGCGTGCGCCGCAACGGGCTGTGGGCGACATTCGATTATCTGGGGCAACAGCTCACACCATTTACGACAAATATAGAATAAAACAATAAAGATAGCTTATGGAAACTGAAAATGTAAAAGTCCTGATTATCGGCAGCGGCCCGGCCGGATTCACCGCCGCGATCTACACCTCACGCGCAAACCTCGCGCCGGTGCTCTACGAGGGAATCGAACCGGGCGGACAGCTCACCACAACCACCGAGGTCGAGAACTTCCCGGGGTATCCCGAAGGGGTTGACGGCAACCAGCTCATGGCCGACCTGCGCAAGCAGGCCGAACGCTTCGGGACAGAGATTCGAACCGGTGCGATCACCAGCGTAGACCTCAGCTCGCGTCCGTTCCACGTGGTTGTCGACGGATCGAAAGAGATTCTGGCCGAGAGCCTGATCATCGCCACCGGAGCAACGGCCAAATATCTGGGATTGCCCTCCGAGACCAAATACCGCGGTCAGGGGGTCAGTGCCTGCGCCACCTGCGACGGATTTTTCTACCGCAAGAAGGTCGTGGCCGTGGTGGGCGGCGGCGACACGGCCTGCGAGGAGGCTACCTACCTCGCGTCGCTCTGCCGTCAGGTCTACCTGATCGTCCGCAAACCCTTCCTGCGCGCCTCGAAAGCGATGCAGGAGCGCGTGATGAATACTCCCAATATCGAGGTACTCTTCGAACACAACACGGCCGAGGTGCTGGGCGACCTGTCGGGTGTAACCGGTGTGCTGCTTCGCAAGAACGACGGCTCGGAGCGAAAAATCGACATCGACGGATTCTTCTTGGCAATCGGACACCACCCCAACACAGAACTCTTTGTCGATCAGCTGGAACTCGACGAGGAGGGCTACATCAAAGTCAAAGCCGGAACGTCGAAGACCTCGGTCGAGGGTGTCTTTGCGGCCGGAGATGTCAAAGATCCCCACTACCGGCAGGCGATCACGGCGGCCGGATCGGGCTGCGTGGCGGCACTGGATTGCGAACGCTTCTTATTGCGCTAAAGGTTGAGTTTCACCGTCACCATATTAGGCTCTTCCTCGGCCAAACCCACCATCAACCGCCACCCGTCGGCACAGGTGATCAACATCCACGAGCAGTATTACCTCGTGGATGCGGGAGAGGGTGTGCAACAGCAGTTAGTGCGCTACGGAGTCAATCCGCTGAAGCTGAAAGCCGTATTCATCTCGCACCTGCATGGCGACCACGTCTACGGGCTTTTTCCGCTGATCTCGACGCTGGGGCTTTACGGTCGTAAAACTCCGTTGCAGGTCTTTGCCCCCGCCCCCTTCGGCGAGATTCTGGCCTCGCACCTCCGCTATTTCGACACCCAGCTACCCTACGCAGTCGAGTGGACGGAGGTCGACACGACCAAACACGCCCTGCTATTCGAAAACCGCACGCTGGAGGTTTGGAGTATTCCGCTGCGCCACCGCATGCCGTGCGCCGGATTTCTCTTTCGGGAGAAGCGTCCGCCGCTCAATGTCGAGAAGTACAAGATCGAGAAATACCAGCTTTCGGTGGCACAGATTGCTGCGGCCAAACGGGGCGAAGAGGTCACGCTCCAGACAGGCGAAGTGTTAGCCAATAGCGAGTTGACCTACCTACCCTATGCGCCTCGATCGTATGCCTACCTCTCCGACACCAACTTTTCGGCCAAGGCCGCAGGGCTTTGTGCCGGGGTTGATCTGTTGTACCACGAGGCCACCTATGCCGCCGCCGAACAACGCAATGCCAAGGATCGCGGCCATGCAACGACGACCGATGCGGCCAAAGCCGCGCTCAAAGCCGGGGCGAAACGACTCTTGATCGGCCACTACTCCTCGCGTTACAAAGACGAAGGGGTGCTGGTTGACGAGGCGCGCCGCATCTTCCCCGAAACCTACGCAGCCACCGAGGGTGCAAAATTTACCATTGACAAACAACGATGACAAAAGCAGAGATACAACTGGTACGCGCGCTGGCCGACAAACGAGGCCGCACGGAACACGGGCTTTTTGTCGCCGAGGGCGAGAAGCTCATCGGCGAATTGCAGGCTTCGGCTCTGCATATACGCAAGCTATTTGCCTTGGAGGGGCTCTTCCGCGGCGAGCAGGTCGAGGTCGTTTCGCCACACGACATGGAGCGGCTATCGCTGTTGAAAACGCCGAACAACTCGCTGGCATTGGTCGAGATACCGCGCTATAAGTTAACCCCTGCGGCACTGACCGGTCGCCTTACGCTGGCACTCGACGAGGTGCAGAATCCCGGCAACCTTGGCACGATCATCCGGCTGGCCGACTGGTTCGGGATCACCGACATCGTCTGCTCCGAAGGCTCGGCCGACTGCTTCAACCCCAAGGTCGTGCAGGCTACCATGGGGGCTATTTTGCGCGTGCGCGTACACTACACCGACCTGCCTGCGTTTCTATCAGCCACGGCGGCACAGGGCACACCCGTATACGGGACATTCCTCGAGGGGCAGAACCTCTACGACACGACGCTCTCAACCGACGGAATCATCGTCATGGGCAACGAGGGGCGCGGCGTGAGCGATGCCGTGGCGCGCAGCGTCACCCGAAAACTCTTCATTCCACCCTATCCGGCCGACCGGCGCGGCTCGGAATCGCTCAATGTCGCCATGGCCACAGGGGTAGTCTGCGCCGAGTTCCGGCGACAAGCAAGCCGCAAGGGCTGAATCGAGCAATCGACTCATCAGTCGGCAGTTCGCGCGTTGTGATCTTCGGAACGGATTCGATAGTAGGATTTTGCGACGGGAAATTTTATCAGTCAGCAGCTCGTGGGGGTCTGCTATTGAGCAACGCGAAATGGCAGTCCTCCGCAAGGCGGAGCTGCGGACTGCCGGCTCGCTACGCAAGCCGAAAACACCGCGATCCATGACCTTTGCGACCTCTCGACAGGCTCGAGGATCGAGAACAACCAGACCACGACGACCTCCGGGGCAAGCTCGAGGATCGAAAACAATCAAACAAGGACGACCTCCGAGTCAAGCTTGTGACTGAATGGGTATATTCCTATGAGATAGACAGTTCACGATCCTCGAGCCTGTCGAGAGGTCGCAAACTATTTTTACGGCGGGAAATTTTGTCAGTCAGCAGCTCGCGGGGGTCTGCTATTGAGCAACGCGAAATGGCATCTCCATTGGGGATAATTTCTTGGCGAGTTAGTTTCGGCTTGCGAAGCGAGCCGGCAGGCCGCAGCTCCGCCACGCGGAGGCCTGCTCTTCGCTGCGCTTCGAGCCGTCCCCGCGAGCTGCGGCCTGAAAACAACTCTACAGGTAATCTTTGCGACCTCTCGACAGGCTCGAGGATCGAGAATAGCCAGACCACAGCGACCTCCGGGGCAAGCTCGAGGATCGAGAACAATCGGATCGAGCGGGCGCGACCACCAACGGCGGCAGCGGCATCAGCCCCGGGCTATTTTTCGGGTGCACCCGAACTCTCGCAAACCCCGGTTTCTTGTTTTATCTGTTGTAGGATGCGGAGTGCCTCAACCCCCTGCACGGCGGGAAAGAGCTTCGACTCAACGACCTGTCCGACACACTGTTCGAGTGCAGCCACCGCACGCCGTAACTCCTCGCGATGCGCATCGGTTCGGTTTACCGAATTCTCCATGCTCAACAGCGACACCAACAGGCGGCCACTCCGCATAAACTCCTGAAGGATTGTATTCTGGCGACGCGAGTCGAGTGGCGCGATCCAGAAGACCTCGAACATCAACCGAAAGACCAGATCGGTCACCACGGCGGTTTCTCTATTTTCTCTATATACCATAAAAATTGCTGTTCCGAAAAAAACGTGGGCAAAAAATCCGCTTCACCGCCGAGGTATTGGACGACCCGTAACGTAGAATACGGCAAATGCCCACGCTGAAAAACAGCGAGAGCATCAACCTTCATTCCTTACGTTACTTCGAAAGTGTCCAATTTTCGGCAGCAAGAAAAAAGCCAATGCGCTTTTATTCAAATATGTCAACAACCCGGTACGAGTTGCCGTTGACAAAGATAGAAAAAAAAGGAAAACAGCGCACGTTTTCAAATAAAAAACATCTATTTACCCGCCGGAAGCGTTGGTATTCGTGAATATTTCCTATCTTTGTAAGTTGAAATACATATATCTATGGCAGAACACATACTAAAAATAGGCATTACGCAGGGCGACACGAACGGCATCGGCTGGGAGATCATCCTCAAAGCGTTGGCCGATCCGCGCATGACGGAGCTATTTACGCCCGTCGTTTACGGCTCGGCAAAATGCGCGGCCTATTACCAAAAGACCCTTGCCGAGACCGACCCGGTGACACTCACAACGGTGGCTTCGGCTGCCGAAGCTCGTCGCGGCAAGATCAGTCTGATCGCCTGCGGCGACGTGGCGGAGATCACCCCGGGCAAGGCTTCAGCCGAGGCCGGAAAGGCTGCCGTGGAATCGCTGCGAACCGCCATGCGCGACCTGAAAGAGGGGCGTATCGACGCAATCGTCACCTCTCCCTTCGACAAGGAGAGCGTCCAGAGCGACGAGTTCCGCTACACGGGACACACGGAGTATCTGGGGGCGGAGTTAGGCGGTGAGCCGATGATGATTCTGTGCAGCGAGGTGCTGCGCGTGGGATTGGTAACCAAGCACATCCCCGTGTCGGAGATCGCCAGCAGCATCACCAAAGAGAAGATCGTCAGCAACCTGCATACCCTGCGTCGTTCCCTGATCGCCGACTTCGGCATCGTCGAACCGCGCATTGCCGTCATGGCACTCAACCCCCACGCCGGTGACGGCGGACTGTTAGGCAAGGAGGAGCAGGAGATCATCCGCCCTGCCATTGTCGAAGCCTTCACAGCCGGCGTACTGGCATTCGGCCCGTTTGCGGCCGACGGACTCTTCGCCGGGGGCGGCTATGCCAAATACGACGGCATTCTGGCCATGTACCACGATCAAGGGTTAGCTCCGTTCAAGACCCTGTCGCCCGACGGCGTGAACTTCACAGCCGGTTTGTCGGCCGTGCGCACCTCGCCCGACCACGGCACGGCGTTCGACATCGCCGGCAAGGACAAGGCCGACGCGCAGTCGATGCGCAACGCCCTCTACGCCGCCTGCGACATCACGGCACACCGCCGCGCATGGGCTAAATGGACAGCCAACCCGCTGCAACGCGCCGAGCGCGAAAAAGGTGGCCGCGACGTGACCATACGCGACACGTCCGACACCGGAAAAGGAAACAACTAAAAAAACCGGACAACCCGAGGTGTATTCCGTCTCGTAATTGTGGAAGCGCCGAAGGCTCCGAAAACCAATTTATACCAATTTTATGATTAAAATTACCTTTCCCGACGGCTCTGTAAGAGAGTTTGAAAAAGGGACTACTGCGTACCAGATCGCAGAGAGCATCAGCCCTCGTTTAGCTGCTGACTCGCTGGCGGCCTCCGTAAACGGCGTAACAAACGACATGATGCGCCCGATCGAAGCAGATGCTTCGATCAAATTCTACAAATGGGATGATGAGCAGGGCAAGCACGCCTTCTGGCACACCTCATCGCACCTGCTGGCCGAGGCTCTGGAGAATCTCTACCCCGGCATCAAATTCGGCATCGGCCCGGCTATTGAGAGCGGATTCTACTACGACGTCGATTCACCGACCCCGATTCTCGAATCGGATCTGCCGAAGATCGAGCAGAAGATGCAAGAACTTGCACGCAACAAAGAGCCGATGATCCGCCGCGAGGTGGCCAAGGCCGAAGCGTTGAAGACCTTCACCGAGAAGGGCGACCAATACAAGCTCGAACTGATTACCGACCTCGAAGACGGTACGATTTCGTTCTACACGAACGGAGCTTTCACCGACCTTTGCCGTGGGCCGCACATTCCCAATACGGGTTATATCAAAGCGATCAAACTCACCTCGGTGGCCGGTGCTTACTGGCGCGGCAACGAGAAAAATAAAATGCTCACCCGCATCTACGGCATCACCTTCCCCAAGAAGTCGATGCTCGACGAGTATCTGGTGATGATGGAGGAGGCCAAGAAACGCGACCACCGCAAGCTGGGCAAAGACCTCGAGCTATTCTGCTTCTCGCAGCGCGTGGGCCAAGGTCTGCCGTTGTGGCTACCCAAGGGTGCGGCTCTGCGCGACCGGCTGGAACAATTCCTGCGTGGCGTGCAGAAGCAATATGGCTATCAGCAGGTTATCACCCCTCCGATTGGCAACAAAGAGCTGTATGTGACCTCGGGTCACTACGCCAAATACGGCAAGGACTCGTTCCAGCCCATCCACACCCCGGTCGAGGGCGAGGAGTATTTCCTCAAACCGATGAACTGCCCCCACCACTGCGAGATCTACCGCTCGAAACCGCGTTCGTACAAAGATCTGCCGGTGCGTCTGGCCGAGTTCGGCACGGTATGCCGCTACGAACAGTCGGGCGAACTGCACGGATTGACCCGTGTGCGTGCCTTTACGCAGGACGATGCCCACTTGTTCGTCCGCCCCGACCAGCTGCTCGAAGAGTTCGAACGCGTGATCGACATCGTGCTCTATATCTTCAAAACCTTGAAGTTCGACAACTATACGGCACAGATTTCGCTGCGTGATCCGAACAACCGCGAAAAGTACATCGGCTCGGACGAGAATTGGGAGAAGGCCGAAAGTGCCATCATCAAAGCATCCAAGGAGAAGGGACTCAACACGATCATAGAGTATGGCGAAGCTGCATTCTATGGCCCGAAGCTCGACTTCATGGTCAAGGACGCCATCGGCCGCAAGTGGCAGTTGGGTACGATTCAGGTGGACTACAACCTGCCCGAACGATTCGACCTGACCTACAAGGGAGCCGACGACAAACTCCACCGCCCGATTATGATCCACCGAGCACCATTCGGTTCGATGGAGCGTTTTGTGGCTGTCTTGCTGGAACATACAGGCGGCAAATTCCCGTTGTGGCTCTCGCCCGATCAGGTTGTAATCCTGCCGATCTCGGAGAAGTTCAACGACTATGCACAGCAGGTTTCGGATTACCTCAACCAGTATGACGTCCGCTCGCAGGTCGACGACCGCAACGAGAAAATCGGCCGCAAGATCCGCGATAACGAACTCAAGCGCACCCCCTATCTGCTGATTGTCGGCGAGAAAGAGGCCGCCGAGGGACTTGTTTCGGTACGAGCACAGGGCGAAGGCGACAAGGGTCAGATGACCACCGAAGCCTTCCGCGATTTCATCCTGGACATTGTCAAGCAGGAGATGGAGGCCAACAAGCTGAAATAAGCATAAGAAAATAAAAAGTAACCAATAAATTCATACCACTATCGCAGCACCAAAACCATTTTTCTCGCGGCCATACACCCCGGGAAATAGCCGACCGAAACCCGCCGGCAACAACAATCGCTATGGACGCAGATTGCCCGAAAAAGAGAACCCGCACCGCATCAACGAGCTGATTACGGCTACCGAAGTGCGTCTGGTCGGGGACAACATCGAGCAACCGCAGGTTCTTCCTATCCGTGACGCATTGCGTCTGGCCAAAGAGATGGAGCTTGATCTGATCGAGATTTCGCCCAAGGCCGAGCCGCCCGTGTGCCGCATCGCCGATTACCAGAAGTTCCTCTATCAGCAGAAGAAGAAAGCGAAAGAGCTGAAGGCCAATCAGGTGAAGATCACCGTCAAGGAGATCCGCTTCGGCCCGCAGACCGACGAGCACGACTACAACTTCAAGCTCAAGCATGCGCAAAACTTCCTGAAAGAAGGCTCGAAGGTCAAGGCTTATGTCTTCTTCCGCGGCCGTTCGATCGTCTTCAAAGAGCAGGGTGAAATTTTGCTGCTCCGCTTCGCCACCGATCTCGAAGAGGTCGCCAAAGTGGAGGCAATGCCCAAGCTCGACGGCAAGAAGATGAACATGATGCTTGCGCCCAAGGGCAAAAAATAGGAACTGTTCAAAGGTGAAAAAATTCATAATCGGGGCGTGGAAACGCGCCTCGGTTGTGGATTTTTTGTATCTTTGTGACCATGGCCGACTACGACTCCATATTCCGAATAACCGACACCGAGGGCTTCGATGCCGCTGCGCTGGATCTGTTCCGGCGGCAGGCAGCAACTTGTGCCCCCTACCGCGACTACCTCGCCTTGATCGGCGTGCAGCCCGATGCGGTGGACTCGGTGGCTGCGATTCCCTACCTGCCGATCGAGCTATTCAAGAGCCACACGATCTACTGCGGCACGCAACCGCCCGAAGTGGTCTTCACCTCGTCGGCAACCTCCGGCACAACCCCCTCACGCCACCCGATGCAGTCGCTGGCACTCTACGAGCAGGCGTTCCGCAGCTCGTTCGATAGCTTCTACGGCAACCCGGCGGGCTGGAGTCTCTATGCCCTGCTGCCGAACTACCTGCGGCGCAAAGGCTCGTCGCTGGTCTACATGGCCGACCGACTGATCGCCGACTGTGGGTCGGGCGGGTTCTACCTCGACGACTACGAATCGCTGATCGAAGCCATGAGCCGCGACACCAAGCCGAAGATCCTCTTGGGCGTAAGCTACGCGCTGTGGGATCTGGCCGAGCAGTATGCCCCGAAGATGCGCAACACGATCGTCATGGAGACGGGCGGCATGAAGGGATATCGCGAGGAGATCTCCAAGCCGGAATTTCACCAGATCCTCTGCCAAGCGTTCGGCGTCAGCGAGATCCATTCCGAATACGGTATGGCCGAACTCACGTCGCAAGCCTACTCCGCCGGCCGAAACCGCTTTCGCACCCCGGCGTGGATGCGCGTCACGGCGCGCGACATCAACGATCCATTTACGTTGTTGCCGGCCAATACACGCGGCGGGCTGAATATCATCGACTTGGCAAACTGGTATTCGTGTGCGTTTATCCAGACACAGGATGTCGGCCGGGTCGCCGCGGACGGCGCATTCGAGGTCGAAGGCCGCATTGACCGCAGCGATATCCGAGGTTGCAATTTGTTAGTACAGTAAACCCGCACCCGGAGCAATAAATCAAGATAGCAAAACATGAAAACGGTAGCATTCATCCCCATACGGCTCAACAGCCAACGCGTCAGCGGCAAAAACCTCCGCCTGTTAGGCGGCATTCCGCTCATGTGCCACATCCTACAAACGCTCACGCGCGTGGATGAAATTGATGCCGTCTACGTCTTTTGCAGCGACGAGAGCATCCGGCCGCTCCTGCCCGAAGGGGTGCATTTTCTGCGTCGCAGCGAGCAACTCGACCGCGATGAGACCCTCGGGCGCGAGATCTACGACAGCTTCACGGCCGAGGTCAAGGCCGACCTCTATCTGTTGGCACACGCCACATCGCCCTTCATCCGCGCCGAAACAATCGCCATGGCAGTCGCCAAGGTGCAATCGGGCAGCTACGATTCGGCATTCAGCGCCGAGAAGATCCAAACTTTTGCGTGGTACAAGGGGCGACCGCTCAACTATGCGCTCGACAACATTCCGCGCACGCAGACCATCGAACCGGTCTACATCGAGACCAGTGCCTTCTTCCTCTTCTCGCGCGAGATGTGGCAAGCGCACCACCGCCGCATAGGTGACAACCCCTACATGGCCGTCGTCGACCGCGTGGAGGGGATGGACATCGACTACCCCGAAGATTTCACCATGGCCGAGATCATCGCAGCCGGACAAAGCCTTCCTCGTCCCTAATTCTCGATCCAACATATCTATTTTAATGTACCAAAAAATAGAATCTAATAGATATTCAAATCGTATAAAAACAACTTGAATATGCAAATGATCCATTATTCGAGATACAGTGAGATGCAATTTCAAATAGCGACCTAAAATGCAGGTCGCTATTTTTATTTCTATCACCTTTGAAAGATACAGGATAATTACAAATTCAATCCATTGTATGATCCTTGTTTATATAACTTTCATTCAGGTACTATAACCCTGTTTGTAATATCGGTATACAGAAGATTAAAGTACTTGGATTCAATATCTGATTGTTGTTAATAAATGGCAACAGCTCAAATGATAATTGTTTTTGCACTTGGTTAAAATGTTATATCTTTGTGTTGTCTACTGCAAGGTAGGCGGACATATTGGATAAACATGTAAAGTGTTTAGACCCTTATTCCTCTGATGAATCTGGTAAATTTAAGAACGGGGATAAGTGATTACCTCCATGCCTTATGGCGTGGGGCTGTTGCTTATTTTTCGTTCAAGGCTTACCAGAGCCCATCAGAGAGAATAGTGATGGCTTCCACGCTTTCTTTTTATCCCTTATTGATGATGATTTGATAAAGGAGATGCCGAAAACCTTATTGCAGAGTAGGCAAATAAAAAAAAGCGTATGGCAAAAAGTGATTTCAAATGTAGTCAGTGTAAAACGGTAATATCCGAGAGCTTTTTCGCACTTGGAACGTTTCGCAAGTATAATTGTCCCAACTGTGGAACAATATGCAAGAAGCATATAAACACCCATTTATTCGGCAGACCAACTTGTTCCAAATGTGGTAGCAAGGTTTTGAGTTATGCGTTCATAAATAATAAATGGAAGCAGGTGTGAAAGACCTATTCTGTAATGAATGCAATTTAACAATCACCGTTCCAAATATCATATCCGAAGAATTACTTGGGATAGATCAGCTGTCGAAAATAGAGGCCCGATATACGATGATGCGAGAAAACTACGATTGCAGTTACGTTGAATGGCAAGATCGGTTTAATAACGATTTGAAGCCCTTTAGAGGTTATACCGATACGACTTGTGTTACGATTCCGATTAGCAAACAACCGTTTCAACAAGATTTTGAATTGTTGAATAAAGGGGCAATTGGTTTGGATTTACCAATCTGGTATAATATACAAGATAAGAACAAGCGTATTCTTATTATAGCACAAGATCCATTGAGGAATAAACAATGGTATTCAGCGTGTCGGGATGCTGTTATATCGAGCCCTTTCGCCCTACATGATGCAGAACACCGCAAACGAGGTAATGGTGGAAAAATAGTTCATAGCCTAATTTGTCGACTTGCGGCAGACGGATATGGAATCTATTTGACTGATGCCCGAAAGTATTTCATCTATGACCACCCCACATCAGATGAGTTTTCTAAAACAAAAATGGAGAGTTATACAAAGATTCTAAAAATGGAAATCGAATTAGTGAAACCATCTCTTTGTGTTTGTCTTGGCAAACAGGCAGGCCAACTTATAGCCAACATGAATATCGGATTAGATTATATAGTATTGCCTCATTTGTCGGGAACTGCGCGAGGAGCTATTGTAAAGAGATTTCCGCAGCTGAAAACATCAGGGGCAACGGTTGATAATATCGCAAAAGAATATACAGACAAAATTGTTAAAGGTTTATAATTATGGGATGTATTACGTTTTTAATTCTACTGTTTTGCATCGGTATTATGGTGGTGGTAGATATTTTCTTTTGGATGTCGGTATGGCAACTTGGATTGGCTGGAGTCTTCGGAATTATTGCATTTTTTATTGCCTATGGGATAAGTGTTGAAATGTCAATAGCACCACGCGAGTTTTGGACGAACTGTGAATTTGACATATTTCTTAAAAAACTTGGATATGGATGGAGTGTAATGGTGGCAACATGGCTTATTGTCTATGTTATTCTTGCCTGCATATGGCCGTATTAGAAGTGGCTCGGACGCTAAATTCTCTTTGCAGAGTTGCAAGGAGATATTTTTTATTATTCATCGCCGCCGGGCAAAGCCTTCCCCGTCCCTAATTCTCGACTACGATTCGCGCTCGTAGGCGTCGATCATCGAGCCGCGCGTGCGGTTGATGATTCGTGCACCCCGCCACGCGGCATAGTCGCGCAGCACCTCGTGGCCGCGAAAGAGTTCGGCCACCTCGGCCAAATAGATCGCCATGGTATAGGGCGCATGGGGTACTTTCTGGAAAATAGGCTGCGGCACAGCCGGTTGTGTGTCGTAATAGTGGCTGATCGTGCGGCAGAGTCGATTCTCTACGTCGACCGACAACCCGTCGAGTAGCGTGTGGTCGACACCCAGCAGCTCGATCCGCTTGTACCCCAACAGCAACGCCGCATAGACTCCGACCTGCACCACCGTACCGAAATTCGCACTCCCCAGCCCGCGCTGGAACAGGCGGAATTCAACTCCGCGGAATCCGCGATACATCTGCGTATGGAAACGCACGATGCGAATCTGCGGGTTCGGCAGCACGGCACGATAATCGAAGTGCTCGGGGTTGTAAAACTGCACATAGAGCGTCATCGGCCACGACACCTTGGCGTTGAGCGTCGCATAGAACGACATCACGCGCGCCCGGTAGACGTTCTCGCGAAAGAACATCGGGTCGGAGAGGACGTAATAGGCCGGTTGCACGACCTCGAACTGTGCGTCTTCGGCAAAGAAGTTAACCGCCAGCAGATCCTTTTGAAGATGCTCCCCGTGTGCAATCAACGCCGGCAGCTCCTCGGCCAGCGAAGGGCCATTGCCCAGAATCAGCAGCGTCGGTTTGGGGTCTCCCGTCGTACCGGCACGGCCGATGTAGTTGCGGAAATTCTCCTTGACCGCCAGAATCAGGAAGTATAATATCGTATCGAATGCGTGGCGAATGAAATCCACGATTTTCAGAGAAAGGGACATGCCGTAAGTTTTTTTGCAAATATAACAAAAGATCGGTATCTTTGTTATAAATCAAGAGACAACCTATGGCAGCTATCGACTTCTCGGTCATCATACCCCTCTATAATAAGGAGCGCGAAATCGGCGGCACGATCCGCTCTATCCTCGCACAAACCTTGCAACCGGCAGAGATTGTCGTCGTGGACGACGGATCGACGGACGGCAGTGCCGAAATCGTGCGCCAAATCGCCTCGCCGCTCATCCGCCTCATCCAGCAACCCAATGCCGGGGAGTGTGCAGCCCGCAACCGCGCAATCGCCGAGTCGAAGAGCGAGTACATCGCCCTGCTGGATGCCGACGACGAGTGGGAACCGGGGTTTCTGGCCGAGATCGCCGCAATGATCGAGGAATTTCCCGGGTGCGGCGTATACTGCACGGGCTTCAACATCGTGAGCCACGAGGGTGTTTTCCCGGCTCTCTCGCCCACCCGACGAGGTGTCGTCGACAACTTCTTCCGCGACTCGGCTCACTGCTATATCGCCATTCCGTCAGCAAGTTGCATCCCAAAAAAAGTACTCGACACGGTGGGCGGCTTCCCCGAGGGAATGAAGATCGCCGGCGACCTCTACATGTGGATCAAAATCGGGCGACGCTACAAAATCTGCTTCTCACCGGCACGGCTGTGCAACTACTCCAAGGTGGCCTCGAACCGCTCGGCCACCAGCTACACCCCCGAAAAAACGCGTTACTCATTCGAGGAACTTTACGACCCGGCAGCCCCCGAGGCGCAGAACGAATTCGTGGCTCGCGCGGCACTGGGCAAAGCGTTGATCCTCTCGGCCAAAGGCGGCACGGAGGAGGCGGCACGCGCGGCACGCTTCTTCGCCTACACGAAGACTTACCGCCGCACGCTGCGCAAAGTCCGGATCGTCAACGCACTCCCACGTTCGCTCCGCACGCCGCTGTTGAACCTCTACAACGCCTTGGCATGGCGCATTGCAAAAAAAGGATTATAAACCGCGAAGCGATGAAAATCAAAAAATTCGGAGGACTGCTCCTCCTGTTACTGCTCCTCTGCCCCCTGGTACACGCCGAGCAGGAGAGCACATTTCGTTTGGGCGGCATCACGCGCACCTACAAATTGTATCTTCCCGAAGGTCTTCCCGCCGATGCCCCGTTGGTCTTCGTCCTCCACGGCTATGGCGGTTCGGCCAATCTGGCCAAATACGGCATGAACCGCGAGGCCGACCTTCACGGCTTTGCGGTCTGCTATCCGCAGGGCGAACGCGACGGCCGCGGCAAGACGTGCTGGAATGCAGGCTATCCGTTTCAGGCCGACATGACCATCGACGACGTTCGGTTTCTCTGCGAATTGGCTCGGCATCTCCAAAAGCGACACCAACTGAGCCGCCACAACACCTTCTGTACGGGCATGTCCAACGGAGGTGAGATGTGCTACATCCTCGCCGCACAGCGTCCCGATGTCTTCGCCGCAGTAGCACCGATTTCGGGGCTGATGATGCAGTGGCTCTACCTCGCCGACCGAAGCCAAACCGCCGTTCCGCTCTTTGAAATCCACGGCACAGCCGACGTGGTTTCGGTGTGGGAGGGCGACCTCGAAAACGCAGGCGGCTGGGGCGAATACCTCTCCATACCGCTGGCGATTCACTACTGGGTGGCCAAGAACCGTTGCATTGAGACGCAGTGTGCTCCCCTGCCGGGCAGCGACGGCAAAGTCATCGCCCACAAATACCTGCGCGGCACAAACGGCACGGAGGTCTGGCTCTACGAATGCCGTGGCGGCACGCACAACTGGCATCAGGACGGCATCGACACCGCCGCCGAAATCTGGAAATTCTTCAGCCGATTTCTAAAATAACAACGAATAGTTCTTCCCCGGCATCTCAACCCGGCACTTGTTTTGTGTTAGTAGAAGAGGGACGGCACGTCGTTGCAGGTACAAAATCGGGCGGGCGGGAGTTTTAGACAACAAACCGATCCATCCTGCTATTTTCACACCCGATTAGATACACGATCTTTGCATCATCTAATTAAAGAGAATGATGAAAAAGCTTGCAACCATCTTACTATCGGCACTGATTCCCGTCGCAGCCATGGCGCAACCGGTGCAAAAAGAGCAGAAAACAATGAAAAAGTTTGAGAACCAAATTCCGCAGCAAGGCCGCGGCAATGCCCGGACGGCCTATCTCGGTCAGTCGATCGACGAGATGATCTATGAGTTCATGGAGAGCGAGAGCATCCCCGGACTGTCGCTTGCCATTGTGCAAGCACCCTATATTCCGCGCGTGGTAGGATACGGAGTGACCAACCTCGAACAAGGCAATCTGTCGGCCACAAAAACGGTGTGGCCTCTCGGCCCGATCTCGCAGGCGTATGCAGCGGTAGCCGTCATGCAACTCTACGAAAAAGGAAAGCTGGATATCGAAGCTCCGATTTCGAACTACCTCAAAGGGCTACCCAACAGCTGGCAGTCCGTCACCGCGAAACAACTGATGCAGCACAGTTCGGGCATCCCCGACTACCGCATGCAGGCCGGATTTGATCCGTCGCTCGAATACACCCCGGAGCAACTGCTCAAACGGGTCGAGGCGGTCGCATTGGACTTTACGCCGGGCGAAGAGGTCGCAGTAAGCGCAACGAATTTCCTGCTGCTCACCCAGTTGGTAGAGCGCACATCGAAGCTCTCCTACCACGACTTCGTCTGGAAATACCAGATCGACTATCTGGGACTGAAGCAGACGATGTTCAGCGAAGACCTCAAGTCGCTCAAACAGGAGGAGATTGCCGCCACGAATAATCGCCACAAAATATTCACGATGGACAAGGCGTATATCTCACCTGCCGAGACCACTACGGGCTATACCGACGACGGAAACGGCCGACTCGTTGCCGCGAAAGCAACGACCTCCTCGGCACTTCCGGGATTTGGGGACATCTGGGCTTCGGCCGAGAACGTGAGCCATTGGGACATTGCGCTGGCGGGGGGTATTCTGATCTCAAAACCAGAGAACCGCGACCTGATCTACAAACCGACTACATTGGCAAGCGGCAAGGTCGTTCCGGCCATGGCAGGCTGGCACTTCTACAACCACAACGGATTGATGGATATAAAGGGGACACTTGCCGGACATTCGGCCTTTTTGAGCCGCTTCACAGCCGCCTCGGAATTGGTCTGCGTGACGCTACTTGCCAATCGCGAAGGCATTGATTTCACGGCATTAGCCCGCAAAATCGCAGCGGCATTCGACTCCAAGCTCGGTGCAGGCACCAATGAGAAAGAGCTGTTTGCCTACGAGAGTCAGTTCGATGTCGACACGACGATCAGCCGGATCGAAAAGAACCTGAAAGCCGCCAACATTCCGGTCTTCGCCCTGTTCGACCACGGCGGCAATGCAGCCGGAGTGGATATGGAACTCAATCCGACGAAGGTGATCGTCTTCGGAGCACCGAAGGTCGGAACCAAACTCATGCAGGAGAATCCGAGCATCTCGATCGAGCTTCCGTTAAAGATTTCGGTCTATCAGGACAAGGAAGGTAGCGTATGGGCCGTATTCCCCCAGATGCAGGAGCTGGCGGCACGCTACGACATGGAGCACAATCCGATCGTCGGACGGATGCAGCAGATGTTGGAGCAACTCGTAATTCGCTCGGCGAGCATCTACTAATTCCTCGAATTACAACCAAAAAAAGCGAAGGCCGGAATATTCCGGTCTTCGCTTTTTCGTTGCAGGCATACGCCTATCTGACGGGTTCGGCAGCCGCCTGCTTCAGCACCTCATCACGCACATCGCAGACTCCTACCGAAGCGGGCTGCGACGCTCCATTTAGTTGGCAAAGGTCAGACCCTTGTCGTCGGCATCAATCGTAATCGGCTTGTCGCGGTGGACATCGCCGGCCAGAATCCGTTTCGACAGGTCGTTGACCACGTAACGCTGGATCATCCGTTTCACGGGACGCGCTCCATAGAGCGGGTCAAATCCGGCATCGGCAATCCACGCACGCGCCTTGGTCGTATACTCCAGACAGAGTCCGCTCTCGGCAAGCATCCGACGCACGATACCCAGCTGAATATCGACAATCTGCTCGATCTCCTTGCGCGTCAGCGGTTCAAACATCACGATCTCGTCGATTCGATTCAGAAATTCGGGTTTGAGCTGCTGCTTCAGTAGGTCGACTACCGCCAGCTGCGTCCGCTCCACGACCTCGCGATCGAGTTGCTTGCCGTTGAAAGCCTCGGCGAAGTTCTCCTGAATCAACTGCGAACCCATGTTCGAGGTCATGATGATGATCGTGTTGCGGAAGTCGACCGTGCGTCCCTTGTTGTCGGTCAGACGACCGTCGTCGAGCACCTGCAACAGGATGTTGAAGACATCGGGATGCGCCTTTTCGATCTCGTCGAGCAGCACCACCGAGTAGGGTTTGCGGCGCACGGCTTCGGTCAGCTGTCCCCCTTCGTCGTAACCGACATATCCCGGAGGCGCACCGACCAGCCGCGAAACGCTGTGTCGCTCTTGGTACTCGCTCATATCGATTCGCGTGAGCATCTGATCGTCGTTGAACAGGAATTCGGCCAAAGCCTTGGCCAGCTCGGTTTTACCGACGCCCGTCGTGCCGAGGAAGATGAACGAACCGATCGGCTTACGCGGATCGTTCAAGCCGGCACGCGAGCGACGCACGGCATCGGAAATAGCGGCAATGGCTTGCTGCTGACCGATCACCCGTTTGTGCAACTCATCCTCCATGTGCAACAACTTCTCGCGCTCGGAGGCCAGCATCCGCTGAACGGGAATCCCCGTCCAACGCGAAACCACCTCGGCGATATCCTGCGCATCGACCTCCTCCTTGATCAGCGAATCTCCGGCCGCAGCGAGTTTGTACTCCTCCTGAAGCGCAGCGATCTGCTTCTCGGCCTCCTGAATCTTGCCGTAGCGAATCTCGGCAACCTTGCCGTAATCGCCTTGGCGTTCGGCCTGTTGCGCCTCGATCTTCAGGTGCTCGATGCGATCCTTATTCTCCTGAATCTTCTTCAGCAAATCGCGCTGTCCCTGCCACTTGGCGCGCATTGCCGCATCTTTCGACTTCAGCTCCTCGATCTCACGCGTCAGTGCCTCGATACGCGGCTTGTCTTTTTCGCGGCGAATTGCTTCGCGCTCGATCTCCAACTGCCGCACCTTGCGATCGAGTGTGTCGATCGCCTCCGGCACGGAGTTCATCTCGAGCCGCAGATGTGCTGCGGCCTCGTCGATGAGGTCAATCGCTTTGTCGGGCAGGAAACGCGAAGTGATGTAGCGCGTCGAAAGCTCAACGGCCGAGACGATTGCCTCGTCCTTGATCCGCACTTGGTGGTGGTTCTCATAGCGTTCTTTCAGTCCGCGCAGGATCGACACGGCATCCTCCTGTGTCGGCTCATCGACCATCACTTTCTGGAAACGCCGCTCCAGAGCCTTGTCCTGCTCGAAATATTTCTGAAACTCATCGAGCGTCGTCGCGCCGATCGTCCGCAGCTCACCCCGCGCCAAAGCCGGCTTGAGGATATTCGCGGCATCCATAGCTCCCGACGATTTACCAGCTCCGACCAGCGTGTGGATCTCGTCGATGAACAACAGGATCTCCCCCTCGCTCGAGACCACCTCCTGCACCACGGCCTTCAGACGCTCCTCGAATTCACCCTGATACTTCGCCCCGGCAATCAACGCACCCATATCGAGCGAATAGATCACCTTCGATTTCAGGTTCTCGGGAACGTCGCCGTCGACAATCCGGTGGGCAATGCCCTCGGCAATCGCCGTCTTACCCACTCCGGCCTCACCGACCAGAATCGGGTTGTTCTTCGTGCGACGCGAAAGAATCTGCAACACGCGGCGGATCTCCTCGTCGCGGCCGATCACCGGATCGAGCTTGCCCGAACGCGCCTGCTCATTGAGGTTGATCGCGTATTTTCCCAGCGCATCGAATTGCTGCTCCGATGTTTGCGAATCGACCGTCGCCCCTTTGCGGAAGGTACGGATCGCGTCGATCAGCTCTTTTTCGGTTGCGCCGTTGCGTTTGAGCATGTCGGCCGCAGCTCCGCGCTCGGCCACAAGCGCAAGCAACAGGTGTTCGACCGAGGCATATTTGTCACCGAAGGTCTTCGTAAAATCGACCGCACGTTGGATCGTGCGTGAACAATCCTGCGAGAAAAACTGCTCTCCGCCGCCCTCGACACGCGGCAGTTGTGCCACCGCGCGATCGGTCTCATCGCGCAGTACGCGCACGTTCACACCGACGCGTCCCAGCAGGAACGTAGCCAGCGAATCGTCCTCGTGGATCAGTACCGCGAGCAGGTGGAGCGGCTCGACAGCCTGCTGTCCGCGCTCCTTCGCCGAAGTCAATGCAGCCTGCAAAGCCTCCTGCGCCTTGATAGTTAATGTGTTGATGTTCATAGTATCTCTGTTTTAATTTTTCTTGATCTATCCAACAACAAATCGCCTGCCAAGGCTTCGATTCGCGACAATTTGTCATTTTGTGACACAAATTGTCACACACGAACTGTCGCAATCCGACAAAATGTCTGAAATTATTCTCAAATTTTGCCCCTTAATTTTTAATTTTGCCTATCTTTGCACTACTATGAGTGATTTTATCGTCAGCGCACGAAAATACAGACCCGTAACCTTTGCCTCGGTCGTGGGGCAAAAGCACATCACCTCGACGCTTCAAAATGCGATCGAGCGCGGACAGTTGGCACATGCCTACCTCTTCTGCGGCCCGCGGGGCGTGGGTAAAACGACGTGTGCCCGGATCTTCGCCAAGGCGATCAACTGCCTCACCCCCCACGGTGCGGAGGCATGCAACGAGTGCGAATCGTGCCGTTCGTTCAACGAGGGACGTTCGCTCAACATCCACGAGCTGGATGCCGCATCGAACAACTCGGTCGACGACATCCGCACGCTCATCGAGCAGGTGCGCATCATTCCGCAGATCGGCCGCTACTCGGTCTTCATCATCGACGAGGTTCACATGCTCTCGGCTGCGGCATTCAATGCATTCCTCAAGACGCTGGAAGAGCCGCCCGCCCACGCCATTTTCATTCTGGCTACGACCGAAAAACACAAAATCATCCCGACGATTCTCTCGCGCTGCCAGATCTACGATTTCAACCGCATCCGCGTAGAAGACGGAGTCGAATACCTAAAATATATCGCCTCGCAGGAGGGAGTGACTGCCGACGAGGAGTCGCTGAACCTCATAGCGCAGAAGGCCGACGGCGGAATGCGCGATGCCCTGTCGATGTTCGACAAGGCCGTGTCGTTCTGCGGCACGACGCTCGACTACAAAAACGTCGCACAGACACTCAACGTGCTCGACTACGACACCTATTTCAGTGTCACCGAAATGTTGTTGGGCGGCAACTACGCCGAGGTTTTGGTGCTGTTCGATCAGGTGCTTGCCCGCGGATTTTCGGGGCAGACATTCATGGCCGGGCTCAACCGCCACATGCGCGACCTGCTCATGGCCAAAAGCCCCGAAACGCTGCGGCTCATCGAGATGACCGGCACGCTACTCGAACGATACCGGACGCAGGCGGGCGCCTGCGGTGTCGAGTTCCTCTTCGGAGCGATCTCCATTCTAACCGAACTCGACGGAAAAATACGGCAATCGTCGAACCAACGACTGCTTGTAGAGCTGGGTCTGATGAAAATTTCCGGACTCGGCCAAAAAAAAAATGAACCCCTGACATCCTCCGGGGAGTATCCGCTTCCCGACTTGATAAACCGCCCGGCAACGGCGACAACAAGTGCGACGACAAGTGCGACGACGAGTGCGACGACAAGTGCGGCGGCAACTACTGCTGCTACCGCTCCGCCAACGGCAGGCGCAACGGCAGCAACCGCCCCCTCTGCTCCGGTAACGGCAGGCGCAACGGCAGCAAAATCCGTTACACCGACGCCTCCCGCAGCGCAGGAGCCGGTTCGCACAACAGCAACGGCTTCGGAGTCAACCGTGACAGCGGCCACGCCCGAATCCCAGCCCGAACCGGCAAAGCCGGCAGGTGCACCCACCGTCAAGAGCACTCCGATCAGGCATTCGCTGATCTCGGGCACTTCGCTCTCGGATCTGCTGGCTTCGGCCGACGACCCGTCGAGTGAAAGCGACGAGACGGAGGGCTGCGACGAAGCGGAAGCTGCGGTGATTGACCCCGAGAGTGCCCGGAAGTTGGATGCAGCGCGCGAGCAGATGCTCGAGCTGATTCGCGAAAAGCGGCCGCGCTTCGTGCAGGCATTCGAATTGATGCTCTTTCGAGGCAACACCATCTCGGTGAGCGTTCCGACGCCGGAGCTGCGCGAGGAGATTCTCCGTTCGAAGACGGCGATGCTCATGCGCTTCGCCGAGCTAACGCAGATCAACGGCATCATCGAACTGGAGGTAACCGTCGACGAGCAGATACGCGCGACACGGCCAATCAAGTTGGAGGATCGGGTGAAATATATTACGGGGCTGAATCCGCTGGTAACGGAACTCCGCAAATCATTGGATTTAGAAGTAGAATAAAAGAATATGGCAACAAAAAATTTCATTGAAGAACTCGAATGGCGCGGAATGATCCACACGATCATGCCCGGCGCAAAAGAACAACTCGAAAAAGAGATGACGACGGCTTATTTGGGCATCGACCCCACGGCCGACTCGTTGCACATCGGACACTTGGTCGGTGTGATGATCCTCAAGCACTTCCAGATGTGCGGCCACCGTCCGCTGGCACTCATCGGCGGCGCAACAGGCATGATCGGCGACCCGTCGGGCAAGTCGCAGGAGCGCAACCTACTCGACGAGAAGACCTTGCGTCACAACCAGAATGCAATCAAAAAGCAGTTGGCCAAACTGCTCGATTTCGAATCGGACGCTCCCAACGCTGCGCAGATGGTCAACAACTACGACTGGATGAAGGATTTCACGTTCCTCGATTTCATTCGCGACATCGGCAAGTGCATAACCGTCAACTACATGATGGCCAAGGACTCGGTGAAAAAACGATTTAGCGGCGAGGGCGACGGCATGTCGTTCACCGAATTCACCTACCAGTTGGTGCAAGGCTTTGACTTTCTGCATCTGTACCAGACGATGAATTGCAAAATCCAGCTGGGCGGAGCAGACCAATGGGGCAACATCACCACGGGTACGGAGTTGATCCGCCGCAAGTTAGGTTCGGAAGCTGAGGCTTACGGAATCACCTGCACGCTCATCACCAAGGCCGACGGAACAAAATTCGGCAAGACCGAAGGCGGCAACATCTGGCTCGATCCGCGCTACACGTCCCCTTATAAGTTCTACCAATTCTGGCTCAACGTCAGCGACGAAGATGCCAAGCGTTACATCAAAATATTCACGCTGCTCGACCGCGAAACGATCGACCTGCTCATCGAGGAGCACGACGCTGCCCCCCACTTGCGCACCCTCCAGAAACGACTGGCGCAGGAGATCACCACGATGATCCACTCGAAAGAGGAGTACGAGAAGGCGGCCGAAGCCTCGGCAATCCTCTTCGGAAGCTCCACCTCGGAAGCCCTTCACCGCTTGGGCGAGGCGTTGCTTTTGCAGATGTTCGAGGGCGTGCCGCAGTTCCACATCAGCCGCTCGAAACTCGACGAATTGTCGTTTACCGACCTTTGCGCCGAGCAGACGCAGGTGTTCCCCTCGAAAGGCGAATGCCGCAAAATGGTACAGGGCGGCGGCGTGTCGCTCAACAAGGAGAAGGTCATCGACGCCATGCGCATGGTGACCGAGTCCGACCTGATCGCCGGGAAATACCTCCTCTTGCAGAAGGGCAAAAAGAACTACTACTTAATCATCGCCGAGTAAGCATGGAGTACCGGATCGTCCTCACGCGCATGGAGTTCCGAGCCATGCACGGCTGCTATGAGCTGGAACGCAAAGTCGGCAATCGCTTCACCGTCGACTTGGAAATCACGACCGAACTGGGCGATGTAGCCGCAGAGGACGCGGTCGAAAAGGCGGTTAACTACCTGAAGGTTTACGAGGTGGTACGCGAGCAGATGCGGATTACGCAGCGCACCATCGAACGCGTGGCAATGAATATCATCGACGCGCTCTACGCCGGATTTCCGCAGATTCGGCACGTAACATGCAAGGTTTCGAAGTTAGCTCCGCCTCTGGGCGGCAAACTCGACCGGGTGAGCGTCGTATTGGAAAAATAGAGGAGCGCGGGCGTAAATGTCCGCGCTTTTCGTATAGATAGTTCGTATATGCAACAGCACACAAGAGCCACATTGGGCGGTAAGTTGAGTGCCGTGTTAGTCGCGGCCGGAAGTTCAGTGGGGCTGGGTAACATCTGGCGTTTTCCCTACGTCGCAGGCGACAACGGCGGCGGGGCTTTTCTGGTGATCTACATCCTCTGCGTGTTGCTGCTGGGGCTGCCGCTCATGATCGCCGAGTTCTCGGTGGGACGCGCCACGCAGCGCAATGCCGTGGGAGCTTACCGCGCGCTCAACAAACGGTGGAGCTTTCTGGGCTATAACGGTGTGCTGGCGGCTTTGCTGATTCTGGGGTTTTATTTCGTCGTCTCGGGGTGGACGGCCGAGTATCTGGTGCACTCGCTCACCGGCGAGATCGGTCGTTACTCGACAACAGGCGAATACGAGAACCTATTCACCACATTCATCGCCAATCCGTGGCGACCTGCGCTCTACACCTGCCTGTTCGTACTGATAACCCATTTCGTCATCGCCATGGGAGTCCAAAAAGGGATCGAGCGATCGGCTAAAGTGCTGATGCCATTGCTATTCGTGATTCTCATCGCCCTTTCGATCCACTCGCTACTCATGCCGGGCGGGAAACCCGGCTTGGAATTCTTCTTCCGCCCCGACTTCTCGCAGGTGAGTGCTTCAACGGTTCTCGTGGCATTGGGGCAGGCATTTTTCTCACTCTCGATCGGCATCGGAACGATGGTCACCTATGCCTCCTACTTCAAGCCCGACACCAACCTGCGCCACACCGCGCTGAATGTCACAATACTCGACACGACGGTTGCCATATTGGCCGGCGTAGTGATCTTTCCGGCAGTTTTCAGTGCCGGGATTCAGCCCACGGCTGGCCCTTCGCTGGTCTTCATCACCTTGCCGAGCATCTTCAACGGCATGCCGTGGAGCATGGTCTGGTCGACAATCTTCTTCCTACTGCTGGTCGTGGCGGCACTCACCTCGACCATTTCGCTCCACGAGGTGATCACGGCCTACCTACACGAAGAACGGCATGTAAGCCGCCGTGCTGCGGCATGGATAACCACTGCTGCAACCGCTGCATTGGCCGTGCTCGCCTCGCTGTCGCTGGGCCTGTTGGGCGATTGGAAAATCGCAGGGTTGAATCTCTTCGATGCACTCGACTACCTCACAGCCAACATTTTACTACCCGCGGGCGGCTTCCTGACCTGCATTTTCGTAGGCTGGCTACTCGACAAGCGGATTCTAAAAGCACAGATCACCAACCACGGAGCGTTGCGGTTTCGCGTCTACGGCCTATTTATCTTCCTGCTTCGTTACCTCTGCCCCGTCGTGTTGGCAGCGATCTTCCTTGATAATCTGGGAGTATTCCGGTAATTTCGGTCGGAAGCGTGGAGCGAAAACAACTCGACAGGTAATCCTTGTTGGTGAATTTCTTTTTTAGGGATCATTATTTTGTTCTCAGGCAGCAGCTCGCGGGGACGGCTCGAAGCGCAGCGAAGAGCAGGCCTCCGCGTGGCGGAGGTTTGCCGACTTGCTGCGCAAGCCGAAAACAACTCGCCAACTACCCCTGCGACCTCTCGACATAGCTCGAGGAGCGAGAACCACCCCTGCGACCTCTCGACATAGCTCGAGGATCGAGAACCACCCTTGCGGCCTCTCGACATAGCTCGAGGGTCAAGAATTACCTTTGCGACCTCTCGACGAAGCTCGAGGATCGACAACTACCCTTGCGGCCTCCGGGGCAGGCTCGAGGGTCAAGCACCCGACAAAAAAAAGAGCCTCGCGGCTCTTCTTTTTGTTATATGACTGATATTCAGTCAGTTGATATTGCGGCGATCGGGTTCGTGATCGGGAGATGCTGCATCCATATCGACCTGCAACTTGACCATATTGATCGCCGTCGCCGCCGCTTCGTCGCCCTTGTTTCCGTGACGTCCGCCGCACCGATCGAGAGCCTGCTGCATGTCGTTGACCGTCAGCACTCCAAATGCAATCGGCATATTCCATTGCAGTTGCAGCTGGGTAATTCCCTGCGTCACGCCCTGACAAATGAAATCGAAATGACGCGTATCGCCTTGAATGACACAGCCCAGCGCGATCACGGCATCGACATCGGTATATTCGGCAAAGAACTGCGCACCGAGCGACAGCTCGAATGTGCCGGGGACATATTTGATCTGGATATTCAAATCGGGGCATCCGGCCGCACGCAACGTGCGCACAGCACCCTCCAACAACGCCTCGGTGACCTCGCGATTCCACTCAGCCACCACAATGCCGAACCGCATCTCCGCAGCCGAAGGCAGGGGTGAATCAAACTGGGATAGATTGTGTTTTTTGGTCGCCATGACTTGCTGTCTCCTTATTTAATGTTCCCGATAAACTTCTCTGCATCACGCGCTTCCATCGAAGCGGGATACGAAGTGATGATCTCCTCAAAATAGGCCGTAGCCTGTTCTGCATTGCCGGCAGCCTGTGCGGCCAGACCAGCTTTGCGCAGGAACATCGGCGCGGTCATGTTGTTGTCGGCTGCCTTGATTGCCTTCTCGTAGAACTTCATGGCTTTGGCGTAATCCTGCTGATCGACAGCAATATCACCCTGCAAACCAAGGTTCTGGGCATTGATGATTGCACCGGGAAGGCCCTTCACTGCCGAGAATTTCGACAGGTATTTTGCGGCATTCTCCAGATCGCCCTGACGCAGGTAACATACACCAGCATAATGTTTTGCCAGATTACCCGACGGAGTCGATCCATATTGGTTGATCACTTCGAGGAATCCTGCGCCGTTAGCATCTCCGTTGAGAGCCAGCTCGAAATCGGGATTTGCACCCTCGAACCGAGCCTGTGCCGCAGAGATCATCTCGGCAGCTTTTTCAGCACGCGGCTGGATAATCAGTGCACGATAACCGAAAACCAGTGCAGCTACGACGAGCAAGCCCAAGAAGATATAGCCCATTTTGCGGCCGTTTTTCTCGAAAAAGAGTTCCGTTTTGTTCATAGCTTCGCCGAGGGTTTCCTGTTCGGCGATGTTCTGCTTTGCCATAAAAATATTGAGTTTTAGTTTATAATCACATTCCAATAGGCAGCAAAGATACAAAACTATTCACAATGTACAATGCCGTCTCCGATTTTTTTGTACCTTTGAGCGATGTATCTGAAGAAAATATCGCTGCTGAATTTCAAAAACATTGCTCAGGACGAACTGACGCTTTGCCCGGGCATCAATGCCATGGTCGGCGACAACGGTGCCGGAAAGACCAATGTCATCGATGCCGTGTGGTATTTGTCGATGTGCAAATCGTCGTTGCAGATGACCGACGGACAAAGCATCCGCCACGGCTCCGATTTTTTTCTGATCGAGGGACAGTACACCACCGACTTGGGCAAGAGCGAAGGGATCGTCTGCTCGTTCTCGCGCAAGAGCGGTAAGTTGCTCAAGCGCAACAGCAAAGAGTATGACCGGCTGTCGGATCACGTGGGGCTGATACCCGCCGTGATCATCTCCCCGGCCGACGGAGGACTCATCTCCGATGCCGCCGACGAACGTCGCCGTTACCTCAACGCCTTCATCTCGCAACTCGACCGCAGCTACCTCGCCTCACTGATGCGCTACAACGCCGTGCTGGCCGAGCGCAACCGCTTGCTGAAGACGCAGCCCAACGAGGAGATGCTGGCCATTTACGACCACCAGTTGGTGGAACACGGCACGGTGATCCACGCCCTGCGGCAGGAGTTCACCACACGGCTGCAACCCGTTGTCGCGGAGTACTATCGGTTGCTATGCGAAGACCGCGAGCAGGTCGAGCTGCACTACAAATCGGAGCTAAACGAACGTCCGTTAGAGGAGATTCTACGTGCCGCACGCCAAAAAGACCTCATCAACGAGTTCACGACATCGGGCATCCACCGCGACGACCTGACGCTAAAAATCGGCGGTTATCCGCTGCGTAAATACGGCTCGCAAGGGCAGCAGAAATCATTCCTGATTGCCCTCAAGTTAGCACAATATCTCCTTGTAGCACAACACAAAGGCGAACGCCCTCTGCTCCTGCTCGACGACCTGTTCGACAAGCTCGATGCGGGTCGCGTCGAACAGCTGATCCGACTGGTTTCGAGCGATCGGTTCGGGCAGATTCTCATCACCGACTGCAACGCAGTGCGCCTGCGCACGATTCTCGACAAGGCAGGCGGGGAGTACAAATTATTCACGGTCGCAAACGGGGAGATCCAATCATGAGACGGACGAAAACCATGCTGATGGGCGACCTGTTAGAGGAGTTTTTCAAGCGTCCTTACATCGCCGCCAAGGTAGCCGAGGGCAAGTTGCCCGATACGTGGCGCAAGATTGTCGGCGACCGAGCCGCCGACGTTACCACCGAGCTGCGGCTCGAAAATCACATCCTCCACGTGCGAATTCAGTCGAGCGTCCTGCGTTCGGAACTCTTCTACCAACGCGAAGCACTGAAAGAGGCCATCAACCGCGAGTCGTGCATACGCATTGTCAATGCGGTAATCATCAGATAAATACGCAGATATTCATTTTTCGCCGCACACGCCTCGGCATTGACGTTGGCGTTGGCATTGGCATTGGCGTTGGTGTAAAATCTCCGATCCTCGGACTTGGCTCGGGGCTTGATTCGTTTTCGATCCTCGAGCTTTGTCGAGAGGTCGCAGGGAGTTGATTCGTTTTCGATCCTCGAGCTTTGTCGAGAGGTCGCAGGGACTTGATTCGTTTTCGATCCTCGAGCTTTGTCGAGAGGTCGCAGGGATTGTATATCGAGGTGTTTTCGACTTGCTGCGCAAGTCGGCAGTCCGCAGCTCCGCCTTGCGGAGGACTGCTAATTCGCGTCGCTCATTAGCTGCCCCCGCGAGCTGCCGACTGAATAGACAACGCATAAAAGACCGAGCCAACGCTCAACACCGATCAGCAAAGCGCACGGAACACATCGGGCGTAACCCTTTGTTCCGTGCGCTCTATTATAAACGTTGCGACCTCTCGACAAGCTCGAGGATCGAGAACCCACAGCCCCCCCACCGAGCCGATCGGGAGAATCAACCGCACTTCGAATAGCCGCAGGCCATGCAGGTCAGGCATCCGTTTTGGTAGGCCATGTTCTCCTGCCCGCAGCTTGGGCATTTGCCCTTGCTCTTTGTGCCGTCGGTGATATACTGCTTCAGCGCACGACAGACACCGGTTTTCCACGTGTTGATCGACTCGCTGTCCAGATGCAACGACTCGATGAGCGAGACGGTCTTCTCGATCGGCATTCCGTGACGCAGCACACCGGAGATCAGCTTGGCATAGTTCCAAAACTCCTCATTGAACAGGCGCGAGATGCCACCGATCGTATTTGTATAGCCATATCGGTCGGTATACTGGAAATCGTAACGCTTCGTCCCGTCCTCCTCGCGCACCTTGATGATAAATCCTCGCGTGATTTTGCGCGGGATATACATGGCATCCTCCTCGATCTTACCCGTGAAGACCTCGTAGGGACGGCCGTCCTGCAAACCAACGAATGCGATCCAGTCCTCCGTGCCGTTTTTGAAGCGCACGATGTCGGCCGGAATCGACTTCGGACGCTTCTGTTCCTGCGAAGGATGCTCCTCGCACTTCTTCTTTTTGCCTTTTTCGAGCAACACACCCGAACGGCAACCGTCACGATAGACCGTGACACCCTTGCAGCCACACTCCCACGCCGTGCGATACACATCGGCCACAAGTGCCTCCGAAACATTATTCGGCAGGTTGACCGTCACCGAAATCGAGTGGTCGACCCACTTCTGAATCGCACCCTGCATCTTGACTTTGGCCACCCAGTCGATGTCGTTGGCCGTAGCACCGTGGTAGGGCGATGCCGCCACCCAACGCTCCAATTCGGCATCGGAGATCGTCGCAAGTTGCGTCGTATCGTATCCGTTTGCATCCAGCCACTTCACAAAATTGTGGTGGTAGACGTTGTATTCCTGAAATTTCTCGCCCGTTTCGTCCTCGTAATCGACGTGCGTATCCTGATCCGAAGGGTTGATCTTGCGGCGGCGTTTGTAGACCGTGCGGAAGACCGGCTCGATGCCCGAGGTCGTCTGCGACATGAGTGACGTCGTTCCGGTGGGGGCAATGGTCAGCATGGCGATGTTGCGGCGACCGACGCGCATCATCTCCTCGTAAAGAGCCGGATCGGCTTCGCGGATGCGGGCGATCATCGGGTTGTTGACCTCTTTTGCCGCATCGTAAATGGGGAACGGGCCACGCTCGGCAGCCATGCGTACCGACGCGCGGTAGGACTCGACGGCCAGCGTCTTTTGCACTTCGACTGCGAAATCGGTCGCCTCCTGCGTACCGTAGCGCAGTCCCAGTGCCGCCAGCATATCGCCTTCGGCCGTGATACCCAATCCTGTGCGACGACCCTTTCCGGCCATGGTGCGGATCTTCTTCCACAGCTCCAGTTCGACACGGCGCACGTCCTGATCTTCGGGATCGGCCTCGATTTTATGGATAATCAGCTCGACCTTCTCCAGTTCGAGGTCGATGATGTCGTCCATCATGTGCATGGCCTTGGCGACATGCTCCTTGAATTTATCGAAATTAAAGTTTGCCGTCGGCTTAAACGGATCGTCGACATAGCTCAACAAGTTGAGTGCCAGCAGACGACACGAGTCGTAGGGACAGAGCGGAATCTCGCCGCAGGGGTTGGTCGAAACCGTCACAAAGCCCTCGTCGGCATAGCAGTCGGGGACACTCTCGCGCAGGATCGTATCCCAGAACAGCACGCCCGGCTCGGCCGATTTCCACGCATTGTGGATGATCTTGCCCCAGAGCTTCTTGGCATCGATCTCCTGCTCGTATTTGGGTTTCTCCGCGTTAATCGGGAATTGCTGGTGGTAGCTCTTTCCTGCGATTGCCGCGCGCATGAATTCGTCGTCGATCTTGATCGACACGTTCGCGCCGGTCACCTTCCCCGTATCGACTTTCGCGTCGATAAAGTGCTCGGCATCGGGATGTTTGATCGACAGCGAGAGCATCAGCGCACCGCGTCGGCCGTCCTGTGCCACCTCGCGCGTCGAATTCGAATAACGCTCCATGAAAGGTACGATACCCGTTGACGTGAGTGCCGAGTTGAGCACCGGACTCCCCGTCGGACGGATGTGCGACAGGTCGTGTCCCACGCCGCCACGCCGCTTCATCAGCTGCACCTGCTCCTCGTCCATGCGGAAAATTCCGCCATAGGAGTCGGCCGGATGTCTATGGCCGATCACAAAACAGTTCGAGAGCGAAGCCACCTGAAAATTATTGCCGATACCGGTCATCGGCCCGCCCTGCGGAATCACATAACGGAAATGGTCAAGCAGCGCAAAAGCCTCCTCTTTGGAGATCGGATTGGGGTATTTTCGTTCGATGCGTTCGATCTCCGATGCGATCCGTTCGTGCATCTCGCGGGGCGATTTCTCGTAGATATTACCAAACGAGTCCTTCAGTGCATATTTACTTACCCACACCGTAGCGGCAAGATCGTCTCCGGCGAAATAGCGTTTCGACTCGGCAACCGCTTCGTTATAATCTACTTTATGCGGTGATTCAGCTTTTGTAACTTTTGACATGATCTATATTTATTTTTTTTCAGAATCTTAATCTGCGCGGAGCAAAGTCCGACTTTTACAAAATTGCGGTTTTTTATGGAATAAAAGCGGGTACGTCGGTCAAACTTATCCACAAAATATCTACAAACCGACAAAAAGCGCGTCCCGTGTTTATGGGACGCGCTTTTACTTTTCTACAAACTATTATTTAGCAGCAACAGCGTCGATCTCGACCAGCGCACCCATCGGCAGCGCAGCCACCTGATAGCACACACGCGCCGGCATATCCGAGGTGAAGAACTCGGCATATACGGCATTCATCGCAGCGAAATCGCTGATATGCTGCAACAAAACGGTGGTTTTCACGACATCGCAATAGTCATATCCGCCTTCTCGGAGGATGTGACCGAGGTTCGTAAGCGACTGACGCGTCTGGGCTTCGATGCCCTCCGGCATCTTGCCGACGGCAGCGTCGATCGGTAGTTGACCCGAAACATAGAGAGCGCCGGCCGCCTCGACAGCCTGCGAATAAGGGCCGACAGCCTTCGGCGCATGGGGTGATGCAATGATTGTTTTCATAGCGAGCTATTTTCGAATTTTACGCAAAGATAGAATTTATTCTCTATATTTGTAGCCAACAAACCCGAAAAGAAGATGAATTTTCAATTAAGAAGCCTTCTCATCGCCGCACTCGCAGTCACACTTGTCGGCTGCTGCTCGTGCCGCTCCTACCAGAAAAAAACACGCCGCCCGCTGGTTGACACCTCGTGGCAGCTGATCCAACTCAACGGACAGAGCATCCAACCCGTTGAAGGAAAATACACAATCACGCTCCTCTCCGAGCAGAACCGCATCAGCGGCATCGGCGACTGCAACCGCATCATGGGCAGCTACACGACCGACCAGACGCGAGCCTTGAAGATTGGGCCGCTGGGAGCTACCCGCATGGCGTGCCCCGCCCCCTCGCAAGAGCAAGCGTTCCTTGCGGCACTCGAATCGGCCACCCACTACGACATGGACGGCCCGATGCTGATGCTGCTCTCCAACGGCGAGCTTCGCGCAGTCTTTCAGGCGCAGCCAGCCGTAAAATAGGAAATCGCATCCGTTACGGGGAGGGGTGATTTACTCCTCAACAAGTGTTTCGATCCTCGAGCCTATCCCGGAGGTCGCAAAGGTTGTTTTTTTCGATCCTCGAGCCTGTCGAGAGGTCGCAAACTATTCTGTTTTCGATCCTCGAGCTTTGTCGAGAGGTCGCAGAGTCTTGTTTTCCGATCCTCGAGCTCCGTCGAGAGGTCGCAGAGTCTTGTTTTCCGATCCTCGAGCCTGTCGAGAGGTCGTAAAGGTTACTGTCGAGTTATTTTCGGCTTGCATCGCAAGCCGGCAGTCCGCAGCTCCGCCTTGCGGAGGACTGCTATTTGCGTTGCTGCATAGCCGTCCCCCGCGAGCTGCTGACTGAAAAAAGGGGCTGACGCGGGGCAATAGTCTGCGACCTCTCGACAAAGCTCGAGGATCGAAAATAGATCTGGCTTGTGAGGAATTAAGGATTTTGCTTGAGTCGGTCTTTCGGCTTGCATCGCAAGCCGGCAGTCCGCAGCTCTGGCCTGCGGAGGACTGCAAATTCACGTTGCTCATTTGCCGCCCCCGCGAGCTGCTGACTAAAAAATGGGCTGACGCGGGGCAATAGCCTGCGACCTCTCGACAAAGCTCGAGGATCGAAAAACGACAGACCTTTACGACCTCTCGACAGGCTCGAGGATCGAAAGCCGACAACCCTTGCGACCTCTCGACAAAGCTCGAGGATCGAAAGCCAAGGCTCTGCCGCCAATTTGACACCTATTATTATAAGGGATTTTACTCCACCTCACGCCGATTCAACAAGGCGTGCGTGATAGTCAGTTCGTCGACGTATTCCAGCTCATCCCCAAATCCGATGCCCCGAGCAATCGAGGTGATCTTCAGCCCCGAGAAATGGCGCAATCGGTTCATCAGGTAGAAGAGTGTAGTTTCGCCCTCAACCGAAGTTGAGATCGCCAGAATCACCTCCTTCACACCGCCGCGGGCAATGCGGTCGCACAGCAAGTCGATCTTCAGATCCGAGGGTGAGATTCCCTGCATCGGCGAGATCACACCCCCCAGCACGTGGTAAAGCCCCCGGTACTGGCGTGTGTTCTCGACCGAGAGCACGTCGGCCACCTGCTCCACGACGCAAATGGTCGTATGGTCGCGCTCCTCGTCGGCACAGATCGGGCAGATCGCCTCATCGGAGAGGTTGTTGCACTGCGCACAATATTTGATTTCGTTGCGGAAGCGGTCGATGCTGTGGG
Organism: uncultured Alistipes sp.; assembly: GCA_964532025.1. Classification (GTDB taxonomy): domain Bacteria; phylum Bacteroidota; class Bacteroidia; order Bacteroidales; family Rikenellaceae; genus Alistipes. Next base: position 5,987 of record CAZHEY010000022.1, on the reverse strand, counting down.
TCATATCGCCAACCGACTCTTTCTCCATGCGCAGGATATGAATCGCCAGCCGCAAGGCCGTGCGACGTCCTACGCCCGGAAGTTTCGACAACTCACCGACAACATCTTGTAAAAGCCGGGACATCTAAATCGTCTCTATGGTTTTGCACTCCAGCCACCCCTTTTTCCCGTCGGCGATCGTCACCTCACACCAATTTTCGAAGTGGTTGGTAATCTCGACAGTCGTTCCCTCGTGCAGCACGAAGAGATCGACCGCCGATTTGTCGGGCGAGCTTTTCACAGCAGTCGAGGCCGACATGACCACCGCATGGGTTTGATCGAGCATCTCGCGCCGCTCTCCGGCGGCAAACCACAGCGTCGCCACAAAGAGCAACGCGCAGAACAGCGTTCCGTAGAAACCCGTCTTACGCAGCGTAAGGCGTTGCGCAAGCAGGTAGAGCAGGAAGAGTGCCAGCGCACAGAGCAACGCCGCGAGCGAGAAGATGCTCCACGCCGTGCACCCCATCGTATGGCGCGCAGCACGCAGCCACTCCACGACGAAAAATTCGGGAATCTGCTCGATCGTATCCTTCGTGCGTGCCTCGGCAACGCTCAGGTTGTAGCGCACATCGGCACTACCGGGAGTCATGCGCAGGGCACGGTGGTAGTAGAGCACCGCCTGCCCCAGCCGCCCCTCCTTGAAGTAGGCATTGGCCAGATTATAATAGAGTTTGGCCGAGCTGAGTTCGCGGGCAACAAGCCGCTCATAGATTTCGGCTGCCGCATGGAAGTCGCTGTTGATATAGGCCGTATTGGCTTGATCCCACAACACATCCGTCGGTAAATCCGCCTGCGGAACAGTCGTTTCGGTCGCCGTGGGTTGCGCTGCATCCTGCTGCGCGAGGCTATCCTCTTGGGCAGACAGCGAGGCGCAACAGAGAAGCAGGACAAGCGATAAAATATATTTTTTCATGATCTCAATCTTCTTTTTGTTCCTATCTTTTGATCACCGCCTCGATGCGCGAAATCAGGTCGACACCCGCCGAATAGACCTCGCTCATCTGGGCCGAAGTCGAGGGCGAATATTGTGCCTCGTCGCAGTGTGTGATGATGTCGGTGAACCTCTGCGTATCGTCGGCCGCCACATTGCGCTTGGCCAGCTCTTCGCGGACATTCTCCTTGGTCAGATTAGCCACCGGAATATTGAATTTGTCGCTCATATAACCCCACAAGGCTCTCAACATCTCCTCGTAGAAGGCATGGCGATCGTGCTCCTCCATGTAGCGTTTGGCAAGCCGGAATCGTTGCACGGCGACTTTGCTGGCTCGTTTTCCGCGCACCAGTGCCACGTTGCGTGACTCGCGGATCTGCTTGCGCAAGACGACGTAGAGTGCCCCGAACAGCACCAGAATGGCCACAAGAATCGACCAATAGACACCGCTGAAGAGGAACGGAGAACGGCTGGCACGCAGCTGCGCGCTACCCAATTTGATGAAGCGGATATCCTGCCCGAGCATCTTCACCTCCTCTTTCGACATGCCGCGACCCTGCATCACCACGGCATCGCCGCCGCCCTTCTCATCGGGCATCACTTCGAGCGTCATGGCTTTCGATTGCAGCGTCACATACTGCATACGCTGGGGATCGAAGTAGGTAAACTCGATCGGTTCGATCTCGAACGACCCTTCGGCTCGCGCAATAAAGGGGTATTCGAACTGCCGATATCCCGAAATGCCACTTGTCATCGCATTGATCGACTCGGTGGTCTTGACGTTATACTGTTCGAACGAGGTCGGCAGCGACAACTTGGGGGCCTGCACAAAGGTCAGGTTACCCGTGCCGGAGATCTTCACCGTGAACGTCGCGCCCGAGTTAGCCGCAATCCGCTCCGAGGGGAGTTGCGACTCCATCGTAAAATTGCCCACCGCACCGTTGAAGCTGGCCGGAGCTGCGGCCGGAAGCGGCTTGACGTTGATCGTCACACGCTGGCTTTGCACCTTACGCGGCACATTGTACACCTCGTGCCCACCTCCGAAGAAGGGGTCGGCATTGCGTCGACTCTGCACCACGACCTGCGCCATGCCGGTCATCTGCACCGGGTCGATTGTCAGCGTTCCGGTCTGCTGCGGATAGAGCAGGTAGTCGTAAACCACTTGGGTGTCGTATACGCGACCGTTGTAGGTTTCGCGTCCGCCACGCACGGCATTGGGATCGGTGATCAGATCCTGTGCCCAGAATCCGTTGAACGAAGGCGCGGCATCGGGGATGATGTTGACATAGGGAACGCGCGAATAGAGCTTGAAGCTCACACGCAACGGCTCGTTTTTGTAGGTCGTTGTTTTCGACACGATGGCGCGCAGCAGGATATCGTCCTTGCCGATCCGCTTCTGCGCATCCGACGACTCGATCTGCTCGCGGCTCTGCGCCTCGTCCTCGCGATGCGACGACGCAGCCGCCCCCTCGTTGACGATTTCGATCGGCAACGCACGCGTGCGGTAGGTCGTACCGTCGACCACAATCTCTGCACTACCGACCGTCACGTTGCCCGACGCCTGCGGAAGCAGCACGTAGGTGATCGTGTAGCTGACGCTTTTCGACACCGACCCGTTGATGATCTGCATCGAACTACCCGTCGACACGGCCGGCCCGGCCAGCACATCGAAGCCCTCAAACGAAGGGGCTTTGAAGGTATCGCGGTCGGGGTTCGCATTGAGCATAAACTCCACACGGAACGCTTCGCCGACGGCAACCGTCAGCGGTGAGCTGGCTTCGAAAGTCACCTTCTCGGCAGCCGCCACAGGAAGCACGGCCAGCACACAAAGTATTCCCAGAATCAGTTTTGCAATATAAGCTCTCATAGAGTATTACAAATAAGTTATCGTCCCGAAACGCAACTCTCTCGCCAAAAGCGAGAGGGCTGCGTTCGAAACGGGTATACATCGGCTATACAACGTCTTTTTTACGTCGTATCGTATTCACAAGGCTATTTTAATGCTTGAAATCAGCAAAAAAATCATTGCCCTTGTCATCGACGATGACAAACGCCGGGAAATTCTCGACATAGATCTTGCGCACGGCCTCCATGCCCAATTCGGGGAAGTCGACCACCTCGACCGACTTGATCGAATTCTTGGCCAGAATAGCTGCTGGGCCACCGATCGAACCGAGGTAGAAACCGCCGTTGGCCTTGCAAGCATCGGTCACCTCCTGCGAGCGGTTGCCTTTGGCCACCATGACCATCGAGCCGCCGTTTTGCTGGAACAGGTTGACATAGGGATCCATACGACCGGCTGTCGTCGGGCCGAACGATCCGGAAGCCATGCCCTGCGGCGTCTTGGCCGGGCCGGCATAGTAGACCGGATGTTTCTTGAAGTATTCGGGCATGGGTTTGCCTTCGTCGAGCATCTGTTTGATGCGCGCATGGGCGATATCGCGTGCCACGATCAGCGTACCGCGCAGGTTCAGGCGCGTCCGGATCGGGTATTTCGTAAGGATCGCGCGCACCTTATCCATACCCTCGTCGAGGTCGATATCCACGGCCGGGGACATAGCCGGAGCTTCGGCCGGCAGGAAACGCGCCGGATTGGTCTCCAGCTGCTCGAGGAAGATTCCCTCGGGGGTAATTTTAGCCTTGATGTTGCGGTCGGCCGAGCAGCTTACGCCGATAGCCACCGGGCACGAAGCCGCATGACGCGGTGCACGGATCACACGCACGTCGTGTACGAGGTATTTGCCACCGAACTGCGCACCGACGCCGCTCTGCTGGCAGATCTTCAGCACCTTCTCCTCCCACTCCAGATCGCGGAAGCAGCGGCCGCCCTCGTTGCCCGAGGTGGGCAGTTCGTCGAGGTAGCCGGCCGAAGCCTTCTTCACCGTCGAGAGGCACATCTCGGCCGACGTTCCGCCGATGCACAGAGCCAAATGGTAGGGCGGACAAGCCGACGTGCCGAGGTCTTTGATGTGCGTGGCGATAAATTTAGAGAGCGACTCCTCGTTGAGCAGGGCTTTGGTCTGCTGGTAGAGGAAGGTCTTGTTGGCCGAGCCACCGCCTTTGGTGATGAAGAGGAATTCGTATTCCATACCGGGCTTGCCGGCGTAGAGGTCGATTTGCGCCGGGAGGTTCGTTCCCGAATTCTTCTCCTCGGTCATGGTGAAAGGCACGACCTGCGAATAGCGCAAATTCCGCTCCTTGTAGGTTTCGTAGACACCGCGTGCGATGTGCTCCGCATCGTCAGCACCCGTGTAGACATCTTCGCCTTTGTGACCGATGCAGATCGCCGTACCGGTATCCTGACAGGTAGGCAACTCGCCTTCAGCCGCAACCGTTTGGTTGAGTAACATGGTGTAAGCTACGAACTTATCGTTATCCGAAGCCTCCGCATCGTCGAGGATGTTGCGCAGCTTCTGCAAATGCGCCGCACGCAGGTAGAACGAAACGTCCTCGTAGGCGGCTTTCGACAACAACTCCAGCCCTTTGGGATCGATCTTCAAGAGTTTCCGGCCGTCGCAATCGACCACTTTTACGTAATCTTTCGTCAACAGACGATACTGCGTTTTGTCCTCTCCTACGGGGTAGGGTTCCTGATAAATGAAATCTGCCATGTCTATTTAATTTTGTGTGTTTGTCTGTTCAAATCCATGCAAAAATACAAAAAACTATCGGGATTACGCAACATTTTTTTTGCGTGCTGTTATTTTCTTCACGAAAAAGCAGCTGTTATTTAGAATTTTTAGTAAATTTGTGCGGTTTTTGAGAAAAACAATTCACTATATAAACAAAATTATTATGGTATCATACAAAGATCTGGGTCTTGTGAACACTCGCGAGATGTTCGCCAAGGCCGTCAAAGGCGGGTACGCCATTCCGGCATTCAACTTCAACAACATGGAGCAGATGCAGGCCATTGTTGCAGCTTGTGTAGAGGCTTCGTCGCCCGTGATTCTGCAAGTTTCGTCGGGTGCGCGCAAATATGCCAACCAGACGCTGCTGCGCTACATGGCACAGGGTGCTGTGGAGTATGCTAAAGAGCTGGGCAAGAACATTCCCATCGTGCTGCACCTCGACCACGGCAACTCGTTCGAGTTGTGCAAGAGCTGCATCGACATGGGCTTCTCGTCGGTGATGATCGACGGTTCGGCACTCTCCTACGACGAGAACGTTGCCCTGACCAAGAAGGTCGTTGACTATGCACACCAGTTCGACGTGACCGTCGAAGGTGAGCTGGGCGTACTGGCTGGTGTCGAGGACGACGTAGTTGCCGAGCACCACACATATACCGATCCCAAAGACGTGATCGACTTCGTATCGAAGACCGGCGTAGACTCGCTGGCTATCTCGATCGGTACGTCGCACGGTGCTAATAAATTCAAGCCCGAGCAGTGCACCCGCAACGCCGAGGGTATCCTCGTTCCGCCCGAACTGCGTTTCGACATTCTGGCCGAGATCGAGAAGCAGCTTCCCGGATTCCCCATCGTACTGCACGGATCGTCGTCTGTACCCCAGGAGTACGTACACATCATCAACACCCACGGCGGTGCGCTGAAAGATGCTGTCGGCATTCCCGAGGAGCAGCTTCGCAAGGCTGCCAAGAGCGCAGTTTGCAAGATCAACATCGACTCGGACGGCCGTCTGGCTATGACCGCAGCGATCCGCAAGATCTTCGTGGACAGCCCCGCAGAGTTCGACCCCCGCAAATACCTCGGCCCGGCTCGCGACGAGTTGAAGAAACTCTATATGCACAAATGCGAGAACGTCCTCGGTTCGGCCGGCAAGGCTTAATCGACGCGTTTCGATCTACCAATCAATCCCCGGAGTTTTCAACTTCGGGGATTTTTTTGCCCTTCGACCGCCCTGCTTGGCAGGAGAATGGATTGCGATCCTCGAGCACCGTCGAGAGGTCGCAGGATATGGCGGTTCTCGATCCTCGAGCACCGTCGAGAGGTCGCAAAGGATTCTTGTCGGTTCTCGATCCTCGAGCTTGTCGAGAGGTCGCAAGGGTCTTGTCGGT
>CAZHEY010000021.1:0-54866 GCA_964532025.1 uncultured Alistipes sp. | reverse complement strand
ACCAATAAACCAAAACCGCCCCTATTTTATGTACTATTTTGACCAATAAGCCAGAAGTGCCTATTTCTCGATGAAAAGAAATATGAAATGGCTCTGGACTTTCTACGATTTTCCGGATACTCCTATGCCGAATACGAACAATTCATTGGAAGCAATAAATCTGGATTTGAAAACCAAACTCAGGGTTCATAATGGGATGAGCAGGCGGTATCGCAAACTATTTATCGACGATTATTTTAGGCTAAAAACACACAGTAAATACTGATAAAACAACACATTTATCCACCATTTTTGACCAATAAGTTACAACTGCTCCGTTTTTATCTACTCTTTTGACCAATAAGCCACAGATCGTTAACAGACACAAACAAAAAATCATCACAACTCGCCGATTAGCTTGCTGTAAGGACTTTAATGTTTGTTTTGGAGCGGAAAACGAGATTCGAACTCGCGACCCTCAGCTTGGGAAGCTGATGCTCTACCGACTGAGCTATTTCCGCATTACGGAGTACAAAGATACTCCGCTTTTTTGATTTTTCAAGTTTTTGACCAAGGAAAATTACCTTCCGTTGATGATTTTATTGAGCGATGTCAGGTTCATCGTGTTTTTTAGGTTGCGACCCTCGGCCGTATAGAGGAAGTCGAGCCGGTCGCGGAAGTGCTCCTCTACCCTACTGCGAACCACTTTCATCGTGCTGTTTACCAAGCCGTTTTGCTCGGTAAACGGTTCGTCGATAATTGCCAGCCCGGCAGGCAGCCAACGTTCGGGGAACTCCCCGGCAAATATTCCGCCGGCGCGATACCGGTCGATCTCTTCGCCGAGCAGTGCAGCCGCAACTTCGGCGCGTTCCTCGGTCGGCGTCTTTCGCAGGTCAAGCTCGCGGCGCAGGGCTTCGCGATTGGGGACTACGAGTGCGCCGGTGAATGGGCTTTGGTTGTTGTAGATCAGTATCTGGTCGATGTAGGGCGACATATCGACAAGTGCCTCCTCCATGCCCTCCGGACTGTATTTCTCGCCGTCCGAAGCAATCAGCAGGCTTTTGAAACGTCCCAGCACATAGAGGAAATCATCCTCCGAAACGTAGCCCATATCTCCCGTGTGCAACCACCCGTTACGCACGGTCTCGTCGGTTGCGTCGGGGTTTTTCCAGTAGCCAGCCATAACATTTTCGCCGCGCACGACGATCTCGCCTTTCTGGCCGCGTGGAAGTTCGTTACCCGCTTCGTCGACGATAACCAAGTCCAAGGGTGTCAGTATTTTACCCGATGAGCCGAACCGATGCCAATGGTATTTGGGCGAGTTGGTCGAGATGACGGGTGTGGCTTCGGACAATCCGTATCCTTGGAACATTGGGATTCCGATTGCGTAGAAGAATCGTTGCAGCTCGGCATCGAGTAGCGCGCCGCCGCCTACGAAAAATTGGAGGCTGCCGCCGAATGCTTCGCGCACTTTGCGGAACAGGATCTTGTCGAAAATCCCCACAACCGGACGCAGCATCTTCCGCCACCCCGCTCCCTTGCGGTATCCGTCTTGATTATATAGGTAGGCGGTGTGGAGTGCAAATTGGAAAAGACGCTCGGTGAAACGACCCTTGGCGCGAATCGAACTCTCGATGCTTTTTCGGAAGTTCTTGGCCAACGCGGGTACGGAGAGCAGAAAATGGGGCTGCACCTCGCGGATATTCGTCGGGATGTTTTTCAGCGTTTCTATGGGTGTTGCTCCGATCTGCACCGTGGCCACCGATGCGCCGCAGGCAATCATAATATAAAATCCGACAACATGGGCAAAACAGTGGTCGAGCGGCAGGATGATCAACGTGCGGTAGTGCGACGGAATGTCGATGCGCGAAAGCGACTGCTCGACGTTGGCCGTATAGTTGCGGTGGGTCAGAATGACACCTTTGGGGTCGGCTGTCGTTCCCGAGGTGTAGGTGATTGTGGCGTAGTCGTCGTTGGTGATGGCGCGCCCGATCGCCAAGAAATCATCTTTTTGTGTGGAAAGGTAGTTGCGACCCAGCCGTTTGAGTGTCCCGTAGGCCATTTCGCCCGGTTCCAATGAGATGTGCCCGAACACGAAGATGTGTTCCAGTTGCGGCAACTCGGCCCGGATGCGGCGGATTTTTGGCAGCTGGTATTTTGATACGAAAATGGCCTTCACCTCGGCGTGCCGCAGGCGGAAAAGCAGGTCGTTCGACTCTTCGAGTTTTACCGATAGCGGCACGCTGATCGCTCCGGCGTAGAACATACCCAACTCCGAGATGATCCATGCGTTGCTCCCTTCGGCCAGAATGGCGATTTTATCTTTGGGCTGAATACCTACGGCCACCAATCCGCCTCCGACCTCAAGAACCTGTTCTTTGGTCTCGGCATAGGTTGTCGGTTCGAATTTATGATGCCGCTTCTCGAGCAAAAACGTTTTTGCTCCATATTTTTCCACGGAGCTTTCAAACAGGTCGATGATCGTTTTTTTCATCGTTAATCCATTTTTAACACGGCGAGGAATGCCGACTGCGGAACTTCTACGTTGCCGATCTGACGCATACGTCGTTTGCCTTTTTTCTGTTTTTCGAGGAGTTTGCGTTTGCGGGAGATGTCGCCGCCGTAGCATTTGGCTGTCACATCCTTACGCACCGCTTTCACGGTTTCGCGTGCGATGATCTTCGCGCCGATAGCTGCTTGAATGGCGATGTCGAACTGTTGGCGTGGAATCAGCTCCTTGAGTTTCTCGCACATTTTGCGTCCGAAATCATAGGCGTGATCCGTATAGGTGAGCGACGAAAGGGCATCGACCGGCTCGCTGTTCAGGAGGATGTCGAGCTTGACCAGACGGCTGGGCTGATAGCCCGTGCGGTGGTAGTCGAACGAGGCGTAGCCTTTTGAGATGCTTTTCAACTTGTCGTAAAAATCAAATACGATCTCCGACAGCGGCATATCGAAATTAATCTCCACGCGATCTTGGGTGATGAATGTCTGGTTTTTCAACACACCTCGCTTGTCGATGCAGAGCTTGATGACGTTGCCCAGAAATTCGGATTTGGTGATGATTTGTGCGAGGATATAGGGTTCTTCGATTTTGTCGATCTTCGTAACCTCGGGAAGTCCCGACGGATTGTGTACTTCAACCACCTCGCCGCCCGTGGTGGTGATGCGATACGATACGTTCGGCACGGTGGTGATGACATCCATATCGAATTCGCGGTAGAGGCGTTCTTGGATGATCTCCATGTGTAGCAGCCCGAGGAATCCGCAGCGGAATCCGAATCCCAGAGCCAGCGAACTCTCCGGCTCGAAGGTGAGCGAAGCGTCATTGAGCTGGAGTTTTTCGAGTGAGGTGCGCAGGTCTTCGTATTGATCGGCCTCTACCGGGTAGACACCGGCGAAGACCATGGGTTTCACGTCTTCGAAACCGGCAATCGAATTTTTGGTCGGATTCTCGACCGAGGTGATCGTGTCGCCGACTTTCACGTCGGCCGAGGTCTTGATGCCCGAGCAGATATACCCCACGTCTCCGGCTTTGATCTCGCTGCGAGGTTGCATTTTGAATTTCAGCACACCGATCTCGTCGGCATCGTATTCGCTGCCTGTGTTGTGAAATTTGACGTGCTCGCCCTTGTGGATCGTGCCGTTGAAGACGCGATAGTAGGCAATGATGCCGCGAAATGGATTGAACACCGAATCGAAGATCAACGCTTGCAAAGGCTCGTTTTCGTCGCCTTTGGGTGCGGGAATCCGGGTGATGATCGCTTCGAGAATCTCCTCGATTCCAACACCGGTCTTTCCCGATGCGAGCAGAATATCTTCATCCTTGCACCCGATCAGGTCGATCACCTGATCTTTCACTTCGTCGATCATCGCCGAATCCATGTCGATCTTGTTCAGCACGGGGATGATCTCCAGATCGTGTCCGACCGCCAGATAGAGGTTCGATATGGTTTGAGCCTGAATACCTTGCGTAGCATCGACGATCAGCAGTGCCCCTTCGCACGAGGCGATTGCGCGTGAGACTTCATACGAAAAGTCGACGTGTCCCGGGGTATCGATCAGATTGAGTGTATATTGCTCTCCGTCGTGCGCCGTGTACTCCATTTGGATGGCGTGGCTCTTGATCGTAATTCCCTTTTCGCGTTCGAGATCCATATTATCGAGTACCTGCGCTTGCATTTCGCGCTGATTGAGCGTGTGGGTCTTGTCCAAAAGTCGGTCGGCGAGCGTACTCTTGCCGTGGTCGATGTGGGCTATGATGCAAAAATTGCGGATGTTTTTCATATAATGAATAAAATGTGTGCAAATATACTAATTATTTTGGATTTATCGGATGCGCTGATTTGCTGGAGTTGTTCAAAATCTTTATATTTGCAATCTTATTTACTATTAGGTTATGTTAAGTGTATGTTAAGCAGACAAATTGCAACCAAATTGCGGGGTTCGGAAACCCCGTTTTATCTATATGATACGGCACTTTTGCGCCAGACCCTCGAGAGCGTCGTCTACGAATCGAAAAAATACGGCTACAAAGTCCATTATGCGATCAAAGCCAATTACGACGATCACCTGCTGGCCATTATTCGCGAATATGGACTGGGCATAGATTGTGCCAGCGGCAACGAGCTGCGGAAGGCGATCGAGGCGGGTTTCGATCCCAAGGGAATCGTCTATGCCGGTGTCGGCAAACGCGACAAGGAGGTGAAATATGCGATCGAGCAGCAGATTATGGCGATCAACTGCGAGTCGATCGAGGAGCTGGAGCTGATCAACGCTTTTTCGGCCGAAGCCGGGCGGGTGACCGATGTGGCACTGCGTATCAACCCCGATATTGACCCCAAGACCAACCACTGTATCGACACGGGACAGGCCGACAGTAAATTCGGCATCTCCTACGAGGAGGTGCTGGAGCATGCTGCCGAGATCAAAGGGCTGGCCCACATTCGTATCGTCGGCATCCACCTCCATATCGGTTCGCAGATCCGCGAATTGCATGTTTTCGAAAATATGTGTAACAAAATCAACGTCATCGCCGAAAATTTGCAGAAGCTGGGCTTCGAATTTCAGTTTGTCGATGTCGGCGGAGGGTTAGGTGTCAACTACGATGTTCCCGAAAACGAGCCGATTCCGAACTTCGCTTCGCTGTTTTCGATCGTCCATAACCACCTTGCGGTCGGTACGTGTGAGGTGCATTTCGAGTTCGGTCGGTCGATCGTGGCCGAGTGTGGCGAGCTGATTACCAAAGTGCTTTTCAATAAAACCACCGCCACGGGGCGCAAGTTGGTGATTGTCGATGCGTCGATGACCGAGCTGATCCGTCCGGCGTTGTATGGTGCTTACCACAATATCGAAAATATCACCTCCGAGGACGAGGCACGCGATAAATATACGATTGTCGGCACGGCCTGCGAGTCGACGGACGTATTCGACGAAAATGTCAGCCTGCGGAAAACGCGGCGTGGTGACCTGCTGACAATCAAGTCGGCCGGCGCATACGGCATGTCTATGGCCTCGCGCTACAACCTGCACGACCTACCGGGTGCGGTTTATAGTGACGAAATATAACGCCTTATGTGGCTGACGTTTGCCTTTACCTCCGCTGCGCTGCTGGGCTTCTACGATGCGGCCAAGAAAAAGTCGCTCACAGAGAATGCGGTGCTGCCCGTATTGCTGCTCAACACCCTCTTCTCGGCACTCTTCCTGCTGCCGATGATCCTTTCGGCCGAATGTGGCTTGGGGTGGTTCGACGGCACGGTACTGGCAACCTCTCCCGGCACGTTCCATGCCCACGGGCTGGTACTGCTCAAGTCGGTCATCGTGCTCACTTCGTGGATCTTCGGCTACTTCGGCATGAAGCACCTGCCGATCACCATTATCGGCCCGATAAACGCCACGCGTCCGGTTATGGTGCTGATCGGTGCGATGCTGATTTTCGGTGAGCGGCTCAATGCCTACCAGTGGACGGGTGTGGTGCTGGTTCTCGCATCGCTCTTCATGCTGAGCCGTTCGGGTCGGCGCGAAGGGGTCGATTTCCGCCACAACATCTGGATTCTCTGCGTCGCTGCGGCAGCTCTTGCGGCCGTCGTGAGCGGGCTGTATGACAAATACATTATGGCACGCCTCGACCCGATCTTCGTGCAGGGGTGGTGCAACCTCTATCTCTTTGGCTTGATGTCGGTGGTTGTCAGCATCCTCTGGTTGCCACGCCGCTATACGACCACGCCGTTCCATTGGAGTTGGGCTATTCCGCTGATTTCGATCTTCCTCGTGCTGGCCGACTTCGCCTATTTTTATGCCCTGCATCAACCCGATGCGATGATCTCGATCGTGTCGATGGTGCGCCGGAGTTCGGTTGTGGTGTCGTTCCTCTGTGGTGCATTGCTTTTCCGCGAGCGGAATTTGCGTTCGAAAGCCATTGATCTCTCCTTTATTCTGCTCGGTATGTTCTTCTTGTGGCTGGGGTCGAAATAAAAACGGGAGGCCAAACTAAGACCTCCCGTGCAGCTTTAGATTATCTGGTCTAACCGATTGATTGTCGCCTTTATCTCGGCATCGCTCGGAGCGTAGTCCTTGAGATTTCCGGCCAGATATTGTTCGTAGGCATAGAGGTCGATAACCCCATTTCCCGATAGATTGAACAGAATTGTTCGTTCCCTACCCTCCTCTTTGGCACGTAGTGCTTCGCGGATGGCCACTGCAATGGCATGCGTCGATTCCGGTGCTGGGATGATGCCTTCGGTCTGTGCGAATAGGATACCGGCGGCGAGGGTCTCGTTTTGCGGTACGGATTGCGCTTCGATCAACTTGTCTTTGAGCAGTTGACTGACAATCGAGCCTGCGCCGTGGTAGCGTAGTCCTCCGGCGTGGATGTCCGACGGTTGGAAGTCGTGCCCCAACGTATACATCGGGATCAAGGGCGTGAATCCGGCCGTATCGCCGAAGTCGTATTGAAACTCGCCGCGCGTGAGTTTCGGGCAGCTCGACGGCTCGACGGCCACGACGCGGATCTGCTTACCTTCGGTGAAATTCTTTCGGAGGAACGGGAATCCGATGCCGGCAAAGTTGCTACCGCCGCCAAAGCACCCGATGACCACATCCGGCTCGGCATCGGCCATTTCCATTTGCACAATCGCCTCCTGACCGATTACCGTCTGGTGCAACAGCACGTGATTCAGTACGCTGCCGAGGCAGTAACGCGTGTCTTCGGGGCGTTTTATCGCCATTTCTACCGCTTCGGAGATCGCCAGACCCAGGCTTCCGGAGCACTCCGGATCTCGGCTGAGTGCCGCGCGTCCCGATGCGGTGAGCGTGCTGGGTGAGGCGACGCATTGTGCGCCCCAAGTGCTCATCATCAACCGACGATAGGGTTTTTGTCCGTAGCTTACTTTGACCATGAACACCTGCACATCAATGCCGAAGTGCTTGGCAGCAAAGGCGATTGCCGATCCCCATTGCCCTGCTCCCGTTTCGGTGGTCAGGTGGCGGATGCCCTGCTTGAAATTGTAGTACGCCTGCGGCACGGCGGTGTTGGGTTTGTGTGATCCGGCCGGTGATACGCTTTCGTTCTTGAAGTAGATTTTGGCTGGGGTGTCGAGCGCTTTCTCCAAGGCGTAGGCGCGCACCAACGGCGTAGGCCGCCAGATTTTATAGATATCCTGCACCTCTTCGGGGATGTCGATGTAACGCTCGGTCGACATCTCTTGGTCGATCAGCTCCTTGGCGAATATCGCCGACATCTGCTCTTTGGTGATGGGTTGCTTTGTCGCGGGGTGCAGCGGAGGTAGCGGACGATTGGGCATGTCGGCTACGATGTTGTACCATTGTGTGGGCATCTGACTCTCGGTCAGACAAAATTTCTTCGTTCTCATTTTTATTCTGTGTTGAAGTTATATGCAAAAAAAAGCCCGCTGTTTACTTCATCGTAAACAACGGGCTTGTGTGATATTCGGTCTTCTTACAACTATACACGCGTGCAGCCGCACTCATTGTCCACGAGAGTCAAAGAGTGCCACCACCATGCTTGTATGTTGAAATTACAAATCATTCTTTTGAATAGTTTTGACAAAAGTAGCGAGCCGAAATGAGAAATCCAAATTTTGCGCACAAAAAAATTGACACCTTATTATATGAGAAATTACGCATTTTTATCTATCTTTGTTCGATTTTAGCAATTTATCAAATTCAAAGATATGAATATTTCGTATAACTGGCTCAAACGCTATATTGACACGGATCTTCCGGCCGAGAAGATCGCCGAGATCCTGACCGACATCGGGCTGGAGGTAGAAGGGTTCGAGAAGATCGAAAGCATCCGGGGCGGATTGGCCGGTGTGGTGGTCGGCGAGGTGCTGACCTGCACGGATCATCCCGATTCGGATCACCTGCATATCACGACGGTGGATGTCGGTGCGGCCGAGACCCTGCCGATCGTTTGCGGTGCGGCGAACTGTCGTGCCGGACTCAAGGTGCTGTGTGCCACGGTCGGAACGGTACTCTACCCCAATGGCGGTGACGAGGAGTTCAAGATCAAACGCAGTAAGATCCGCGGAGTCGAGTCGCTCGGCATGCTCTGTGCCGAGGATGAACTCGGCATCGGTGCTTCGCACGACGGAATCATGGAACTTCCGGCTGATGCCCCGGTGGGTATGACTGCCAAAGAATACCTCCACATCGAGGACGACTACCTGATTGAGATTGGGCTGACCCCGAACCGGGTCGATGCCGCATCGCATATCGGCGTGGCACGTGATCTGGCCGCTTATCTGAAGAGTCGCGGCGAGAAGGCGGAGGTTCGTCTTCCCGACGTGTCGGCTTTTGCAGTCGACAACCACGATCTGACGATCGGGGTTCGGGTCGAGCATGCCGAAGCAGCTCCCCGCTATGTTGGTGTGACTGTAACGGGCTGTAAGATTGCTCCGTCGCCCGACTGGATGCAGAACTGCCTGCGGGCTGCGGGGATCAACCCCAAGAATAATCTGGTAGACATCACAAACTTTGTGCTTTTCGAACTTGGCCAGCCGTTGCATGCCTTCGACGCCTCGAAGATCGAGGGCGGGCAGATCGTCGTGCGGACTTGTGCCGACGGAACTCCCTTTGTGACGCTCGACGGCGTAGAACGCTCTCTGACAGCTAACGACCTGATGATCTGCTCTGCGGAGCGTCCGATGTGTGTGGCTGGAGTCTTTGGCGGACTGGATTCCGGAATCAGCGATACGACGACCGATGTGTTCATTGAGAGTGCCTATTTCAATCCGGTTTGGGTGCGCAAAACGGCAAAACGTTTCGGGTTGAATACCGACTCTTCGTTCCGCTTCGAGCGCGGTATCGACCCCAACATGCAGGTCTATGCGGCCAAACGTGCCGCGTTGCTGATGAAGGAGTTGGCCGGTGGAGAAATCTCCAGCGAGATCAGCGACTTCTACCCTGCACCGATTGCCGATTTCGTATTCGATATCTCGTTGCCTCGCGTTCACGCGCTGATCGGCAAGAAGATTCCCGAACAGACCATTCGCACGATCATTGCCGCGCTCGACGTGAAGATTCTCTCCGAAAACGGCGAGGTGCTGACCGTTGCTGTGCCCCCCTATCGGGTGGATGTGCAGCGCGAAGCCGATTTGATCGAGGATATTCTCCGTATCTATGGATATAATAATGTGGAAGTTCCGGCCGGTGTGCGTTCGACGCTCTCCTATGCGCCGAAGCCCGATCGCAACAAACTCGTGAATCTGGCCGCTGACTTCCTGACTGCCAACGGGTACACCGAGATCATGTCTAACTCGCTGACCAAGGCGGCCTATTACGAGGGGCTGACTGCCTATCCGGCCGAGCATTGCGTGCGCATTCTCAACCCGTTGAGTGCTGATTTGAGTGTGATGCGTCAGACGTTGTTGTTCAATACGTTGGAGGCTGTGGCTCTGAATGCGAATCGCAAAAATGGCGATCTGAAACTCTATGAATTCGGTAACTGCTACTTCTATGATGAAGCAAAACGTTCGGAGGAGAATCGGTTGGACGCATATTCCGAGGAGTATCGGTTGGCAATCGCCGTGACGGGCATCGCTACGCCGCAGTCGTGGAACGAAAAACCGGCCAAGGCTTCGTTCTTCACCCTGCGCGCGATGGCTGAAAAGTTGCTCCTTCGCTTCGGAATCGACATCTATGCCCTCAATACCGAAACGCTGAAGAGCGATCTTTTCAGCGAAGCACTTACGATGTCGCTCAATGGCAAGGAGTTGTTGCAGATCGGTACGGTGAGTGCCAAACTTCGCCGTCAGGCCGATGTGAAGCAGGACGTTTACTTCCTCGAACTCAATTTCGACGCACTCGTGAAGTCGACCAAGAAGCAGAAAATCGCAGCCGAGGAGCTTTCGAAATTCCCGGAGGTGAAGCGCGATCTGGCTCTGTTGGTCGATAAGCAGGTTGCCTTCTCAGCATTGCGCGAAGTGGCTTTTGCCGCCGAACGCAAGTTGCTTAAACGGGTTTCGTTGTTCGACGTATACGAGGGCGATAAACTCCCCGAAGGCAAAAAATCCTATGCGTTGAGCTTCGTGCTGGAGGATAAGACACGCACGCTCGACGACAAAACGATCGAACGCGTGATGTCTAATCTGACTGCGCGATTCCAGCAAAAGTGCGGTGCGCAGGTGCGTGCGTAACCCCACCTTCTATTCAACAATAAGCCCGACTAACATTGTTAGTCGGGCTTGTTGTTGAATATCCTGTCCCACTTCGGGGGCATCGTTCGGCTAATTCGGCCGCCGCTACAAATGAATTGCTGCGCCCATAGCCGCCTCGGTGGCCTCCATGATTGCTTCGTGCATAGTCGGATGCGCATGAATCGTGTGGGCGATGCGGTGCGCCGTTGCGCCCATAGCCTTGGCCAGCGTCGGTTCTCCTAACATCTCGGTCACGTTTGCTCCGACCAGGTGTGCGCCGATGAGTTTGTCGTCGGCATCGAAAATCAGTTTGACAAATCCGTCCCGATCACCAGCCGCAGTCGCCTTGCCCGATGCTGTGAACGGGAAACGGCCGATTTTGACCGCGATACCCTGCTCTGCCGCCTGCTGTTCGGTCAGGCCGACCGATGCTACTTCGGGCGATGTGAAGATGCACGACGGAATGGTCGAATAATCCACCGGATCGGGATTCAATCCGCATATCGCTTCGACACAGCAAATTCCCTCCGCCGAAGCCACGTGAGCCAATGCCGGCCCGGGGACGATGTCGCCGATCGCATAAATGCCCGGTATGTTGCTGCGATAGAATTTGTCGACCGCGATTTTACCGCGTTCAACCTGCACGCCCAACTCCTCCAGACCGATCTGCTCGATGTTGGACTGAATGCCTACTGCCGACAAAACCACCTCGGCCGAGAGCGTTTCAGCCCCCTTCTTGCCCTCGATCTCGACTTCGCAAATACCGGCATCGTTGACCTTCACCGCCTTCACGGTGGTCGAAGTCAGCACGGTGGCGCGTAACTTGCGGAAGGCGCGCTCCATGGCTTTCGATACCTCCTCGTCTTCGAGCGGCATCATGCGTGGCAGGTACTCCACGACAGTTACCTTGACACCTAACGCGGCATAGAACCACGCAAATTCGCTGCCGATAGCTCCCGAACCGACGACGATCATCGACTCAGGTAATTTGTTGAGCGTCAATGCTTGCCGTGACGAGATGATGTGTTCTCCGTCGATCGGCATAAAGGGCATTTCGCGCGGACGAGCACCTGTTGCCAAGATGATGTGATCGGCTTCATAGGGCGTGCCGTCGACCTCGATTTTCCCCGGAGCCACCAGCTTGCCGAATCCGGCAATGAGGTCGATCGCGTTCTTTTTGAGCAGAAATTGCACACCTTTGCTCATGGTCTCGGCTACGCCGCGTGAGCGTGCTACGATTTTCTCGAGATCGGGCTTCACCTCTCCCGTGAGTTCCAGCCCGTAGTGATCCGCCGCCTTGCAATAGGTGTAGACCTGCGCACTTTTGAGCAATGCTTTGGTCGGAATACAGCCCCAATTAAGACACACGCCGCCGGGTTCGGAACGCTCGACAAGCGCGACTTTTTTACCCAACTGTGCCGCCCGTATGGCTGCTACATATCCGCCCGGGCCGCTGCCCACTACAATGATGTCGTACTTCATATCGCTTATTTGATTACTTTCAGAATTTCGCCGTTGTCCTTCGCTACGGCACGCCGCCACTTCTGGTTGTATCCCGGGAACTGGATTTTATCGGGGATCTCGCGCCCGTTGCCGTTGTCGACAAAATGCGCCGCAGAGCCTGTCCCGTCGAGGAATTGCAGTACGTCGGCATGCTCGCTCTTGACATTCCCGTCGACGTATTTCACCAACAGATAGCCGTTGAGTTTCTGCCAGCGGTCGAAGAGTTTCTGCGCTGCACCGACCGAATAATCGGTCAGGTATTGGCGGCGTTTCTTGTCCGTCATCTTCGCGGCCTCCATGTCGACGACCTTGACCATCTGCAACTTGTTGTTCTCCCATTCGTCTGCAACTTTGTCTATGTCGGCCGCGATCATGTCGTAGCGCATGTAGGCGAAGTTGGTCGTGCGGTTGAAGAGCCAAAATGCCGAAGTCGGTGAATACGAGAGCATCGAACCGTTCTGCTCGCTGAAGCATTCGGGAACTTGCTGCGTCGAGCAATAGATCGGCGTCAAGCACGATGTTGCTGCGTCGTCTACGCCGAACCACAGAATGCCCATGTCGGGCGAAACATTGGCTCGAGCCTGCCCCACAAACCAGAATCCGGTCTGCTGCGTTGCCGTGGCGCGTTCGTTGGTGTACTCCACGCCGTCTGCTTCGAAGGTCATCGGCCGCCAACGGTAAGGACAGGCACTGCCGCCAGCTCCGAGGTCGGTGGTCATGTCCATCGGAGTTCCTTCGTAGTGGTCGCGCATGCAGTCGAAGAGGCGTTTGGGCGAAATTTTGGCGTTGGGCTTCACCCACAACGGCATGCGGTTCGCCTTGTTGTGTCCCAGCGCATAATCCGTGTATTTGTCCATGCCGTCAGCCACGGTGCGGAAGAAGGCCCAAACACGGGCTTCGCAACCGCGCATGCCGCCGAAATCGAGCGGCGCAAAGGTGTCGCTGAAGCTGAAATCGGCATCCGAACCGTTGTAATAGCCCATTTCGCGAGCAAACGAAATCACGTCAGGAGCATAAAGGCAGTTCTCCGGATCGTCCTTCGGGAAGGTTGTGATACGTGCCTGATTGGCATGCGCCGAGACGTAGCCGTCGGGAATGCGGCGTGCCACCCAGACGATGCCTTTGCGGGTGTTATTGCCCGCTGCGTCGAGTTTGCACCCTTTGCCGATCAGTTCCATGATCCACGCCTCGTCGGGATCGGCTATCGAGAACGATTCGCCCTCCGATGCGTAGCCGTAGGTGTTGGCCAGCTCGGCGATGATGTCGATCGCTTCGCGCGCAGTTTTCGCACGTTGCAGGGTGATGTAGATCAGCGAACCATAGTCCATGCGCCCGGTCGAATCGGCCAATTCGTGGCGGCCGCCGTAGGTCGTCTCGCTGATGATGAGCGAATGCTCGTTCATGTTGCCGATTGTCGAGTAGGTCTGCGCAATCTGCGGGATGTCGCGCAGGTAACGGCCTGTGTCCCATTCGTAAACGGGCATCATCTCCCCGGATTTATGTTTGCCGCCGGGGGTGTGGTACAATGCGCCGTAGAGGGCATGCGAATCGGCGGCGTAGGTCACCATGACCGAGCCGTCGGTCGAAGCCCCCTTGGTGACGATGAAATTGGTGCAGGCCGTGGCTGCGCCGTATGCGCCTAAAGCCACCGTTGCAAGAATCAATCGGATGTTTTTCATAATAGTTCGTAAAGTTTGCTAACAAAGATAGAAAACAATTCGGTAAACGGCAAAAAAACGCTACTTTTGTATTTGTGTATTGTATGTTCCATACACCGGAATTACCCCCCCCTGCATATCAACTCCGGTTCCACCTACTCGCAGATCGTATCGGGAATGTAAAAACCGGAGGAAAATAGGTTTGTTGTCCGTTTTTTGCGTAAATTTACGCATTAAAAGAATAGATTTTATGTCAATAGCCTGTCAATTATCTTTGGTACGCGGCACGTTGCCCGAAAATGTGACGTTGGTTGCCGTGTCGAAAACCCATCCTGCCGACGCAATTCGCGAGGCATACGAGGCCGGGCAACGTGTATTCGGCGAGAGCCGCCCGCAGGAGCTGCGCGAAAAGTACGAGGCCCTGCCCAAGGACATCGCGTGGCACATGATCGGCCATTTGCAGACCAACAAAATCAAATACATCGCTCCGTTTGTTGCGATGATTCAGTCGGTTGATAGCGCGCGTCTGGCCGAAGCGATTGATCGGGAAGCCGCGAAATGCAACCGCACGATCAACATTCTGCTGGAGATTCACGTGGCGCGCGAGGAGACGAAGTCGGGCTGGGATTTCGAGGAGCTGATGCAATACCTGCGTCACGCGCCCTTTGCCGAGCTGCCGAATCTCTCGGTGCGCGGTGTAATGGGAATTGCGACGAACAGCGATGACGAGGCGGTCATACGTCACGATTTTGGAGAACTCAAACGCTGCTTCGATCTGCTGCAACCCTACTTTGGGGCGCGTTTTAATACGATTTCCATGGGAATGTCGCACGATTACGGCATGGCGGTCGACTGCGGTTCGACCATGGTGCGTGTGGGATCGTTGATCTTCGGCGAACGGGATTACACCAAATAAAAATCAGAAGATGAAACTTGGATTTATCGGATTCGGCAATATGGCGCAGGCACTCTGCGACGGATTTCTCGGCACACAGGCGTTGCATCCCGATCAGATCGGAGCTTGTGCGCAGCACTATGACAAATTGTGTGTTAATGCGGCGCGGCGTGGTATTCGGGCTTTTGACTCCGCTGCTGCGGTGGTCGACTTTGCCGATTTTGTGGTGATCGCCGTCAAACCCAATTTGGTGGAGACGGTGGTGACTCCTATATTGAATAAATTAGCGCAAAAAGTGGTGATCTCGGTGGCCGCCGGAATGACCTTTGAACGCTACGAAGCAATTTTAGCAGCCGGCACACACCACCTTTCGACCGTGCCCAATACGCCGGTGGCGGTCGGCGCGGGGATCATCGTTTGCGAACGTCGCCATTCGCTTTCCGAGGAGGAATGGGCTGATTTCGAGCGACTCTTCTCTGCCGTGGCACTCATCATACCGATCGACACCCCACTGTTGGGGGTTGCCGGAACGGTGTGTGGTTGCACTCCCGCTTTTGCGGCTATGTTTATCGAGGCGTTGGCCGATGCGGCCGTGAAACACGGCATTCCGCGCGCCGATGCCTACCGCATGGCCAGTCAGGTGTTGGTGGGCACAGGTAGCTTGCAACTGGCTACCGCACAACATCCCGGTGTGCTCAAGGATGCGGTTTGCTCCCCTGGAGGTACGACCATTGTCGGCGTGGCGGAGTTGGAGCGCACGGGATTTCGGGGCGCGGTGATCGATGCCGTAGACGCTATCGAGCGAAAAAAATAGACCCGTATTATATAGGTGTAAACGGCGCGGGGGATTCCTCTGTGTCGCAATACGGCACAGCGACCTCTCGACAGGCTCGAGGATCGAGAACAGTGTGTTGCGACCTTTTTGGGCAAGCTCGAGTATAGCCCCCTCCCAAAAAAAAAGAGTTCGAGGATCGAGTGTGCATTTTGGCTACATGCCAACGGAATGCACTCGATCCTCGAACTTTTTTCGAAGGTGGTTAAGAACTCAAGTTGCTGCCGGATTCAACAGTTCCCGGTAGCTGCAAAGCCCCCCCCCTCTTGTCTATCGTACACGCAGCGAACGACCCAACCGCAGAATGGTCGTCGACTTGATGCCATTGAGCCGGCAGATGTTTTTGACGCTTGTACCGTAGCGGCGGGCAATCGCTCCCAGCGTATCGCCCGATCGAACTTTGTGGTAACGTTGTGCCACTTTGGCCGCAACCTCTTTCTTGTCGATCTCTTCGTTTTCGCTCTCATCGTCGAAGTCTTGCCCGGCATTGGAATAGATGCTGAAGAACGATTTCTTGAGTAGGAAGGTCTCGCGGCAAAGCATGCCATTCCTGAAGTCGATCAACCGTTCGGGGTCGAAGGATTGTCCGTAGTAGCGGGTCTCGAAATGGAGGTGCGGGCCGGTTGAACGTCCCGTTGAGCCGCCCAGACCGATCACCTGTCCGGCTTCGACCCATTGGTCGGGTTCGACCAATCGTTCCGAGAGGTGGCCGTAGTAGGTTTCCAGCCCGTTGTCGTGGCGAAGGATCACCAGATTTCCATAACCTCCGTGCGTATTTTGCGAGATGCGAACGCGCCCGCAGAATGTGGCATAAATCGGATCACCCATTTTCAACGGCAGGTCGATGCCTTGATGCTGCCGGCGACGACGCGGCCCGTATTTTCCACGCGGATGCGGAATTCCCTGATAGGGACAATGGTAACTGCGAAGCGAGTCGATCAAGTCGATTACGACCGATTGGGGCATGGTCGACATATCCACCTCTTTGTAGGGGAACAAGGTCGTGGTGTCCCAATACTTCTCGAAAATCGTGCTGTCTTTTACGATCTCTCGGTTGCGCGTGTATTTCCATGTGTTGTTGCTGTACAGGACGACTTTTATGGCATCGTTGCCCGAATCGAGCGTGTCGATCACGGTCAACCCGTTGGTGTCGAAGGTCGACTCGATCTGTTTGCGTTGCAGACGCAGGCGCAAGGTGGCAATGGAGTCGGTCACTGTCGTTTGGTCGGGTGTTTGCTGGGGCGACTGTGTGTCGGCCTGCGGTTCGGCTGCGGCAGCAAAAGCTACACAGGCGGCCGATAGGGTCAATAGATATCTCTTCATAATCTTGTTGTATTCTTACTGTTTGTTTATGTACTCCTCGGCGGCTTCGAGTGCTTGGTAGAACTCCTCGCCAAAGCGTCGGATGATCGGATCTTTTAGTGCTTTATAAACCGGTATCCCCAATTTCTTACCGCAAGCGCGTGCCGATGCACAGACCGACCAGCGGTGGTAGTTCAATCCGATTGTCCCGTTCGAAAAGTGCATGAGCCGGATCGGATAGAGGTGGCATGAGATCGGTTTGCGGAACGGCGTTTTGCCCTCCAGCCACGCTTTTTCGATGGCACAGAGTGTGACGCCGTTCTCCTCGTAGGTGTAGGCGCATTCGGCATCGTGGATCAGAGGCGTAGTATAGTCGCCCTCTTGGTCAACCACCATGAATCCCTGCTCTTCCACCGCGTCGATTCCGGCCTGCGTCATGTAGGGTTTGTAGTGTTCGTACTCCTGCTCCAGTAGATCGACCTCGTCGATTTCGAGCGGTGCGCCGGCGTTTCCTTCGACGCAGCAGATGCCTTTGCATTGCGCGATGTCGCAGGCAAAGCATTCGCGCAGCAGGTCGGCACTTACGATTTTATCGTCGATCTCGATCATTTGCGGCAGGTGTCGGTGATGATGATGTCGTAGAGTTCGCCGAGCGTCATGCCCATCGCACGAACCTGTTTGGGAACGATGCTGCCGCTGCTCATGCCCGGAATCGAATTTAACTCGATGAAATAGGGCTTCCCGGCGGCTGTTACGATGAAATCCACCCGCACAACTCCCGAACAACGACATCTCTTGTAGGCTTCGCGTGTCATGCGGTTTAATTCGGCACGCACCTCTGGCGTAATCCGCGCGGGGGTGATCTCCTCGGAAAATCCGGTGGTGTATTTGGCTTCGTAATCGAAGAAATCTTTTTTCGGCACAATCTCGGTTTCGGGGAAGATGTATTCGCGGTCGCCGGTAATCAAAATGCCGCATCCGATCTCCTGTCCGGTGATGCACTCTTCGATCAGGATCTCGTCACCTTGGGCAAACGCAGCGTTGATCGCAGCCGGTAATTTTTCGCGTGAAGTGACCTTTGTCACTCCGAATGACGAGCCGTTCGCATTCGGTTTCACGAAGAGCGGCAGGCCGAGTTCCGTTACGATTTTATCGGCGTCATAAGTCTCTCCGTTGCGCAGGAAGATCTCGCGCGCGAGATTGATCCCCGGGCCGGCTACGGTGCGCTTGGTGGTGATTTTGTCGAAGGTGACCACCGACGAGGTCATCGAGCACGACGAATAGGGAATGCCCATGATGTCGAGATAACCTTGCAATTTGCCGTCCTCGCCCGGTGTGCCGTGGATAATTATCAGTGCGTAGTCGAAGATCTTGTGCACGCCGTCGATTGTGATCGAGAAGTCGTTCTTGTCGACTTGCCATTGCTGTCCGTCCGGCGCAGTGTAGTGCCAATCGCGGTGGTGCAGGTCGATTACCGTAACATCGTATTTCGTGTGGTCAAGTGCCGCTTCGATCTGTGCGGCACTCTGAAGTGCAATTTCGCGCTCGGGAGAGTCACCTCCGGCCAAAAGAGCTATTTTCAAACGTGTCATTATTTTTGTCAGGGATTGTAGATGTCTTTGTATCTGAATGCTAAAATTTCCTGTGCCATTTCGACGTATTGCCGAGCCTCTTCGTGCGTGGCGTCGATTTTCAACGCGCGGTTGAAGTCGTTGAGTGCCGCCCCCCATTCGTTGTGGCGGTAATGGAGTTTTCCGCGTTCGACGTAGAGCGCGGCATCTTCCGGTTGGGATTCGATCTGTGCCGTCAGCTGGGCGATGCGTGCCGCTGCCGACCAAAGACCCTTGCGACGGATGTAGTCTATAACGCCGCGATCGAGCATCTGCGTGAGATCCTCGCCGCGTTCGATGCTCTCCCGGATTTGGGTCGAGGCATAATCTTGCAACGGCGCGTCGCCCAACACGGTGACGCGGTCGGCATACGCTGCCGCCGATTCGCCGCGCCGCGGGTAGACATAGATCGGGTATTCGAGGATCTTCGCGCTCTCCTTCCAGCCGTCTATTCCAGCCAGTTGGTCGCACCCCATAAGCAGCGAGAATTGCATCTCCTCGCCGAAATTTTCTTCGAGGTAGCCGAGCGTGTCGATTGTATAGGAGGGTTTCGGCAGCAGGAATTCCACCACCGAGGCTTTGATCCGATTGGGGTATTTCGATGCGTTGCAGGCCATTTCGGCCATTTCGTAGCGATCCATTTCGGGCGCAAGCGTTTCGTGTTGCTTGTATGGGCTTTGCGGTGAGATGATCAGGGCCAACTCGTCGCACAGGTTCTGTTCCACGACATATTCTGCCAGCGCAATATGCCCGCGGTGAATGGGGTTGAACGACCCGAAATAGAGCATCATCCGTTTCATCTTAACGAGCGATAAAGGCGTTGAGTATCTCGGCCGCTTCGTCGATTGCTACGTCGAGTTGGTCGTTGACGATCATGTGGTCGAATTCCGGTGCTTTGGTCAGCTCGAATTCGGCCTTGGCGATGCGGCGTTCGATCACCTCCGGGGCATCCGTGCCGCGTCCTTCGAGCCGGTTGCGCAGTTCGTCGATTGAGGGCGGCATGATGAATATCGAGCAGGCATCTGCTCCGAATATCCGCTTGAGGTTGATGCCGCCGATTACGTCGACATCGAACACGATCAAGTGCTCCTTGTCCCAGATTCGCTCCACTTCGCTGCGCAAAGTACCGTAGCAGGTTCCTTGGTAGACCTCCTCCCACTCCACAAAGCGATTTTGCGAAACTGCCTCCGAAAAAGCCTCCTGCGAGAGAAAATAGTAATCCACCCCGTCGCGTTCGACTCCTCGCGGAGCACGACTGGTGGCCGAAACCGAAAACTCAAGTTGCGGAAACCGACCGAGCAGTGCCCGGACGATTGTCGTCTTTCCCGATCCGCTCGGCGCGGAGAATATGATGACCTTACCCATTAAAGAATATTGAGTACTTGTTCCTTGATTTTTTCCAGCTCGTCTTTCATCTTGACCACCAGAATCTGCATGTTCGATTCGTTGGCTTTAGATCCCAAGGTGTTGATTTCTCGACCCATTTCCTGGGCGATAAATCCCAACTTGCGCCCTACGCCCTGCTCCTCGGTCGCCACTTCGCGGAAGTAGTTGCAGTGGTTGGTCAGACGGACTTTCTCCTCGGTGATATCCAGCTTCTCGATGTAGAAAATCATCTCCTGCTCCAATCGGTTGTGGTCGACATTGATCTGCAACTTGTCGAGGTTGTCTTTGATGCGCTCGCGGATTGTTTCGATGCGGGCCTTTTCGAAGGGAATCACCTCTTGTTTGTAGTTCTCGATCTTCTCGACGCGTCGCAGCAAGTCGGCGATGAGCGTCGCACCCTCTTGCAGGCGAAACGCATCAAGCTGTGCCGCGGCAGCTTCGGCGGCCGAAAGCAGTGCGGCATGCTCCTGCTCGGAGATCGCCTGCTCGTCGGTCGATATTACATCGGGCATCCGCATGATTGCCGGAACAAGCGCGTCGTAGTCGGCGTCGATTCCCGAGAAGACGAGCGCATCGTTCAGCTGGCGCAGGTATTCGCGGAAGAGGTCGCGGTTGATGCGTGCCGAGGTGGCCAAGGTCTGCGATTCGACGTTGATGAAGACGTCGACCTTGCCGCGTTGGATCGAGCGAGTGATGATATTGCGTATTTCGTATTCCGACTGCCGGTAAATGGCGGGCAGCCGCAGCGAAAGATCTAACTGTTTCGAGTTTAACGATCGGATCTCGACCGTTATCTTTTTGTTTTCTACCGTAACTTCGCCTTTGCCGAAGCCGGTCATCGATTTTACCATAGCGATGAACGCATTAAATTTTGGCAAAAATAATAAAAACAATTCAAAAAGCCGAGCTTTTGAGCCGTTGAATATGCGATGTGTAAAATTTATTTGTAAAAGAGTTGGATTCTCAATTCTTTTTTATTTATATTTGTGTTAGAAAATTAACAGATAGCAATTGAAATACCATAATCTCATATCAAACTATTATGAAAAAGCACAATTTCAACGCAGGACCCTCGATTCTTCCGGACGAGGTTATCGAAAATGCCGCAAAAGCAATTCTCGACTTCAACGGATCAGGATTGTCGCTGCTCTCGATTTCGCATCGCACGAAAGATTTTGACAACGTAATGGCTGAAGCCGATTCGCTTTTCCGCGAGTTGCTTCATATCCCCGACAACTATAAGATTTTCTATGTCGGAGGTGGTGCCAGCTCGATGTTTTATGAAGTGGCGGCGAACTTTCTGGGGAAGAAAGCCGGCTACGTCAATACGGGTGTCTGGTCGAAGAAAGCGATCAAGGAGGCAAAACGTTATGGTGAGGTCGAGGTGCTGGCTACCTCCGAAGACCGTAACTTTACCTATATTCCGAAGGGCTTCGCGATTCCGTCGGATCTGGATTATGTGCATATCACCACGAACAATACAATCTACGGTACGGAATACCACGAGGATATCACTTCTCCCGTGCCTCTGATTGCCGATATGAGTTCCGATATTCTGTCGCGTCCGCTCGATGTGACTAAATATGCCATGATCTATGGCGGGGCACAGAAAAATCTGGCGCCTGCCGGTGTGGTATTTGCTATCATTCGGGAGGATATGCTCGATAAGGCCGTGCGCGACTTGCCTACGATGGTTTCATTCCGCACCCATGTCGAAAACAATTCGATGTTCAATACGCCGCCCGTGTTCCCGATCTATGTGCTCAAGGAGACGCTCAAATGGCTCAAGTCAATCGGTGGCGTGGAGGAGATCTACCGTCGCAACCAAGCCAAGGCTGCTCTGCTCTACAAGGAGATTGATCGCAACCCGTTGTTCCGCGGTACGGTGGTCGACGAAGACCGTTCGCTGATGAACATCTGCTTTGTGCTCAACGAGGGTTACGAAGAGCTTGCACCCGAATTCCTTGAGTTCACCAAGAGCCGAGGCATCGTCGGCATCAAGGGTCACCGTTTGGTAGGTGGTTTCCGCGCCTCGTGCTACAATGCACTGCCGATCGAGAGTGTACAGGTTCTGGTTGACTGCATGCAGGAGTTTGAGCAAACTCATAAAAAATAATGTGTCCAACCATTGTCCCGTATACTTACGAGGCAAAGAAAGAAAAAACGGTTTATTTCACCTCATTATTGAAAAGTATGAAAATATTAGTTGCAACCGAGAAACCTTTTGCAAAAAAGGCTGTCGACGGAATCCGTAAGATTGCCCAGGAGGCTGGCTATGAGCTGGCTCTGCTCGAAAAATATACCGATAAAGGGGAGCTGTTGGCTGCCGTGGCCGATGTCGATGCGTTGATTATCCGCAGCGATAAGGTGACGGCCGAGGTGATTGCTGCGGCCAAGAATCTCAAAATTGTGGTGCGTGCTGGAGCTGGATACGACAATGTGGATCTGGCGGCTGCTACGGCTCGCGGGATCGTGGTGATGAATACGCCGGGACAGAACTCGAATGCGGTGGCCGAATTGGCTTTGGCAATGATGATTTTCATGGCGCGCAACAACTTTACACCCGGCACAGGCTCGGAGATCATGGGCAAGACGTTGGCTATTCAGGCTTACGGCAATGTTGGCAAACTCGTTGGCCGCAAGGCCAAGGCACTGGGGATGCGTGTTATCGCTTTCGACCCGTTCATTCACGATGCCGCTGTTTTCGAAGCCGACGGTGTGACCAAGGTTGACTCCATCGAAGAGCTCTATCGGCAGGCCGACTTCTTGTCGCTGCATATTCCGGCCACCGAGCAGACCAAAGGCTCGATTGGTTATGAGTTGATGATGTCGATGCCTAAAGGGGCTGTCCTCGTGAATACGGCTCGTAAGGAGGTGATCGACGAGCAGGGGCTGATGCGCGCTTTGACCGAACGTGAGGATTTGAAATATGTGACCGACATCGCGCCGGTGATCATGCCCGAGCTGTTGGAGAAATTCGGCAAGCGGGTCTTTGCTACCCCCAAGAAAATGGGTGCGGAGACCGCCGAGGCGAACCTCAACGCCGGATTAGCTGCGGCAAATCAGATCGTCGATTTTCTGAAAAACGGTACAACTCGTTTCCAAGTAAACAAATAGTAACAAATAACGCGGCATAAGGCGGGTAGGAATCAGACCCGCCTTTGTCGCCTAATAACTTAAAAATCTATATGGTAAGAATCAAACCATTCCGCGGAGTACGTCCGCCGAAAGAATTGGCATCCGAGGTCGCCTCGCGCCCCTACGATGTGCTCAACTCGGCCGAAGCAAAAAAAGAAGCCTCGCAACGTTCGCTGTTGCACATCATTAAGCCCGAGATTGATTTTGATCCCATTGCCGACGAACACGCACAGCCGGTCTACGAAAAGGCGGTCGAGAACTTCCGCCGTTGGCGCAAGGAGGGCTGGTTACAGCAGGATGCCGAGGAACACTACTATATCTATGCGCAGACGATGGACGGCCGCACGCAGTATGGTCTGGCCATGTGCTGCCACTTCGAGGATTACCTTTCGGGAGCGATCAAAAAGCATGAGCTTACGCGCCCCGACAAGGAGGAGGATCGCATGATTCATGTCCGCAACCAACAGGCCAATATCGAACCGGTATTTTTCGCCTATCCCGACAACGACGAAATTGATGCGATTGTCGCCAACGTGGTGAAAAACAGTGCTCCGGAGTACGATTTCACGGCCGAAGACGGGTTCGGTCACCAGCTGTGGGTGATCCGCGATAAGAAGACCAACGATCGTATCACCGAGCTGTTTGCTGCTATTCCGGCACTTTATGTGGCTGACGGACATCACCGTACAGCTGCCGCGGCTCGCGTAGGACAGGAGTGCAAGGCGAAGAATCCGCACCACACCGGTGAGGAGGAATATTGCTATTTCTTGGCGGTGACTTTCCCGGCAAACCAGCTGCGCATCATCGACTACAACCGTGTGGTGAAGGATCTCAACGGCTTGACATCCGAGGAACTTGTCGAAAAACTCAAGGAGAATTTCGAGGTGACCAAGCAGGGCGCAGCCGAGTATCGTCCGACGGGATTGCACAACTTTTCGATGTATCTCGACGGCGCATGGTATAGCCTGACTGCCAAGCCGGGAACCTACGACGACCAAGATCCGATCGGGGTGTTGGACGTGACGGTGTTGTCGAACTTGGTGCTTGATAAAATTCTGGACATCAAAGACCTGCGCACATCGAAACGCATCGACTTCGTGGGCGGTATTCGTGGCTTGAACGAGTTGAAACGTCGCGTCGATAGCGGTGAGATGAAGGCGGCTTTTGCCCTCTACCCCGTTTCGATGCAACAGCTGATCCGCATCGCCGATACGAACCACATCATGCCACCCAAAACGACTTGGTTCGAACCGAAATTGCGTTCGGGCGTGGTTATCCACACGTTCGAGAAGTAGTTTTGCCTAAATGAGATAGAGCTGGCCGCGAGGTCGGCTCTATTTTGTTTCTTACGCTTCAACATCACCGGAGTGGGTGTTCTCGATCCTCGAGCTTGTCGAGAGGTCGTAAAGTTTTGCCCTCGATCCTCGAGCCTGTCGAGAGGTCGCCATGCCCTGCTCTCGATCCTCGAGCTTGTTGAGAGGTCGCAATGCCCTGCTCTCGATCCTCGAGCTTGTCGAGAGGTCGCAAAGTTTTGCCCTCGATCCTCGAGCTTGCCGAGAGGTCGCAATACCCTATTCTCAATCCTCGAGCTTGTCGCGAGGTCGCCATGCCCTATTCTCGATCCTCGAGCTTGTCGAGAGGTCGCAACTCTCTGTACTCCAATCTGCCGCGTGGTCGCCACCCCTCCCCGACTGGACTGTTTTTGAGGTCTGCGTCCATCTCAATTTACTGCTGCTTCTGATTTTTTGTTCGATTCATCCACCCCTATCAACAAGAAAGTTAGGCTTATTGAGACGGCATAATTCGCTTTTTTTGCCTGAAAACGGATCAGGTTGCAAATAAATTATTATATTTGTTCAACTCTTAAAAAATTAGTGCTTATGAAATGGTTTGTAAAATGTATTAAAAACTACGTGAATTTTTCTGGCCGAGCTCGCCGTTCGGAGTATTGGTATTTTATTCTATTCATGATTATTACCATGGTAATTGCTAAATTGATCGATTATTCGCTTCTTTCGAACGTGGCGATTTGTTCTTCGATCGCATCCCTGTTCTTCTTTTTACCCAATCTGGCAGTG
Source organism: uncultured Alistipes sp. (assembly GCA_964532025.1). Taxonomy (GTDB): domain Bacteria; phylum Bacteroidota; class Bacteroidia; order Bacteroidales; family Rikenellaceae; genus Alistipes. The sequence goes on along the minus strand of CAZHEY010000021.1, from coordinate 29,827 downwards.
CAGGTGCGTCGCTTGCATGATACGGGGCGCAGCGGCAAACGCTTGCTGTGGTATTATATCTTTGGCTTTATCTGGAGCATCCTGATCGTGGTTATGGGAATATCGGCCGGTGTTACTGCTATGGCACTAGGCGGAGATGCCAGCGCGTTGTTGGCCGGCGCATCTATCGGATTCCTGCTCAGTGTAGGTATCGGTGCTTTGATTTTTTTCGTCTGGGGAATTATGTTCCTTGTCTGGTACTGCACAGACGGTACGAAGGGCGAAAATAAATATGGCCCGGACCCCAAAGCCGAATAGGTCTTGAATGATTTTACAAGCAGGAAGTTCGGGCTATTGCAGCTCGAACTTCTTGTTTTTAATTGAATCGGAAAACCAAAATAATCTTGCAAATAATCGGAAAAGTGATGAATAATTTATATATTTGTAAGCAACTTAACAAATAAATGGCGTTATGGCTAAAATCAAAGGAACAATCATCGTCGACAAAGAGCGATGCAAGGGGTGCGGGGTCTGTGTGGCTTCGTGTCCGTGCGATGTGCTCAGCTTGTCGGCAGAGGTGAACAGCAAGGGTTATCCTGTGGCTCAAATGGCAAATCCCGATGCCTGCACAGGTTGTGCGTCGTGTGCGGTGATATGCCCCGATAGCGTTATTACGGTTTATCGTCAAAAATTCGAGTAAGCTATGGCAGAGAAGGAAGTAAAACTGATGAAAGGCAACGAAGTGATCGCGCATGCCGCGATTCGCTATGGTTGCGACGGATATTTCGGCTATCCGATTACTCCGCAGTCGGAGGTGATGGAAACGCTCATGGAGTTGAAACCGTGGGAAACGACCGGAATGGTCGTCTTGCAGGCCGAGTCCGAAATTTCGTCGATCAATATGGTCTACGGCGGTGCTTCGGCCGGAAAACGGGTGATGACCTCCTCGTCGAGTCCCGGCGTGAGTCTGATGTCGGAGGGGTTGAGCTATTTGGCTGGAGCAGAACTGCCCTGCCTGATCGTCAACTGCCAGCGTGGCGGCCCGGGTCTGGGTACGATTCAGCCGTCGCAGGGCGACTATTTTCAGGCTTGTAAGGGCGGCGGTCACGGCGACTTCCACCTGATTGTCCTTGCGCCGAACTCCGTGCAGGAGATGCACGACCATGTGGCAATGGCCTTCGATCTGGCCTTCAAATACCGCAACCCGGCGATGATTCTGGCCGACGGCGCGATTGGTCAGATGATGGAAAAGGTGGTGCTTGCGCCGCAGCGTCCGCGGAAAACCGATGCGGAAGTTGCTGCCGAGTGCAAGACTTGGGCAACGTATGGCAAACCGGCCGATAGAGCTCGTAATATTGTAACTTCGTTGGAGTTGCAGTCGGAAAAGATGGAGATCATCAACCAGCGTCTGCAAGCGAAATATCGGGCTATGGAGGAGAATGAGGTGCTTTACGAAGCGATTGATTGCGACGATGCGGATTATGTGATCGTTGCATTCGGTTCGTCGGCTCGTATCTGCTCGGCTACGGTCGAGATGGCTCGTGCCGAAGGACTGAAAGTCGGTCTGCTGCGTCCGATCACGCTCTACCCTTTCCCCAAAAAACAATTAGCCGAATTGGCCGCACGCGGCGTCAAGGGATTCCTTTCGGCCGAGCTCAATGCCGGCCAAATGGTCGAAGATGTGCGGTTGGCTGTCAATGGCAAAGCACCTGTGGAGCACTACGGCCGTCAGGGCGGTATGCTCTTCAACCCCGATGAGGTGCTCGCAGCCCTCAAGGATAAATTGATTAAAAAGTAAACGACATGGCAGAGGTTGAAATCAAAAAAGAGAATCTGGTTTATACCAAACCGAAACTCATCACCGAAAACGTCATGCACTACTGCCCCGGTTGTAGCCATGGCACGGTTCATAAATTAGTAGCAGAGGTCATCGACGAGTTGGGTCTTGCCGAAAAAACCATTGGCGTTTCGCCCGTCGGTTGCTCGGTATTCGCCTACAACTATATTGACATCGACTGGATTGAAGCGGCTCACGGACGCGCTTTGGCAGTCGCTACGGCCGTGAAACGGCTGATGCCCCAGAATATGGTCTTCACCTATCAGGGCGACGGCGACCTGTCGGCAATCGGTACGGCCGAGTCGATTCATGCGGCGGCGCGTGGAGAGAATGTGGTGGCAATCTACATCAACAATGCGATCTATGGCATGACCGGCGGTCAAATGGCTCCTACTACCCTGCTGGGTATGAAGACGGCAACCACGCCCTATGGTCGTGATCCGCGCCTGAATGGCTACCCCTATAAGATCGCCGAGATGATGGCACACCTCGACGGTGCGACTTTCATTACGCGTCAGAGCGTGCATAAGCCGGCTAACGTGCGCAAGTGCAAGGCTGCGATCCGCAAGGCTTTCCTGAACGCAATGGCCGGAAACGGATTCTCGTTGGTGGAGGTCGTTTCGACTTGCAATAGCGGGTGGAAACTCTCGCCGGTGGCTTCGAACGACTGGATGGAAAAGAACATGTTGCCCTTCTATCCGCTGGGTGATATTAAGGACGTTAAAAAAGAGGACTAACATGAAAGAGACGTTGATTATTGCAGGATTCGGAGGACAGGGCGTTCTCTCTATGGGCAAGATCCTGGCCTATTCGGGTGTCATGCAAGATTTTGAGGTGACGTGGATGCCCTCCTATGGCCCGGAGATGCGCGGCGGTACGGCTAATGTGACGGTGATTCTCTCCGACAAGAAAATTTCATCACCGATTGCTCACGAATTCGATACGGCGATTATCCTGAACCAGCAATCTATGGAGAAATTCGAGCCGATGGTCAAACCCGGCGGCGTGCTGATCTATGACACGAACGGTATCACGCGCCATCCGGTGCGCAAGGACATCGAGGTCTACGCGATTGAAGCAACTGCCGAGTCGGCAAAGCTCGGTCAGGCGAAACTCTTCAACACGATGATTTTGGGCGGTTACCTGAAGGTGCGTCCGGTTGTGGCAATGGAGAATGTGATGATTGGCCTGAAAAAGTCGCTTCCGGAGCGTGCATGGAAGATGCTGCCCGAAAACGAAAAGGCGATCAAACACGGCGCAGAAATCATCCAGAAAAAATAGATCTGTACGATTTTCTCCCAGATATCGAACGAGGCGACTGAATATTCAGCCGCCTCGTTTTTTTTGGGTGACATTACCACGCTCCTTGAGCTTGTTTCTGGAGGGGGTATTTTCGATCCTCGAGCTTGCCCCGGAGGTTGCCGCGTTCTTTTTTCGATCCTCGAGCTTGTCGAGAGGTCGCAAACGCTTGTCGAAAATGTCAGTTCTCGATTTTTAAGCCTGCTTTGGGAGGTCGCAGAATCGTTTCTCGATCCTCGAGCCTGTCGAGAGGTCGCATGGGTTGTATTCGATCCTCGAGCCTGCCCCGGAGGTCGGAAGGGTTTATCTGGCAATTTGTCTTTCGACTTGCGTAGCAAGTCGGCAGTCCGCAGCTCCGCCATGCGGAGGACTGCTATTTCGCGTTGCTACATAGCCGCCTCCGCGAGCTGCTGACTGAAATCGGAAAGTACGGCAAAATAGTTTGCGACCTCTCGACAAGCTCGAGGATCGAGAACCAGTCAGCAACAGCGACCTCCGGGGCAGGCTCGAGGATCGAAAACGGATCAAGTAGCAATCCATGCTGCGAGGCGTCTTTTAGTGACGCGTGCGGATGATGATGACCCCTGCTGCGCCGCGCAATCCGTACATGTTACTACCCTTCTGCACTTCGACCGACTCGACATCGTTGATATTCAAGTTGTTTAGGTGGCTGATCGGCATGCCGTCGCAGATGATCAGTATTTTTTGCACGGCATTGATTGAATTTATGCCGCGAATGGTGATCTCGCCGTTGAGCAGCTGCACGCCGGGAACCATTGAGAGAACAGCCGATTGCAGGTCGCGGAATCCCTTGCGGCGCATTGATTCTCCCGAAATTCCCGATGAACTGTCGGTGTATTCGCGACGTTTGATATACTCGAATCCGTTGTCAACCAGCTCGCTATCCTCCTTGATCGAGGGGCTATCGGCGATCCACACAATCCGCAAGCTGTGCCGTCCGGCGACCGGAATCTCTAACGTTTGAGCCTTGTATCGAATTTGAAGGGTATCGTCGGGTGCGATGTTTGTCAGCCCGAATTTTCCTTTTTTGTCAGCAATCGTATAGGAGTTGTCGCGCAGGACTGTGATCTTTGCTTTGATACCCTTTCCTGCGGCATCGGTGATTGATCCGTTGAACGGAACATCCGAATCTTGCCCCTGTGCCAACCGGGGCACTTGGAGAAGAAGAACCAGAATTAACAGAATTTTACTCATAGTCAAGGTTATTGGATGACCAAATGTAGACAAAAAAGCCGGGAATAAAAATTTCCCGGCAAAAAACAGTTTGTATCCGTGTTGGTTCTTGATGCAAGCGAGTCCTCGCGCTTAACGCTTACATCCTGAGAAGAATTTTATGCGATTTGAGTTTGCAACCCGTCTACAGTCTCTTCTGTCTTCAGGTCGCAGCTCGCGGGGGCTGCAAAAGAGCAACGCGAATTGCATTCCTCCGCATTGGCGGAGCTGCGGACTGCCGGTTTGCACTGCAAACCGAAATACCTTTGCGACCTCTCGACAGGCTCGAGGCTCGAGAACCCAACACAGCGACCTCTCGACAGGCTCGAGGATCGAAAACCGAACACAGCGACCTCTCGACAGGTTAGTGGATAGATATTTGCGACCTCTCGACAAGCTCGAGGATCGAAAAACGATTCTGCGACCTCTCGACAAGCTCGAGGATCGAGAACATCCCTCCCCGGTCGCAGGCTCGAGGATCGAGAACGGTTCTTCGCTGCGGCTGCTCGCGATTCCTATGCGAATCGGTATTGGTTTATGTCGCGCAATCCCAATAACAGATCGTGTACCGAGAGCCGCTTCTTGCCGGCTATCTGTAAATCTATCAGCGAAATCCAGCCGTCGGCGCAGGCCACGCGAATGAACGTGCGCGAGTCGCTTTCGACTGTGCCGTTGCTTTTTCCGTGTGCCGCCGCTTCAAAGGTGACGGTGAAAATTTTCGCCGATTGTTCATTCGAATCGCTCTCCTTGCAAAGTGAGGTCCATGCGGCCGGATATGGCGAGAGTCCGCGCACGAAATTCACGATGCGCTTTCCGTCCCATGCCCAATCTATTTTGCAATCCTCTTTGAAAATCTTCGGCGCAGGTTGCAATGTCGTTGGGTCGATGTCCTTCTGCTCGATCGGTGTGATGTTACCTGCCGCAATGCGGTCTACGGTCTGTGTTACCAATCCCGTTCCGGCGTGCATCAGTTTGTCGTAGAGCGTGCCGATCGTGTCGTCCGGCAGAATTGGCATGCGAAGCTGTCCGATGATTGCACCTTGGTCGATCTCGTGGTTGAGCAGGAAGGTCGTCACACCCGTCTCTTGCTCGCCGTTGATGATTGCCCAGTTGATTGGCGCAGCACCGCGGTATTGCGGCAGCAGCGATGCGTGGAGGTTAAATGTCCCCAACTTGGGCATCGCCCAGATTATTTCGGGTAGCATCCGGAATGCAATGACGATACATAAATCGGGCTGCCAAGCCTGCATCGCCTCGACAAATGCCGGGTCGCGCAACTTTTCGGGTTGCAGAATCGGAAGTCCCAATTCGCGCGCCGCGATTTTCACGTCGCTTTCGTGCAGCTTCTGTCCGCGGCCTGCCGGTTTGTCGGGGGTGGTAACCACGCCCACAACGCGGTAGCCGCCGTCGACCAGTGCTCGCAGCGAGGGTACGGCAAATTCGGGCGTACCCATAAATACAATGCGTATCTGCTTGGCGTCCATCGGCTACTCTTTATCTAATCCCAACGTGTGGTGCATGCGCACCTCTTTGGTTTTGAGGTAGGTCTCGTTGTATTCGTTCGGCGCAATGACAACCGGGACGATCTGGTCGATTTTTAGTCCATATCCTTCCAGTCCGGCTCGTTTGAGCGGATTGTTGGTGATCAGGCGCATGTGCCGAATCCCCAATTCGCGAATGATGCTCGCTCCGACGCCGTAATCGCGCTCGTCGGCCTTGAATCCCAACTGAAGGTTGGCATCCACCGTATCCAATCCCTCGTCCTGTAATTTATATGCGTGGATCTTGTTGCAGAGTCCGATGCCGCGCCCCTCTTGATTGAGGTAGACAATCGCCCCTTTGCCCTCTTTCTCGATCATCTGCATGGCTTGGTGCAGCTGCTCGCCGCAGTCGCAGCGATATGACCCGAAGATGTCGCCCGTGGCGCACGACGAATGAACCCGAATCAACACCGGCTCATCCTCCGTCCATGTGCCTTTGGTCAGCGCGACATGCTCCAACCCGTTGCTCTTTTGGCGAAACGGAGTGATCTGGAAATCACCCCATGCGGTCGGCAGCGGTACGGTGACACCCTTTTCGATGATCGACTCTTCGCGAAGACGGTAGGCAATCAGCGAGGCGATTGATAAAATTTTCAGCCCATGCTGCTTGGCTTTTTCCACCAACTGCGGCATGCGAGCCATCGTGCCGTCTTCGTTCATGATTTCGATCAGAGCACCGGCTGGTTGCAATCCGGCCAAGCGTGCCAGATCGACTGCAGCTTCGGTGTGTCCCGGACGGCGCAATACGCCTTTCTGACGCGCACGGAGCGGGTTGATGTGTCCCGGACGTCCCAAGTCGGAGGGCTTGGTGGCGGGGTTTGCGAGCGCGCGAATTGTTGCGGCACGGTCGTGAATCGAGACTCCCGTTGTGCAGCCCTCGCCCAGCAGGTCGACTGTAACGGTAAACGGCGTGCCCAGCAGCGAGGTGTTGTTCTCCTCCATCATGTCAAGTCCCAGTTCGGCACAACGCTCTTCGGAGAGCGGCGCGCACAGCACTCCGCGGCCTTCGTGCAACATGAAGTTGACGATCTCCGGGGTGATTTTCTCGGCTGCGACGATGAAGTCGCCCTCGTTTTCGCGATCTTCGTCGTCAACGACGATCACGACTTTGCCATTGCGGAAATCTTCGAGAACCTCCTCGACGCTATTTAATATTGTTTCGTTTGCCATTTCGTTTGAGTTTTATCGTATTTATAATTTTTCTGAATTGAGGATTCACCCGCTCCTTCAATGCTTTGATCCGGCCGGCATACCAATCGGTATCCAATAATGCCGAGTCGTTTGTGGCTTTGTAGGTCAGGTAGACGGCGATCGGTGTGAGGATGAATGTCGAGAGCCAGATGCCGTACACGGCATCCCAGTTACCCTCCTTGGCCAACTTCTCGCCCGTGATGCTGATGATGTAGTAGATCACGAAGAAGATGATCGACACGACCACCGGCAATCCCAATCCGCCTTTGCGGATGATTGCGCCCAAAGGAGCTCCGATTAGGAAGAAAATGAGGATCGAGACCGGAAGCGATATTTTTTTGTGCCATTCGACTTTGCTGCGATAGAGCTGGTTCAGTGCCTCTTTGGCGTTGGATTCGTCGAACGAGAACATGTTGCGCGAGTTCTTGGAGAGGATGCGAGCTTGATCCCAGATGCGCTTTTTGTCGCGCATCGTAAGTCCCGGCAACGAATCGAGCACCTCTATTTCGCCGTAATGGCTTTTGTCGATTTTCAGGCTGTCAGGCACCAGCACCACGGTGTTGTCGCGTGCGAAAATATGGTCTTTGAGCAACGGTTCGTAGGAGGTCGATGTCGCTGCATTGACGGTCAATTCGAGCGAGTCGATGTCGTGTTGCAGTTCGTTGATATTCTTCGTCTGGCTATTCGAGAATTGATTGGCATCCGTGTGCTCCATCGCGAATCCCGACATGGGGATGATTTGCTTTTGCAGCTCGAAGGTGTGGTGGCGCAGTTTGCTTTGTGTGAACCACATGCTGTTGCGAGTCTGTTCGTAGGTCTCGCCGTGGAATAGCGTCACGAGCAGGAATCGTTTGTCGTCGGAGAGTCGGATATAACCCGAATCGGCCACAATCGTATTCATGTTCCCGTTCATTTCGCGGTTGTCGTAGATCAGTACGTCGTGGAGCAGGTTTGTGGTCGGTTCTTGCTTGCTGACGCGGATCGACATGTTCGGTATTCCGTTGAAAAACAGCCCGTCCTGAAATTCAAGACTCTGATTTTGCTGCCGGATGTCGAAAAGGATGCTGTATACTTTTTTGTTGGCAAAGGGCACGAGGTTGTTGCCGATGAAGAAGCTGCCTATTGCCACAACGCTGACGACGATGATGAGCGGTTTGGTGATCTTGATAAGTGACATGCCGGCCGACTTCATGGCCAGCAATTCGTAGTTCTCACCCAGATTGCCCATGGTCATGATCGCCGCCAAGAGCATCGAGAGCGGCAGACCCAGCGGAATCATGTTCGCCATGAAATAGGTCATTAGCTCGATGATGATTCCGGCACTCAGTCCCTTGCCCACCAACTCGTCGATATATCGCCATACGATGTTCATCATCAGGACGAACATGACGATAAAGAAGGTGAGGATCATCGGGCCGAGATAGGCTTTCAGAATCAGTTTGTGAATTGTTTTCATGCGGCGGATCGCGATTTTTGGCTACGCAAAGTTAATAGTTTTACCAGAATAAGCGTAAGAGTGAGCGTAAATATTATGGCCGCACCCGGCGGAACTTCGAAATTATAGCTGATAATCAGCCCGGCAAGGTTGCCAATCACTGCGACAATCGGTGCGAGGAGTGTGAGCAACCGGTAGGAGCGTGTCAGCGTGTTGACGATCACGACGGGCATGGTCAGCAGCGAGATCAGCAGCACGATGCCCATGATGCGGATCGAAAGCACGATCGTGACGGCCACGATCGTGGCCATGAGGTAGGAGATCACGCGCGTCGGGATGCCGCGGCTCTGGGCGAATTCGCGGTCAAATGCCACATACATCACCGGTCGCAGCCACAGCAGCGCGCCGATTGCGATCAGCAGGGTCAGCACACCCAAGGCCACCACATCGGTGTCGGTCACCGTGATGATGCTGCCGAACAGGTAGGCCGACAGGTCGCCCGAGGTATAGCCCGGCCGCAGGCTCATGAACAGTGCTCCGACGGCCATGCCCACCGACCAGATGATGCCGATCGCCGAATCTTCGCGGATGCGTCCCCGGCTACCGGCCCACTCGATGCCCAGCGCGGAGAGTATGGCGAAGATCATCGCTCCGGCAATCGGGTTTGCACCGAGGTAGAACGCGATGCCCAGCCCGCCGAACGATGCGTGCGTGATGCCTCCCGAAAGAAACACCATGCGGCGACAGACGACATACGTGCCGATGATGCCACAGGCGATACCCGAAAGCAGGCACGCCATGAGTGCATTCGACAAATAGCCGTATTGAAAAAGGTCGTTGAAGAACTCCATGCTACTATAATTGCGCGCAAATTTACGTTTTTTTCTCGGAAAGCTCGCTACTTTGGCTGGCTTTTCGTAATTTTGCAGCAGAAAAACAGTTGAATTCATGCAAACTCGCAGAGTTAATTTCCATACTTTAGGCTGCAAACTCAATTTCTCGGAGTCGTCGACCCTTGCGCGGGAGTTCGAACAGGGAGGTTTTGTGCGCGTGGCCGCCAATGCCGATGCCGACATCTGTGTCATCAACAGCTGCTCGGTGACCGAGCATGCCGATAAAAAATGCCGCAACCTGATCCGCAAACTTCATCGTCGGAATCCGCAGGCGATCATTGCCGTGACGGGATGTTATGCTCAGCTTAAACCGCAGGAAATTGCGGAGATAGAGGGTGTCGATCTGGTCTTGAGCAACAACGACAAAGGGGAACTGTACCGACGAGTGGTCGAACTCTCGGGGAAAAGCGGCGCGCAGGTTTATAGCTGCGACACCGATTCGCTCACCTCGTTTTTTGCAGCTTTCTCGAGCGGCGACCGCACGCGTGCTTTTCTCAAGGTGCAGGACGGATGCGACTATTGCTGTGCCTATTGCACGATCCACTATGCGCGTGGCGGCAGCCGAAATATGCCGATTGCCGAATTGGTTGCCGAGGCTCGGCAGATTGCGGTGGCCGGACAGAAGGAGATTGTCATCACGGGGGTGAATACGGGCGATTTTGGCCGCACGACGGGTGAAAAGTTTATTGATCTGCTGCGTGCACTCAATGAGGTGGACGGAATCGAACGCTACCGAATTTCTTCGATCGAACCGAACTTGCTAACCGACGAAATAATAGAATTTTGCGCCGCGTCACCTAAATTCCAACATCACTTCCATATTCCGCTGCAAAGCGGATCGGATCGAATCCTCGGTCTGATGCGTCGCCGCTATACGACAGCGCGCTTTGCCGATCGCATTGCGGCCGTGCGGCGACTCATGCCCGATGCGTTTATCGGGATTGATGTGATCGTCGGATTCCCGGGCGAAACCGATGCCGATTTCCAAGCGACCTACGATTTTTTAGCCGGATTGAACCCCGCATTCCTCCATATTTTCCCCTTCTCCGAACGCCCCGGTACACCGGCAATCGCGATGCCCGACAAGGTACAGTCGTCGGTCGCCACCCAGCGCGTCGATGCGTTGGAGGTCTTGTGTCGCGAGCTGCACGGCCGGTTTTGTGGAGCTGCGTGTGGTCGAGAGGACGAAGTGCTCTTCGAGAGCACCCGCAAAAATGGTATGATGTTCGGATTCACAGGCAATTATCGCCGGGTCAAAGCCCCCTACGATCGGGCCCGTGTCAATACGATCTGCCGAGTGCGATTGGGTGCTATGGATGAATCTCACGATCTGGAGGGCGAGATTCTCGATTAATTCACTATATTTGCAAGAAATAAAAGAGAAAGTAATGACAGGTATGCGCAAACGGGTGACGATCGGATTTCTGAGTATCGTCTGTCTGCTGTTTTTTTCGGGCATGGTTTCATTTATCGAGTTGAGCCATTTGAGCCGGGATACGGGCGAGATTCTCAAAGCCAACAAACGAAATATCGAATTGGCCAAAGAGATGCTCGATGCCGCACAGGAGCAGAATGTGGCGTTGATCCACCTCTCTGTGTTCGGCGACAAGAGCTACGATAGCCTCTGCCGGGCGAGCATGTCGCGGCTCGAGAACACCCTGCTCATTGCGCAGGAGGAGGCACTCGAAAAGGCTTTCCTCGATTCGCTGGCCTTCGCCACCACCGAACTCCGCCTGCTGACGGATAATTATCTGGCTTACGGAGTCTCCGATACGTTGGTCGTTGCGACCGCGGCTACTCGTCTTGCATCCGACTCTTTGAGCCGAACGTGGTACAACCGGGAATACGAACCCCTCTACGGTCGGCTGACGGCGGCGATCAAAAACTACATGACCTCGACGCAAAGTTCGTTAGCTCCGCGTGCCGAGCAGATGAAGAAAAATGCCTACCGAGCAGTTACGCCGGTGCTTATTTCGTTGGTCGTGATGATCGCGATCGTCCTGATGCTCTACTATTTCATGTCGATTTACTGCGTGACGCCGATTCTGAAGATGAATAAAGCCCTCGGGGATCACCTGCTCTTTCGCATTCCGTTTGCGGTCAAGGGCGATCTGAAAGATGAGGTGCTGGCATTGAAAGAGAAGATCGAGATGCTGATAATCCAGTCACGTCAACCTAAATCCTGATGAGAAGATGCGCGTAGATGTAGTCTTACGATACGTCGGCATGGTGATGCTTTTCATCGCCACGTTCATGCTGCTTTCGGCCGGAATCTCGGTGGTCAGCGGCGTGGATTCGTCGTTTCATCCCCTGCTGCTCTCGGCCATGCTGACGGCGTTGCTGGGGGCTTTCCCGCTGATCTTCGTCGAGAAAAAAGACCAGATCAGCACCAAGGAGGGATTCTGCATCGTCGTCGGATCGTGGCTGGTGGCCTGTGTGGTCGGCATGTTCCCCTACCTGATGTGGGGCGGCGAATTCAGCGTGGTCAATGCGTGGTTCGAAACGGTGTCGGGCTTCACGACTACCGGTGCTTCGGTGTTGACCGATGTCGAGGCATTGCCCCGCGGATTGCAGTTCTGGCGTTTCTCATCCACTTGGATCGGCGGTATGGGTGTGGTGATGTTTGCCTTGGTGATTCTGCCCTCGATGGGACGCAGCAAAATGACCCTTTCGAATGTCGAGTTGTCGCCATTGGCCAAAGATAATTACCGATATCGGACTCAGATTATCGTGCAGATCCTGTTGGTCGTCTACGTCGGACTGACGGTTTTGTCGACGCTGCTGCTGAAGGTAGCTGGCATGAATTGGTTCGATGCGCTGTGCCACTCCATGTCGGCGTGTGCAACGAGCGGATTCTCGACCAAGAACACCAGCATCGCCTATTTCAATAGCCCGATGATCGACACGATTCTGATCTTTGCGATGTGTATGGCCGGTATCCATTTCGGGCTGATCTATGCAACTGTGACCGGAAAGCGTAACAACATATTTCGTTCGGAGGTGACGCGTTACTACCTCCTTATTATATTAATTTGCAGCTTGTTGATTGCCATTAGCTTGTTCGCGGCAGATATCTATCCATCGTTGATCACCTCGTTCCGCTATGGGGCATTCCAGTTCGTGTCGTTGATGAGTACGACCGGATTCGCCTCGGCCGATTCGGGCGTCTGGCCGCCGTTTGCGGTGATTCTTCTGATGTTCGGAACGATCGTTTGCGCCTGCGCCGGTTCGACGTCGGGCGGTATGAAGGTCAACCGATTGATTTTGGCCGGGAAGATGATCCGCTCGCAATTACGGCAGCAGCAGCACCCCAATGCGATCATTCGCATCAAGTTGGACGGAATACTTCAGGAGAATGCGGTGGTGCATGCCGTGATGATTTTTGTGGTGACCTATCTGCTCTTCATTCTTGCCGGCACGGTTTTCGGTGCGATGTGCGGGGTGGATCTGCTGACCAGCTTTTCGGGAACGATCGCCTGCATCGGTAATGTCGGGCCGGGATTCGGCGGGGTCTATTCGTTGGGTAACTATGCCGGACTTCCGGCTGCCGTGAAACTTTCAAATACATTCTTGATGTTGTTGGGACGGTTGGAAATATTTGGTCTTGTTCAACTTTTCTTTATTAAATGGTGGAAATAATTGTGATGTTTCGAGTACTTAAATATGCGGTCTGTTTTGGATTTACCCTGTTGTTGGGCGGTGTGGTCTATGCGCAGCAACCCCCGTTGCAGGTAGAACCTCGTATTGCCGGATTGGAGGGCAACGAGGAGTATATGTCGCTGCTGCGCGAGGATGCGCGGTTGCAGAATCGGGAGGACTCGATCACGGGGGCTGTCGATCAGGTGCGTCGGCAGCTGCGCGAAAATCCCGAAGCCCGGCAGCAACTCTCGCAGCAGATCATGCAACTTGAAAACCAGATATTCGAAGTTCGCAACGCCAAAGGACGACTCATCGACCGAATCAATACGATCGAACAGGATTGGGTGCTGGCCAATCTGGACGGGGAGGTGCGCCTGCCGGTGGACGGAGGTGAAGAGCTCGCGCCGGAGATCGCGGTGATTCCCGACTCGCAAAAGGTACGCAATCTGGTCGATAACCTCTATTTCCGCGAGCAACTTCCGGCTGAAGATTACGCTGCTTTGCAGCGTGCCCAGCATCAAGAATTGCTGGCCGTGGATTATCTCAATCGCTATTTCGCCAACTATACCTCCGAATCGGAGCTGGCCGAGGCTTACGCTGCGGCACAGACCGAACCCGAGGCTCTCGATCTGTACGGACGCTATAAAACGCTGTCGGGTCTGAACCGCGTGCTGGCCGACTCGCTTGCCCAAACGTGGAATTATATCTTTGATAATAAGAGCTATGCCTACGGTTACTTACTCGATAAGTTGAACCAAGAGCCGATCCTTGCGCGCGAGGAGGAGCAGATTTCCGAAGCGGCACGCCAGCTCTCGACGTTGCAGGATCAGGTGGCTTCACCCGCCGTGGCCGATTATTTCTTGCGGAAACGCGTCGTTGTGGATTACGAAACGGCCTTGGCCGATTTGTTGGAACTTAAATCCGCGGGCGATTCGTTGCGTGGTGTGGCGGCGCAGATCGCGTCGATCGACTACCGGTTGCCCAAAATCGAGGTTGCCGAGCGGACATTCATGGATTTCGACAGCCTGCAATTCTCGTCCGCACAACAATATAGCTACCAAAATCCCATTCCCGAATGCCGGGTTTATGCGCGTGGTACGATCTACCGAATCTTGCTCGGAAAGTTCAATACCAAGCGGGCGGCCTCCACTTTCAAAGGCACTTATCCGCTTTGCTACCAGATCAATGCCGACGACAAATGGTGCTATTATGCCGGAGGCTTCGCAACCAAAGAAGAGGCCGAGCAGGCACAGGCACAGCTGAAAAGCCGGGGCTTTATGCGGCCGGAAATTGTTGTCTGGAACGACGGCGAGGAGCGTAACCTTTCGCGCGACACCGATGCTCCGGCAGTCGTCTATCGTGTGGAGATCAACGGTGTCGAGGCACTTCCCGACGCGATCAAACAGTTGATTGCGGAGAATGCCGAGGGGCGCGAACTTTCGCGTGTCGGGCAGCAACTCTTCGTTGTCGGGATGTTCGACGATCGGGCTGTTGCCGAACGGTTGGCTGCCGCAATGCGCGAAAATGATCCGTCGTTGGAAATAATAGTTGCCGAAATAAGCGAATAATAAAATTATTTTCTTACCTTTAGTGCAATATTAGACTAAATCTTATGGATATGTTTTTTATTGCAATTTTAATTTTCTTGGGCTTACTATTTTTAGTGGCCGAGTTGGTGCTTTTGCCGGGTGTGTCGATCGGGGCTGTGTTGTCGCTTGTCTGCTATGGCAGTTCGATCTATCTCGCCTTTCGCGACTATGGAGTCGTGGCTGGCATCATCGTGATCCTCATTATTATCGTCTTGTCGCTCATCGCTACGATTTTCTCGTTGCGTGCCAAGACGTGGCAGCGTTTTTCGCTCAAGCAGGAGATCCGCTCGTCGAGTATGCCCCAACCTGCCGGTGAGGTGAAGGTCGGCGACCGGGGAACGGCTCTCTCGCGTCTCTCGCCGATGGGCAAAGTCGAGATCAACGGCCAAATCTATGAGGCCAAATCGCTCGACGCTTACGTCGATCCGCGAAGTGAAGTCGAAGTCACGGGGTTCGAGAATTTCAGCATTATCGTAAAAACTATTAAATAATTCAGACTATGGATATTCAAGCCGGGCTGATTGCCCTAATCGTATTCGTGAGCCTTTTAGCTGTTTGGCTCATCTTCTATTTTATTCCCGTAGGACTTTGGTTCTCGGCGCTGGTGTCGGGCGTGCGGCTGAGTTTGCTGCAATTAATCCTGATGCGCTGGAGAAAAGTTCCGCCCTCGGTGATCGTTTCGTCGATGATCGAGAGCACCAAGGCCGGTCTGAAGCTCGATCCCAATGAGCTGGAGGCGCATTATCTGGCCGGTGGTAATGTCCGGAACGTGGTTCATGCGCTTGTCTCGGCACAGAAGGCTAACATTATGCTCGATTTCAAAATGGCTACTGCCATTGATCTGGCTGGTCGCGATGTCTTCGAGGCTGTGCAGATGTCGGTCAACCCCAAAGTGATCAATACGCCGCCCGTGGCTGCGGTGGCCAAGGACGGCATTCAGCTGATTGCCAAGGCGCGTGTTACGGTGCGTGCCAATATCAAGCAGCTGGTCGGTGGAGCTGGCGAGGAGACCGTGCTGGCGCGTGTCGGCGAGGGTATCGTGTCGTCGATCGGTTCTGCCGGTTCGCATAAAATCGTGTTGGAAAATCCCGATTCGATTTCGCGCGTCGTCCTCGAAAAGGGGCTTGATGCCGGTACGGCGTTCGAGATCCTCTCGATTGATATTGCCGATATTGATGTGGGTAAGAACATCGGCGCGCAGTTGCAAATGGATCAAGCACAGGCTGATAAGAATATCGCGCAGGCAAAAGCCGAGGAGCGTCGCGCCATGGCCGTAGCCCTCGAGCAGGAAAACAAAGCCAAGGCGCAGGATGCGCGCGCTAAAGTCATTCTTGCCGAAGCCGAAGTGCCGCTGGCAATGGCCGAGGCATTCCGTAACGGAAATTTAGGCATCATGGACTACTACAAAATGAAGAATATCATGGCCGATACGACGATGCGTGAAACGATCGCCAAGCCGGATAAAAAGTAATACTGTTTTTTGCTTGTGTAAAATAAGGAGCTGCTATTCAGCTCCTTATTTTGTTTTTAAGGATTAAACAGTAATATTTCTTTTTTAATGGAGTATTGTTTTTGTTCTCAGGCAGCAGCTCGCGGAAACGGCTCGTAGCGTAGCGAAGAGCAGGCCTCCGCGGGGGCGGAGCTGCGGCCTGCCGGCTTGCTGTGCAAGCCGAACCCGACTCGCAAAAAATTCTCGACCTACCCCCAAATGGAGATAACAGCAAGGATTACTGCTTGATCCGTTCTTAATACACCTTCTCGGGTACGGTTTCGCCTGTCGGCTGCCCGTCTAACTGATCGCGCCACTTGATCGCGGCATGTGTTCCGTCGCAGTAGGGCTTGTTGGCCGACTGGCCGCATCGACAGACGACGACTCGGTTGCGAATCTCGTAGGTGTTCCCGTCCTCGCGACGCAATGCGATCCCTCCGCGAATCCAAAGCCCGCCACTTGCCCCGATCGCGACATCCTCGATCAGGCCGAGACTCGGCTCGAAGCGGAATTCCATCGGCTTCCCCGAGCTTTTGTCCCACGCCATGAGCCGACCGCTCGGGCACATCGACGCTTCGCGAATCGCCAGTTCGCGCGACTGCGGATCGGCCGATTGCTTGGTGAGCGTCCATGCGTCACCGCACGGGTGGCAAAACCGGGCAAATACACAATATTTCGGATTGTCGGTCATCACCAACGTCTCGCCTTCGATGCGCTCGGCTTTGCCCAATAGAGCCTCTTCGGGGGCTTTTAACGCCGGATTCCAGTTTGCCTTCGTGTGGCTGCCGTCGCAGTAGGGCTTGCGTTTCGAGCTGCCGCAACGACACAATGCCGTCGGTTCGGTCTCTGTCGAAAAATGTTTCCCTTCCTGAAAAAACCAGCTTTCGTTGTTTTCGTTCGTCATGATGAATTGCTCGGCCAAAGGCGGTCGACCGTAAACCAGATAAGGCCCTTTTTCGGTCACGGTGATGCTGAATGATTCTTGAGCCGGAGTGCTGCCCTTTTCGATTTTTGTCTTCGACATACTATTTGTGTTTATAATTCGTTATCAGATCAACGGCAATAATTATTCCCAAACAGAAATAATTGGAATCCGTTGTAGGATTTATCCTGCTTTTTGGTATCTTTGCAAAGATTTTTCAAACTGAAATTCGGTAAAATTGAGTAATATGAATAGATTTTTTAGGCTGGGATGCGTGGTGATGGCTGCGGCAGCTCTTGTTGCGTCGTGCAGCAAGGATAAAGCGTCGGGAACGCTCTCTTTCGATTCGCCTGCGGCTTTTTTGCAGCCGGGTGAAGAGGTGACGGTCAAATTTGCGGCATCCAATGTCAATCTGTCTACCCTTTCGGTGACGACCAAGCCTACCGGCTGGAGCGATCCTTACATCGACACGGAGACCAAAACGCTCTCTATCGTCGCTCCCAAAACGATCGACGACGAGGTGAGCACTTCGGGATCGTTGGTGCTTTCAGGCTCGATTAATGGCGGTTCTCTGACCTCGGCGACGCTTTTTGTCGGCGTGGTCGATCAGGTCGATTTGTCGTCCAAGCAGGCGAATAGCTTCCTGCTCAACCAGCCGAAGAAAAATTATCGGTTCGACGCCATACATAAGGGCGACGGTACATCGTCGATCGCCACGGCCTCGGTTGCTGTGATTTGGCAATCGAAAACCGGCTTGATTCAGTATTTGCAGTTTGAGAATGGCGAGGCTTCGTTCTATATCGGCGAAGGCGATACGGATAAAATTTCGGAGGGGAATGCGCTGATCGGAGCTTATGACGCCAATGGTGTCCTGCTTTGGAGCTGGCACATCTGGGCTGCTGACTACGATCCTTCGGCTGCCGAATCGACCGTTGATTTCAACGGCTATACGCTGATGAACCGCAACCTCGGTGCTTTGAAGAACGACAATACGAGTGAGGAGAATATCCTTGCCTCCTATGGGCTTTACTACCAGTGGGGACGCAAAGAGCCGTTTATCGGCCCGAGTACCTATCAGGCCAGCAATGGCACTTCGGCGACCATGTACAATGCCTCGGGCAGCCGGGTTGTTCTGGCAACTGCGGCATCGAGTGCCGAAACCGGAACGCCGGAGTATGCCACGCAAAATCCGCTGGTCTATATCTTGGGTGTTGAAGGCTCGAAATACGACTGGATGTGGTCGGCGCACTCCGATGCGCTGTGGGCTGATCGCAAAACGTTGGCCGATCCTTGTCCTGCCGGGTGGCAGGTAGCTCCGGCAGCTGCTTTTGCTGGGCTGACGATCAAAGAGCCGCTGAGTGCCGATCTGGCAGACACCTATTATAATGTCTACGGTTGGACGCTGACCGATGGTGTTGCAGAATCGCTCTTCCTTGGGGCAGGCCGCCGCTCTTACCACAACTCGACAATTCAGAACATCTATCCCAATTCGACGCGTAACACGGCACTCTACGATCAGCCGTGGGTGGGCTATTATTGGACGACAACGTCTGCTGCCGACGCCAAATCGGCTGCGCTCTACTTCTGGTTCAATAAACTTGATGTGGCTACGAGCGGGATCGATGCTGCTTCGGCGCAATGGCGTTCGAATGGCATGCAGATTCGCTGCGTGAAGACAAAATAGTACGGTCGACCTTTCATCTAAAGCCGAACTTGCTGATTGCAAGTTCGGCTTTTTTGCAATAGGCATTGTGTTTGACCTATAAAGTTGTATATTTGTTCTAATAAGTCATTTGTATTAATCCAAACCAACCTATTGATGAAATTTTACTTGCGTGCTGCCGTGTCTGCTCTTGCGATCGTGCTGATGCTTTCGGCCTGTGACGAACACCCGGCGGGAACTGCCCGGATCGCGATCCAGCCGCTAATCCAGACCCGCGTGACGGGACTCCATTTCGATCGGGACGACCGCATCGGTTTGACGGTTCTCCGCACCTCGAACGCCCCCATGAGTAATTGCCTGCTGACCTACGACGGGACGAGTTTCGTTGGCGACAACCTGCTGTGGTATAACGACCTGAATGAGAAGTCGACCCTCACCGCCTACCACCCCTACTCGGCATCCGGTGTCCCGCGTGAATTCTCGGTGGCTACGAACCAAACTTTGGGTTGTAGCTCGTCGGATCTGTTAGGCGCAGTGAAGCGTGACGTCACCCCTTCGGTTGCCCCGGTTGCCATGCTCTTCTACCACCTGATGTCGCAACTGACCATTGTGGTGACCAATAACTCCGATTCGGCTGTCGCTGCCGTGACGATCGACGGACTGATTCCGACGGCTACGGTCGATTTGACCCTTCCGGGCGTGAGCGTAAAACCAGACGTTAGCCCGGCTTCGATCCAAGCCTTCGAGGTAACCCCCGATGCTTCGTATCGTGCGATTCTCGTGCCACAACAAGGTACGATGCGCGTGACTGTCGCCACGCACGACGGCAAGAGCCGCAGCAAGGAACTTTCGGCGGTCGACTTGGTGGGCGGCATGCGCTACGACTTGTCGGTCGTGGTGACCAATATTGATCTGGATCTGAGCTTGAGTGGCGATCTGAACGATTGGCAGGAGGGAGGATCGCTGGACGGCAACGGGAACAACGGCGGCGGAAGCTCCGATCTGGTCTATGAGAACGAGAGGTATAAAACCGCGACGATTGATAATCGGATCTGGATGGCCGAGAACCTGCGCTATGTGCCGAGCGGCATGAGTGTGGGTGTTGGCCTTTGGTATCCGAACGACCAATCATCGAACGTGGCGACGCTGGGTATGCTCTACGACTATGCTACGGCAACGGCCGGCCAAACCGAATCTCCGATCCAAGGCATCTGCCCTGCGGGCTGGCATCTGCCCGATGCTGCCGAGCTGGCGGCATTGCTTGCCAGCAGTGAGCGAGCGAGTGACTTTTTCACATGCGCCGGCTTCTGGAATAATAGCACCCAGAAATTTGCACAGACGAAAGGCTATCTTCTGGGCACGACACAATCCGAAACGGGGAAATGCGACTGCATTGTTTGCGTCGAAGGCGGCACACCTGCCGCCGGTGCGATTTCGGTTGCGAATGGCATCTCGGTGCGGTGTGTAAAAACGTTGCAGTAACGGTGCAGTAAAAGAAAGGATCGGGCGTTTGGCTTTTCAGTTCCCCGCGACCTCTCGACAGGCTCGAGGATCGAAAAATGGTACGCAACAAGTCGGGTCTGAACAGAAAAAAGGCAGAGAAAATTAATTTTTCTCTGCCTTTGCTCGTTTGTAACGCCGACTTGCGTTACCTGTATTTGCAATGCCAACCGTTTGGGGCATCCGAATCAGTGCTCTCTGTTGGGCACTTTAGCGCAAGACCGGTTTGATCTGCGGCGGCTGGATGCTCACGTGGGGTGTGCCGTTGTCGTTGCAGGTTGAGATGATGCGCACGGCATGGATCGGGCGTGTTGTGCGTATTGTGATGCCGCCCTGCTCCAAGTTGCCGAGCCGTTCGAAATTTGTGCCGTCGTAGGAGATTTCGGCGTAACCCGTGGTGATGATCGTCTTGGGCAGCTGTCGGTTTCCGGTTCGGAGAACCATTTCGCGGCAGGTGACCGGCTGTTCGAATGTGTAGCTGATCCAGTCCTGCTGTCGGCAGGCACGTCGTGTGCGCGAAAGCCCTTTGTAAGTCGATGCGTTGGTGTAGGGGAACTCCTCGTTTTCGCCCATGGAGGTTGCAATGGTCACGGCGGGGGTGATCGTCCGGTAGTAGACCGGGAATCGCACCTCGGGGCTGCGGCCTGTTCCGCGACGGCTGACAAAGGTCAGCTGCTCGGGATGCAGAGTCTTGAAGGCGTGGGTGTAGCGTTGCGGCTGACCGTCGCCGATCGTGTAGTAGATCTCCGAATCGTCATCGGTCGAGGCGGTAACCATACCCGTTTTATCGCGGCGAATCGTTGGCGGGAAGAGCCGGAATCGAATGCCCATGGCCGACATCCGGTCGTAATGCGCGGCCGTCAACTCTTTGTAATAGGAGTCCCAATCGCCTTTGTTGCCACTCCAAGCCAGTCGCGAGAGCACGCAGAGACGCGGAAAACACATGTAATCGAGGTAGTCGGGCTTCTCGGGATTGTGCGACACGTAAGCCTCGCTCCAGAACGCCGCCTGCAATCCGATTACCCGGCTCATTTGCTCGTCGGAAAAGCCGAGCGAATCGAATTCGAAGTTAAAACATTTTTTAGCGTCGAAGACCGCTGCCCAGTCGTGCCCGTCCTCGTTGGGGGTTTGCCGCATGTCGAAGTAGAAATATTCGCCCGGCATGACAACGGTCTGGTATCCTTTGGCTGTGGCATCGAGACACGCCTGCGTATTTTCCCAGCCGTATACCCGGGATTGCTGCGCCAGATTTCCCGTGCGCACGGCCTCGTTCCAGACGGCCGGCTGCTTGCCGTGGGCTTGGAGAATCGAGGCGATGCGTGCCATGAAGTGGTCTTCGAGTTGGTGCGGATCTTGCATGCCTTGTTTCTGCATAAGTTCTTTGCAGTTGGGGCATTGCTTCCATTGCGACATATCTACTTCATCACCACCGACGTGGATGTAGGGCGACGGAAACAGCTCACAAATCTCGCCCAGAATATCGGCCAGCAGGGGGTAATTCTCCTCGCGGGCAACGCACCAAGCCGACCGGTAGTCGTACCCGTTGGTCGAGATCGTATCGGCCGGATAGTCGCAACGGATTTCGGGGTGCAGCGAGGCGATGTTGCGGCTGTGCCCCGGCAGGTCGATTTCGGGAATGATCTCGATGTTGCGCGTCGCGGCGTAGGCGATTATCTCGCGCATCTGCGTCTGGGTGAAGTAGCCGCCGTATTTCTCATCCCACTTGCCATAGACGGCGCGCACGGGCGAATCACCACCTCGAAATCCGCCGATTTCGGCCAGCTCGGGGTGCGATTTGATCTCGATGCGCCATCCTTCGTCGTCGGATAAGTGGATGTGTAATTTGTTGATGTTATGGTAGGAAAGCAGGTCTATATAACGCTTTACTCCAGCTCCGTCGACCCACGTGCGAGCTACGTCTAACATCATTCCGCGGTAGGCGAATCGTGGGGCACTTTCGACC
This sequence comes from uncultured Alistipes sp., assembly GCA_964532025.1. Classification (GTDB taxonomy): domain Bacteria; phylum Bacteroidota; class Bacteroidia; order Bacteroidales; family Rikenellaceae; genus Alistipes. The sequence continues at coordinate 7,654 of CAZHEY010000021.1, read as the reverse complement.
TCTCCGCAGGGAACGTGGAGCGGCAAGGTGCAGGTTTTGGCGTAGACCTCTTTCGGCATTAGCCGAAACAGTGCTTGGATGCCGTTGAATACGCCGCCGTAGCTGCCGCCGCTGATCTCGATGCGTTGCGGTTTTACGGTCAGCCGATAGCCCTCCTCGGCCAGTGTCGGGTCGGTTGTCAGCACGATCGCCTCGTTGGCAGACATGCTGTCGCTGGCCTTGCTGAGCGGAATGTACTCTTGTAGGTAACTGACCAGTGGGGCGAGTTGTGGGTTGTGACACAGCATGGTGCGAGGTGTCAGCGTGCAGTTCCCGCTTTGTGCGACGAACTGCTCTCCGGGTTGCGCTTGGGCAAAATGAGCGAGGCACAGCGAGGTGACAAACAGGCTCAGGAGTCGTTGTATCATGGTTTGGATCGAATTTGTTTTCACAAAGTTACCTTTTTTTATCCGAAAATGCTACCTTTGCTGTGAAATAGTACAACAAAAAATGGAAGATAAACGTTTGGAAGCTACCGCGCGATTGCTTGAGGTGATGAATACCCTGCGCCGCGAGTGTCCGTGGGATCGGGAGCAGACTTTCGAGTCGTTGCGAAGCAATACGATTGAAGAGACTTATGAACTGGCCGATGCCATCACCGACCGCAATATGGCGGCGATCAAAGAGGAACTGGGCGATCTGCTGCTGCATGTGGTTTTCTACTCCAAACTGGGTGAAGAGGAGCATGCATTCGATTTTTCTGATGTGGCCAACGATCTGTGTGACAAGTTGATCTATCGCCATCCGCATGTCTACGGCGACATTCATGCCAATACGCCCGATCAGGTGAAGGAGAATTGGGAGGCACTCAAGCTGCGGAAGAAAAACCGGAAAACGGGGACGTTGAGCGGTGTTCCGAAGTCGTTGCCTGCGATGGTCAAAGCCTATCGCGTGGGCGAAAAGGCGGCAGCTACGGGGTTCGACTGGGAGCAAAAGGAGGATGTCTGGGCGAAAGTTCGCGAAGAGATCGGCGAAGTGGAGGCCGAGATGAAATCGGGGCGACAATCCGACTTGGAAGGTGAATTCGGCGACCTGTTCTTTGCGCTCATCAACGCCTGCCGCTTGTATGGTGTCGATCCCGAATCGGCCTTGGCACGGACGAATAAGAAGTTTATCTATCGCTTTAATTATATGGAGGAACAAGCTGCATCGCAGGGGCATACATTGCACGGTCTTTCGTTGGACGAAATGGAGAATCTCTGGCAGCAGGCAAAACATAAAGAATAGGATCTATGGCTCTGATAAAGAAAGTACGCGGACACGTTCCCGTCATTGGCGAAAATACGTTTCTGGCCGATACGGCTGTGGTTGTGGGCGATGTGACGATCGGTCGCGATTGCTCGATCTGGTTCAATGCCGTGTTGCGCGGCGATGTGAACAAAATCGTGATCGGCGATCGCACCAACATTCAGGACGGTGTGGTGCTGCATACGATCTACGACGGGGCGAAACACCCCTCGCAGACGATCATCGGCAACGACGTTTCGGTGGGACATAATGCCACGATCCACGGTGCGCACATTGGCGACAACTGCTTGATAGGCATGGGGTCTACCCTACTCGATAATGCGGTTGTGCCGTCGGGCTGCATCATTGCGGCCAACGCCCTTGTGCTCTCCAACGCCCAACTTGAACCCGACTCGCTCTATGCCGGCGTTCCGGCGAAGCGGATTCGGGCGGTGACGGCCGAGCAGCGCGATGAGATCATCCGGCGCACGGCGCACGATTACATGCTCTACGCGTCGTGGTATAACGAAGAATAGCTCATTCGGATGAAGTTGCAGTCGAAATATTCCGTCTTTGTGTTGAACCTGTTGGTCGCCGTGGTGGTCAGCTTGGTGGTCAATTTTTCGTACCTGTTGCTGCTGCTTGTCGACCAGAAAAATGAGCCGGCACGTTCGCCGAAGGATCGGATCATTTCGCGCAACGAAACGGGGGTTTTGCGCATTCATCCCGACGGGCACGGCTATCTGCTCTACCCAAGCGGCGACAGCCTTTATGTCCCGATGCAGCGCATCCACCGCCTCAATCTGCTCGACGGCGACAGCCTTGCGGTCGATCTGATTCCACGCCGGGGACGCGGAGCGCATCCGATGCTTTGCAATGTGAGGATGCGCAACGGGGAGAATTTCGACCCCAGTATGGTCTACAACCGGCCGTCGCGTTTGGTGGAGGTGACGTGGCAACTACTCTACTACCTTGTCGTGTCGTTTGTCCTGATTTCGATCCTGACGGCGACCCGCTACCGCTACTCGGCTTGGCGTTTCGTGCGTGCATGCCTGTGGTCTTTGGCAGCGATGACGGCACTCTATCTTATCGCTCCGGCTGTTGATTTCCGCACGGGACGCATCGAGATCAACTTCATGAGCGGGCGCATGCTCGATTACATGCTCTTGCTCAAATGTTCGTTTGCGTTGGTCGTCTCGATCCTCTACGGCCGCATCTACGTGCTGATTTCGCAACGGCAGGCGGTGGTGGTCGAGAACGAACAACTCAAAAACGAAAATCTGACGACGCGCTACAACATGCTCGTCGGACAGATCAACCCTCACTTCTTCTTCAATTCGCTCAACTCGCTGGCGATGCTCGTGCGCGATAAGCAGGATCGAAAGGCGTTGACGTACATCGATCAACTCTCCTATACGTTCCGCTATATCATTCAAAACGGGCAAAGTACGCTGATGACCTTGGATGAAGAACTGAAATTTATCGAGGCATACAGCTACCTCTTCAAGATCCGTTATGCGGACAAACTCTTCTTCGATGTCGAGGTGGACGACTCGCACCGCTCGTGGCAGTTGCCGGCTCTGTCGTTGCAGCCGCTGATCGGTAATGCCGTCAAACACAATACGATTACGCGCAACAATCCGTTCCATGTCTCGATCCGCACCGAAGGCGATTGGCTGGTGGTGTCGAATCCCAAAGTGCCGAAGCTCGATCCCGAACCCTCGACCGGCATCGGTCTGGAGAATTTGCGGAATCGCTGGAAATTGATTACCGGTCGCACGATCGAGGTGATCGACTCCGAAACGACCTTTACCGTCCGCTTACCGCTTCAGAACCCGAACCGATGAAAGCCCTCATTATCGAAGACGAAACAGCTGCGGCTGCCAATCTGGCGGCAATTATCAAGCAGGTAGCTCCGCAAGTGGAGATTCTGGCTACGCTCGAGAGTGTGGCCGAGAGTGTGGCGTGGTTGCGAGCCAACCCCCAGCCCGATCTGCTGTTTATGGATATTCATCTGGCCGACGGCGATTCGTTCCGCATTTTCGACTCGGTGGAGATCACAGCTTCCGTGGTCTTTACGACGGCCTACGATCAATATGCCCTCGAGGCGTTCAAATTCAACAGCATCGACTACTTGCTCAAGCCGATTAACGAAGCCGATGTGGAGCGAGCACTCACCAAATGGCGGCGGTTGACCGGCAGCGAACGCCGCGAATACGGTACGCGAGTGCGTGCAATGGTTGCCAAGCAGCACGAGTCGGTGTTTCTGGTGCAGGTGCGCGATCGGATCATCCCCTTGCAGCGCGATCAGATCGCGTGCTGCTATACGTTGAACGAACGGGTGACGGCCTACGGATTCGATGGGGCGATCTACCCGCTCGACAAGACGCTCGAGGCTTTGCAAGCACTCTTGCCCGAGGCCGATTTTTTCCGCGCCAACCGCCAGTTCATCATAGCGCGCCGGGCGATCAAGGAGATCTCCGTCTGGTTCGGAAGTCGGCTTTCGTTGCATCTGGCGATCGAAACACCCGAACGAATCATCATCTCGAAGGCTCGCGTTCCCGAATTCAAAGCGTGGCTGCGATCGCTTCAACCAGCCGAATAGTCGGTTGACCCCGTAGTTTTTCCGTTTTACCCGATCGGCAGCATCTGATTGCCGGGTTGGCCTTACCTTTGCATCAGCAACCTCAATAAAAGGGTTGTGAGTCCAATCAAAAAAAGTAAAATGATGAAAAAGACAATTTTTACGGTCGCAATGACCATCTGCCTTTTGGCAGGAACGGGAGCATTTGCTCAACAGGCAAAATCGACACAAAATATCAAGGAACGTCCTACGGTTGAGCAGTTGGCCCAGCAGAAAACCGAGCGCATGACCGAACGCCTGAAGCTCACCGAAGCACAGGCCAAGCAGGTCTACCAGATCAATTTCAACCAGATCCAGTCGATGCAGACGCAGCGTGAGCAGATGCGCACCGCACGTCAGGCCGAGGCCGAAAAGATGAAGTCGATCTTGACGACCGAGCAGTTCATGCAGTGGTCGCAGATGCAGCAAGGCCAGCAAGGCGGTAAACGCGGGCAGATGCACGCAAAGCACCAAGGCAACCAGAATTGCAAGATGAGCAGCGATCGTGGTCAAAAGAAAAATTGCAATAAGCCGTGTCCCAAAGAGGGCAAAGAGTGAGGGTTAGGTTTTCAATTGGCTTATTGTAATCGGGGTGTCGGTCAGGGCGACTGACACCCTATTTTATTGAATACCGGACTAAAATGCTGAAAAAACGTCCGAAAAGTTTATCTTTGCTTCTTCAAATAAGAAATACAAATCTATTTTAGATGAAACGCATACTACTAACTACCCTGCTGTCGGTTTTTGTCGTTGCCGCTTTTGCCCAAAAAGGCACGGTGACCGCAACGATTATTGATTCCGATACGGGAGAACCCGTTATCGGAGCGGTGCTGACTGTTGCCCCCGTGAAGACACCGGACAACAAACGTTATTTCACATCGGCCTACAAAGGGGTGGCATCATTTCCCTCGTTGACCTACGGCGAGTATACGCTCTCGGTCGCATTCTTGGGGTATAATAATCTGGATATGAATTTCACGGTCTCGGCAGCCAAGCAGCAGCTGGGAACGCTGAAGCTCAAGCCCGGTGTGGCGATCGAAACGGTGGTCAAGCAGGCCAAGGCGTTGCGCACCTCGCAGAAAGGCGACACGGTGAGCTACAATGCCGGCGCATTCAAAGTCTCGAACGACGCCGATGTCGAGGGGTTGCTGAAGAAAATGCCGGGTGTTACCGTGTCGAATGGCTCGGTCGAAGCGCAGGGCGAAACGGTGAAGAAGGTATTCGTCGACGGCAAGGAGTTCTTTGGCGACGACGTGACCACGGCGATCAAGTCCCTGCCGGCTGAGGCGGTGGATCGGATCGAGGTCTACAACAAACTCTCCGATGCAGCTGAATTTTCGGGCATGGACGACGGCGAGGGCTACAAGGCACTCAACATCGTGACCCGTACAAATATGCGTCAGGGGCAATTCGGTAAGCTCTATGCCGGCTACGGATACGATGCCGATACGAAAACCGAATCGCGAAGCAAATACATCGTAGGTGGTAATGCCAATATTTTCAGCGGCGACAGTCGTATCTCGGTGATTGGTCTGTTCAACAACGTCAACCAGCAGAATTTCTCGTTTGAGGATATTCTCGGGGTGACGGGAAGCACGGGCGGCGGCATGGGAAGGCGCGGCGGCGGTGTGGGGCAATATATGACTGCCCAGCAGGACGGTGTGGCCAGAGTGAACGCCATTGGACTGAACTACTCCGATACGTGGGGCAAACGCGATCAGGTGACGATCCAAGGCAGCTATTTCTTCAACAACACCAATACGACCAATAACGCAACGACCGACAAATGGTATGAATCGCCGCTGCCGATCGACACGTTGGCCACGCGTGGCTACTCGAAGACCATGGCCTATAACCACCGGTTTAACGCTCGCATGGAGTGGAAGATTTCGGAGAACCAGAATCTGATGATCCGTCCGAGTTTCAGTTACCAATCCAACGACCCGTTGAGCTGGACGCGGGGCTGGCAATTCGGCCAGAGCGGATACAGCCGCACGGACAACTCCAGCGATGCAATTCGTGAGGGGTACAACATGCAGCTAAATGCAGTCTACCGCGTGAAATTAGGTAAGATCGGCCGTACAATCACAGTTGAAGGGCGTGGTAGCTATGCGGATAACACGAACTCTTCGAACACCTATTCGAATCTGGCCGGAAGCATCGCCGAACGCCCCGAAGGAGCGGATTGGGAGGATTGGGACGCGGAGGACTATACGCAGCTGCGTTATCTACGCAATACCGCGCCTTCGTCGAGCTATCGTCTGCGCGGAAACTTCACCTACACCGAGCCGATTGCCAAATATGCACAATTCAGCGCGCAATACCGTCTGTCATACGAAAATCAGGAACGCGATAAAAAGTCGTACATCACGGGTGAGGACTTCTCCACGACGGGACTCACGCCCGATGCTTCGCTCTCGAATTCCTACACGAGCGGCTACCTGACGCAGAACATAGGCCCGGGTATTCGTTTCGCAAAGGAACGTAACATGTTGATTGCGAATGTCTATTATCAGCGGTCGGCTCTCGATGGGAAGGTGGTCAACGATCAATCCGACCAGATCGACCATGCCTACAACAACGTGACCTATTTCTTGATGGGGCAGCTCAATATCAATCGCGAGAATTCATTGCGAATCTTTGTGCGGTCGTACACCGACAATCCGTCGATCACCGACTTGCAAAATATCTACGATATCTCCAATGCGCAGAACATCACCAAGGGTAACCCCAACCTGAATCCGTCGTATAGCCACAGCGTCCGATTCCATTACACCAATTCGAACGTCGAGAAAGGCCGCACCTTCATGTGGATGTTCTCGATGCAGAACACCTCGGATTACAATGCGACGCATCTGGTGTCAAAACCGGGCGAACTGACTATCAACGGCCAGAAATATGCGCCGAACTACTACTCGATGACTACGAATCTCGATGGCTACTGGAGTTTGCGCACGCATTTGAGCTACGGCTTCCCGATTGGCTTTCTGAAGAGCAATTTCAATGTCATGGCCGGTCTCAACTACTCGATTACGCCGAGCATGATCGGCGGTGTGGTGCAGAGCGACGGCTTGATCATGGGGGGTGAGCGCAACGATGCTCGCAATATGGGTTATGACTTCAGCACGGTGCTGGGTAGCAATATCTCCGAGAATGTCGACTTCACACTTGCGTGGAACGGAACATACAATGAAGCGACCAACTCGCTGAACACTTCGAATGTGAAGAACCGCTATTTCAACCATACGGCACAGGCCGATATGAAGTTTACGCTTCCGTGGTCGTTTACCTTTACGGCCAGCGCAGCCTATACGCAGTATCTCGGTTTTACGAACAAGTACGACGATGCGTATATGCTTTGCAACGCGTATATCGGAAAGAAAATTTTCAAGAATAAGCGCGGTGAGGTCCTGGTTGGCGTGAACGATATCTTCAACCAGAACAAGGCTTTTGCCCGTTCGACCGGCTCGGGCTGGACGCAGAACGCGACCAACAGCGTGATCGGCCGTTACTACATGGTGCAGTTTACCTACAACCTGCGCCGCTTCGGTAAAAAAGGCTCGAAGAACGTGAAGGACTACGAAACCGGCAACCAAGGCGAATTCAAACAGCGTAGCCGAATGATGGGCCCGCCGCCGAGTGGTGCTCCGGGTGGAGGTTTCCATTAAACAAGGTGTCCCGTCCTGAAATAGCGTTACACAAAAAAGTGTAAAGTTATGAAAGCAGAGACCAAGAGCTTGTATATCAAGCGGACACAAAAGGATT
>CAZHEY010000020.1:0-55645 GCA_964532025.1 uncultured Alistipes sp. | reverse complement strand
GTGCATCTTTAAGTATCACCCTTTTATCTTTGTCAAGTAAATAGAGGGAAGGAATTGCACATAAATCATATAGTTTGAGGTTATCTATTTCTTTTGAATATCCATTAATCCATTCTTGTGGATATTTGGTGTTGCGCCATAGCTCAATATCATCATCAACATACATAGCGACAATTCTTATCTTCGGTACTGATATTTGAGATAACAACTCTTTAATTCGTTTGCACTCTTCGCAATCAGGGTTATTAAAGAACAAAATTATATAGTCTGCTTCTATATCACTCATCTTTGCAGAACTACTATTCGGTAGTATATATATAAAATCTGATGCAATATCTCCGGGACAATTTTTAAGTGTCATCTCTAATTGATAGCGAGGGCGTATCTTTAATGTTTCGTCAATATCAGATGTTATTATATGATTAAGTATTGTTATATATTGAGCATCATTTCTAAATGGAGAATTAGGGTCGTGTAAATACTTCTCACTCAAAGTAATAAAATGAGAGTACATTAATTTCTCTGTCAATGCTGAGTCCATCATTTTATTAAGAGCTTCATCTATTATTGGTTTTGTTGCGCAAGTTAAAGTATGTATAAAGTTGGCAAATGCTTTCTCAGTAACGTCTGCTTTTGAAATAAATGTTGTATCTCTAAAATTAAAATTACTCCAATAGTGTAGGGCTAAATAGTTTATTTGTTCCTCCTCTGAGTTATATATTGCTGGAATTTGTGACATTGTAAAGAGTTTCGCTTCTTCTGTCGAAGAGGCTGTTTTAGCTCCATTGTTTTTTTGATTAGGTTGCCCACAACTTGTTAGTAATAATAACAATACTCCTAATATATTGTATATATTCATAAATATCACTTTTTTGCTATTTATTGTTTATTTATTGGGTTGTACAGGGAATAGGCATAGTTTTAATAATTTAACATTTATCTAAGCAAAAATCACACATCTATATTATACACCCATCGTTTTTTTCCATATAGACGGGAGCGTTGACGTTATCTTAACAAAATAATATAGATATACGATAGAGTTATTAAATCCTGTTAGTTTAGCTATTTTTCTTATCGAATAATTTTTACATATAAATTTTTTCGCATCTTCTATCCTTAACTCCATTGCAATTCGTTTAATATCAGTTGTCCCAAGATTAGTTAGAACTACACTCAAAAAGTCATCTGTACTTATGCCCAGATTAGCACAATGCTTTTTAATGCTAAAATCATTGTTTAGATAAAAGTGGCTGCTTAGAATATACTCAGTGACACAGATATCTAAACTATCATTAGATTCCGAACTCATATTTTTATATTATAAATGTATTTGCGATATGTTTTTATTTGGTAATGATTTACACCAAGACAAAAATGTGTCCTCATTTACTTCTCTATCCACCCTTAGGTTTTCCAACAACAAAACTGAGTAATCACAACATATTTGGCAACAAGCAACCACACAAACGCCATCTATGTTGAGAGAAAAACACTGCGCATCAGGGAATATTTTAGATGCGTAATAGGCTGAATATTGGTATGTGTAAACATAATTATCTTCGCCTTTGAAGAGATTGATTTGCATCTTATTCAGACTCTCTTTCTTCATTATATCATAAAAATTATTCATAATCAATCGTATTTATTAAGACTTTTAGTTTATTTATCAATCAATAATTTATTTCATTTAATCGTGAAACAAGAAATCTTAACAGTTCAATTATTTCACATCCCTAACACAGCGGACTCCACCATTACCGCCATCTACACCGTGAATCATATATAGCACACCACCATTATTTGTAACGGCAAATCCTGGACGGGTGGTTGTCCACGCTTTATTGAACCCTGTTCTGCTAAAATGATCGCCATTTATAGGCCACGCCTTTAAATATTTAGTAGTACCAAATGTACCCTCGCTTATATCTTTCATCAAAGAGAACATAATAGATAACTCACGTTGTGTGGGAACCCTCCATCCGTCGGGGCAAATAGGGTTATTGCCACCTGGCTGTGAGCGCGCGCGCGCTGTTTCCCAAGATAATTCAGAGCCGTAGGTATCGTACATTATTTCAAACTTTTTATATGGTTTATTATACCCACGACTATCTCGTAACTCGTGGTCGGGCAACTCTTCGACCGTGTAAAAACCACGAATACTTTTAGAGTCCAATCGACTTAAATCAATAAAGCCATTGTGGTATTTGTATGAAAATACTGTTCCCGTTCGATATGGAGCAACGTATGTATATATTGGATCGGGGTTAACGTCTATGGCGGCATTGTTTGGAACGCCTAAATTTCTAACACATCTGTAATACAATTGAGTAGCTCCCGAATTATTCAAACGTCCGACACTTGAGCCTTCTGAGGCCCATAACACTTCAGGGTTATTTGCGTTTAGAACACTACTACTAACATAGTGTTGTTTTGTCAACTCCCAGGTGTCATACTGATATAATTTTGAGACTGGATTGAACGATTCTTCTCCAATCCATAAATCTGTCAACTGATTGATACTTGCCAAATACCATTGTACTTCTTCTTGTTGTATTTTTCCGTCACCATTCATATCTCTATTGCGATTTAGACACTTGTATTTGGCATAATTGTAGTTTGTTACATTTTGCCACGTGTTCAGATTCAAGTAGGTATTCCAGAAAGGATTGTTAGGGAAAAAATTTGCGAAATTTCGTCGACCATTTTTTTCCCCGTCAGAATTTGTATTGGTTAAGGTTGTTTCGCCACTTCCTGCAAAGGCACTTCCCTCAATAATATCATTGGGGTAGAATTGGGAACCCCATCCTGTGTAGTTTTCAGTCGATTTCAAGTTATACATAGTCTGTATAGAGGCTTGTCTTATAGAGTATTCAGCCACCGATTTAGAACTTTGTTTGTCGCTGCTCAATTCATAATCAGATAGAATATTAAGCACTCTAATATCTTTATTTACAAACTTTTTCCATAAACCATTCTCAGCTGTTTCTGAAGTATTTTCTGGATTAACATCATAATAATACTCCTTTATGTATGCAGTAAAAGCTATGTTTTTACTCAAAAATAAGGTGTTGTAAGATAGTCCATCTGGTTGTCTTCGTTTACATTCTTTAAGAACCTCCACCAATTGTTTTACATCCAACATTTTATCGTTATTGTTAGCTATATCTATGATATATTGATCTAAAAAATCGGATACATTGTTGGCATCTAACACATCAGGGTATCTTTTATCACTGCCATCTCCTAAATAGAGATTGAAATTCTCAACATAAGCGGTCTTATTGGTATTTTTCTTACCTATTCTAAACAGAACCCACTCATAATCCTTCGGATTAGCGATCGCATTGCCTTTCGAAAAAGGAGTTGAAACGTCCCATGTCAAATTTTTACCGATAGACGTGGATGCAAAATGAAGCGTTTTTATGTTGTTGTATGCGTCTAAGTCAATAATTTCATTTGCGACGGCAATGTTTCCTGCTGCACCTGGTCTATTTTCCTCGTCTCTTGTTACCTCAATATCTATTTGATCTACTGATTTGACCGTTACATTGTATGTGTAATGTACATTTCTTTCGTTACTGTAATTATTAACATCTGATACACCGCCTCCTAAGTGAACTATATATTTAACATCGGCAGATAACACTTGTGTGCTATTTAATCTATATTGTATATTACCCTTAAATTCAACATAGGTTGCCGCGTCATTTGCATATTCAAATTCAAGTCTGTTTGTCCCATCACTATTTTTGAGGTTCTTATCTCTAAGTGCATATCTTTGAATGTCGGTTAATCCATCAGTCGGAATCTCTTTTTTGGCTGTTAGAATGCTCTCCAATGCATAAAAGGCAAACGTTCCGGTGACCCCTGAGGGTCTATCTGAAAGAGTCTCAAAATTTCGCCATTCAGAGGCGAAATAGTTTTTAGGGTCATTCGCAAATTGGTTTTTTATCGAGCTGTTGGGAAATAATCTTGCTCTCAAAGGTACTGATACGACTCTCCATTCTGTGGGTGTAAAGGAAACGGGATACTCACCATCCTCAGTAGGAACATACGTTTTAATATCAAACCGTATTTTAGCATCTAATCTGTACAAGGGTATGTTGACACTGTTGGTCTTATTAGTCAAGGAGACATTTTCATCAATACCACTCATTAAGAAAGAGGTTCCCCTCTCAATCACATTATCGTTGATACTTGCTACAAAGTTCAACAACTCATTTTTTGTATTTATAGCATCAAAGTCGGTTCGTGAAGCGTTGAATATACTATTGTCTACATTCACAACAACAGCGACGGTCATTCCACTGCCACCTAAAATTTGCTTAATATCATTGATTGTAATAGTGCTAATTTTATTCAGTCCTCCATAGAATTTACCATATAGTTTTTCACCCTCTGAGTTGAAGATAAATACATAAGCATTGAATATAGTTTTCTCATCATTCTCTCCCGATACAGCTCTTGATGATAATTGGTTGTTTGTTGGGTTAAGGTTGATGGTCAGCATAGCATCACCTGAATTCAGGTCATTGTATAAGTTATCTTTTTGGCAAGCGGTAAAAAGTAAAAAGATCAACAGTGTCAAGACGGTTTTTATCTTCTCCATAATTATATACTTTTAATTAAATTCGGGTACATCAATAACATTAACTCTCCAGGGAGTGACAGTGCATATAATATCAACATCAACCTTTGATACTATTTTTATAGAGATAGTATATCTTTTACCTGTTTCAAAAACGGGGATTATACTTTTTAATGAAATTTCTTTTGTCTTTGTTTCGCTACCAATAGTAGTCATTACTATAATTTTATCCGTATCATCAATAATTTGAGGTAATAGCATTAATTGACCATCGACAGTTGATATGTTAATAGGGGCAGTATTATTTTTTATATCTGTATCGTATAGGCATCCATTGGCAATACTTAGGTCGTAGTTGTTGTCTGTGTAATCTGCCACATCACTCCAAGAAAGTTGCCATCCGTGGGGATATGTTTCATTAATAGGCACAGCTATAAATGACGCCTTCTTTTTATTGCGTAAACTTTGTAGGGTTATTGAAGTGACCTTTACAGGGTCTGTTTGCGCCAACATAACATACGCCTTAAAAACAACACTTGACAAGGCGTGTCTAAATTTAAGAGGCAATTTGTTATTGGCGTTTACATCCGATTTTGTTTTGTCAATCATAGGGTACGAAAGCAGGAGGTCTCTCTGGCTCTTAACCACATTGGGTTGCGTATAAGTGTATGTAGGCATACCAAGCGTTGAGACACTCAAATAATTTACATCACTCACATCAAATGGTGCGTAAGCAAAAAATGAAACTGTTCCACTTACGGGCCAGTACATCAACGGATTGTATACCCACTGACTGCCGCTTTTTCTAACTTTTACATTATCCATAAAGTTGGGTGTTGAAGATGCCGCATTAAAACTGCCATCTTCATAATATGCCAGCACTCCAAAATCGCTGATGTTTTGTTCCGTCACCTCAATCGCTCTTGAGTCGTTGTGCGATAGGTTCTCAGAGGCAACACTGCTCCATTCAACTCCTAATTCGATAGGATACTTATCCGGGTATTGTGTGTCAGATACTTTATCACACGACATCAATATAATAAACATTGATGTTGATAGTAAAAAAAATCCTCTTCTCATAGTTTGAGATATTTGTAATGATATTGTACCTATGGGAGGAGATTCAACCTCCCATAGATTATGGTAGCATAGTTTTATGCATGATTGTGTGGCTATTGGTTCTCTATTTCGCCGCCGTCAGCATCAACCCACGCTTCAACTTCTGTTTCAAACATAATTGGGTCAAGTAACGTATTACCAGCACCTATTAACATATTGTAAGTGACTTTCTTGCTTCTGTTCCATACTTCAGTTCCCTCTTTTTGGCTTGAGAAAGGGATATATACATCGGCAAAAGTATCTGCTGAGCCCACCAAATATTGTTTAGTTGTCCCGTCTGCAAGCATTTGATATATTTTGCAAGACAACTTAACATAAGCTCCTGTTTCATTTTGTGCAGGTTCAGTGGCATCAACTGCTGGAGCCCACGCTGCAAATGTTTGAGGAATAAGAATCAGCGCTTTGTCGGCACTCCCTATTTGGGTGTAAGTTTTGGTTGTTTCACCAACAAACGAACCTGTAACCGCACTATTAGTAACTGTGTAATTAACTGGGGTAGTAATGTTAGTCCAACCATTATCAGTGTTAACAGTTGGTATTGTGAATTTACCAACAGATTTAATGTTGTAGATAGTGATGCCGTTTGCAGCCACATCAACTTTAAGACGTGTAGTTTTTGTTGCAACCTTAAAATGAACCTGTGTAAGAGCGTGTTTGAATGGCATTTTCACCATATTACTCCCAGTAGGTTTGGTTTGATTCAATGCCGTAGCAAACATCACATCTACTTGCTCTGCCTCGGTCGCTGGAACTGCATAATCAAAACTTAGACTGCCGTTTGTAAATGCTTTGTTTGTGATAGCAGTGTGAGCATAGGGATAATAAGCAATAAAGTTTGATGCAGCAGCAGGCCAGTAAGCCATATCAGACGGATTAGAATAATCCCAAATATTACTCGGCGTAGCTGTTTTTGCAACAATCTTAATGCCCTCAGAAGGCGTTCCCATATAAGGAGAAGTCGCACCTACTTCATAGGCAACTGCACCAAAAGCATTTCCTTCCGTCATAAATTCAGTGTTGTCATCAACAGGATTTCCTCTGGAGACTGTTTTGTAGGAGCTAAAACCAATTGCATTACTTGGTTTTGTGATTTCAGAGTCAACAACACTCTCTTTTGAGCAACTTGCCATCAATGCCAAAGTTGCTACTCCAATGAATAGACATTTTTTTTTCATTTTTGTGAACTTTTAAAGTTAATAATTAATTAGTAGAGCTACTCGTAGCTTCACATATTTATTCTTCATTAAATAGGCATCTCTACATCTACATCTTCCCACTCTTCAACATCAGGGTTGAATACCCCGTCACCATTACCGATAGATTCAGGAAGAGTTATTTCTGTGTGAATTTTATTTATGTACTCATAACCGTTGTGTGTACGTTCCAATATATTGCCGACCATTATTTCAATAGGATATAGGTCACCGTTTGTGAGTGCAAAATTCATTATTAGTTTTCCTTCATATATAGCTCTTAAATTATCTGCTATATTTGGTCCAAAACAGACAAAGCGTTTACTAATCCTACCCTTTTTATAATTATCAGGATCTATCACTCGGTTATTAAGCGCAAACTCGTGAATGACTAAATCATTAAGCTTAGCACCCAATGCAAATGTAAAGCCTGCCACTATATCGGTCAGTTGTGAGCGAGGTGCTCCCGCCGCAGAGTTAATATTCATAACATCAATTACTATCTCCACAACCTCTGTAACTTGTTTTGGTTTTGCAGTTATCTCTTTATATACGATATGTTCGTCTCCACCTACTGACGGACGTTCTTGGTAATAGTCTATATCGTGTCTATCTATCGTCACTTCTTTGATAAGGTCATAGGCAAGTACGTCACAATCAGTTGCATATCCTACATTTTTCGAGGCTCTATTCAATCCATATTTAGAGTCGGCTAACCTATGTATCAAGGCAACAAAATCAGATAGTTTTGTTGTGTTATTAAAGTCTATATTTTCTAACTCATATTCGGTATCATTAATCACCAAAATGTCATATTGTCCCTGTGGTAGCTCTAATTTCACGCTATTAATATCATTGCTGATAATCTCCTGACCAATTGCAAAACCAGTATTATAGTCAAAAATATATGCAGAAACACCGTTTGGTGTAATGTTTGTCTGTGACCAATCGACATTCAATTTGACATTCGCCACCTCTGCGTATGAATAGTAAAGCTTATCTCGATTGCATGACACAAATAGGCAGACGGCAAGTATTCCACATAATTCAAATAATTTAGTTTTCATATTACACCTCCTTATCTTTTTCGTGTGTTATAGTGTAGTAGCCATACTAAAGATATTTTAGCATTAATTGGCCCGACCCAGTTTCTTCGTCGCACCTCCCAAGGGTATCTAAATACTTTTATATCTCCATATTTAGTATCCCTAACCTTGTCGTATGATTTATAATCGAACTGCATATAACCTAAACCAAGAGCGTACTCCATTCTTAAATTTTTACTTATTTTATGAGCATAACCAGCTTGAATACCCACATCAAAATAATCAGCTTGCTCTCCATTGTTATCAAATAATTGGAAATCATATCTTCCCAATCCCCCAAACAGACCAATATGCCACCCCGTAAGGAGATCTTTTTTCTCTCTATTCCCGAACCAGTACTTTACAGACGCATTACCAGAGAGCGTTTGCATAGTCCAATTTGCTTTATTAGATGACCACCAAGGGAATATATACTCTGCAGCTATTGACCAAGAATTACCAATAGGTATTTCAAGTTCGATATTAAGTGCAGTAATAGCATCATAAAGAAGATTCGATTTAATCGCTACAAGAGGTTTTCTAACCTTTTCAACAGTAAGTAAATCAATCCTTTGGTCAACAATTACCTCTACTGGTTCTTTCTCTATTGGTTGTTCCTTTTTTGGTGATATTATAACTTCTGGTTCTTTTTGCGGTTCTACTATTGTTCTGTAAAAAATAACACACGATGCGCCTGAACGTAAATATTTTAAATAGTTGTTTTCAATATATTTCCACGCAACACCTTTTCCAATTTGCTTCAGTCGCCACTCTTTTGTTGCCAAGTTGATATTAGCGTTGAGTGTTTTTATCATTTCATTTTTATATGGTACGTTATTGTCTCTTTCTACTAAGTTTTTAAGTTCACTCCAATTCTCTCCAATATGTTTTACCCTTATGAGTTGTTGATTTATATCTGAATGTTTCCAGATGATATATCCTTTCATTGCCTTAGCTCTACGCATAGCTAAACTAATATTGTGCTCTACAACACCTTCAGGTGAGGCTGAGGCAACTACAACAATAGAGTCAAGAGTTTGCAGAACCTCCTTTTGATATAAAAGGCTATCCATTGCGTGCAATGTCATTTTATTATCCATAAAGCCACTATCTACCACAGCTTTATCAAAACGAAAATAGACGGTAAAATTAGCTGTCGTGTCAATTTTAGTTGTTGTTTGAGCGAACAACCTACTTGAAAATCCTATAAGGATAGTTATTATGATTAATATATGCTTCATAATCTCAACAATATTTATATTATTCACTTAAATTGTATCAATCAAAAAAAATTGAACTAACCATTAATGGGCGATGTAAGGTATCTGCAGGGCTTATTTTTCGAGCCTAAATCCGATATTTCTCTTTATAAGAGAAGCATTTACGGAAATCTCTCTTTATAAGAGAATTATCTCGATCTAAAAATCAATATATATGATTGATATTCAGGCTATTGGATATTTTCATTAATCCTAAAACACTCAACATTAATCAAACTAGCTCTCTCTGAATGATTGATTTTGAAAAAGATAGGTCGTTTTTATGTCTCGATTTGTGAAAAAATACATATCTTTGCATCGTAAATGCTTCTCTTATAAAGAGATCAATATTTTAACTCGACAAATTCTAAAACAAAATTTGAGGTAGTATTATTCTTCTTAACTGTTTATCAGATATATATAATGTCGTACTAAATACTTATCATTAGCGTATTTTTGTATTGAGCTCCTTTACTTCAACTCTTGTAGATGTTAGGTTTGATATGGCTGTCTCACTATTCCTCTTTCCTTAGAAACACTCTATCAAATTCACAAGTATCCACATGAAAAAAGCCATAAAGTATGACATACTGAGTTTAATGTATATCTTACTTTATGGCGTTATAATCCTATTTTTACCCTTCCTATAATAACGATTTAAGAATAAGGCTATTTGCCTTATCCACTATTGAGGTATCCAGTGAGGCGAGATAGATACGTGTAGTGTTTTCTGAATCGTGCCCCATTGCCTCGCTAATTGTAGAAATGGGTATGTTTTTGCTCTTTGCGATACTTGCCCAAGTATGACGGGCAACATAACTTGTCAAAGGAATAGGAGAACCCAGCTGTTCTCCTATTATTTTTAGTTTGGCATTTATCAAATGAGAGGCATTTCTATATAACCTTCTTGAATCAGTTTTCATATCTCGGATAATGGGAAGTAAATAGGGTGTCGCTGATGTATCATACTTGTCAACAATCTCTTGCATTGGCGTCTCCCATTTGATAAAGAGTTGTTGATTGGTCTTTTGACGACGGTAAGATAAAATACCATTACGAATATCACTTTTCTTCAAATACGCCATATCTATCAACGACATTCCACGAGTATAAAATGAAAACATAAATATATCTCTGGCATAATCCAACATTGGATTCAATGTTAAATCTAAGTCTCTTATCTGACGAATCATTTTCAATGGGATTGCCCGTTTAACTGTTTTGTCTATACCTGTATAAACGTGTTTAAATGGGTACCTTTGCAAGGTAAGTTCTTTTTCTACTGCTCGGTTATAGATTGCCCTAAGACTGCGCATATAGTAGGAGGAAGTGTTAGGACATACACCGACAGATTTCAAATAGATTTCGTACTCAACCATCAAATTTGAATCAAACTCGTCTAATAAAACATCACCTTCTCCTCTAAAACGCTCAAAGCTATTCAAGGCAGTCGTGTATGTTTCAGCTGTCCGCCTTTTGCCTATCTGTTTTAATTGATTGATTAGTGTAAGGGTGAATGCAATAAATCCACTGCTGTCCTTTGGTGCACAATAGAGTTCCACAACCTTGTCTGTAAAATAAGATTCTCCGGTCTGTTCAAGTTTACCGATGATGTTTTTTAATCGATTGTTATCTTGAATCAGAGCACTTTTAAGCTTGAGCAGGTAATTTCGTCTACTTTCGTCAATATCTGCCGAGAGGAGTACCTCTGATTGAAAGGCATTCCATTCGGATGGATATAATTTATATCCGGTGTTTATTTGCCTTGCAATACGATTGTGAATTACTTGATAATACAGGGTGCCCTCTTTCGTTGTGACAGAAGAGACCCGAAACTTTGTCTTTACTGTTGTCATAAATATATCTACTGTTTAAATTATTCTTTTGAAATCCAACCATATAGAAAACCTTTACAAGTAAGTATTCCTTTTTTTTGCATTCTGAAAACAAAAGAAATCAATACCTTACAAATGTGATGATACAAGATTTAATCTTTTGTGTTATTGTATCCGAATATACTCCGAATACTTAATCTCCACATGCGGGTTGTCGCTGACGATGGTTTGATGCACAGCTACTACCTTTTTCCAAAACAACCAACGGCGTTTATACTCTATCCACACCGCCTGCCGCAACGTTACCGGAAGATGAATCTTTCCTATTAGACTATCGTTTTCTATAATACCCGACAACTGGATATGGGGTGTCATCATAGATACGGACTTCACCAATACAGGCACCGTATCTCGTATAACAACAGAATCTTTAACCGCGGCTGTTATCTCGGCATTGACCTCTAATTGATGTTTGGCAGCCGCCTCAAGATTTTTGATTTTCACACCCAACTGTTTGATTTTAGTTAAATCCTCAGCTCTGTATCGTTTAAACTCATCAACCGTCAGGCGGAGCGATTTCACATCGGTAGCCATCGTAGCAGAGTCCACCTGCCACTGCTTCATATCGGAAAGCAGGGCATCGCTATTTTGTTGATAGCGGTCTCGTGCTTGCTTGATTGATGTAATACGGCATTGCTGAATCCACACTGTCGCCCCAAGTAGGATGAAGACAACACCCCCTAATAACTTAATCTTGTTCATAGGCTGATTCTTGTGGGATAAACCATAGATATTCTTCTTTGTAAGCCTCTGGAAAAA
Organism: uncultured Alistipes sp.; assembly: GCA_964532025.1. Lineage (GTDB taxonomy): Bacteria > Bacteroidota > Bacteroidia > Bacteroidales > Rikenellaceae > Alistipes. The sequence goes on along the minus strand of CAZHEY010000020.1, from coordinate 43,744 downwards.
ACACCATATATCCCCTTATCGTACGACTCTTGTCGGTAAGGTCTTCCAGCACATATCCCGTTGCTCCCAGCAAGGCATCCAGACGAAGCTCCGTTAATGCTGCTGAGGGAATAATTGTTATTTTGGTTCCTATTGTAATCATAGCACATCTTATTTTTGCGATTTGAGCAGTTCCTTTATATCTGCTCGCATCTCACGTAAATCTGTTTGAATAGATACAAATTGTGTCATAGTAGCCTCAAACACAGCTTTGTCGAGCTTGATGGCATCAATTCGGTCATACTGATCGGCTATTTTCAATTCCAGAGCCTTGCATTGAGAAGTAAGTTCCTGAATTTGAGTGGTGTTATTAATGTGCTGTACATACATCGTTGCAATAAAGGAAACGATTACAATGAGTGAGCGGATGTTGTTGGTTAGAAAGTCTCTGAGTGATGTCATACTGTTATTATTGAATTAAAATTAAAAATGCTTCTTTTACCGCCCTAATAAGGGTGTTTGCTGCTGCCGAATCTTTTAATATTCCGTATAATACCAGACTGATGATAATCAGGATATAAACCAGTCTCTCAGCTGTTTTTCGGCTAATCTTCGGTTTCATTGGAAGGTGGTGTTTGTGGTACAATGACATTGAAAATGATATTACCGTTTTCATTGCCGCCTTTGCCTAATTGGTTCTGAACGTGTTTGATAGGATAAATCTCCATCAGAGCTTTGGCCGCATTAACCGATACGGCACGAAGAGGAGCCGGAGAGAGAGGCACACCGAACTTATCCACATACTCACCTTTGGCAGTCTCCGACATCACGGCTTTCAGTGTCTCGGAAACTTGTAGTTTTACAGCTGCTGCTTCGATGTCTATATCTCTTCGTGCAATCAACTCCTTGATATAGGAGGTGATGTGCTCCTTGGCAAACAGACGGCGTGCAGCAAGGGGGATGTTTTTCTTATCCTCGCCAAACACCTCCCTGTAACACGCCTCGGCTTGTCCTGCAAACTCCTTGTCACCGTCGACAAAGAGTTCACAGAACTCGATTTCAGCATTGGTTAATTTTATATCTTTCTCTTCCATTGTTTGTCTTATATACTAAGGAATAGCGGTTTCTTCCGGTGGAGGTTTAATCAGATGAGATTTTTCTTCAATTAACTGCTCCATCAGTAGCTCATAGAACACTTGTGCCAATGCGTTGGCGGCAGCTTCGGCATCGGACAGTGAGTTGATGGTACGCATATTAAAGGCGATATTGAGATCATAACCCGAGATTACGGCCATCATCTCCGTGCCGTCGTAATTCATTGCCCCGTAGGTTATTCTCTCCGACGTGTCAAACGTAACTTTCTTGTTTTCTTCCATTGTTCTAAATCTTAAAGTGAGCACGTGTTTTCTCTTTTTTCGCAATAGTGACCTCGCCACCTTCCTGACGTAATCTGGCTGAACATACGGCTGCCACGTTCAGCGTTGCCGTTACGTCGGCACCTGCATCGTGAGCATCGTCGAGCTCAATACCTAACCGTTCAGAGAGTAATTCTAACTTGTAAGATGTTACCTCCGGCATATGGGCAAAGGCCAGCCGTCCCAAGTCAATGGTATCGATATAGTGAGGCTGGAAATTACCGTAGAAGTCGGTCGTTCCGGCAAATACCTTTTCGAACTCTTTTGCTAATCCGGCATAGTTCATCATTTGTTGCAAGAACCCGATATCAAATGTGATGTTCTGACCGATGAGTATGGGTTTGCATTGGTGTCCCTTGCTCAAGATATTGCGTTTGGCAAACTCAATCACACTACTTGCCACCTCTTTGATATCAACACCAAGCAGGTTTAAGGTCTCCATCGTAATACCAGAATAAGTCAAGGCAACTGCCTCGTATTTCATCGGGACACCTTGTTCTTCCTCGAAAAGCGTTTGACGGGTCTTTAACACCTTGCGTTTGGGTGTACCTCCAAGTTCCAGCTTGTTGTATGGAGTTATGTACTTTTCGTATCGCTCCAACACCTCCCACGTATCCATCCTCACGGCTTGCATAGCCAACTGTGTGCAGGCTGAGTCAGTGCAGGTCAATCCTCCTGTCTCGAAATCCAGTACGATGGCTGTATATATCTTAGGTTCTACTTTTGGTGCTGCCATTGCTGAATCGTTTTATAGGTTTCACGTATCTTATTCTCAAACTCTTCGAGCGTGCCGTTGTTCTCAATCACGAAATCGTAATAATCAAGAGGTAGCGGTGTCCTATCTTCATCACGTTTAATTCTATTTGGTGCAATGCCTCTTTTAATCAATGTTTCAATTGTGGATTCCACACGGATGGAGATAATATTAAACTTATGGATCTTCGTCTCTTTCAAGAACTTTAAACCTCGCTCATCTACCACATAAGCACAATGCTTTTGTGGCGGCACTTGCTCTTCGAGTGCGAAATACTCATGCTCGGCAAAACGGGTGTAAGAAAGCATCCGGGAGTGTGAGAAACGGTGTGCATTTTCAATGTAATAGTGATCCAAGCCCTCAATCTCATCCTCTCGTGGCGAACGTGTGGTGTATGACACGATAAGGAATACGTTCAATTCATTTTGCAGAAGCTTCGAAAGATAGGTCTTGCCCGAACCGGAAGCTCCCACAATGGCAATGATGGTGGGTTTCATTTACATTTGTTCCATGATAGATGTTTTATGAGTATTCAAACTGTTCGTTCCCGTGTAGTCACTATACTTAATGATGGCGGAAACGATAATCACTTTGTCTTTGAGAGAGGTAATTGGAGTTTTGAAATCGCCAAGAAAATCGCTCCAACAGACCAGTTCCATCAGGTCGTTATTCTGCTGAAGGGTCAGTTTGGCAAACCGTTTTTTCTCACCGCTTATCTTGTCCTTATACGATTTCTCCTCTACTTCTGTAACGGTGGCACAAACCACAATACGCTTACCTTCATTATCCAAGTCCATTGCACTGCGAAGTTCCATCCAAGAGGCTTTACCTTTTACTTTGGGCTTGGTCTGTGAAGCATCGAAAATCCTTCGATAATCAATCGAACCGATACCCGAAACGGCTATCTGTTGCATCGACCAGTAATAATGCTTATCAAGTAGGTCACGAGGAAAATCTTTCTCCGAAAGTTCAAAACCTAACTCTTGTGCAGCACGCTTCACAATATTGTATCTGTCTGTTATAGTTTCTATCTGCTCTATATGATCAAAGCACCCGGCAAGAATCATATTCTTCACGTGGCGAGCATTGACTGGGACACGTGTTACTTCGTCCGCATTATCCGGGTCGTCCCAATAGCTGTATTTTTTCAGCTTGTAGCGGAATATGCGATGAATGAAGTTCTCTATGGATGTAAAATCTCCTCCTCGGTTCCGTTCGGAGATAATATACTCCACGGCTTTTACTCCGAGCATCTTAATGCGGGAGAGTGACCAGAATATCTCATCGGTTTTATAGTTTGTAAAAAACTTCACATCCGAAACATTCACGTCCGGCGGTACAATCTTCGCCCCAGAACATTGCTCCATTTCCGACATCAAAGCAGGAACCTCTTTGTCGTCCGCCCATTGCAGGGCAACGGTGTAAAAAGCAGTCGGATAGTTGGCTTTAAGGAATGCCCCCACATATGCAGTAATGGCGTATGCGGTGGCGTGAGACTTGTTAAATAAGTATGAACCAGACAGTTGTATTACATCCCATATCTTTATGGCATCTTCTTTGGGACATCCTCGCTCTTTTGCGCCCGACATAAACCGCTCCTTCATCGCGTGAATCTTATCCATCCGCTTCTTAGAGATGAGTTTTACCAAATTGACACCATCTCCCAAAGAAAAACCACCTACTTCACGAGCAATTTGAGCAACCTGTTCTTGCATCACAATCAATCCGTATGTATCTTTCAACGCCTCATAGGTTCCCCAAAGATAGACCGGAGCCACCTCTCCACGCTTGTAAACCAAATACTTCTCGGTAGAACCGGCTTCTATAGGAGCCGGACGATAGAGAGCTGCGGCGGCAATAAGGTCTCCGATACAATCCGGGTGCATATCCATTAGGAACTTGGTCATACCTCTACCCGAGAACTGAAAGACGTTTTGGCTAAATCCATTAGAGAGTATCTCATATACTTTCGGATCATTTAGTTTACCTTTTACAATCTCTTCAAACGAGATTTCTGCACGGTAAACTCGATTACACTCGTTGATGGTCGATTGAATTTTTGATAGCTCCTTGATGCCCAAACAGTCGTTTTTAAGCAGCCCCACCTCATCGAGTGAATAGCCGTCAAATTCAGAGACGAGCATATCATCCACTCGCTTGATGGGTGTGTAATCAAAGCACTCCATCTCTTCGCCGTCCTTGGTTTGAGGAGTTATCAGGATTGCCGAAGCGTGTACAGATGCCGAGCGTGGTTGTCCCATCAGCGGACGGATATCCTCTATTACTTGCGGGTAGTCCTGAATAAACTTATGCACCTTCTTATTCGTGGCAGCCAGCTTAAATAGGTCTCCCCAACTCATCTTGTCGTCTTCGAAGATGGCTGTAATATAGTTCACGATGCTGAGAGGTACACGGTGTACACGAGCTACATCTTTGATGGCTGCCTTGATTTTTAGTGTCGTGAGTGTCCCGGCAGAGAACACACGTTGTTGCCCATTTACATTGTAGCGGCGTTCCAGATACTCCTTCACTTCACCTCTGCGGTCTGCCTGAAAGTCGATGTCGACATCCGCAAGTGAACCAGCCGAACCTTGCAGATAACCATCGCAGACACAACTATCGAGTACCTTGACAGAAGTGTTGCTACCTTTTTGCTTTATATCAATGATTTTCATACTGACAATCTGTTTTTTGCTGTTTGGAAAATTGCGTCATCCTTTTCGATGCCGATAAACATACGCCCTGTGTTGCCACAGGCTACTCCTGTTGAGCCGGAGCCCATACAGTTATCAAGTACTATCATACCCTCATTTGTATAGGTTCTGATAAGATACTCCAAAAGAGTGATAGGCTTTTGAGTCCGATGCACGCACTTACTTGGGTGCGGTTTCTGAAAAGTGATGATGCTGGTGGGATGTTTAAGAGTACTTATTTCCGTTTCTACGGGCTTATACTTTCCATAATTTTGATTTACAGTCTTCTGCGTTTTGTACTTCGTTCCTTTGCCGTGGCTTGGCTCGCCAATACTTTTTTGAGGATTGTAAACAGGAGCCTTTTTATAGAACACGGCAATACTCTCGTGGCGTCTTAGCGGCATACGGTTAGCATTCAGAAACCCAGTTGACAGCTGCTTATCCCAAATGAGGTCATACTTAAACATCTTACGGTTGCTGTTCACCAGATCCACATAAAATTCGCCTTGGGCAAAGAGAACTATCACCCCATTATCCGAGATGATGGCATCGTAACACTCCCAAAGTTTGTCAAAAGGAAGTGGTTTATCGTCTTTGTGATTCGTTACCCCGTATGGCAAGTCGCAAAGAATCATATCGACCTTAACTCCTTGCCGGGCAAGGCGGGGCATTATCTCCAAGCAGTCGCCATTATAGAGCGTTATGTTGTCTGTCATGTTCGAAATAGTTTATTGTCCACAAAAAATCTTTATGGTCAAGCACTAAGTCGTCACCATCCTTCAATTGATCTGCATATATCACTAATTCTGCATCCTCTCGTTTTACGAGCAGTTGAGCATCCTTATCAAACTTCAGTACCTTACCATTTTCAAGTGACACCTCCACGTAAGCGGCGGATTCTATCTCACCTACAAGCCGTGTTGTTTGAGCCGGATAAAGCCCCGCACGTTCGGGAAGCAAGAAGCGTTCAAAAAGCAGGTTGTACTTTATAGGGTCGATAAGTGTAATACCCATCAGGAACAGCGCCAAGCTACCACCGGCACTACCTCTTCCGCACCCGACTAAAATACCATTGGCTCGCGCCCAGTTCACAGTGTCATATTGAACCAAGCAGTAATCCACGTTGTCTGTCGATTCCAGAATATAAATTTCGTGTCCCAGCCGCTGACGATACACCTCTTCCTCTCCCTTGGGAACCAATCGTTCAAATCCCTCTTCCAACAGAGAGAGAAACATTTTATGTCGATCACCGTATCTTTGTATCTCTTCATTGGTCATATCATATCTCGGCATAAAGTTACGGTCGGTCTCATAAGCGGCTTCCGCTGCCTCTGCTATCTCTACTGTGGCTCTACACATTCTTTTAAATAGAGCATTCACGTCCCACGTGTCGCTAAACAGCGGTTCAATAACTGCAAAATGCTCATCCACATCTTTAAAACACTGCTCATTACTCTGCTCGTGCGCCGCTCCGGTGGCAATTTTGTTCAGGATGATTTTGTTTCTGGCATCCTCCTTGTCAAGGTAGTAGCAATCACATATCAGTATAGGCTCAATGTCGAATGAAAAGGTTACGGGGTCGGCAAAATTCTCAAAGAAGCACTTCACCGATTGCAACACCTCCACATCAATACGCTCGGCTTTGTACTCCGATAAATCCACCTGAAAATAGAGTTTACCAAAGACATCTTTCAGCATCGATATGATGTGTCGATTCAGGTTAAGCCACCCTCCGGAACGCTTCCCAAACACGAGTGCAAGTCCATCAGCATAGTCAAGTAGTTGCCTGAGCGTTATTGTATGTGGTTCGCTGTCTACCATAATGGTTTTTTGAATACGGAGCATATTACGAAGCCCCACCTGATTGAGAGCGTAGATTTTCATCTCTACTTTCTCGTCAAGGTGATTCAGCGTGAATGAATAGCCGAAAACCTGTTTCAACTCCGCTTTGATACACTCTTTTTGTAGGGTAAGCGTGGCGGCCATCGTGTTGTAATCGCAAATACCGAGAGCCGTATGCCCCAGATATTTGGCTTTTCGCACCCAGTCGGCCACATCACCCGAACCATTCAGTAGTTCAAAGGGGGTATGTACGCCCAAATTCACAAAAGGCACATCCAATCGTGTCGGTTGCCGCTTGCCAATGTAGCGAAGCAGGTTAAAGCGAAACTCCTCGCGCAGGTCGTAGTAGTAGAAGCTGTTACCGAACGGAAAAGCTACATAATAGATTTCCTCCTGCATCAGTACATCGGGCGACTCCATCAGATTAAACCTGATCCCGTAGTCATTGGCTTTGAATATGGAACTTACTCCGGAGAGGTCAGCCAATAACATCTTTCCAAAATCATCTATCTCAATCAATTCATTGTCAATCTGCCGAAAACATATTCGATTTGCTTCCAGCCATGCAATTAGCTCATTCATTATTCCTGTAATTTTGATAGTTTATATTCCAATGGCGTTTTCAGATGCTGAGAGAAAATCTCAAAAATCTCGGCATAGGTCAAATCTTGCCAGTCCTTCGTGGGGTCTGCAATATCGGCGATGAATACCTCAAAATATTGAGACAACTCGGTAGCGGTTTGTTTGATGGCAGAAACCGCATCGCCGTCAAAGCCCAACACCACAGTTCTTACACCTTTGGTTTGAAGTTTGTAAATCTGTACCTGTGATACCTTCTTGCCGAAAGTCGCCACGGCCACAAAATGAGGATTATCGTAGAGTTCCAGCTTGCGAGTGAGGGCTAGCACATCAAAAATTCCTTCAACCAGTATAACCGTGTCGGTTTGATCCTCTATCACCGCGTCGTAGTTATAGAGCAGCTTCACAAAATCATTCTGCGTGGAGTTATTAAAACGGCGTATCTGATACTCTCCGGTTCGTTTGGCTTTGCGGTTATAGGTGTCGATTTCCTCTTTTGACCAAGTATGACGGGCGACATAGCCCACCACATCACCGGAGTCTATCACCGGAAAGACCACATAGTCATCGTATCGTCGGTTCAGTCCTCCGGTAATCCCCACCGGGAAAGCTTCATAATCGTCATACACAAAGCCTCTCTCTTTGAGATAGGGATGCGTATAAACTCGTTTGTAAAAGTCCGGCAGTTCCACTATTCCCAATGTGTCGTCTATCTCCAGATCGTTATCGAGCGGGAACAACAAATGCTCATCCAGAGGCGTGAAGAGGTCAACAGTTGGTGTTACCATAAGGTCGGCTTTGCCAATCTCTTCGAGCAACTTATCCAGTGTCAGCGTGGAGCGTCCGCAGCTGAAACAATGTGCCATAAACGGCTTTTTACGAAGGGTTTCTTTGCCGATATAGATGCCATACTTGCCCTCTTTGCCGCAATAGGGACAACGGGCAATGAGGTTCTTATTACCACCATCTCGTTTGGCTCCCAAATGGCGGGTAATCTCCGCTATTATGAATTCGGTTTCTTGCTTATTCATATCGCCTAAGTGTTTAATGAAAAAGTGCGCTGGAAGTCGCAGAATATCTCGTTGTCGTAGTCGGTAGCTATCTTGATGGTGTCGCCTTTCTTAAAAAAGCGGCTCTTGGCTATATGTAACCGCATTACATCCTCCTGTCGCTCTGCCGAGGATTGGTTCAGCGAAATCAGGTGAGTACACGGACGAGCCAATCCCTTTGCCTCAGAGCAGTTATACTCGGTAAGTACATTGTTTTCATTGTTGAGCCAGTCCCGATTTTCAATAGTCGCCTGATAAGTGACCACCATCCACACCTTCTCATCAGCAGCAAGGTCTTTTAGGTCGTTGGCTACGGCAATACGTTTACTCCGTTCGTGCTCGGCGTTCCATTGTCGGCGGCTGGCATCGGTCAGCAGATCCATGGAGTCGATAATCACAATATCGGGGTTGCGACCTGTCGTTTTGCGGTACTCGGCAATGCCATTCTTAATATCAAGCGTTGAGACACGAGCATTGAATCGTGGAAAGCAGCGCACGGTGATCGAACCACTCAAAGCCTCCACCATCCGTTCGAATTGGCGCATCTCCACCTCTGAAATTTTACCTCGCTCGAAGTAATAGGCGTTTTTCGACACCAGACCACCAGAATAGGCGTTCAGTGCTTCTTCCTCAGAACCCTCCAACTGGAAATGTAGAATATGTAACCCATCGTCAATATCAGCACGAATACCGATATGTTTCACGATGTGGGATTTACCCACACCGGTAGAAGCTAGGAAGCAGGTAAGTTGACCACGCAGGTTACGACCACCGTTCAAGGCATCCAGATACGGTACATAAAACCGTGTCACTTGTGGCATCGAAGAGTTCTGCTCCTCACGTTCTTTGGCTTGGTTCTGACGAAACCGCTCGGTAAAGGTCTTGGCCACATCGACAAAGGCAGAGGATTTTAGTGTAAAGCCCGAAAGCCACTCGGCATACTCTTTGAGTAACTCTTGGGCTTTATCCTGTTTACTCTGGTTGTAGAGTTTGCCAACCTCCGAATAGACGTTTTGCAATCTGACTCCCTTGATGTAGGATTCAAACATATCCAACACCGCTTCCGACGAGGTGTCAATATCATATTCCTGAAAGGTATTTATCAGCTCTATGGCATCGTAATCCGTGCTGAACGCCTGAGAAAGTACAGCGTATGTTGGTGGGTTCTTGTAGTTGCGATAATGGTTGGCCACCACCTCTTGGATACGCTGAAACGAGCGGTCGGGCAAAAATTCCTTCTCCATATACTGCACCAGCACCCCGCAAACGGAATCACTTTGCAGGGCAGTAGCGTACAACTCGTACAGAAATTCAACGCTCAATGGATTGGTTTTAGGTTTAGCCACGATGCACCTCCTTCCCGTTAAACTCCGCTACCCGAAGACGGTAAATCTCCGGGTATAACTTTTGGGTTCTTACCTTGCACGCCTGCGATTTGGCACAGCTCTGACAAACTTTGGAAAAAGGAGTCCAAAGAAGGGTCGATGCTCCACAGATATAGTAACCGACAACAGATGATAGTGCACGGCGTTTGGTGGCATCTTCATAATCAGGATAGATAAATCGAAACAGGGGGTGCGTGCTCCTATCTTCAATATATTGAAGCAGATCCTCACGTGTCAATCTGTGGTCGGCTAACCATTTGTCCTCATAATATTTCTGCCCCGGCTTGCGAGCTATAAATCGCTTCACGGTATTTGTTCCGAACGAGTGCGAGAGCCTCCAACGGGGCATATAAGCACTTCCGAATCCTGAGATTCGATGTACCTGATAGACGCAGTAATCGACAATGCGTTCCAAACCCACCTCCCCGTAATGCTTGGTCAGGCACTCTATCGCATCATCAATCTGTTTCTCGGCCAACCTGCCCCCCGGCATTATAAAAGAGGATTGCACGCTCAGACGCACCAATAGCACGAATAGGCGGCTCGCGAGTTTACTCTTCTCTTGCATCGCCGTCTCGTGTTATAAGGGTTCGCATCTGCTTTTTGGCTAAGAATATCCGGCTCTTTATCGTGTCCATATTCTTGGACTTCAGATTACCGTTTTGAAAGGAGATTTCAACAATCTCCTCCAACTTATAGCCTGCCTGTTGGAGCAACAAAGCCTCTTTATGAATCGGAGCCAGTTTATCCAAAGCTTCCAGAATATCGTCTTTGTAGTACTGTTGGTAATTATCCATTCCCAGACAGTTGCCACTGACGTGTCCGTTATCTTCCACGTCGGGAAGATTTACCACATCCACATTATCGCTGACCTTCATCAGCGAATTACGTTTGTTCAAGTCGAACACGTGCCGTTGTGCGACGGCATATATCCAACTTTTGAGTTGTCGCTCCGGATTGTAACTCTCGATGTAGCGGAAGAAATTAAGAAGCACCTCGCTGTAATTATCTTCGATGTCGCTATCCTCGAATGTATATTTGATACATATACTATATATCAGCCTCTTATGAGGCAAGATATACTTTGTAAAAAGTTCTGTTCTGCGCTTGATCGACTTCGGGTCTAAATCACGCTCAGAGGGTATTGATTGTTTTTTCACACGCTCTTGCCTGGCAGGTGAAACAAAAAACTACGTCTCAATCTGTCAGCTAATGCGCGTCAATTCATCAATCTAAAATATCTTCTTGCAACGTTCAAATGATTAGAAAATGCGGTACTTGTGGCAGTAATACGTATACACCCAGAAGGCGTCTGCTTCATCATCGGTTCGAGGGCGGTAGTTGTACCTCTCGACACAAGCGTTAATCATATCGAGTTTGGTAGCTCTACCATTTCCCGTAGCGTATTTCTTAATGCTCATCACGTTCAGGAATACAGGCTCCGGTAGATTCAGTTCATCGCATACCTCCAAGAGAATGCCCCGAAACTCTGATAACTTTCTCATATCAACAAAGTGGTTGTTCACATTGACATCCTCGGCGACTACTTGTCGAATGCCGTGCCGCGTAATAAAGTCAATCAAAGTATCACGAAATGCCTTATGCTGCTTGTTGTCGTTACGAGCTTTGGACTCATAGAAGTTCCAGGCTCCAGATTCGTGGGCTGAATAATATCCACACATAGTAGCGATATCCAACCCCAAAACCTGCTGCTTACACAATTCTTGACTCCCCATTCTCTTTTCTGATTGTTAATGTATTCGGATATGACTCACTGACGTGACCGTGAGAAACTACAAGTGCGGTAATTCCCAGTTTGTTTAATGATTCAAACATCTTCGCGAGTCCTTCTTCGTCAACCGCACTGAGAATTTCATCCAACACCAAGAGATCTAATCCTTTGTCGTCATCACAGTTACTATTAACCAACTTTTGCATGGCGAGGATTGAAGCGAGTTGCAGGCGTGCAGATTCTCCTGCACTCAGTTTCCCAAATGAGCCACAGTCAATGCCGTCACGTAGGATGGAAATAGAGATTTTTTCTCTCACCTTGCCGGTTTTCAGGGTTGTATAACCCGAAAAGTTAATCCGGATATCACTGCCGATGCTCTCTAAAAACTCATTGGTTATCTTGCTTAATGCCTCTATTTTCGTGTTGGCAAGGTATGACTTAAATTGTCCGAACCGCTGCTGCTGTTCTTGCAGGCTACCAAGTTCTTTCTCAATCTCGGTTTTCTCTTTCAGTACCTCTTCCGACTTTTTACGATAGGTTTTGAGCGATGTTTTCAATGACACAATTACCTCATCTGGCGAGGTGTTGTTAATCTCTCCAATGGTGGTGTATAAAGTTTCGATAGAGCTTTCTGTCGCTGCAATATCTTCTTTCAATCTCTTAATATCACGTTTTCGCACAGTGGTTTCCGAGTCCACAATCTCATACGCCTCATCGAACATCTTACGGCGAGTGTTCTCTATGTCACTTTGAATGGTGACTATCCTGTCGGATAACTGTCTGCTCTTTCGTTGTATGGAATCCAACTTGAAGTTCAAGGTTTGGAGCTCTTTCTCTGCCAAGTCTACTTTGGTAAGCCATTCGCTATTATCGGTATTGAGTTTACGGCGTGCTTGTTGAATCTCCTTCTGGTCTTGCTCGATAAAGACAATGGTTTTCTCGGTTTCGGTACGTTTTTGAATGGTTAGCTCCAATTCGGACTGTAGTTGTTCCAGCTCCTTTTCACCTTGTACCACATCAAATGAACTGTCCGAAGCCACGAACTCAAACTCACAACGTGGACAGATGATGACACCCGCAATCTTATTCTTGAGCGATTCGATGGCAGAGCTATGTAAACGTCTCTTTTCGAGTAGTGAATTGCAGCGTTTATTCGCCTGTTGCATCTCTTTCTCCAAATCAGACAGTTTCTGTTTGAACTTTTCACTTTTAATCGTCGCATTAGCCACAAATTGAGTGTGCTGAGATTTTACTCTCTCACAAGCCTGTGTCTGTTTTTTAACGTCATCTTCAAGTGCCTCAATCTCATCTGAGAGTGAAGCTTGTTCTTGTTGAGCCAGAGTAAGTTCGCTTGTTTTATTCTTCAAGACACTATTCCAATCAGTTAGTTTACCGAATGGCTTTATGAGCATTTCAATACCGTTTAAACATATTTCAAGAGATTCATCGCTGTTTTCAAGCATCTGAATCTCTTTATCAGCAGTATCGAGTGTAGCCAATACATCACAGGCAGCATCAACCTGAACACTCATTCCGCGAAGCAGTTCTCGTTTGTCTGTAATGTTTTTCTCTATAGTAGCAATCTTCTCCATCTTACTTTTGGATCGTTCCTGCGTACTATTCTCCTCCTGCTTAATTTGCTCTACAAGCATCTCGACGCGTCCATCCAAACCGGCCACCTCCAAGTCAACTTCGTGCAACTCTTGTTCGATAGGAGCTAAATCTTCGGCAATCTTGGCAATAGCCTCATCGACCACAATGCCATTGCTGAAACGGTTGATAATCTCTTTCTTCTCCTTGTCGGAACTGGATAGAAAATCCTCGTAGCGATGCTTCGAGAGGATAAAGTTATTAAAGAGCTCATCTCGGGTAATACCCAGTTTTTCAAGGATATATTTATTATAGCCATCGACCGAGTGTTGCACCGCCTCATCTGTAGTTACGGTTTTACCGCCTCGTTCGATTACGCAACGAACCCCTGAAGCTCCTTTTCGGTAAAGACTTCTCTCGATGGTGAATACCTCACTTGAGGAACTGTTGGAAAACTCCAACGACACATAGCACTCATCGGCAGAGTCGTTTACAATCTCTTCATTCTTGATTTTGCGAAGTGGCGAGCCGGTAATACCGATAGCGATGCACTCCAAAAGAGCGGATTTACCGGAACCATTAGAGCGTTGACTCTCGTTGTCCCGGTTATCACCAAAGATGAGCGTGGTTACACCCTGTAAGAGTGTGTAATCCAACTCTTTGAAAGCACATAAGTTCTGTGCGATAATTCTATTTAATTTCCACATGATTAGCTGATTTTAGAGAGGTAAGACAATCCAAGTTCAACATCCTCGATCTCTTTTTCGCGACAAAACTCGGCGTATGTTTCGCGGATCTTGCAGCTGTCGAACTTTTCAAACAGGGAAGAGGCAGCCACATCAGCGTGCTCTGAATCCTCCGTTATTACCTCCACCTTTGATGCCCCTGCTTCCAATAGCTTTGCCTTGTCAATGCTCGAAGCCTTGGCAGAGGTGGAGTGAACTCTTACCTTGGTACGATAACGCCCGGTTCCTTTTAACTCATCTAACAGGTCGGTCAGATGGATATCTACCTTGTCGTCATCGATGTCGATTACTTTGTAGCGTACGTTGGCTCGATTCTGGATAAATTCGTGTGTGCCATCACTATACAAGACTGTATATCCCTTCTGTTCATCCTCGCCGAAGTTATGCTGACGGGAAGAACCGATATACTCGATACGAGTCTTAGGAATAACGCAACGATTGTGATAGTGTGCCACAAACACACGTTCGAACTCATCGAAGATATTTGCCGGAAGCTCCTTCTCGCTGGGTTGCGACAAAGCACCATTTATCCCTTCGTGTATATAGAGAAAATTCTTTTTAGAGGGATCGATGCCATTCTGTTTTACCTCAGACAATTTTTCGCAGAAACTACCGTCTTCGGGAAAGTAGGGAATCAGGTGCAACAAGGCATACTCTCCGCCACCAATGGGTAGCGAAAGGTAGTTATCTGCCACCAGCACATTGTTGTACGGGGCAAAAATATGGCAGTAACCACGCACGGATTCGGGGTTAATCAAATCGTGGTTGCCGTTGGCAAGCACCACACGGATGCCACGCTCGGCAGCGGACATCAGGCAGTCGTGAACGGCCAGTAATATATCAAGGGTTTGAGAAGCACGGGAGAGAAACAAATCACCACCGATAGCAATCTCATTTACATTCATCTTTTCACATATCGAAAGTGCCTCATTCCAGTTTGCTGTAAATTCAGGAATATTTTCTTTACCGATGTGCAAATCATTCATCAGAAGTAGGCACGGATAACTTTTATCTGCCATAATAAGCGTATAAGAGTAATGGAAAAGGTAGTTTTAGGCTACCTTCTCCAAGACTTTGTGAATAAATAATCTGTGATTATCGCTTATCTACGGCGACGACGTTCAGTTGATTCAGTTGCTGCCTCATCCTCTTGTTCAGGTACAGGCTCAGGCGTTGGAACTTGCTGGGCTTCCGCCTCGGGGTCTGCCTCTAACGCCTCCTCAATTAGGTTAAGAAGCTCTTTGTTTGATGTTGATCGTGTGATACGAACCGATAGTTTCTCCTGCTCGATAAAGGTGCGGATCAATCCACGTAGCTCTTGTCCCTCTTCGGTCTTGTCCGACAATCCTTTCTCCTGCAATGTATCGTAGCGGTTGAAAAGGTCGTCCAACAATAATCCAGCGCCATTCGAGGCATTCTCCTTGGCATCTTTGGTGCGTTTGTCGAATGAGAAGGAGCTGGTGTCCTCCTTCGGGAGTTCCGAGCCCAATGTCTCAATGGTCGAGAGCATATCTCTATCCGAGAGAATCGACATACCATATTTAGCATCACACTGTTTAAGGTATTCGAGCGTTGCCTCATATTGATAGCGAGAATAACGGTAGATGATTTCGGGAATACGTGTCGCAGACATCAACTTGGTCAGTTCGTCCGCTGTCAAAGCTTCGTTATCCGACTCGTTGTCAATCTCGATGGAATACTCGGTCTTGTTTCCGTTTTTTTTCTTCTCAATCTCCACAGGATAGGCATTGTACACGGAACTGATAGGGCACGGGAAGCCTGGAGATTTCTGTAACTTCTTCTGCCAGAGTTTGAATTTACGTTCATCGAGCTCTTTGAACTGGGCGTGAGAAAGCGTAAGTAGTTGAAACCCCTTGGCACGTTCACTCAAATCGAGCACGTACATAGCGTGTCCATAGTTGAATTTTAATCCACCGCCGAATGAACCGCCGCCGATCTTCTCGGCTAATTTCTCATCTCCTCGACTTTGTGCCTCTGCAACCGCTAATTTACGGTAGGTGTCAATTAAATCAACTGAAAACCCGGCATCAGTAGTGCGAGGAACCGTAACATACATAGATGTTATCTTGCCATTACCCGTAACTGGTTTTTCCAGCTCCATCAGTAGTTGACGAACAGGGTACTCGTAGCTTCTACGGTCACTGGTGCCGTCACGATTAGGTGCAATGGGGAGGATACGAAGGCGATAAGTCCCCAACTTATCCATACGGAAGAACTCCGTTTTCGCAAAGGATTTGTTCTCTTCGAGGGCACGGGTCTGCGCCTCTTCATAACTTTCTTGCGATGCTAAAAACATCTCTTCGACCGACATCACGGGTTGGTCTTTTTCCTCAAAATTGTCTTGCATAGTTGCAATAGTGTAAAAATTAAACTGCCCGAAGCAATCTAATCAAATACAACAGGCAGGTTCGGTTTCACCGTCTGTTTCAGCTAACAATCAATTTATAATATGGGAGGAAATCGGAGCGGAAAAGCTCCTTAGTTCACTCGGCGACAAGGCGCCTCAGTCAAATAAGTATCGGCAAGAACAGCCAATATATCTGCAAATGTACAAAACTTAATCGTCTCCACAATGGCTTTTCTTACTTTTTTGCTTTATTTCTAACCTCATTCTCTGTACTTTATCCTCGTTTCTCTGGATATACAGATTGAGCTTTTTTTCGTGCATTTTCGTATAAAATTGCTCTCTCTTTGCTGTTAATCTTTTAGGACGGTTGCAGCAAATACCTTTGTGTC
Source organism: uncultured Alistipes sp. (assembly GCA_964532025.1). Lineage (GTDB taxonomy): Bacteria > Bacteroidota > Bacteroidia > Bacteroidales > Rikenellaceae > Alistipes. Next base: position 27,223 of record CAZHEY010000020.1, on the reverse strand, counting down.
GATACTCTTCCAAATAACGAAGAAATTTAGGTTTTTTCAGCGCAGGGTCATTTGAAGCTGAACATACCACACAGATGGTTCGCATCGTGGGTTCAACAAAAACACCTTTGGGGGTCATTTGCATAATAATCTCATAGAGAGCAGGGAGTTCATACTTGAGCATAAAGCCCAGTCGGGTCTCTTCAAACTTATACTTTTTCAGTGTCCCCTTTGGTCTTCCGTCCTTTTTTCGGCGGGGTGTCGGACACGATTCCGACGGGAGTGTTATCCGTGCTCCCTTCAACTTCTTTGGTTTTGCCATCTTCTTGGTTATTACTTGTTTCTGTTACTGTTTCCGGTACTGCGACCGAAACGACAGGGGTTGCGGCGGCGATATTGCGCCTGCTCTCCACGTCTGCTTGAATGTTTACTCTTCTCATATTAGTCGTTATTAAACAAAATAGGTGAAATTAATCTCGGTAACTGCTCCATACCAACCACTTTCGTAGATATGAATATTACGTCCTCCGGCGAATATCTTAAACCACGCACCTCGGTTATATTTATGGTCGTCATTAAACTCTGCGTGAGAACAACGAATCCCATATTTTGGAGGCTGAATTTGATTCGGGATAACAGCTACAATACCACCCATATTCCCACCATCTCTGGAAGCTGTATTAATAATTCCCTGAATCGATACTATATTGCCAATCTGACGAACAAACAGTTGTCGGGTATCTGTCCCGCTCCCGGAATTGTTCATCTGCAACCAACCCGTATCAGGCAATTTGGTCTGATACTCCTCTGCATAGGCGGCTCCCAGATTGCGGCACGCCAGTTTCTTGGCATCGGCGTTAGGTAGAGCCAAATCAGAGAGTTTACCATCTTTGCGCAGGTAGGTATCAACAACCTCCTTTTTTGATAATACATCGAACTTGTCACGCATCATTTGTTGTGCCTGAGCGGTCGTTTTGCCACTTTTAACCAGATGGGTGATATAATCCTGAAAGAGCTGACCCAAGGATGCAAATTTCTCGTCAGCAGCTGTTTGCGTATATACCCCTATATTGGTGGCAACCAACTCTTTTTCAGATGAATTGTAGTCGTTCAACAAGCGTGGGGCATACTTTTTTAGCTCTTTCACTATATCGGAGATCAATGCATAACCCTCTGCCTGTGATTGTGATGCACCGAAGTTATCGGTGTAAGCGAAGTTGCCGGTCTTAATGCCGTCAAGTTTCTTTTTTAGCGTTTCAGTAAATATCACACCTTGATATGCGCCGTCATTACCGAGTTTCCCGGACATCATCTCGTCTATCTGCGATACCGAATAGACCGAGAGGTTCTGCCGGGCTTGGATGAAGTCCGACAGGTCTGCAAGGTTTTGACTCTTGGTCAGCTTTAATTCGCCAATACCTTTTTTCTCCGCATCAATCACATTACGAACTTCCGCTTGTTTCTCAGCCTTTCGTGCCGATGCCTCTTCGGGTGTCATCCCATTAATCTCACTGGCAGAGAGATTAATTAATTCGGTCAATTTACCACTGATAGTAAGATATTTCCCATCTGTCTCGCTTTTTGAATAGACAGACAGGTTGGTGCGTGCCACAGCTTTATCCAAAAGATCGTTTAGGTTATCGGCAACTCCCGCCTTGTGTTTTAGGGCTTCCGCGACATCTTCCGCCGTAACATATCCCTCACCGCCACCACTTATCGAACCACCCGAAATCGCATCGAGCTTTTTCTTGTAAGCAGAGGTGAAGTCCTCAGTAGATAACTGTTTGCCTTTAACGGTAGATACTTTGTTTGTGAGCTCGTCGGTGAAACTCTTTTGGGTAACGAATATTGAATAGATATCAGAGCCTTTCAATTTTACATCACCATTCAGGTTGATAGAACCGTTTGGGGTAAATACCAAATTACCCAACACGTTGGATAGTGTAAAATCATTATCTTTTGCCGAAAGATAACCCAACGAGGCCATCGTCTCGCCATCACGGTCTTGCCATTGGTTGTATGCAGTCAGTCCTATATCATTTTTTGCATACGAGTTGTTTTTCAATACAGTACCTATACCGTTACCGCAGACTTTTAATGTTCCATTGACGGTGGTTGTCTTGCTTTTTCCTTCAACCTGAAATAGCGGTATAGAACAGCGTTTCCCATCCCATACATTGAATGTTCGGTAACGGGTTGCTCCTTGATTGAATCCCGAGTGGTTGATATTAACCGAGCCGTCATCCGTATCGTCTGTTATATTGATAAGATGAGTTTGATGTATATACAGAGAGCCAACACGACCCGTTTTGAGGTTGATGTGATTACAGGTAAAGCCACTTTCGCTCAACTTTGCAACCTCCGTAGCTCCCTTCATAAACAGAAACGAACCTTCTGTATCCATCACGATTTCGGCTGTCAACAATTCATTCAGATATGCACCCAATGTAACGGTTCCCGATTCCTTGATTTTACCACGCAAGCTACGCCCATCCGCGGATTGCACAGTAACCTCCTTTGATGATTTCAGCCCTTTTTCGACCAATACCTCACCGGCAAAGGTTACATCTTTCTTGACCCGTTGTCGTTGCGATATGCTATCAAGTAACAAAGCATACCGTCCGAAGAACTTATCAATCAGGTGTGGTGCATACTCTTTTGTTATCTCCAAAAATGCCGGAGGTTGTCCTGTTACAGCATCTGCCACCAACGGTACAGAGGTTGCTCCCGCACAGAGGTAGCAGGCACGCCCTCGCTTGTTGACATCATTAGCGTAAACAACCGACTCGTTATTATTCTTCTCATAGATATAGTAAGGAAACACTGCGTTTTTCGTTCCTTCAAAATAGCGTACTTTTCCACCTAACCAGATATATCCCGGAGCGACAACAGCCCCTTCAACCCCGCAACCGGAAATGATAAATGACGAACAATCGCCAAAGATGGCGGTCATACTAAGGGCAAGTTCCTGCAAATTCAATATGTCATCGGAGTAGGTATAACGTCCTCCGGTCTCTGCGATGTATTCTTTCATATACGTGTCTTATTATTTGGCTTAATCTCATCTCCGTCAATCTTTATTAAATAAGTCTTACCTGCTACCTTGTATGTGTTAACTATAAAGGACAACATATAGACAAACTCCTTGGTAGCAATGGTAATCGCTGGAACATTTACAAGAAAACTAACCTTATTAATGCTCCGCTCCTCAGCAACCTGGTAGAACTCACGAGGCTCCTCCAACGGGTTAGTAGTCGCTATCTGTTCGTTCTGCTTCCAAACGGTAAACGGACGACTGTTGACGGCATTTTCCCGATAAATATCCACACCGAGCGGAGTTGTTTCGGTGATGAAAATTTGGTCGGCAGAATTCACGAAATAGCTGCTGAACTTGTGGTTGAGAAACCACTCGAAGTACATCACCTGCGAGGTCATTCGGGCTTCAATATGCTTCTCACGGGCAAACATCATAAAACGGTCGTTAAGCTCCTTTAGCGGGTATACCCAACTTTGAAGCAGTAAAATATATCGGCGTCCGCTCAGATAGTAAGGCACCAAGCGGTTGATTAGTTTGTCAGTAGGTAATCTATATCTCACCATCTGCATCGAGTATTAGTTTGATGGCCTGACGGAAGTTAGGAACCTCTTTCTCCTCTCCATTGCCACAGGACTGTTTGAGATAACCGGATGATGTATGTGTCATTCGTCCCACTTTTTTCACGGGTGTGATATGCCCGTCCGAATCATACGAAGCGATAAACACCCCTTGTTCCGGTTGGGCATCTGTATTGATATGTACATCCGTCACGTGGTCTGCACTACGGATTGCAGCGATGATATCCGATACGTATATAGTTGAGTCGAACTTAACATTCATCATATATTCATTGAGTTTTTCCTCTATCTTATCGTACATTTCCGATTCCAATACCGCACCATCGTGATATACAGAGACCTTTGGTATCAACACATCACCTTCCTGACTGGTTATCTCGATTCTGGTTCCGGCAAACTTTATCTTATTGATATACGCCTGAATCATCATCAGATCTTGCTGCGGAATACTTTGCAGGTTGCCTTTTTCTCCGGTGGCAACCTTCAAAATCAGCTTATTATCCAGATTTACATCGCTGCTACTTTCCAAATAAGAGGCTTGCGAGATTATTTGCTTGGTTTCATCCACATTGGCATAGCCAAACGCCAAGCCATCTTCTCGCACCATCAATTCGTCACCATTTTGGTACTGAAGCAAAGCGTTGATGTAGTAAGTAGGCGTTCCGTTAATGCGGTTATTGATAACAGAAGAGATGTCTATCGCGAACACATCCAAGATACTCTCGAAACTAAACACCACCGCCGCGAATGTCCAAGTGATGCCATTCAGTATGGATAATTTGGAATCGCTTTCAAACTCCGAGAGCTCAAGACGTTTGTTTCGCTCTGCAATCGCCTCTTCGTATATTCGTTTAATGGTTCGGCTCATATTTGTAAGTTGTTTTGTTAATGATAAATTCCCACGAGCCTCCCTCATTCCAAGCCTCTTCGTGAGTCAGCACCCAGATGGCTTCCATACCTGAAGTTGGCAGGTAACGGCTATTACTGTCTTTGCGTGGTTCTTGGTATTCCCCCGATGGCTGAACCGTCATTATCACTTTGCAATTACGGCGGTTATCGTGCCGCTCCACCAACCCGATGAGATACGCATCAATAGTCGGTTGCCGGAAGACGGTCTGCATCAGTGAAAGAGACATCAGGTTTTTAAGCCCTACCAAAGGAGTCAGATCGAGGGTCTTTAATCCGTCCAGCGCAATGGCAAACACATCGCCAAGCATCGGCAGGGCATCAATGGTCAATGTGGCATTATCCAATGTAAAGCGTTCAATCGAGAGCGGTTTTAACATATACAGCTCGACAGGTCGCAACTCGCTTATATCAAGCAGTTTGATATATCCTTGCATATACAGTGAAATACATCGTTTTCCTCCGATAGTCGAGTCGAACAGGTGCTGAATCGCCTCTACATTGCCAGATAAAACTATGACCTGAACCTCTGAGTTATCGCCCCAATCAATCTCTATCTTTCCACTGCCGGAAACCGAAAACGCAACTCCAATCTCTTTGTTTGAAGTATAGACCTCTATGGTTTTAGGCAGTGTGAAGGATTTCGGATAGACGTGCTGCTCTCCCGATGCGGGAGTAATGTCGTGTGTTTCATAATAAGCAATCACCTCCTTATTGATTTGGTAATCGTCCGAGTAGATAAGTTCGTCTCCGGCTTTCAGATCAGTAGCAAATGATAGATTTTCGTTATTGACCATTAGGTCGGTAACGCCTTCCACCGAGCCGTAGATATGTAGTGCTACATCGTAGATGTTTTGTCCTTGTATAACTTTGTATTTACCCATTTTTCTCCTTGACCTCCAATAATAATTCTCCCGTTTGAGAGTTCATATATGCGTTTATAACAATCATATTATCCGCTTCAAATTCCTTTTGTAGCTTGGCGGCAAGTCCGCTATTCTCAAAGTTCCCGTGCAAAAAATCAATCAATCCAACTCCTGTCAGCGGATGTTGATAGAGCGTTCCGGCAGAGGCTTTGAGTAGAAAGTTCTGGTTTTGTGGCAAGGATGCCTGGATTAGCAAATCGGTTTCGTGTCCGCTGTATATCTCGAAAATCCCATCTTGAAGTCTCAGGCGGTACACCTCCCCGCTACCGAGTATCCGGTATTCGGACACTCTTATTGTATTGTCTTCGGATAACACGACACCATACCATGGGCTATTGGTGGTTCGATTGAGAACATATTCGACTTCCCCATTGTCGGTATCCACCCGAAGACGCACACGCAACTCTTTACTGATAGGTGTATAGAGCAGACGAATGTAAGCTTGGAAACCATCTTTAATACGTTGCTCATAACCACGAGGAATCATTATCTCACCATAACAGAAGTTATCATTATCCTGCCCGTCAACGCTTCTCAGCAGTACAAAATCATAGAAAGTTTTACCCGCGATATTGTCCGTTGTCTCCAACTCCCCATAATCCGTATTTATTTGTATATCTTGTCTGGCCATAGTCATATAATAAAAAACCGCCCACTGTTTTAAGAGTGAGCGGTTAAGTTCACTCTTGCAGAATAGAGTGAATAGAGCAGATAAGTTTAATTGGTGGCTATCGCATCGTAGATTTTTTCTACTGAATGCCACATATCGTCAGGCAGGTTCTCGTCTGAGATTTTCTCACATACCATTTTTAAGTACTCCATCTCATCGGCAGAGAAGTCCACGAGTAATGGGGTCTCTTTCTCTACATCCCATTCGATGCGTTTGGTCTCTTCATTTTCTCGCAGATTGACTTCACTGCGTTCGGTATCCAAAATCTCGATCTTTTTCAGAATCTCTTTTTTGAGATTAAACTGCTTGAAATTTCCCTCTTTGGGAAGAAATACCGGAATGTACAACCGGTCTTTGATGTTTAGTTCCATATACTTTTTATTAATGTTTACCTTAATGATTAGACGTTATCGATCAAGATTGTTTTCCACTTGCTGCATTTCACCTTCATTTCCTTTAATCTTCTCCACGAAGCGTTCAAAGTCCAGAAAAAACAATGAGGCTTTTGCCTGACTGCTGAGATTACAAAATATATTGCCGTTCTCATAGGTGATGTACCCGGCATTGTATTTCTCTACACCGTCTGCATTAGTAGCCTGAACGTTGGCATTGATACGGGTTAAAACATCGTTTACCGTTACATATTCAATAATGTAGGTTGCATTGGCGGTAGTCTCTTCCGCCGTTTTTGTTAAGACTGTACTTGTTATATTCATAATTTGCAATTTATATTAGAATAGAAAATTTAAAGAGGAAAAGTTTATTATGACCAATCGCCCATACTTATAACTTGAAAGGTAAATCCTCCATCATTTGCAGAAGCATCGTCGGCAAGCCAAACTTCAAAATAAGAATTGCTTTTGTATCGTAAACACGCAAATGAATTATAACTATTTGTTTGAATTCCTGTAAGCATAACGCTATAATCATCTACGCTTGCAAAAGTTCTCGGCATATATACTCGATATTGTCCCATGCTAAATCGACTGGAACTACATCTGCCACCATCATAACCTTTCTGCTTAACCATCGTCCCATTAGAGACATAGCCGGAATACATTACTTGAGAAAAAGAGCCATATTGTTTAGTGGTCATAATATCTCTGCGGTTAATGACTATCCAACCCAAAAAAGTGGAACTATCCCCGTATCCCAGCAGTTCGATTAGTTCTCGTGAAAAAGTGATGGATGTCTTCTGGATACCATCCTCAAAAAAGTATTTACCAGACGGGGCATAAATTGTCATATATCCCACAGTGGTGTTGCTTCCCCATTTGTAATTTACCAATGTCACACGTCGACCACTATTGTCTAATGTCCACGGCAGGTCTATATTCTCATCCCACGAACCACGGATAGCGACAATATTGTCATAGTTATTGAAATTCTGTTGGTTGGATGTATCACCTCCAATCCAAATGGATGAGTCATTCAGTACAAACTTATTACGCACACTACCATTTATCCGCACATTGGTAAAGATGGCATTTTTTGCCTGCACGTTACCCGCTGTATCCCAGAAGATATTTCCACCAGCCAACTGTCCTGAACCATCATTATTCAGTCTCCATTTTGTGCCGTTGATAATCGAACCGTCAGAGGATAAAGCAACACTATTTTTGTAAATCTGTACGGAGTTGATATTCCACCCGCCTATTGTCCCCTTGTTAAAAGTACAGCTAAGTCCATTGATATATGACGTATTAATAATGTCAGCTTTGATGCTCGCAGCATCCAGTTTAGACGAATTGATACTTCCTGCCGCTATCCTGTCTGCACTGATAGTTCCCGCTGTAATCTGATTGGCATTTAATGTTCCTGTATAGATACCATTAGAATCTATCGTTGTGGTGTATTTCTCGGCAGAAGTAACATCAAATACGGTTGCATAAGCCAAATCCCATGTAAGCGTAACACTACCTTCTATATAGAAAAAATTGGTACTGGAGAAATTAGCTGTACCACATACTACCTTATATACATATTCACACCAGTCTCCGGTACCGACATTTGGCGTAAGCCACTTGCTCGTTCCACCGCTTCCGATATTGTTTGTGGCCCACTGAATAGTTCTGCCACTGGGAATTTTTGCAATAATACGTGTTATGAATATCTTTCTGGATGATGAGGTATTGCCGAAATAAAAACCGCCACAACCCGGTGAGGCTGCTCCCGTATTAGCAATTCGCAGCACATATTTACTGTCATTGGGAGCGGTGCTGTCGTATATACGAGTTAGTCCAACCGTTCCATTTCCGGCGTTATTATATATATTGATACTATTATGACCGTTGAAAAAGGTAGGGTCTCGAAACAGTATTTTTCCGTATGCCATGGCTGATGCTAACTCCTTGGCTGCATTTGCCTTTGACGTTGCATCGGCAGCCGCACTGCTGATGGCCTCCGCCTTCTTGGTGTCGGCATAGGATTTGGCAGAATTGAGAGCACTATTGGCAGCGTTAGTCCAATTTAACGATACCGAAGAGCCGAAAGAGACATTCCCTGCCGCATCCCAGACAATATTGCCATTTGCAACACGCCCTGAACCGTCATTATTGAACCGCCATTTAGTTCCGTTGTATATACTTCCGTCCGAGCCGAGATAAACACTATTTTTCCAGATGTTGGCATTATCAAACGCCCATCCCGCTATACGGTTATAGACCTCTTTACTGCCGGAACGAGTGTAGTTGGTCGAAAGACAAAAATACTCTGTACTATCCCAAGCCATCATCTGGATGCCCATAAATCCTGTTCTGACCGTATTGCCTGTTGCGGCAATTTGTCCGATTACAATGTGCCCTGCATTAGACGATTGGTACCACAACATTGAGATTCCCATTGGCTTATACGCGCCAGAATACCAGTATCCGCTACCTGTAGCTGTGGTACGCATCTGGATAGGCATTGCTCCGACAGCCCCGATAGTGCCAACCGTCATATTGTCGCTGCCAATGGTAAAGCCACCGATTTTACCTCGAATAAATGTACAACTCAAACCATTGATATAATTCGTGTTGATAATATTAGCTTTGATGCTGGCAGCATCCAATTTAGAGGAAGAGATGCTTTCTGCGGCGATACGATCAGCACTCAGTGTCCCTGTTGTGATGCTTGAAGCATTGATGCCTACGGCATTCACCTGATTAGCAGTCAGCGTGCCGGTATAAATACCTGTACTGCTAATATAAGTCAATGGGTGAGCAGATAATGTAGAATCATTCCCTTGTGCCAAGCCGATAAACCGACGTCTACGTATCTCTTCTTCTACAGCCTCAGTCAGTGTACGAGGTGCCGGGGCATTCACTGTCGTGCTGCCAACCTGAAACATCAAATCAGAATCATAGGCTATTTGCGGACTTGCAGGAATGGGTGAGGGACTATATTCCGAAGAGACCAAAGGCTGATTCGAATAGAGGTGATACTTGGCTCCGGTCGTACCGCCACCTCGTAAAAAGATAGCAAACATACAATAGTTGCCGCAATGAACCGCTCCGGCAAACATCCGGCAATAAGTTTCCGACAACTCATAAATATCCCACGAGTAGTCAATACCTCCCCAGCCCCCGAAATTCGTTTTTAGATGTAGCACCAAACCGCCTTTATGGGATGCCGTGTTCCAAGTATCGGGAGCTTGCTCGCTGTAAGCTCTGCGAACAAGAATCTCGCGTTTAAAGTTCTGGTCACCTCCTTTGATGATGACGGGATAATAGGTATTGGCATCTCCGTTTATCACGATAGATTGGTAATAGGGATAGCCGAAATTTGCCTTCTGTGCATTGGCTATATCATTTTTCCACTGCAATGATACCGATGCTCCGAAGGTAACATTTCCAAGAGTATTCCAACTAATATTACCACTGGCAATCTGTCCAGAGCCATCATTATTCAGTCGCCACTTAGAGCCATTGGTTATAGAGCCGTCCGCACCTAAACAGACGCTATTCTTGTATATCTGAGTGGCGTTTATCGTCCAACCAGCAATACGATTCACATAACCCAACTGCACAACTGTGCTTCCGACGGTATCAGTGGCAAAAAGTCCGAAATCCGTATTGCTGTTGTGATACAATTGAACCCTGTTGCCGCTTGTGGCACTCGATGATGCTCCATAAACAACAACCCGTTTGTTGGCTTTGTCTAAAACAATTTGACCACCCGATATAGAGGAACTGTTAATTGTCCAACCACCAATAACCCCCTTGGTTACATTCAATGTAAGGGCATTGATATTTCCGGCAGTAATCAGTGTCGCTTTCAGAGCATCTACATTCAGGCGTGCCGTATCAATCGTTCCTGCCGTAATTTGTGAGGCTGTAAGGGTGCCTGTATAAATTCCCGTGGATGAAATCTGCGTGAGTTTAGGATAGGAAGCCCCTCCCAAGGCTGTGGTGATACTACTTATCGGAGCCGTCCAGTTCAGGGATACCGAAGCGGCAAATGTAACTGTGCCTGCGGCATCCCATAAGATGTTACCACCGGCAATAGCTCCGGCTCCGGTAGATTCCAACCGCCACTTGAATCCTCGGATTCCGTTGGAGGCAATAGTCATTGAACCGGAGGTAGCCGTGAACCCTCCCTGTGTATTGTTCTTTGTCCCACGAAAGATAGAATCCGAATCAAGCGACCAGCCACCAATCTTACCTCTAACGACATTCAATGTCAGTGCCTCGATGTTTCCTGCCGTGATAAGCGATGCTTTCAGAGCGTTCACATCGATTCTCTCAGCACTGATTGTTCCTGCGGCAATCTGTGAAGCATTGATACGAATAGCATTCACCGAATTAGCAGAGAGTGAGCCTGTAAAGATACCATTAGCATCAATATAGGTTGCTCCAACCCACGCCAAAGCAACAGCAGAACCGAACTCGACCTTTCCTGAGGTTGTATTATACCTTATGTATTCATTGCCATTACCCAACTGCACATTGCCCGTAGCATCAATAGCAAATGTTTTCTTTCCATCGTTGAACCCATAGATACCGTTGACAGTTTCGGAAGCTATAACACCCGAAGCATTGCGGGTGCTGAGTGAAAATCGACCAATCGCCATACCGGTAAGAGTGCCATTGGCGTTTTTTGTTCCGGCAAAGATTTTAGGAGTGATGACACTCTGTGCATCAATCATCGTCTTGCCACTATTCCAATCAGCTACCCAATCCAAAAGGTTGGTATCTATGCCGGGAACTCCGGCTTTTACCTTGAACCAACCAAATGAAGTGGTAAAAGCCTGACCATTGATAATGATAGGAATGGAAATAGTTCCCGTATCTGCCAGTGTCTTATTATTGCCCGAAATCGTATAACTTACCGTCTTGGTACTCTGATTGACCGTGATGGAATAGAACCCTACGGGTGTGGCAATAGCCCCGATACTGAAATTTGTAACCGGGGTATCGCCACATTGCACAGAAAGGACGGAACTAATGGTAAGCGTACAGAGAACCTTTCCCGTATGGTCGCACGAAATGGCAGCCTTATCAACAGATTGATAGACTGCATAGGTATCGGTAGCTACACGGATTGTAATTTGTCCTCTCGCTACTACCGCCATTATTTGCTGATTTCAACGGTGAAGGTAGCGGCAACAGACACTTCGTCACGAGTGACGGTCAATGAGCGTCCTGTTTTTACCCCGGCTGTTCCCCAAACACTATCCGCCACTCCCATTTTATTGAATTTACGCCAAGTACAAGTGGCACCGGTAAAAAAGGAATCAGGTAACAAAACGCCGTTTTGCCAGCAATTGACAGTCAGGTTTGTTGAAGTCAAGCCACTTGTAAGAGTAGTTCCTGCAGGAGCCGTAATTTCTACCTGATATGGGTCTGACATATCAGCAAACGAGATAATATCACTCACCGAAGTATTATAAGTTCCTGATGCAGTATCCGTATCTTTGATAATGCATTTAAAACTTTCAAAATTCAGCACGGATGATTCGGGAATGGTAATCTCATTGGTGGTGTATCCTGTAATACCTTCAGCATTGGCAGAGGTAATTGTCGTCCACGTTCCGTTACCCAATTTTTGCCAAGAATAAGTCACGTTCGTATTGTCAATAACAGATCCACGCCACATATCACAGTGAGCTTTCAGTGAGGTTACATCACCGTTCTTGAACACGGTTCCACTCGGAGCATAAGCAATCGCACAAATGAGCTGTCCAGCGTTGGTAGTCTTGGTATAGGTAATGTTTGCTTTGGCCTTGGTTTCAGCTGTGGTATCCGGATCGACATAGGTCACTTCACACTCCACCTGCAACTGATTAACCGCAGTCATATTATTTTTAATCGTCAGGGCATAAGGAGCGGCAACAGCTGCCGTTGCCCCGAATGTTGAAAGCGTAGTCGAACCATTAATCTTCCAAACAGGAGTCCCTTTCAGGCGTGAAACCTGATTGGTGCCTACTCCTGTAACATAGACCTCCGGTGTGATAACCAAAAAAGGAGATACCGCCCAAGAAGGGACATAGGAACTATTCTCTTTATTGAAAATTTGCGTGGTAGCCACATTGCTACCCAGATAAAGATTGATGGATTTACCATCATTCAGATCCACTATGGTAATCTGACCTCTTGATATTACTGCCATATTCTTATAAATTAGTTAATTGTTACCTCGCACGTGAACATTGCTCTTCGGTATATATCCTCATTGGATATTATCAAACAGCGACCTATACCGTTATGGAGTTCATTCCATACAGTGTCGCCGTCCGCATTGTCCGATGTTCTCTTCCAGCAGAATAGGTTATCGGGGATAGTTTGGGTTATTTCTTCCGAGCCTTTATAGATATAAGCAGTGAGTGTCGTGGCTACGTCTCCGTTAATAAAACTGTTTCCATTGTCTGTCAGGATTTGTACCGAGTACGCATCTTCACCGTCGGAAAGTTCCACAATAGAAATTTGCCCACGAGCTATCAAGTTCAATCCCTGATATATTTCGCAGATAAGTGCTCCACGTGTATCAATATCCGTCTTTGAAACAGTGATTTGTTTGCCTTGATAGGAGCAAATGACCCCTGTGCCTTCCGGGTTGAAGAGCTTCCAACTGTAATGGAAGTTAGCTCCGGCAGTGTCAGTCTCTTTGCCGGAGCGGTAGATCAAAGCTTTAGCTTCTATATCATTCGCCCCATTCTTGATTACAAATCCTTTCGTTCCGATAATATCTACCATAAACGGGTCGGTCATATCGGTGAAGGTAATGGTATCGAAGACCACCTGCCCGGCATAACTGTTACCAATAGTTGTGTCCGTATCCTTGATGGCACATTTGAAAGTCTCAAAATTGCGGACAGCATCGGGAGTGATGATAATCTCACCCGTCCTCCAGCCTGCAATCACTCCCTGCGGATAGGTTTCACTCAGTACCGCCCAACCCGGGCCGAGCCAAGCATCATAGAGCGGCGTAGTAACGATTGAGTTGGTAACATAGTCCCGTGTTAAAGGAGTGGTCAAAGTAACGGTATTGGTTTGCTTGTCTACTGAGCTGACAATGTGTTTGTGTACTCCAATCAAATACAATACGCCGCCCGGCACCATATTGGCAACCGAGCGTAAAGTGATAGTATAGGAACCCTTACCGGCTGGGGTTGACATCTGCGCGTTGGCAAAGACTGATTCATCTCTAACGCCCCATCGATACTCTACATTCGTACTGTCAATCTGTGCGCCACGCCACAAGTCACACCGTGCCGTCAGGTTTATTGTGTCTCCATTTTTGAAAATATTCCCGTCCGGTGCATAAGCCAACGCCACAACCCGTGCTCCCGGATTGGTAAGCTGGGTAAATTGTATGTCCGCAGACACAACCGTCTCATTGCCGCTGCTATCTACCCATACGGCTTGAAAACCATATCGCATATAGGGAGAGTGCTGACCGATATGGTTGGCTTTGATGGTAATGGCATATTTGGTAGAAACATCGCCAATCCAACAACTATCCACCCCCGATATGATTTGCTTCCCATTTTTATACCACGCTGCGGAACCCAATTTTATACCGGGTCTCCGGGTCACCGGGTCGGCAATTTGCGAAATCAAATCATCATCGCCATAGTTGCCGATAAAAAGTGATGGGGTTAACCTTAAGTTCGTATGAGCCCAGTTAGGCATAAGTGCCCGGGTCTCCTTATCGTATATTTGCGTGGTGGAGAGATTAGAAGATATAAATAGTCGAATATTTAACGGTTTTGATTGAGAGAGTATCTGGTCTTTGGCTTCATCGTCCAGATCACCCCAGCGGATAGTCATATCTTTGAGTTCAATATCGTCCAGCGTCCAACTGAATTTGCCGTGGGCAAAATGACCCGTGCCGTCGGGATTAATCACAAAGGAACCGTTGCGAGATGAAATCGAACCGTCTTCATTTAGTCGCAAAAGTGGATTCTGGATGGTTCCTCCGATACCACCCTTATTGAACCACGCCCCGTAATCCTCTACATACGACAGATGCTCATCCGTGGGCTGATATTGTGATGCATTATTGCCGCTTTCCATCTGCGGGGCGGTCAAAAGCAGGTTTGCAAGCGTTGTTTTCAAGCGAATGTACATCGCCCCTCGCCCGGATGCAGCAACAGAAAAAGAGGCTTTGTATCGTCTCCATTCTCCGGCAATCTCTATCTCAACATCTTGAATATAATGTTCATCTTGAAAGAGGGAGATTCGTCCTTCATCGCCTTTTATCCATATCGAAAAAGTGTACTTCTGACCGATACGTTCCATACGCCAAGCGGCGGACTGCACGAAAAGTTCCGTATTGTCTGCCGTACGAACCACATTGCCGATTGCTACCGGAGAGAACTCTTGAACGATTGCACTATCTGAAAACTGAGCATCAATAGAATTGACAATTACATTCTTATGAATCTTACCTACATAAAAAGTTGAAGCAAAACCGTTCTCGTCACCGGCAGTTAGTGTTCCGGCAATGTTTACGTTTTTAGTCGCGTATAAATTCTGAAAATAGGCTCCGTAACCTTCTAATAGCCCGAACACGGGATCTATAATGCCCGTAATCTTTCCGACACGAGCCTTGGTAGAGTTTGAGAAGGTGGCAATATTCGAGAGGCGGACGATATTCAAATCCGATACCTCGCACCAACCATCACCCGACAAAGTCGGTGTGATGGTTAATTGTCGAGGATACTGTTCAGGGTAATCAATGGTAATGAGAGACAGTTCGTATCTCCAGTCAGTGGATACATCTATCGTATCCGTACCATCCATTTCGCTACCGTCGGTATAACCCAAAGTTAATGGCACATCAGCCAACGCCTTTGATGCCCTGATTTTATAGGCGATTACCAGTCGTTCGGGATTTTTGACAGCCTCCTTAACGGGAAAAATAAATGATTCACCCTCGGTTATACGCTTCGAGCTTTCTTGCAAGCACAAGGAGTGTTCACTCGCCATACCATCTATCACATCCATATACGGAGACTCTGCATCCGAAGCGGTCAGGTAAAGTGCTCCACCACGCTCACGGTCAAAGAGGTTGGTTACTCGCACAAAGTCGAGTAATTCACCGTTTTTAGGCTCATCACCCTCAATGAGTGCTCCGATAAAATAGTGAGATTCTTTCTCACGGATGATTTCGCTACCCGTATCGAGCACGACCATCAACGAGTAGATAAGGTTGGGATTGTCAAAATATTGTCGGCGAACGATGTCACCTACACGAAGCCCCTGTGTCTTTTTAGACTCAGGGGCAATGAGTATTTTGTATTTAGAGTATGGATAGAGTGCCATTTCTTCAAGTTTGTTGTACCTTGAAGAATAGGAAACAGGCGAGCGTGAGGTTTAATACCTGTCAAATAAGTTTTTCCACTGTATCGCCACTACACGAGTCGCTTACCCATAACGCACCGTTGGTAGCGGTATTCTTCTGTACTTCCAGTTCATAAATCCGCATCTTCTTGCGAATGGTCAGTTCGTCGAAAGTGGCTGAAATACTCCCTGTGGTCAAGTTTTTCAGGATTGACCATCCGTACCCTGCAAACCCTGATGAAAACCGCTCCGAGCCGAGGCTGTCAACGAAATAGGCGTTACCGAAATGCTTCACCCCATCCGTGGCCGACATCAGGTAATGTGTCGGGGTAAAATAGAGATGATTATCCGTCAGACGAGTAAATGAACCATCAATTCCGATGTGCTTTTTAGACTCTATCGGCTTGTCGAAAACAATAAAATCGCTATTGGTATCAATGAAAAGAGACTCCGAACCCGATTCGGGAATTTGATAAACGGAGGAAGATTTGCGAAAACCGATTGAGGCTTGATTATTTTTTGCTCCAAAATATAGCCGTTCACGATTACCGTAGAGTGAAACACCATCAGTGAATCTGAAACGCAATTTTTTATGAATGACAACTCCCTCGTTGTTGTCGTTCTCTCGATAAGTGGAAAGCAGATCTGCTCCGTAGTTGTGAGCGACCCTGAATGAATCCGGAAAGTAAGCACCACCGTATTGGGTGATAAGTATATTATCTCCGTCAATATCGGTCAATCCCGCAAAAAGCCTGATTTGCTGTGTATTTTCACTACCAAGATGCAGATTTCCATAATCACACGACAAAGCGACATCGGTTTCGTTTACGCGAATCAGGACAGGTATGCTGCCGATTTTCACCCCGTAGTTTGCCGAGATGGTCAGATAGCCATCCAATAGTGCCTCGCCTGTGGCAACGGTTAATATGGTTTTGCCGCCTTCACCAAGTTCTACACCATATAGGACGGTAAGTTTATCGGATAACGTGGTCGCTCCCTTGACTTTCAATGCACCGTCAACCCGGGCATCATTCATCGACCAATGAACGGTTGGCAAGTTTGCATTACCTGCGTAGTATACCTCTTGATCCTTGATGCGGATGCCTTCGCCACAGATAACAACACCTTTTGCCTTGTTCTCCCCGAGAATCATTTCGCCACGACTAAGCAGCGTGGATGACCCGAACGAAAGAAGCGGATTTTCAAGATAAGCGACCCCATCAGCTACTGCATATCTCAACAACTGTTTGCCTCCTATGTAGAGGTTGCTGCCTCCCACACGAATATCACCAAACACTTGAATCCCATATCTCGGTGTTACTCCATCCTCCGCTATCTCTTGGTAAGTTTCAAGTAGTCGCACATTTCCCAACCCTGCCTCGAAGCCATAATTGGCACGTAGTACTCCGGTCATATCGCCACCCGTCTTTTTCAGATAGCCAAGAAGTATACCGCCTTCTGAAGAACCGTCACCCTCTCCGGCTACTGCTCCTGCAATAGCCTCCGCGAAACCGTATGCGGTATTTCTCAGCCGTATGGATGTGGCGTCTCCCTCTTCAATACCGTATGGGTTTTCAGGCGTTTTCTTATCTTGTGCATTAAAGAAATTGTGATAAAGCTGGCTGTATATGGCATAACACAGGCTGTGCGGGTCTAACTGCCCGATATCAGGAAGTAGTATCGCACTCATTTCGTATAGGCTGTTTTAGATAGAAATTTCTGAATTTTAGAAGCAAGAGAGGGGAAGTTAGGACAATTGATTGCAGGCATTGTTCCCATCAACGTGGGTGTCATTATCTTGCTGCATTCGGTGATAAATTCAAGCATCAACTGGGCAAGCTCATTGCCCAGAACCAGCGGTTCGGTAGCACTCTCGTCGCCGATGGTCACTTTGTTGTCGGCAACCACTACTGAGGTACTATTTACCTTTTGTTCCAGCTTGTCGGCACTCTGGTTAAACTCTGATTTGTCTACTTTCTGGGCGATGGATTCGGGAGTTACTGTTATCTCCGCCTGCTTGTCGTTCTCGTTCTTGGCAACAGTCAGTATCTGCTCGGCCGTATATTTGGTCGAAGTCTCGTTGCCGGTTTTCTCCAGTTCGTCGTAATCGGGTGAGTCGTTGCTTTCAGGGTCTAACTCTTCGGTCTCAGCGACACCAATCACGCTCTCCTTATGTGAGAGAAGCTGGATAAAATCGGCATGAGAGAAATTCAGTACGTAAGCGTATTTCGTGGCAGCATCGGTTACGATAGTAACGTCAGAAAACAGTGTCGGAATAATCAGAAACCCTCCTGAATTATCTTTTATACCTGCCAACAACACCCCTTGATGGGTAATCGGTTCGCTACTGGCGGTCTCATCAGGAAACTCTCTTACATCAATGGTTCCGCACAGTTCCCCGTCTTCGTGTATCTTGGCCACATAGCCGTGTATCATACGAGCTGTGCCCACGCCGCCCGTACCGCATCCCGACATATTAACTCGCTCGATACTTCGTCCTAATGCTATTTTGCGGATGGCTTCACTTATCATCCGCTGGCTATTCTTTGATTCCATAGTTTGCTTTTGGGGAAGAATAGTATGAACCGACAATGGGTGTTTAACTGGAATAGATTTTGCATGAAACAAATTTGCATAAAACAAAAATGTTTCATATATTTGTAGCAAATAAAGAACATTGGTTATGAATACTCCTTTTATTTTCGGTAAGATTGCCAAGTCGGACAACTTCACCGACCGCGAAAAAGAGACGGCACTGCTTGTCTCAAACTTTAATTCGCTTATCAACACGATAATTATTTCGCCACGTCGCTGGGGGAAAAGTTCTTTGGTTGCCAAGGCAGCCGATATTGCCACCTCGAAAAACGATAAGCTCAAAATATGCAAGATCGATCTTTTCAATGTTCGCAACGAGGAACATTTTTACGAACTTCTTGCGATGAATATATTAAAGGCAACCTCTACCAAGTGGGAAGAATCAATAGAGTCTGTAAAGAAGTTTTTTACTCGGATTATTCCTAAAATAGTTCTTGCAGGAGATATGCAGAATGAAATATCTCTCGATTTTGATTGGAGCGAAATACGCAAGAACCCTGACGAAATCCTCGATTTGGCTGAACGAATTGCTACCGACAGGGGGATTCGTATAGTAGTTTGCGTGGATGAGTTTCAGAATATTGCCGAGTTCGATGACCCGCATTATTTTCAGAAAAAGTTACGTTCTCATTGGCAACAACATCAAAATGTTTCTTACTGTTTATACGGCAGTAAGCGCCACATGATGCTCGATGTGTTTACCAATTCTTCGATGCCTTTTTATAAATTTGGAGACCTGTTGTTTCTGGAGAAGATAGACACTCCGTCTTGGATCACATTTATAACCGAACAGTTTTCCAAAACAAACAAAGTTATCACCAAAGAACAAGCTCAATTGATAGTGGCATTAGCTGATAATCACCCATACTACGTTCAGCAACTCGCTCAACAAGTATGGCTAAGAACATCAGATAAGTGCACCGAAGATATTGTACGACAGGCTCATATTACCATTGTTGAGCAACTTAGCTTGCTGTTTGTCACCATCACCGAATCATTGACCAATCTTCAAGTCAGTTTTCTCAAAGCGATGATTGCCGGAGAGACAACCTTATCATCATCAGAGGTTATATCAAAATATCGATTAGGATCGTCAGGCAATGTAAGTCGGTCTCGCAAATCGCTCATTGAGAAGGATATACTGGACAATAAAGCCAATAAAGTTTCCTTTCAAGACCCGATGTACCACTATTGGCTTAAACATCAATATTTTTGCATGTAGGCTATTTCATTCGATATGGCACAGTAATTTTCTGCCTATACCCATTCACACCAAACGTAGTCGTAACCTCTTCTACCAGATAAATTCCATTTTTAGAGGGGTTGCGATCATCAATTAATTCCACTTGAACGGCTGTGTTTAAGGCCAAGTCACCGAATAAGGTTAAGTGCCCGGAAATGCCGTTCAGGTTGTAGTTCCTAAAATACTCGATGGTCTCCTCGACCAGTTTGTCGGAGTTGATTTTCATATTCGGACTCATATACGGAACGATGGTATAGGTACTTAAATCAACCTTTGTTTTGGTGGAAGCCCCGTCAGCGGTGATGTTACCTGTGACTTTGTGGGTCTTCTTGCTGATTTGTGTAGCGTTGACCGTTTGAAACTCCTTGCTGCCTTTGACCGCCGGGTCGTATTCAGGATTCATACGCACAGTCACCTCGAAGAACTTCTCGTCCGAACCCAACGCTTTACCTGTCACCGCCAGAAACTTCGGGTCGGTCTTCACTATTTTCAAGTCATTATTGGCAACGTGGTAGTTGAAATATATTTTGAACGGTTTGGCTTCGCTGTCCTGTGGAAATACGGGCTGGCTTTTCGATGATGAGTATGGGCGACCAATGGCGATGGTCGGCATATTGTTTGGGCTATTCTCGTCATATTTCAGATAGCAGTAAACCTTGTACTTCGACCACTCCGACAGAATATCGGCAACGGTAAAGTTATCGGTAATTTTCACCTTGCCAATCTGAATCTTGAATCGCTTGGTTTCACTATGTATCTCGAATCCGGTATCTTTTAATAAACCGTATTTCTCGCCAAGCACATCATTTACACTCACCGAAGAGTTAGTTTCAAACTTCGGAGCCTGTTTAAGTTTAAGTTTGTATGCCATATTTTCACATTGTATCTCGAACTGACTATCCGAATTGTAGCCCGAAATATAACCGTCGAACATATTTTTGAATACACCATTATATCCCAACTTAATATTTACACGCTGACCAACTTGAAACGATGTTTCATTCATCGCCTGCTGTGAGGTGCGTTTTTCTATAATTACCCCATCCTGCATAATCTCGGTTGAGATGCGCGAAGCATCTTTACCCTCAATAGTGGCGTTCCCTATAATAGTGCTCTGATAGACTGTTCCTTTTGGAAAGATAATCCTTGCCGTTCCGATAAGTGTTTTGTAGCTCTCATTAATCTCTATCTCCTGCACCTCGGTCAGTGTAATTGCATCTTTTATCATTATCGGATTCGCGGGGTCGGCATCTCCAATGGTTACTTGACAACAGAGCACATCCAACATCTCTACACCCATAGCCTGGTAATTTTAAGTAGTGACGAAGGGTCGATTGTTTGAGCTCCGAGTTTGGCTATCTTAATCCACTTGTTCGAATGCTTGATGGCCACATCCACCTTCTCCTCCGCAGCGATTTTCAACTGAATACTTTCCGATGGTTCTACGGCTACACACGAAAGCGTATAGGGTTGGATATTACGACAATCAGTAGCCGGCAAAGCGTAGCTCAGAACGATTAATTTATCAATATTGAACTGGCGAAGAATCGTGTTGTCACAATCAATGACACCTTTAAATTGCATCAGCTTCAAAAACCTCGAAACCTCTGCTTCGGGATAGACATCGGGATATTTACTGGTAATTTTACCGTTGATGCTAATCTCCAAATCACCACCCGAGACAAACTCCTTACGGGTGTAGTCTCGTCCCTGTACCTGAGTCATCAGTATATTGTTTTTGCTACTAACCTGCACAATAGGTTGCAAGTCAATAAACTCCACCAGACCATAATTGCTATTGGCTTCCACCTTGCCACTTTTAGAGTCAAAGTAGTTCCCTTCGCCAGAGATGGTTAGTTCCAAATAGTCTGCAACTACTCGGCCTACGATACTGTCCGCATAGTTTTTCTTCTTGGCAACGGCTTGTTGCTCCGAGATTAGTTGATAGTATTGACCTGTTTTGTTGGTAATGCTGCTCTGTGATTGGGTTTGCAGGTATTTGTCTCGCTCCTTTTGTTCCCAGTATTGAATAAAACGTGGATAGGAACGCAGAGCACCATATGCCGCCTGAGAGACTGTTTGAATAACCGCTCGTTTAAGTAGCTCCTTATCTTTTGAGAAGTAGTGAACAGCTCCGTCTTGGAACTCTGCCAATCCCATACCTATGGCACGCCGAGCGGCATTACTGATGTAACCGCCCAGCGAACCACCACTGATGATTCCGCCACTTAGCAGAACCGATTTACCTATATTCCATAATCTGCTCATAATATAAAGTTTAGCCGTTCCACGAAGCGTCAAAGTCGTGAACAACATCGATTAATGCTTGTGCCATCTGCTCCTTCAGGTTCTGAATCTCCGGTGTTTGTCCATTCTCTGACTTGAGTAGCTTGATGGTCTCAACACTAAGTAGATTAGTGATATTGACGATGACTTGTTTAGGTGCCGCCGATGAAAGCTTTCCCGTACCTGAATAGTTTCCACCTGCCATCCCGTCATCGGGACCACCGGGATTGTAGGTGATGCCATTGGCATTGAAAGGTTGCGGATCTGCCATATCAGGCTCATTAGAATAGAGCGAACGGCTAAAACCAGCCTTCTTCATAATGTTCTCGGCAATCTCGGCAGACCCACCCCAAGTCTGACGCAGAGAAGCGGTGAATTTCACCACCTTATCGTGGACATCCTGATAACCGGCCAAAGCATCTTCCCGCTGCTTGTCCGTAGCATTCTTACCCAACGGCGTTTGAACCCAATTGCCGTTTTTATCCTGAACAAAGCCGTTATTGGCAAGCAGGTCAAAGTTAAAACCTCCGGCCTCCATTGCCTTTTGTGCTGCAGCCTGAGAGGACATAATCTGACGGTAACGGGTAGCTATCAAATTAATCTGCGGAACCACCGTGCCGTTCATGTATTGGGCATAGTGAGGCAACTTGTGAGCGTCAGAGTCTTTTAAGTCACCAATACCTTTCTTGTAGGTAATGTTTCCCGCTTTATCCTGAGTCCATAGCGCGTCATCCGCCTTGGGGGTGTTTTGCCCAAAAGACTTCTGAATATTCTGAATAAATGCTCCGATTTCAATATCTGTCCGAGCTTTACCCAATGCAGCATATGCTGAATTTACACGAGCCTGACTATCCTTGCGTGCAAGGGTCTGTATAGCATTACGAGTATCATCTTGTCTGGCATCTGAAAAAGTGTAGCGATCAATAGCAGTACCTCCGTATTCCGCTTGACCTGCCAAAGCAAAAGGGTTCAGAAATGCCGCCCACCAGTTTCCTGTAAAAGCACCGATCTTATGTCCCGAAGATTCTTCAATAGTCTTTCCTGCCGTCAGTTCGTCTACGGCTTTCTTCGCATCTACGGCATTTTTATAAGTTTCGGCAAGAGATGTATTCAGTGCGTCAATGGATGGATACCGATACTTTTCATTGGCAATAATCTCTTCCAGCACGGCATCCTTTGCCTCTTTGACTTTCCAAGTTTTATACGCTACCCATCCGAGTGCACCGATAAGCCCGGCAATTCCGGCTGTTGCCGCAACAGCTCCGGCACCTAAAGCACCAATAGAAGCACTCGCGCCAATTAACCCATTACCGGTAGCGACCTGTGTGGCAAAAAGTCCCAATCCACTACGCCCGATAACTCCTCCTGCACCTGACATCAGAGCCTGTGCCATAGCGCCTTTACCTGTTACCCCTGCCGCACCCAAAGCCGTAACAAGGGCTCGTTTGCTGGCAAAAGAGAGCTTACCTCCTCCTAATCCGACCAGTGACGAAATAGCTTGCAGTCCGCTTCCGGCAACGGATTGTTTGCCGATATAGCCAAGAGCCACACCAATATTGGTCAAGGCTCCGGCGAGTTTGAACAGCCTTGTCGCCACAAAGCCAGTGAAGAGCAAAGGTTCTACCCAATGAAAGTTACGGGTAAACCACGTTGCTACACTACCCAACAAGGAAAGAATATTTAACAGCGATTGTCCGATAGAGGCCAGACCCTTTGAGAACTCAGCCGTTTTGAACTTCGCCAAGAAATCCCTAAGTGTCGTTTTGAGGACAGGCTCCAAAATGTCGTATCCCTTCATGAACGACTCGGAGAACTGAGAGGTAACTTGTGCCCAAAGACCTTTGGTGTTATCTTGTTTTACCTTCGCCAACTCGGAGGATATACCGTGCGAACCGCTGTTTTGGGTACTGAGAGTCCGAAGGGAGTCATAGTTACGAACGAACATCATCGCTGCATTACCACCAATCTTACCGAAGATGGCTTGCATATCGCCCATAGTCGCACCTTTGGCATTCAACTCCTGAAAAATATCGGCAAGCGGACGTAGCTTTTCGACCTGTTTGCCGTAGATATCCCGATATTCGGTGAACTTCACACCCAGTCTGTCGAGAGTCTTTTGAGACTCCTTAGTCGGCTTGGCAAAACGGGTCGCCATAGCACGTAAGGCGGTACCTGCCATGGTACCCTTCACACCCATATTACCCAAGATACCGATGGCTGCCGAACTTTCAGAAAACTCCACACCGGCCAATCGCATATAACCCGCCGCCATCTTATAGGACTCTGCCATCTCAATCACATTCACATTGGAGCGTGATATGGTTGAAGATAGAATGTCGGCAACCGAATTCATGCTGTTAGCCTTGATGTCATATCCGGCCATGATGTTGGTCGCAAGGTCGGCTATTTGTGATACGTCGTTATCACCGATAAGCGCGAGGTTGGTAATCGGGCGTATAGACTCGTTGATAGTCTCGATACCCATACCTGCCATAGAGAGATACTTGACAGCTCCGGCAACTTCCACAGCGGTAAACTTGGTCTCCACGCCAATCTTACGCACGTAGAGAGCCATCTTCGTAAAGCGGTTCTCGAAGGTGGTAAGGTCATTATCGGCTACACGCAAAATACTCTGCGCCGAAGTCATAATATTGCTGTACTCAACCGCCTGTGTAATCTGGCTACGCATCATACCATACATCGCGTATGCGTTGAGCATATGCATCATCGGCAAGTTGCGAATAGACGGCGTGCGAGCATATTGCAAACGATTGATGGCTGCCCGCTGCTTATTCGTTTGACCGAGCATGGCGGCTCTTTGTTGCTGCCTTACCGCCGTTACAGCTTGTGTCGCATTCTGCTGCTGTTGCCGAGTTCTTTCACGAATTGCTTTGGCGGCTTCGACTTCAGCACGACGCCGGTTTGCCTCGCCAGTTCTGATATTTCGTTGGCGATCCCACTCTTTGCCCTTTGCTTCGATAAGGGCTCGCTGCATATTCAACTTGGCTGTCTCATCGGCACGAGCAAACACTGCACGCTGTGTCCTGAGTGCACGCCCTGTAATAAGTCGCTCTTGCAGCTTATCCGACACCGCCTGCGGCAACACATAATCACGTTGTGGATTATAAACAAACGGCGGTTTTATGTGATTCGGGGCAATCGTTGTTACGCCTTTGCCGGGTGAACCCATACCGATACCGCGAGTCATCTTGTATGCTCCCTTTATCTGGTTCATCAGAGAGAGTATCTCCACAAGACGCTGCTTGGCGACATCTGTTTTGATATTAACCTCTCGACCTTTTTCAAGTGAAATAAGTGCGGCATTAATTTTACCAACCACCTTTGTAATACTCTTCTGGCTCTCCATCATTGATTTGACAGATGCCGAGGCACTTTTTTCTATCTCCGCATTACGACTATCCACTAACTTTTTATCCAGTAAAGCCTTTGTTTTGGCTTTCATTGTTTTGGAGTCGAGAGGTTGACCGGCGTTGATGGTCAGGTTGATACCTTTAGACAGCTCTCGAATCTCAGAAAGCAAGGTTTTGACACGACCCAGTTTCTCCTCGGATTTCGCCGTATCGATTTGCATTTTATAGGAAAAGTCCCGTTTCTTGCCGCTTTTTGTGCGAAACACGGCATCGATGTCACTCATCATCTTTTTGATGTTGGTGACCGCCGGGGTGATGTCGTTCTTAGCCACCATTAGACTCTTGACCGCATTGGCAAAGTCTTGAACCTGCGTGGTTCCCTTGGTCGCATCTACATCTATCCTATAGCTTACTATATAATTCTGTTCTTGAGCCATTCAATTGTAATTTTGTGTAGAATAGCCCTCGATGGACAAATACGATTAAAAAATAAACCCTTGCCGAGATAATTCGACAAGGGCTTGGCAAGAGTCAATTAAGGGTTTTGTGTTGTTGCAAGAAATGTATTATTTACTCGGCTCATAGTCATCTGTTGATGTAGCCACAGTGCCTCCTCGGAGAGCATTGCAAACTCATCGTCCGAGATAGAATCAAGATTTACGCCGGGAAAGTAATGACGGACATAAATTATCCGCTGACGTATGCGCTGCTCGTCCTTTACTTCCCAGCTTTGGATAAATTTACCAACGTACTTTGACGAGTGGTGATAATTTCAGAGAGTTGTCCCATAAGACCGAAAAGGAACAATGATTCGTTATCCACAAGGTCTTTATCGCCTTCGATAAAGCAATCCTTGGCAAGGGTTCGCATAGCCTGTACTTCATCCTTCTTCGAGGCGGCCATAAACTTACTGAACTGGGGAAAGGTAGGTTCACAAAGATAAGCCACGTAGACCTCTTTTTCCTCACACTCTGTATCCCCGAATACTACCATTGGATATACCTTTCGCAGTTTCTTTTCAGCTTTGATTTCCAGTGCCTTTTTTCTGATCTGCTCTTCTTGAGCCAGTGTCAATGATTTTTCTTCCATGTTTTTTGAAATTAATGTTCACTCACAGAGTAGGTATATATTCTGCAAAAGGTTTACAGCAGGATAAATTTACCCTCTATACCGCACGTCCTTAACACTTCGCTATTGGCTTCATCAAAAGCAATCAGGCACGATGGTGCTCCCGCCGTACCTCCAAGTTCGCCCGTTACGTGATGAAAGGATAACCTGCCCTTGATAAATAATATCGAGTGGGCCTTCTTGAAAATGAGTTCCTGAAATAGTTTTGTGTCCGTACGTGCAAAGGTTAACGCAATGACATTCTTATGCTCTACACACCTCTCAATAAATTGCCAGATAAGCTTTGTATCATACGGCGGATTGCAAAAGACTCTATCGAACCAAGGCTGTTTCAGTCCATCATCGTCAATCGTATAATGATGAGTTGCTGTTGCCCAAGGGCGATTGACAGGTGCACAAGGATCAAGATCAAATGCTCCCAGTTTTGCCAATAATTCAGGAGGAGACAACCATTCGTTCTTGCCCGTGGCAGAGTTACCTTCAAAAGTTACATTCATTCTAATAATATGTTTTATTCATCACAGAATAGGGATTCAATAAGAGTTTGGTTGATTGGAAAAGACCGCCACTTATCACAAGCGACGGTCTCCAAGCACTAAAAAATTAAACGATGAACAAAAAGTGTATCAAACTTCCACGGATAGAATAGACGTTATTCTCAAAAAAGGTTTAAATAGTATCGCCATCGCTTATGTAAACATTTAGAATATGTAAACCTTTTAAGATAACTACTTATA
>CAZHEY010000019.1:0-56182 GCA_964532025.1 uncultured Alistipes sp. | reverse complement strand
GTTAGCGCAAAAATAACGCTGTTTACCCCGGTTAAAACCATCTCTGACAAGGGTGCATCGCCCACATTTTGGGCATACTTTTTATCCATTTTTAACGCAAATGATGCAAATATATTAAAATCAATAAATTGCCCCTATTTCATGTACTATTTTTGACCAATAAGCCGGTTTCCGCGAAAATCCTCAATTAGAAGCGTCAAATGTTCTGGGAAGGTTCTTTTTTCATCTTCCGACAACGATAATTTCTTCCGCAATAAAGTCCGTTTGTTATAGATGTACTTAGGAGTGTTGTTGTAAATCAAACTCAAGACATCGATGGAACAGCCTCCGCAAATAAGGCAATATAAATCTATATCCTCGCTGGATAGCTCCGGATAAGTCTGTTTCAGATAGGTCAATATCCCGGATTGTTTCGTCTCAATAATATCTCTGAAGACTACGGATAAATTGTGTTTTTCATCTTCCTTGACATACTTGCTAAATTTATCGAGAAAATCCTGCGCATTTCCCCGACTTATACCAGCCATTTCCACAATTTCTTTGAGCATCAACACCTTGTCGTTCAGAACTGAAACGAGATAGACATTGTCACTATCCATTTCTTTCTGAATTTCCTGTAATTTGCTAAACTGCTCATGGGCAGTAATCAGCGTGTTTTTATAAACGTTGAGTTGCTTGCGATGTCGGCGCAGAAAATAAACGAGTATCAGCGTTGTACAAATCAATAGACTTATGCCTAATAGAGAAATAATGACATACAGGTTGTAATGTCTTTGCAGGTTCGAGTTCTCCGTGGCTAAATAATGGTTGTTATATTTCTGTTCTATCTGGAATAGATCGGTTGCCCTTCGTGCCTCATTCAAGGAATCGGTTATTACCATATACTCTTCATTGGATTCAATATACAGCCTGTTATCGTCTGCCGCGAGTGCAATCATTCGCAACTGAGACAGAATACCAGCCTTTTGCTCTGCGAAAACTCTGGATCGGTAATATCGGATCGCGTAATCGTATGCTTTCGAGGTATTTCCGGAAAGTAGATAAATGTCACTCAGGAGCGGGTACAATTCAATCGGATAGGCTAATTGATAATCATTGTATGCTTTTTTAAGCACCCCTAATGCAGCATGGGGGTCTTTGATCTCATCGAAGAGAATATTTGCATAGTACTGGGCGCAGCGCAGTGCCATCATCGTGTCGGCTAATTGTTCTGCAATATTTTGAGACGTACTCAGCGCGTGCGTCGCAGCACTAACGTTCCCTTGGAGCAGATGGACTCGCGCCAATCCATCGTAAACATACATTTTGTTTCGAGGCATATCCACACGCTCATAATTTTGTGCAGATTTTTCATACATTGCAATCGCGTTGACGTAATCCGCGCTCGCGGCATACAGATGCGCTTTCCGATTGCATAACATGGCTATGAGATAGTATTCCCCGGTCTGTTCTGCAAACGATTCAGCCTCAAGAAATAATGACATTGCATCATCTGTATCTCCACGATTCTCATAAATACGAGCTTGATAAAATAGGGCCCAAGCCTTTTGAGTTGTAGAACCATGTTGATCATAGTAATCAACGGCAATCCGAATCAATGAATCGTTGTCCGAGTCTATATAATTTTTATCTAAAGCCTGAGAATAGAGTAAGGCATATTTTGCCCGATCTCCACGGCGGACGATCTGTTTGAGTGAAGTGGATTCAAGAACAATCAATGCGCTGTCTGGGCACTCCTCCATTAGCATCTCAGCCTGCTTAAGCAGGGGCAATGTAGAAGAGTACTCCGCACATCCGCAACACATGCAAAGAATGGTGAAACACAGAATAGATTTTACACTTTTCATAATTCACTCACTTTCTTGCAAAATTAAAAAATAAATTAGTTATAATCTTCTTAATTGCTATTATTTACTCTAATATTATATATACATCGGAAGAACATCCTCCAGATCGGAAATCTTGCGAATGAGGCGATACTCCACCTTGTTGATTCTCAGAAACGGCTCCCACGTCATATTGGTGGCGATAGCGGGAGCGAGGATCACGGCATTTCGGACTTTCCCATATCGGAGCAGGTATTTAGCATAGGTGTAGACCGCAGCAGTTTTGCCGGAACCTTGCTGCCAGTTCAACAGCGAGTACCGTTTCTGGAGGACCAGGTTCAGATCCTGCTTCTGCAAAGAAGTAAATTCACATACCTCATAGTCCTTGTTGATGAATCGTTGCTTATTCAGATGAAATGCCAGCATCGGGTCTTGCTCCATTTCGGAAAACGCCTGCTCCTGAATTTCGTACTGCCGCTGTTTGCGGGCTATGAGTTTTTTGGCCATCTTGATCTGGCGAAGATTGGCCCGTGTACACTCTGCCGGCATCGGCAATCGTTCCCGTCCCAGAATCAGATCGTTCAGACTCGCTTCCTGATGTTTGATTTTATCAAGAAGGCGAGGTGCGTACTGCTTGAGTTTGAAGCCATAGCTGGTCTTAACCAACGCAATTTCTTTGCGAGGAACGACGTTTTGCCGAGTAATGTATCGTCGGATCACACCGAGCACCTCCGCTGTGGTCAGCTTGTTTTTCTCCCACTCCTCACGTTGTTCGTATGTGGCATCTTTCGGAGGTCGTTGGTTGCGGAACTTCGCCACCAGGGCAACCGCCTTGTCGAGGTGTTTTTGCAAGTGTTTATGCGCCTTGAGTTCATAGAGATATTTGCTCAGTTTGTATTCGAAGCTCTCCAGCTCCTCTTTGTCCATGGAGTTGGTCTCACGCATAAGATTGACACGCAATCGAGTTTTCAGCTGCTTCGCCTCGGCAATCCGTTTGCCCAACTCCTCCAGCGAGACGAACTCATCGGCGCAGTAAGCCTTCATCTCGATGTGTTGGGACTCGCGCATGAAAACCATGATCTTGGTATTGAAGTTCTCGACACCCACCGAAGCGAAAATGTCGGGGGAAAGCCGCGCCTGCCCGATGAATGAAAAGTCGCGGTTGATCGCTTCAACTCGTGTTTTCTCCCAGAACTCATTTTGTAGGAACGAAGTCGGCACAATGACCATCAAAAAGCCCGCGGGGCTCAGGACCTCATGGGCTTTATTCATGTAATAGAATTGGGAGAGTTGGTTGTCGAATTTCAGATTGAAGGGAGGGTTCCCGATCACGATATCGAAGCGTTGATCCGGTTTGTACTGCTGGATATCGCACTTGTCGATAACGGCATTGGGATAGAGGTGACGGGCGACAGAAACCGCTTTGCTGTCTACATCAAAACCAAAAGCGTTGTGTTGATTAGGCAGGAAGTTGAAAAAATTACCCATACCTCAGCACATATCCAACACCATATCGGAGGCAGATGGGCCGAGCAGCTCCACCATCTCACGGCACAGCGCATGGGGCGTAAAGAACTGCCCCATCTCAAACTCCTTCTTCGCTTCGGCAAATGCTGCATAATTCGGGAAGTCCGACTGTCGGAGATCATGCAGACCACCAAGACCAGTATAGCAGTTATAGATGCTCACGGCAGGGATTTCGTCCTTGCCTCTATCGATGCTGAAGAGTATCTTCTCGTTGATCTCCGCACGGCGGTTCTGCGGTATCTGTTGGGGAATGATCGCATACATAGCTCAATGAGATTAGTTGTTAGGTAGTTCGATCTCGTGCAGCTGGAGTTTCTGAAAGCACGCTTCGGCTCGCTGCGCACTCTTGAACTTCACGTCGACACGTCCGTTCTTAAAGAACTTCATTTGCTCATCATTGCCCGTAGCCAGATCGTACCAATCCGTGATACTCACATCGTCACCATTGAAGCCGATAATCATTTGGGAGTCTCCGTTCAGCATATCGCTTGCACCGAAAGCAATGCCGGCGCAGAGCATCTCGATCTCTTTTCCATAGTTGTAATGGATATGATGTCGTTTGTAATTGTCGTAATAGAAAGGATCGAAGTGAATAATATCCGGGAAAGTGATCTTGTCGCCTTTCAGCTCAGGCTTGACCTTGCTCCAGGCAGAGGGTTTGACAACCTCATGGAACCGCTTGATTAACTCCTCCTCGGCCGTGTCGCGGAAGCTCTTGCCGCCAAGGTGTTCGATGACCTGATCAACGTATGTGTTGTAGACCGGGCGCGATTTCATCGGCAACGTTGCCTTGTCAATATCGGGCATAGGGACTCGCACCTCGTATTTGTCGTTGAAATGGCTTACAATGCGATTGGCAAAGGCTGTGTGCGCCTGATAGTTTGCCTTGACCAGTTCGTTGATCGAATCGAACGGTTTGAACTCAAACTCGGTGTAGTCCAATGTGCGTTCCTCGTAGGAGCGGTACGGCTCATTCGTTTTGACTGAACCGTTGGGAGCATAGGAGTGCCGATGGCTTTCGTTGTACTTGCCGGCCTCCTCGAAGAGCAGGTCGTACCACCGCTCGATCTGTTCGAGTGATCGGTAGAGTTTGTCCTGTTCTGTCTGGCAAAAGGCACGATCTTCCTCCGAAATCTTCTCATCATTACGAATCTGCACTCCATAAATGGCAGAAAGCAGGTCGGGATGACTCCCGCCTGCTGCGTTATTACTATTTGACATGATTATTTGATTTTATAAGGCGAATCCGGTGCATACCGGAACTTTGTCGCCGGGCTTGGAAGTTGCATCCGAACGGCTTGCTTCGATCCGCACGACCATTCTGTTTACTGCATCAGCATCCTCTTGTGTCAGGCCATGCTCTTCATGGAAGCGAGCGTTGATCCGCAGCAACGCGTTGCGGTCATACCTTTGGTTTGTTGCTTGTGACATACTTTCTTGTTTTTGTTGATCCGGCTTACGGGGCCGGAATTCCCATTGTCACAGGCGGCGAAAGGTAGGGGTTTTTGACGTACAAGGTTTTTGGGTAAAATACAGAAGACGCCAAGGCGGCGAGGATGATTTTACCCAAAACCGGAGGCTCGACCTTGGATAGCAAAAAGCCCGAAATACCTTTGCCTGTGGCAGTGGGTATTCCGGGCTTCGCTGGGCGGGGCTCCTATTTGTAGAAAGGGAAATATTCTTTCTTAGAACTTGGAACTCTGAGGGGAATTTTGTATATTTGTATTAACGATTGAGTTATTTGACAACGTGAGAAACTAAGTGATCTGAAGCGTCTTGCAAATACCTATCTACTGCCTGCTCTGTGTTAGATTTTTTATAACTAATTTATTATCAACTATCTGGTCTCTTTCATAGGCAGATATAGCAAAAAAGCGGATTCCCCCGCGTTTATCGGTAGACATTTAATGGTTAATTCGTCATCACCGGTGCTGTATGAACAGCCGAACGCGCGAGACGTCGGGTTTTCGCAGCGTTAAACAGAGAACAGCAGGAACGCACGGAGTGGGATGCGGCCCAATGCTCCGTACGTTCTTGCTGTTTCTCGTGTTCAAATATTCTCCCGCTGCCACACGATTCTGTTGCGGTCATGCGAATATAAACTTATTGTGGTATAGCTCCTTACTGCTATTACTTTGCGTAGAGCTTAAACTTCATGCGCCAGCTCTCGCCCGGGGCGATCGACTGGAATCCTTCGGCCGCAGGATCGGCGGCATTGGGCGCATTGGTTGTCCACGACTGCGGTTCGGGACAGCAGTAAGGCTCTCGCCCACCGTTGTTCCAGATCGTCCAATAGGTCGTCTGCTGATCCACCTCGTAGTAGGTTCGCACCCCCGTTTTTCGGTTTTCGACCAGTGCTCCGCGGAATGGCTGTCCCTCGACCTCGATTTCGCGCAGGGTGAAACCTGCCTCAATAGGGGCACATTGGGTCACTTGCAACCCTTCGGTGCGGAGTTTTGCGAACTCTGTCGATAGCGGTAACTTCTTGCCTGTCGGAAGATTTCGTTCATTCAGCTCAACCTGTTCGCCCACAGCAACGCGCATCACGTAATCGGTTGCGTCACCCCCAGCAAACGGGATTCGCAACGGCGTGTGGAATCCCACGCCCACGGGCATCGGCCGTTTGCTCTTGTTGCCAAACATCACCTCTTGACGCAACCCCTCGTTCGAAAGCGTGAAGATCACTTTGCACTTGAATTCGTGGGGAAAATTGCTGAAAATGGCGTCGTTGGCAGCATTGGAGTAGTAACGTGCCTCGATCAGAATCGTTTCGGGCGTTTCGATCGCCTTCGACACCACAAACGGCTGACTTTTCAGAATGCCGTGGTGGTAGTTGTGTTCCCTCTCGATCGTGATCGGAAAGCGGTAGGTCTGCCCGTTGAAGTCGTAGCGGCCGTCGGCGATCCGGTTGGGCGGAAACAGCAGCGGCAGGCCGAACACGTGCGGACGGCCGCGAAACGTCTCTACCTTGTCGGGCGAGGGAGTGCGCAGGATCTCAACGCCCAACCGTGTGTTGGCCAGACGAATAAGATTCGCTCCGACCTCCGGAACAAGCCATGCTGCGTAGTCGCCCTTCGTGAATTCCACCACGCGCAGTCCGTGGTAATCGACGGTTCGAATCATCTTAAAAGAGCTTGTCGAGTTTGGCTTTCAGTGCCTCTTTCGAGCATGCACCGACCTGTTTGTCAACCAGTTCACCGCCCTTGATGAAGACGATTGTCGGGATGTTGCGCACGCCATATTTCATCGTGATCTCGTCGTTGTCCTCGACGTCGCATTTGCCGATCACGGCGCGTCCCTCGTATTCGGTAGCCAGTTCGTCGACGATCGGTGCCATCGTGCGGCACGGGCCACACCATTCTGCCCAGAAATCGATCACTACGGGTTTGTCGGATGCCAGCAGTTCCTGAAAGTTGTCTTTGTTGATTGCTAATGCCATAATTGTAAGTTTTTTAGATTGTTATGCTATTGAATATCGAATTTCGTTCTCGTCGAGAAAGCCGACCAGATCTTGCGTCAGTCCTACTTTGTGGGCCTTCGAGAAGAGCCGGATCGAGACGTAGTTCGCCGGGTCGTAGACGTTAATCCGCAGCAGCGTTTCGCCTTTCGAGGCTTTGACTTTTTCGGTCAGCTCGCGGATCAGCCGCTCGTTCACGTCACCCACGGGCAACTGCAAGATCATCTCCTTGATCGTCTCACGCATCTCGGAGAGCTGCACCATGGAGACGATTTTCAACTCTAACTGCTTGTCGTTGTAGGGTCTGGGTTGTACGCGCCCGCGGATAAAGAGGAAGTAATCGGCGAACATGTATTTGCGGAAGTTCTCGTAATCCTTGCCGAAAAGGGCGAATTCGAACGAGCCGTTGTAGTCTTCGAGTGTGAATTTGCCCCACGGTTTCCCGGTTTTCGTCATCAGGTTTTGTACCCCGGTGACCATGCCGGCCACGGCGATCTCCTGCCCTTTGAGTGCGTCGAGGTTGCCCAGATCCGACACTTGAAGTTTACACATGTTGCGGATGATGATCGAATATTCGTCCAGCGGGTGTGCCGAGAGGTAGAGTCCGATCATTTCGCGCTCCTTGTTGAGTGTGGCAAGCTGCCCCCAATCAAGACATATCGGAGCGGTAGGACGCTGAATATCAACCTGTCCCGTATCTCCACCGAAGAGACTTTGTTGGGCGTTGGTCTTCTCGCTTTGGGCGCGTTGTCCGTAGCGGGCGAGCATCTCGAGGAAAGTCAAGCCCGAGGCGGCGTCGGGGGCGAAGAACTTGCTGCGGTGAAAATCGACAATGCTGTCGAATCCGCCGGCATAAGCTATGTTTTCCAAACACTTGCGGTTGACCACCGTGTAGTTTATCCGCTCCATGAAGTCGTAGATATCCTGATAACGCCCGTTTTTTGTGCGCTCCTCGACGATGCTGGTTACCGCAGCTTCGCCGACGCCCTTGATTGCCGCCAGTCCGAAGCGGACGTCGCCCGATTTGTTGGCCGCGAAATTGTTCATCGACTCGTTGACATCCGGCCCCATAACCTTGATTCCCATACGCGAACACTCGCTCATGTAGAAGGTTAGCGACTTGATGTCGGCCAGATTTCGGCTCAACAGCGCAGCCATGTATTCCGACGGGTAGTTGGCCTTGAGGTAGGCTGTTTGGTAGGCGACCCACGAATAGCAGGTGGCGTGCGATTTGTTGAACGCGTAGGAGGCAAATTTCTCCCAGTCGGCCCAGATTTTCTCCAGCACCTTGGGGTCGTGACCGTTTTTCTGTCCGCCCTCAATGAACTTGGGTTTCAGGTGGTCGAGCTTGTCTTTGAGCTTCTTACCCATAGCCTTACGCAGCGTGTCGGACTCGCCGCGCGTGAATCCAGCCAGCAATCGCGACAGCAACATGACTTGCTCCTGATAGACCGTGATGCCGTATGTATCCTTCAGATACTTCTCCATGACCGGGATGTCATAGACAATCGGCTTGCGGTGGTGCTTGCGGTCGATGAAGTCGGGGATGTAGTCCATCGGGCCGGGGCGGTAGAGGGCATTCATGGCGATCAGATCCTCGAAAGTCGAGGGCTGCAACTCGCGCAGGTATTTCTGCATGCCGGCCGACTCGAACTGGAACGTTCCGATCGTGCGACCCTCGCTATATAATTTATAGGTAGTCGGGTCATTGATGATCGAAAAATCGTCGATGTCGACGTCGATTCCGCGCGTCTGGCGGATGTTGACCAGCGCATCTTTGAGGATCGAGAGGGTCTTCAGACCCAGAAAGTCCATTTTTATCAACCCCGTGTCCTCGATCACCGAGCCTTCGTATTGCGTGACGAGCATCTTCTCGCCCGTCTCCTTGTCGTCGGCCGTCGACACCGGAACCCAGTCGGTGATGTCGTCCCGGCAGATGATTGTTCCGCAGGCATGCACGCCCGTATTGCGGACGTTGCCTTCGAGCATCTTGGCATAGCGAATCGTGTTGCTCAGAATCGGGTCGGTCGACTTCTCGGCCTCCTGCAATTCGGGTATTGCAGCGATCGCATTGGGCAGGTTCATCTTCTTGCCGTCGGGCAGCTTGTCGGGAATGAGCTTGCAGAGCCGATCCGACTCCGAGAGCGGCAGCTTCTGTACGCGCGCCACGTCCTTCACGGCCAGCTTCGTGGCCATCGTTCCGTAGGTGATGATGTGCGCCACCTTCTCCTTGCCGTATTTCTGGGTCACCCAGTTCAATACGCGGCCGCGGCCGTCGTCGTCGAAGTCAACGTCGATATCGGGCAGAGAGATACGGTCGGGATTGAGGAAACGCTCGAACAGGAGGTCGTATGCAATCGGGTCGATCTGTGTGATTCCCAGACAGTAGGCTACAGCCGAGCCGGCCGCCGAACCACGACCCGGGCCGACCGAAACATCCAGCTCCTCGCGTGCGGCGCGAATGAAGTCCTGCACGATGAGGAAGTAGCCCGGGAAACCCATGGTCTTCATGATGTGCAACTCGAAGTTCAGACGCTCCTCGACCTCCGGCGACAGCGGATCGCCGTAGCGTTTGCGTGCGCCGTCAAAGGCCAGTTTATGCAAGTAGTCGGCCTCGAGCTTAATGCGGTAGAGCTTGTCGCAACCGCCCATTTTGGCGATTTTCTTCTCGGCATCGGCCTGCGAAAGCACCACGTTGCCGTTCTCGTCACGTGTGAATTCGTCGAAGAGATCCTGCTCGGAATACTTCGCCCGATAGCCCTCCTCGCTGCCGAACTCGTCGGGGATCGTGAAGGTCGGCATGATCGGCGCGTGGTCGATCGAGTAGCATTCGACCTTATCGCATACCTCGATCGTATTCTCCATAGCTTCAGGCACATCGCCGAATATAGCGGTCATTTCGGCACGGGTCTTCATCCACTCCTGCTTGGAGTAGAGCATGCGGTTGGGATCGTCGAGATCCTTGCCCGTCGAAAGGCAGATCAGGCGATCGTGGGCTTCGGCATTGTCTTCGTTTACGAAGTGTACGTCGTTGGTGCAGACCAGCTTAACGCCATATTTGGCCGAATATTCCTTCAGCTTTTCGTTCACCTTCAGCTGCATGCCGTATGCTTCGTGGTTGGCTCGTTCCACGGTAGCCTTGTGGAGCTGCAATTCGAGGTAATAATCCTCACCAAAGAGGTTCTTGTACCATTGAATAGCCTCTTCGGCCGCTTCGAAATCGTTGTTGGTGATGCGTTTGGGCACT
This sequence comes from uncultured Alistipes sp., assembly GCA_964532025.1. Taxonomy (GTDB): domain Bacteria; phylum Bacteroidota; class Bacteroidia; order Bacteroidales; family Rikenellaceae; genus Alistipes. Next base: position 46,125 of record CAZHEY010000019.1, on the reverse strand, counting down.
TCGCCGCCCAGACATGCCGAGCAGCAGATCAGCCCCTCGTGGTATTTTTCAATCTCGGCGCGGTCGGTGCGCGGACGCATGTAGAATCCGGCAGTCCAAGCGTGGGATACGATCTTGACGAGGTTGTGGTAGCCCTGCTCGTTTTTGGCCAGCAGAATCAAGTGGTAGCCGCCTTGATCCTCCTTGCCCTCGCGTCGCCACATGCCGCGGCGGGCGACATAGACCTCGCAGCCGATGATCGGTTTGAAGGCCAGCTTGCGTTTGAGCTCGTAGATCTGTGCGTCGTTTTTCTCGCGCGTCTTGGCCGGCTCTTCGCCCTCGACGATGAACGTGCCGTTGGTGAGAGCCAGATTCTGACTCTCCAATTTTTTTATCTCATCCTTGAATCCGCCCTTCTTTTTGAGGATGTAATTGGTGAACTCCTTGACACCGAACATATTGCCGTGGTCGGTGATGGCGATTCCGGGCATATCGTCTTTCAAGGCTTTGTCGACGAGTTTGCTCACGGCGGCCTGTCCGTCGAGGATTGAATATTGCGTATGTACGTGAAGATGGACGAATTCGGGCATTTTTCAAAAATTTACTGTCAACAAAGATAAGGATATTTCGTGAAAATACATGGCCGGACTCTTGCATTTTATCAATAATATACCTAACTTTATATGGCCAACTAAAAACCGATAGACTATGCAAGATGACACCATGGTTGTACTGGCGGAGTACAACACGATTACCGAAGCCGAGATCTGCAAATCGATGCTCGACAGTGCCGGAATCTGGTCGACGATCCGCAACGAATACATGTCGGCCATCTATCCGATTGGAACGATGCCAGCCCAAGTAGTCGTCCGCGAGGAGGATTACAAAAGAGCCAAGGCAATGCTGCACATTAGATAGTTGCAACGCGACTCGCGGAGGCAGATCTCCACGTAGGTCGCAAGGGTGTAACTGTAAAATAAGCAGGAACGCACGGAACATTGGGAGTATACCCCTGTTCCATGCGTTCTTGTGTTTTGTAACTTGGGATCAAGCAGTAATCCCTGCTGGCGAATTTCTGTTTAAGGAGGGGGCTTTTGTTCTCCGGCAGCAGCTCGCGGAGGCGGCTATGCGCCAAGGTCGGGCTACCCTCTCCTATAAATTATAGGTGTTCGAAGAAGACGGTTTCCGACAGCGGTTTCCGGGTCTCACGGTGACGATCGGGCGATGCCGCCTCCCCGTCGCCATACCCGATCAGCAGGATGTTTACCGGAGTCCAGTTTGCCGGCAGTGCAAACTCTTCGCGCACGGCTTCGGGCTTGAACATGCAGATCCAGAGCGTATCCAGCCCCTGTGCCGCCGCCGCGAGCATCATGTGGTCGGTGACGATCGACGCATCGATGTCGGTAATCTTTTTCGCGTCGTATTTGCGTTGCCAAACCTCGTCGGTGTCGGCGCAGACCACTACGGCACACGGTGCTCCGAAGTTGCGCGTGCAGCGGGCCAGCTTCTCCAGCCCCTCGGCCGACTGAACGACGATCAGTCGTTGTGGCTGGCGGTTCGCCCCTGTGGGTGCTATGCGCCCAGCTTCCAGAATCGCAGCGAGCTTTTCCGGCTCGACGGGCGTTGATTTGTATTGGCGGCAAGCATACCGCTTTTTGGCTAATGCGAGAAAATCGGTCATACGAAGTGTAGTTTATATGCGACAAATATAGATCAAAAAAGGGAACTGCGCAACTCTTCTGTCATGTCGGACTGACATTCTGTCAGAAATCGGCGGCTGGCACACCGTTTGTAAATAAAGTGTGCAGACAACAAAACAAACAACAATAGAAACTATGAAAAACGGAAAAATCGGGGTTACGACGGACAACATATTCCCCGTAATCAAAAAATTCCTCTATTCGGATCATGAAATTTTCCTGCGCGAGCTGATTTCCAATGCGGTGGACGCAACCCAGAAGCTGAAAACCCTTTCGTCGATCGGCGAGGCAAAGGGCGAATTGGGCGATTTGTCGATTCGCGTCACGGCCGACAAGGACGCCAAGACGCTGACGGTGACTGACCGCGGTGTCGGTATGACGGCCGAGGAGGTGGATAAATACATCAACCAGATCGCTTTCTCGGGGGCCGAGGAGTTTATGGAAAAATATAAGGATCAAGCGATTATCGGTCATTTCGGACTTGGATTTTACTCTTCGTTCATGGTCTCGGATCGCGTCGAAATTATCACCCGCTCCTTCAAGGAGGGCGCAAAGACCGTACATTGGAGTTGCACGGGAACGCCCGAATTCGAAATGGAGGAGCTTGACGAGGCTCACGATCGCGGCACGACAATCGTCCTGCACCTCTCCGAGGAGATGCTCGAATATGCCGAGCAGGCGAAGGTCGAGGCGTTGCTGCGTAAATACTGCCGTTTCTTGCCTATTCCGATTGTATTTGGCAAAGTCAAGGAGTGGAAAGATGGCAAATATGTCGATACAGACAAGGATAATGTGATCAACGACACCGAGCCGCTCTGGACGCGCAAGCCGTCCGAGATCACCGAGGCGCAGTATAAGGAGTTCTACCAAGCACTCTATCCGATGAGCGACGAGCCGCTGTTCTCGATCCACCTGAATATCGACTACCCGTTCCACCTCACGGGAATTCTCTATTTCCCGAAGATTCACAACAACTTCGAGATTCAGAAAAACAAGATCCAACTCTACTCCAATCAGGTGTTTGTAACCGATCAGGTCGAGGGTATTGTGCCCGAGTATCTGACCCTGCTGCACGGTGTGATCGACTCGCCCGATATCCCGCTGAATGTGTCGCGTAGCTACCTGCAAAGCGATTCGAACGTGAAGAAGATCTCGAGCTACATCACCCGCAAAGTTGCCGATCGCTTGCAGGAGTTGTTCTCGACCCTGCGTGCCGACTACGAGGCAAAATGGGACGACCTGAAAGTCTTTATTCAGTATGGTATCCTGACCGACGAGAAGTTCGCCGAGAAAGCTACGGAGTTCATGTTGTGGAAGAATGTCGAGGGTAAGTACTTCACCCCCAAAGAGTATATGACCAAGGTCGAAGCAAACCAGACCGACAAAAACAAACATGTCGTGCTGCTCTATGTCGACGATCCGGTCGGAAAACATACGTTCCTCGAGGCGGCGCAGCACAAAGGCTACGACGTGCTGGAGATGAACGGCCAGTTGGACAACCACTACGTCAACTGGTATGAGTCGAAAAACGAGGGAACGCGCTTTGTGCGTGTAGATAGCGACGTGATTGAGAAGCTGATTCAGAAGGACGAAGATGCTAAAATGTCGCTGACCGAGATGCAACAAGAGGTGCTGACGCCCGTTTTCGAGAGCCAGATGCCCAAGGACGACAAGATCCATTACACGATTTCGTTCGAGGCGATGTCCGAGACCGAAGCTCCGATTGTCATTACGCAGAACGAGTTCATGCGCCGTATGAAGGAGATGGCGTCGATGAATGGCGGAGGCATGAGCCAGTTCTACGGCCAGATGCCCGACAACTTCACGATTGCCGTGAATGCCAACCACCCCATTGTCCTCGATATTCTTTCCAATGTCGAGAAGAGCTACGGCGATAAACTGAAGTCGATCACCAAGAAGATCGATGCGGCTGTTGCCGAGGAGAAGCGTTTCGAGGAGGTCGTGAAGGAGAAAAAGGAGGCCGATTTTACGCCCGAGGAGAAGAGCACCCGCGAAGAGCTGTCGAAGAAAGTCGTCACGCTGCGCGACGAGCGCAACGAACGTTTGCGCGAGATCGGTGGCCAGAATTCGCTGGTGAAGCAGATCATCGACTTGGCACTGTTGACCAACGGCATGCTCAAGGGTAAGAACTTGACCGATTTCATCCAGCGTTCGATCTCGCTGATCGAGAAGTAGCAGCGGCCGAGGAGAAGGGACAGTTCACGATTCTCGAGCTTGTCGAGAGGTCGCAAAGGGTTCTGTTCACGATCCTCGAGCTTGTCGAGAGGTCGCGAAGGGTTCTGTTCACGATCCTCGAGCTTGTCGAGAGGTCGCAAAGGTCGGCCTTCGAAATCTTAAAAATTAATAGTAGTAACGCACGGAACATGAGGGTTCGCCCCTATTCCGTGCGTTACTGTGTTTATACTATGTGGCGAATTTGGGAATCAAGCAGCAATTCTTGTTGGTGAAATTCGGGCTTAAAGGAGAACTGTTTTTGTTCTCCGGCCGCAGCTCGCGGGGACGGCTCGAAGAGCAGGCCTCCGCATGGCGGAGCTGCGGCCTGCCGACTTGCTGCGCAAGCCGAAAGCACCTCAGCCAAAATTTCTTGCGACCTCTCGACAGGCTCGAGGATCGAATGGGTTTTGTGGTAGAACATTGCGACCTCTCGACAGGCTCGAGGATTGAATGGAATTTTGTGGCAGAACATTGCGACCTCTCGACAAAGCTCGAGGATCGAATGGGTAATTTTCTGCGAAATAATTAATTCTCGATCCTCGAGCCTGTCGAGAGGTCGCAAATACTTAACCCCGAATCACATATTCCCTAACCCGAAACTCGCAAATATTTAACCGCTCACCTCCGAAGCATGCAGCCCCCACTCGACGCTCCAGCAGTCTTGTTTTGGGTGCGTCAGTCGTTTGTCCAGCGGTCGGTCAGCAGTTTGAGAAACCACTCCGGGCAGCGGCAGGGACGACGCGTATCGCTGTGGATGAATCCCAACTGCGTCATGCCGGTGTTGAGCAGCTCGCCCTTTTCGTTGTAGATTTCGTAGAAGAAGTTGATCCGCGCCGAGGGAATCTCTCGCAGGATGATGCGCACGGTCAGCAGCTCGTCGAAGTAGGCGGGCTTGCGGTATTTCGACTGCACTTCGAGAATCGGCATCATGATACCGCGCCGCTCGACTTCGGCGAACGACATGCCCAACTCGCGCAGAAACTCGCTGCGCGCCGCTTCGTAGTAGCAGATGTAGTTTGAGTGGTGGCATATAGCCATCTGGTCGGTGTGTTTGTACCACACACGCACCTGACAATCGTGACTAATCATATCTTCGTTTTTTTATAGCTCAATTTTGAGCGGATGCCCCAGCAGTTGTTCAGCCTCGGCAAGTTCGCCCTCGGCAAGCAGTTGGCGGATCGTGGTCGAGCTGACGTGGTGACCGGCGACCTGCTGTGCCGCGACTTTGATGAAATTCAGTGCTCTGGGTTCGGCCAGCTCGCGGCAGTCGCATCGGTCGTGCCCGAAGCGGTGGTTGTACCCCGCCACCAATGTCTCTGCGCCGACGCGACCGATCAGGTAACGGTCGATAAACTCGGCTCCGGAGAGCTGGCTAAAGGCCTCATCGAACGGAATGACGATCACGTTGTCGACCCCCAAACGCGCCAGCAGCGCGATTTTCTCTTCGAGCGTGGTGAGCAATCGCAGCCCCTCGTCACGGCCAAGCGTGATGCGCGGATGCGGCTCGAAGGTAAGCACGATGCTTTCGCCCCCGGCCTCCCGAGCTGCTTGTATCAGCGTCTCGATCAAGACCTTGTGCCCCAGATGCACTCCGTCATACGATCCGACCGTCACAGCCGGGTGCACGAAATGCGGCAGCCCCTCGAATCCGTGAAAAACGCGCATAAGCATTAATTGCTGATCTCCTCGTTCTCCTTGACGAAATAGGCGACCTTCTCCAACAGTGTGGTGATGTCGTAGTTTTCGACGATGATTCCCTGCGGAAAGTTGAGCGGGGTCGAGGTGAAGTTGAGTACGCCCTTGATTCCGGCGTTGATGATCGGCACGACCAGCGTGGTCGCGACCTTGGTCGGTGACGACACGATGACGATGCTGATATCCTTGTTTGCGACCATCTCCTCGAAAGAGTCCATGTGATAACACGGGATTCCGTCGATCGTCTGGCCGACTTTTTGGGGGTCAACATCGAAGGCGGCTGTAATCTGGAGCTTCAACCCCTTGCTGTTAAAGTATTTGGTGATGGCCTGCCCCAGATGTCCCATTCCCAACACCGCGATGTTCATCGACTGCGGGCTGTCGAGAATTCGGCTGATGTATTCGATCAGCACCTCGACGTCGTATCCTTTTTTCGTATCGCTTGAAAATCCGATCAGCATCAGGTCGCGGCGCACCTGTACGGCTGTGATGCCGTGGATTCCGGCCAGCACATGCGAAAAGATGTGGGTGATTCCCTGCTTGTGGCTGGCGAGCAGCGTGCGGCGGTATTCACTCAACCGTTCGATAGTTTTCTCCGGTATGGAGTTGGTCAGCGTTCCCATGTTATTCGATCGTTATCGTGAAGTCATTGAGGTAATTAACCCGCGTCCAATTGGTATTGACGTGGTTGTCGCCTACCTGTTCCTGCGAAAAGGTATAGGTAGTTTGCAGCGGAGTGAAGCGGCGGCCTTCGAGGTTGTACTCGATGTCGCCATACATCGCCGGTGCGAAGATCAGTGCCGTGTCGTAACCGCGGTACGAATAGAGGGTCGGCAGTGCTCCGAATGCACGGATATAGGCACTATCGAAGTTGGCAATCGCGAGGTCGTTGCGTTTGGCGTGATAGGTCGACACGAAGGTGATCCGATCTTTGAAGAACATCGTGCGGTCGATGTTGTTGTAGCGATTCCAGCGGGCATTGCCCAGCACGGTAAATTGCGGCGTGAAGCGTCCACGGCTGACGATGCTTGTGTTGGCCGAGGCCAATGCCGCGAGGATGCGATCCACGTCGACCTCTTTGTCGGCAAGGATGATAAAGACGTTGTTGTCGCTATTCTCCAGCAATGGCGAGAGGTCGCTCGGCGAGTTTGCCGCCGACTTGCCCGACGAGGGGTGCACATATTTATAGGTGTGCTTGGCGTAACTTTTGCCATTGAGCAGCGTGAGCATCTCGCGTTCGAACTCCTTGTCGGTGCTCTCCCCGTAGATTAATGTGATCTGCTTGTCTTCGGCGAGCAGGTCGCTCACCTTGTCGTATTTGCTTGCCGGGTCGGGTGCTAATTGGAACATCACCTCGCTCCGGGTCTGGGTCAGGTTGGCCAGCGGCGACACGACGGGAATCCGGTGCTCCTCGGCATAGCGAACCACGGGTTGCATCGCCTCCTCGTACACTGGGCCGACGATCAACTGCGCCTGCCTGAAGGCTTCGTTCTGGGTGATCTCTTCGATCTTTTTCGGGTTGCGAGCTGTGTTGAACACTTCGACATGCACCGAAACACCCCGTTGCACCTTCACGCTGTCGAGTCCCAACAGAAATCCCTGATAGAACTCGAGGTAGTTGTTGTTGGCATCGCCCTCGACCGAGAAGGGCAGCAGCAGCGCGACGTGGAGCAACTCCTCGCTGCGGAGTGCCCGAAACTCTATTTTGTCGACTTGCGCCGTGTCCGATTGCTCGATTTGCGCGGATGGATCTGCCGTTTCGGTTTGGTCTGTTGTCGCGGGTATTGCGATCGCATCGCCCGGTACTTTGAGTATCGTTCCAGCCTTGAGGTCGGCAGCCTGAAGCCCGTTGTTGAGCCGCTCTAACTCCTTCTCGGTAGTCTTGAACTGCCGAGCCAGCGAATAGAAAGTCTCCCCGGCTTGCACCAGATGATAGGATGTTCCGCTCTCGGCCACGCTGTTGAGCGTCTGCCGATACTCCTCCCATTGCTCCCGGCTTCCGGCTTCGTCCTCCGATCCGACCTGCTTGCGTCGAATCAGAATTCGCTCGCCGAGCCGCAGGTGAATGGGGTCAATTCCGGGGTTGTCCTCGATAATCGTGTTCACGGGGATTTCAAACTGCCGCGAGATCGCAAAGAGCGTTTCGCCCTTGACCACGTAGTGGAAATTGAATATTCGGGCGAGCTTCTTCTCCGACATCGACTCTCTGACCTGCCCGACGTAGGGGATCTTGAGGCTCGAAGCGGCTTTCAAACCGCTGCTTGCCGTGGGGTTATTCTCCAGAATGACTTTTTCGCCGATGCCGTAAGCCTTCGACAGTGCATAGATCGTTTCGCCGGGCTGCACCGTGTGGATGTAGTATTTCGCACCGTTGATGTAGACGATGGTCGAAGATTTCTCGGTAGCCGAGCTGCCGAGCATTGCGAGGAGCAGACAGACTGTGACAAAAAGGCGTTTCATGGCTATTTTTTTTCGCGCATTCGGATCTCGGTAATCACCTTCTTGGTGTAGAGCGGAAAATCACCGTTCATCATCCATGCGTAATAACTCGGCTCTTGGTTGAACACTTCGGCCACCGAACGCCCTTTGTGTTTGCCGAATCCGAATACCTCGACACCCTTGTCGTTGTATACGATGCGGCCGGCGTAGTCGACCGTCTCTCCGCGTGAGGAGAATTCGGCGAGCTTGTCGATGTTGTTTTCCAGATCGGCGTACCGATCGAGCTGGGCTTTGAGCACTTCGTAGGTGGCTTTGGTGTCGGCCTCGGCCGAGTGGGCATCGTTGAGATCCTTGTCGCAGTAGAATTTATAGGCGGCCACCAGCGTGCGTTGCTCTTTCTTGTGGAAGATATTCTGCACGTCGATGAACTTGCGGCGTTTGAAATCAATCTCCACGCCGGCGCGCATGAACTCTTCGGCCAGCACCGGAAGATCGAATCGGTTGGAGTTGAAACCGCCGAAATCGCATCCGTTGATGAATTGTTCGAGCGACCGGGCGACTTGCGCAAACGACGGGCACTCCTTCACGTCGTCGTCGGTGATGCCGTGTATGGCGGTCGACTCCTCGGGGATGTGCATGCCGGGGTTGATCTTGCGCGTTTTGGTGATCTCCTCGCCGTCGGGCATGACCTTGACCAGCGAGATCTCGACAATCCGGTCTTTCGAGGTGTCCACACCCGTAGTTTCCAGATCGAAAAAGACGATCGGGCGCTTGAGGTTTAACTTCATCTTGGGTCGGTTATGCGTTAATCATCATCGGCATGAGCAGCATGAGCGTTTCGCTGGTCTGCTTGTCGTCGTAAATGGGTTTGAACACTCCGGCGCGCGTCGAGTCGGCCAATTCGACCACCACGGTCGGGGTATCCATGTTCGAGAGGATCTCGACAAGGAAGGTCGACTTGAATCCGATCGAGATTGCCTGCCCGTCGTAGCTGCACGAAATCGTCTCGTTGGCCGAAACCGAGAAGTCGATATCCTGCGCCGTAAGGTTGATTTTATTCTCGGCGATATCCATGCGGATCAGGTTGGTCGTAGGATTCGAGCAGACTGCCACGCGCTTGATGCCGTTGACCAGCTCGATGCGGTCGACCAGCACCTTGTTGGGGTTGTTGGCCGGAATCACGGCGTTGTAGTTGGGGTAATTACCCTCGATCAGACGGCACACGAGCGTGTGGCTCTTGAGTTTGAACAGGGCGTTCTTCGAGTCGAAACTCATCTCGATTGCGTCGTCCTCCTTTAGCAACACCGATTTGAGCAGCGTAGCCGGTTTCTTGGGCAGGATGAATGCCGCGGTGATCTCGTTCTCAGTCTCCGCCTCGTACTTTACGAGCTTGTGAGCATCCGTGCCGACAAAGGTCAGCGCATTGGTTGCCAGGTTGATGAAGATACCGTTCATCACGGGACGCAGCTCGTCGTCGGCCGTAGCGAAGATCGCCTTGTTGATTCCGTTGACCAGCGTGTCGACATCGAGTTTGAGATCTTTCTTCTCGGCACTCAACTGCGGCACAGCCGGATAGCTGACGGCACTTGCTCCGGGGATCGAAAGCGATCCGCTCTTCCAGTTGATTTTGATCTCCCAGTTTTTGCTGTTGACGTCGATCGTCAGCGGCATTTCGGGAAATTCCTTCAGCGAATCGAGCATCAATTTGGCCGGGGCGGCGATTGTGCCTTCGCTCTCCACGGTGTCGACTTCGATCGAGCCGATCAGGGTTGTTTCGAGGTCGGAAGTGGTGACTTTGAGCGTATTGCCGCTTAATTCCATGAGGAAATGATCCAGAATGGGCAGCGTATTTTTATTGCTGATAACCTTGCCGGTAGTTGCTAATAGCGAGAGCAGGGCCGAACTTGATACGGAAAATTTCATAGGAGTTTCTGTTTTATCTGTTTGTATTTTCTTGTTGTGTCTTTTAGTCCAAAATAGCGAGTTTGTCCAGAGCCGTCTGGATCATCTTGCGCACAAAGGGTTTGTAATCGGTGCAGGCATCTAACGCAATTCGTTGGGCGATGATCGTGCAGATCGTGGCGGCACGGTGGCCCATGAGTGCTGCGAGTCCGGCCAGAGCCGAGCCTTCCATCTCGAAGTTGGTGATGCGGCGACCTTGATAGTCAAACGATTCGATCTTTTCATTGAGGTGGATATCCTGCGGCTCAAGACGCACCCAGCGTCCCTGCGGAGCATAGAATCCCGGGGCGGCGATGGTGATGCCTTCGGTGGTTACGTCGCGGAAATGGTCGAAGAGCGTCTTGTCAGCATTGATGAAGTAGGGCTTCGGAAGCAGTTCGTTCCAGCCCGTATGGCGCATGAATGCCTGTTCGATCTCCAGATCGCAGACCTCGTTGCGCCCCTTGTAGTAGTTGAGCAGGCCGTCGAAGCCGACCGAGGTGCGCGAGAAGACGAAATCGCCCACCTTGATGTCCGGCTGAATAGCACCCGACGTGCCGAGCCGCACGAGCGTCAGCTGTCGTTTCTGCGCCTTCTCTTGACGTGTTGCGAAGTCCACATTGGCCAACGCATCCAGCTCCGTGACCGAGATGTCGATGTTTCCGATCCCGATTCCGGTGGAGAGCACCGTCATGCGTTTGCCTTTGTAGATTCCCGTCACGGTGTTGAATTCGCGGTTCGAAACATTGCACTCGATTTTATCGAAAAATTCGGCCACAAGGGCTACGCGACCCGGATCGCCGACCAGAATGACCGTGTCGGCAAGCTGCTCGGGGTGGAGGTGCAGGTGAAATATTGAACCATCTTCATTGATTATCAATTCGGAAGCAGGAATCGTTCTCATAAAAGTTGTTTTTTAATTTTCAGAATTGGCATAAAAGTAATATATTTACCTCGAATATCAAAACTTCGAAAGGTATTTTTCAATAAATATAAGTATAACGATTCAATAAAAACGGTTATTACCATGACACTCATCAAATCCATATCGGGCATTCGCGGAACAATCGGCGGTGCGGCAGGCGAGAACTTGACCCCGATCGATGTCGTCAAGTTCACGACGGCTTACGCCCGGCTGATTGCTCAACACAACCCCGGCAAAAAACTTACCATTGTTGTCGGTCGCGATGCGCGAATTTCGGGCGAGATGGTCTCCAATCTGGTCGAGGGGACGTTGCTGGCCTGCGGTGCCGATGTGATCAACGTCGGACTCTGCACCACCCCGGGAACTGAAATGGCGGTGATTACCCACCGGGCTGCCGGTGGTATCATCATCACCGCCTCGCACAACCCGCGCCAGTGGAATGCCCTGAAGTTGCTCAATGCCGACGGCGAATTTCTCAACGATGCCGAAGGAAAACAGGTGCTCTCCATGGCCGAGGAGGCCGCTCACGACTACCCTACGATCGATCAGATCGGCCACGTATTGTCGCGTGAGGAGTTTAACGACGAACACATTCGTCGGGTGCTGGCCCTGCCTTTGGTCGACCTCGAGACGGTGCGTAGTCGCCGGTTTAAGGTGGTGATCGACGCCGTGAATTCGGTGGGTGGAATCGTGATGCCCAAGCTGTTGCGCGAATTGGGTTGCGAGGTGGTGGAGCTGAATTGCGACCCGACGGGCGAGTTTGCCCACAACCCCGAACCGCTGCCGGAGAACCTGACCGAGATCGCCCGGGTGATCGTGCGCGAAAAGGCCGATCTGGGCATTGTTGTCGATCCCGATGTCGATCGGTTGGCCTTTGTTAGCGAGGACGGCTCGATGTTTGTCGAGGAGTATACGCTGGTGGCTGTGGCCGATTACATTCTGTCGGTTAAATCGGGGAACACGGTCTCGAATCTCTCTTCGTCGCGTGCTCTGCGCGATGTGACCGAGCGGCACGGCGGTACGTACTACGCTTCGGCGGTCGGTGAAGTCAACGTGACCACGAAGATGAAGGAGGTCGGCGCAATAATCGGCGGCGAAGGCAATGGCGGCGTGATCTATCCCGAGTCGCACTATGGTCGTGATGCGCTGGTTGGTACGGCTCTCTTCCTGACGTGGTTGGCGAAGCGCAATATGACGATGACCCAACTGCGGGCGACCTACCCGTCGTACTACGCCTCGAAGAATAAAATCGAGCTGACGCCGGCGATTGATGTCGATAAAGTACTGCGTGAGGTGAAAGCTCGTTACGCAAATGAAAATGTGAATGATATTGACGGTGTTAAAATTGATTTCCCCGAAAATTGGGTGCATCTGCGCAAGTCGAATACCGAACCGATTATTCGCGTGTATACCGAGGCGAAATCCATGGCCGAAGCCGATGCTTTGGCGCAGCACTTTATCCAAGAGATCAAACAAATCTGTAACGCTTAAAAACGACGAAGATGAAAAATAATGTGTTAATTCTCGGAATAATGCTCGTAGCTCTGGCTACGGCCTGCGGCGGCTCGCCCCAGAAAAAGGCCGCTGATGCGCAAGTCGCTGCGCCCGATATGCATACGGCGGAGATCTCACTCGACTACGAAGGTACCTACACGGGGGTGATGCCTGCTGCGGATTGCCCCGGTATCGAGGTGACGCTCATCCTGAATCCGGACGATACGTATGCCCTGCACCAGAAGTATTTGGAGCGCGATTCCGAATTCGATGCGGCAGGGGCTTATACCCTCAGCGGCAACCTTTTGACACTCGAAGGCGACTCGCCGGAATATTATCGCGTCGAGGAGAATCGGTTGCGTCGTTTGGATGCCGACAAAAAACCGATTGAGGGCGAATTAGCCAGCCATTATATACTTAATAAAGCCAACTGATTATGGATAAAGTAAAAAGTTATATAACGTCAAATAAAGATCGTTTCGTCAGCGAGTTGTTCGATCTGTTGCGTATTCCTTCGATTAGTGCCGAATCGCAACATAAACCCGATATGCAACGTTGTGCCGAGTGGCTGGCCGCAGCTTTGGCCAAGGCTGGAGCAGACCGCGCAGAGGTGATCCCCACGGAGGGTAATCCGGTGGTTTATGCCGAGAAAAAGGTCGATCCCAAAGCCAAAACAGTGCTGGTTTATGGTCACTACGATGTGATGCCGGTCGATCCGCGTGCCGAGTGGCACACCGAGCCGTTTGAGCCGGTAGTTCGCGACGGACGGATTTGGGGACGCGGTGCGGATGATGATAAGGGTCAGTTGTTTATGCACGCCAAAGCGTTTGAAGCCATGTGTGCTACCGACTCGTTGCCCTGCAACGTGAAGTTTATGCTCGAGGGCGAGGAGGAGATCGGTTCGCCTAGCCTTTATAAATTCTGCGAGCAGAATCGCGAGATGCTTCAAGCCGATATTATATTGGTATCCGATACCTCGATGCTTTCGATGCAAACACCCTCGATTACCTGTGGATTACGCGGGTTAGCTTATATGGAGGTTGAAGTGGTCGGCCCTGATAAAGACCTGCATTCGGGACTCTTTGGCGGCGCGGTTGCCAATCCGGCCAACGTGCTGGCGCGTTTGGTGTCGCAGTTGGTGGACGACCGGGGACATATCACAATCCCGGGCTTTTACGACGACGTGCGTGCTTTGACGCCCGCCGAACGCAAGGCGTTCAATGAAGCTCCATTCGATCTGGCGGATTACAAACGCGCTCTGTCGATTGGTGATGTGGCTGGAGAAGAGGGGTATACAACTCTCGAACGTACCGGAACACGCCCGTCGCTCGATGTCAATGGCATCTGGGGCGGTTATACGAGCGAAGGAACGAAGACGGTGATTCCGTCGAAAGCCTCTGCCAAGATTTCGATGCGCCTAGTCCCGAATCAAGACTACCGCAAAATCAGCAAGCTTTTTGAGGAATATTTCAGATCCATTGCGCCCGAGAGCGTGACGGTGACCGTCCGCGCACTACATGGCGGCATGCCCTACGTTGCACCGACCGACATGCCGGCCTATATCGCGGCCGAGAAGGCCATTGAGGAGAGCTTCGGCAAGAAGCCACTACCCTTCTATTCCGGCGGATCGATTCCGATCATCAGCGGGTTCGAGTCGATACTCGGCATCAAATCGCTGCTCATCGGATTTGGACTGGCTGAAGATGCGATCCATTCGCCGAATGAGAGTTACGGCTTGAACCAGTTCGAAAAAGGACTTGAAACGATTCCGCTGTTTTACAAATATTTTGCAGCGCAAAAGTAAACAGCAAAAGAGGCTGCCTTGAGTATCGAATCAAGGCAGCCTCTTTGTTTTTGGCCGAACGCTTGTGCGCGGCTATTACTTGTCGGCGATGATTAAATCGACCCCGGCATCTTCGACCATGATCGCTATTTGCTCGGAGATCTTGCTATCGGTGACGATGCAGTCGATCTCTTCCAGCGAGCAGATGCGGCCGAAGCCGCGACGCCCGAATTTCGATGAGTCGGCCAAGACGATTGTCTTCGATGCGGACTTCATCATTTTTCGGGTGAGCTTGGCCTCCTCGATCGTCGATGTGGTGATGCCGTGTTCCGGGTCGATGCCGTCGACACCGAAAAAGACCTTTGAACAGACGAAATCCTCGAGTGCCAATTCGGCGTACTCGCCTAATACCGAGAGCGATTTTTCGTGAATTGTGCCACCTAATTGCACGACATTCACCTGCTCGAAATCGTTCATCAAAGCCCCCAGTCGCAGAAATGGAGTGGCGATATTCAGGTGATTCCATTGCCGCGTTGTCAACTTCTCGGCAAAGGCATAGATCGTCGACCCCGAAGCGATGATGATCGAGTCGTTGTCCTCGACCAATTTGGCTGCCCGGGTGGCAATCTGGCTTTTTGCTTCGCTATTGATTGCATCCTTCACGTGGACATCCAGATCGGCGACATGTGGATTGGCGGGACGCGCACTACCGTGTACTTTATACAGCAACCCGTTTGCCTCCAGCTCTTTTACGTCTTTACGTATCGTGACTTTGGTTACGCCTAATTCGTTTGCTATATCGGTAATTCGGACAAACCCGTGTTTATTGAGGCTGTCTAAAATGTGCTTATGTCGTTCCGCTATACTCAACATGTTTTATCTGTTTTATTTAGAAATAAAGGTCGCTATCGTTTGAGCTTCAGCGATTGAAACAGGTAGGGATAGTCTGTTTCGATCACGTCGCATCCGGTCTGAAGTTCGAGCTTGTAGCCGAGGATTTTCTCCTTGTCGGTGGTTCGGTAGTCGTGGGTCGGGGTGACCGAAATCATGCACATCACCCCCTTCTCGTGCAATTTATCGTATGTCTCCTGCTGGTAGGGCATCATCATCGAGCCGACGTATGCCATGACCTGCGACCACGGAATGTTGAGTGCTTCGTACTCGTTGAACTCGCGGAGGTTCTTGCACCAGCACGAGAACATCGCATCGGGATCGGCATCGAGGTATTCGCGCGCCTGTGCCGCATTGCGTACCGTATACATTACGTTGGCCGGCGCGAGCGAGTTGACAAACTCGGACATCACCGCGATCGGCACATCTTTTATGTCCAGATTCAGAATCGTCTTACCGCGACTCCACTCGATGCACTCTTTGAGGGTCGGAATTTTGTAGTCAGTCAGATTCCCCTCACGGTCTTTGAGCCGAAATTGTTGCAGCTCTGCGTAGGTGTAGTCCGAAACGCGCCCCTTGCCGTTGGTCGTGCGGTCGATCGTCGAGTCGTGCATCAGTACGATCACACCGTCTTTGGTCAGTCGGGGGTCGATTTCGAAAAATGCCGGCATGATCGTCAGGGTCTTTTCGAATGATTCGATGCAGTTCTCGGGGTAACCCGTGACCATGCCGCCGCGGTGGCCGCTGATCACGATGTCGCGATGCGGAGAGTAGCGAAACCAGTTGTGCAGCTCGGCACGGGTTTCGATTTGGATGTAGTGCGATTTTTTCGCTTGCGGCGTTTTGCAGTTGCCGCTAAAGGCCGTCATGGCAAGCAGCAAGGTGCTGCAAATCAGGGTTGGGTAGTTCATTGTTGGTGTGTTGTGTTATGTTATAGGTTTGCAATTTCAGGCAAATGCGGATTGCTAAAATGATTCGTCAAATCCGGTTAATTTGTTTTTTTAACACTTCAAAAGTATGCTTTTATTTTCTTTTATGCAACTTTTGCGACTCGTTTTTGCTTTTATGCTGCAATTCCAAATAAATAGCCACCCGTATTAAGGTGGCTATTTGCTTTTGTCGTACAATGAATTATTCCGTTTAGAGGACGCGTTTTTTAACATCTGGTTTGTTGCGGCTCATCGCCTTCGGAAGGGAGCAGGGGTCTAATGCTGCGCCGCATGCTGTAAGATTTCGGCCAGCTCGGGCATTCCGTCGGCAGCGCGTTTGCGAATCTGGGTCAGCGGATTGCGAATGGTCGAAATGTCGGGATTTCCGGGGTCGACCAGATAGATCGGGATTTCGGGACGGACGTACCTCACCAGTGAGGCTGCCGGATAGACCGCCAGCGATGTGCCGACGACGATCATCAGGTCGGCTGTTTGGGCGATGTGTGCGGCCCGGTCGAACATCGGTACGGCCTCGCCGAAAAACACAATGTGAGGACGCAATAACGCTCCGTCCGAAGCCCGCGCATCCATCGTCTGCCGCCACCCGTCGATCGGTACAATCAATTCGGGATCAGCCGATGAACGCAGTTTAGTTAACTCTCCGTGGAGGTGGGTCACGTGCGTCGATCCGGCTCGTTCGTGCAGGTTGTCGACGTTTTGCGTAATCACCTCCACATCGTAATAGTGCTCCAGCTGGGCGATAGCAACGTGTCCTGCATTCGGCTGGGCTGCCCCCATTTCGCGCCGCCGCTGATTGTAAAATTCAATCACCGTAGCCCGATTGTGTGCAAGTGCTTCGGGCGTACAGACATCTTCGATCCGGTAATTGGCCCATAGGCCATCCGAGTCGCGGAACGTAGCCAATCCGCTGTCGGCACTAACGCCCGCACCGGTAAAAACAACCAACTTTTTCATTCTTATTCTCTTTGCAATAGGTGGTATTATCTGAAATTTTGAACTCTTTTTTTGTGCCATATACTGCACAATACGCACCACGCAAAGATACAATTTTCGCTTTCAATACACATCATATTCAGTCCGAATGTGATCGCATTTTCGGATTTTGCGCCTCAAAGCACTCCGCGCCGATTACAAACCCAATTATTTTGACTATCTTTGACAGTCAAAAACAGAACAATTCCCGATGAGAGAAACTTTTGATATTTTCCTGATTGTCATGGCGGTCATGGCCGCTGGAGTTTATGCGGCACTTCATTTTTTCGAGGCCGGATACGGCTATCTTTTCGACCGCCGTTACGGAATGCCTATTCCCAATAAAATCGGCTGGATTCTAATGGAGTCGCCCGTATTCATCGCCATGTGCATCCTTTGGGGGCTCTCCTCTCGAGCCGGAGAAGCTGCGCCGCTCGTGTTGTTCCTGCTATTCCAAAGTCACTACCTGCAACGGGCATTCATCTTTCCGCTGCTGTTGCGCGGTAATTCGAAAATGCCATTGGGCATCGTGCTTATGGGGATGCTATTCAATACGCTCAATGCCCTGATGCAAGGCGGTTGGATTTTCTACATCGCCCCCGCAGGCTATTACGACGCTTGGTTTTCGCAACCCTACATTTACATAGGCGGTGCGTTGTTCCTCGCCGGAATGTGGGTCAACCTGCGTTCCGACTACATCATCCGCCACCTGCGTCGCCCCGGCGATACGCGCCACTACATTCCCCAGGGCGGTATGTTCCGCTACGTCTCCTCGGCCAACTACTTCGGCGAATTGCTCGAATGGGTCGGCTTTGCTGTTGCTTCGTGGTCGTGGGCGGGAGCTGTTTTCGCATGGTGGACGTTTGCCAACCTCGCCCCGCGTGCCGCATCGCTCTACAAACGCTACGAGGCGGAGTTTGGCGAGGCATTCGCCTCCCTACATCGCAAAAAGATTATTCCGTTTATCTATTAATTTTATGTCTGAACTATTTACCCCATACCAGCTTGGCCCTGTCACCCTGCGCAACCGCACGATCCGTTCGGCGGCGTTCGAATCCATGGGTAAGGACTTTGGGCCGACGCAAGCACTCAAAGAGTACCACGTCTCGGTGGCTCGCGGCGGAATCGGTATGACGACATTGGCCTACGCCGCCGTGTGTCGCAGCGGCCTATCGTTTAACAAACAGCTGTGGCTGCGTCCCGAAATTGTTCCGGGGCTGCACGAGATTACCGATGCCATACACGCCGAGGGAGCTGCGGCGGCAATTCAAATCGGCCATTGCGGAAACATGACCCACTTCACCACCGCCGGGCAGATTCCGATCGGCGCGTCGTCGGGATTCAACCTCTATGCCTATACCCCCGTGCGCGGCATGCGTAAATCGGAGATCATGCAGGTGGCCAAGGATTTCGGTAAGGCGGTATGCACGGCGCACGACGCCGGCTTCGACAGCGTCGAGGTGCACGCCGGGCACGGATACCTCATTTCGCAATTTTTATCGCCCTACACCAACCACCGCCACGACGAATACGGCGGCTCGCTCGACAATCGGATGCGGTTCATGCGTATGTGTCTGTCCGAAGCCATGGAGTCCGCCACCCGATGCGGCATGGCGTTGACCGTGAAACACAACATGTACGACGGCTTCAAAGGCGGCATCGAAATTCCTGAAAGCATCGAGATTGCGCGCGAGATCGAGCGGCTGGGCGTGCACGCCATGGTGCTCTCCGGCGGATTTGTTAGCAAATCCCCTATGGCGGTCATGCGCGGATTGATTCCGATCTACACAATGAGCTATTACTCACCGCTGTGGCTTCGTTACTTCATCCGTTGGTGCGGGCCAATGATGATTCGCCAATTCCCGTTCGAGGAGTGCTATTTTCTCGAAGATGCCAAGCAATTCCGTGCTGCGCTCAAATTGCCGTTGATCTATGTCGGCGGACTGGTCAGCCGCGAAGGAATTGACAAGGCGTTGGACGCTGGGTTTGAATTGGTGCAGATGGCACGCGCGTTGGTCAACGACCCGGATTTCGTCAATAAGCTCAAGGCTGGGGATACTCAAACGCGCAGTGCGTGCGACCACCGCAACTACTGTATTGCCCGAATGTATTCGGTGGATATGAAGTGCTGCAAGCATTGCGACAACCTGCCGCGAAAGATTCGCGAAGAACTCGATCGCCTGCCATGAGACGCGGAGAGGTGATGCCGGGCAGTGCCTGGGCTTTGGTGACGGGAGCAGGCTCGGGAATCGGCCGTTGTTATGCGCTTCGGCTGGCGGCACTGGGCTACAATCTGGTGCTTGTTGGCAAGGGACGTCAGGGGCTGGAGTCAGTCCGTCAAGAGATTGCCGAACGCGAGGTGCGCATTGTCGCGATGGATCTGGCTCGCTTGGATGCGGCGCAGGAGCTATTCGATGCCACGCAGACCGAACGGATCGACGTGGATGTTGTGATCAACAATGCCGGGGCGTTCTCGTTCTGTGACATACTCAATACCTCGGCCGAGCGCATCGAGCAGATCATCCTGCTGCACGACGTGACCACCTCGCAGTTGTGCCGGCTTTACGCCGCCGACATGGTGCGGCGCGGCGTACACGGCCACCTGCTCAACATGTCTTCCTATTCGCTCTGGATGCCATTCCCCGGACTGGCTCTATATAGTGCTTCGAAAGCGTTTCTGCGCAGCTTCTCGGTTGCTTTTGCCAAAGAGCTTCAGGAACGGAAGATCCGCGTCACGGCCGTCTGTCCGGCGGGTGTGGCCACCGATCTGTATGGACTTACTCCGCGCTGGCAGCGCATCGGGCTGCGTGTGGGCGTGTTGATCTCTCCCGATAATTGCGCACGCCGGGGGTTGCGTGCTTTGTGGCGCGGACGGCGATGTATCGTTCCCGATTGGTGGAATCGGATCTGGATTCCGCTGTGCCAAATCGTACCGATGTGTGCGATCCGCCCCCTGCGTAAATTCACAATGAAATTTCAAAAATAATATAAATGGATTCTATTAAAAATGTGGTATTTGATCTGGGAGGCGTATTGGTCGATCTCGATATCGACCGTTGCCGTCGTGCCTTCGTCACGCTGGGCATGCCTCAGATCGCCGAGATGATAAACCCCTACTACCCTGCTGAAATGATCGGTCGCCTCGAACACGGGCTGATCACCTTTCACGAAGCCTGCGAGCAGATGCGTCGGATTGCCGATGCGCCGTCGGTCACCGACGAGCAGATCGCATGGGCTTACGGTGAGTTTCTGCTCGGCATCCCCGTGGAGAAACTTCGCCAGATTGAGCAACTGCGCCGACGCGGCATCCGAACTTATGTACTTTCGAACAACAATCCGTCGTCGATGCAGGTCATCGGCCGGATGTTTGCCGCCGACGGACACCCCATGGACTATTACTTCGATGCCATTTACCTCTCCTATGAGTTGGGCGAGCTGAAGCCCTCGGCCGCCATATTTCACAAGATGATCGAGTTGAGCGGCATGCAGCCCGCACAGACGTTGTTTGTCGACGACGGGCAAAAGAATGTCGATGCGGCACAGGCCCTCGGATTTCAGGTCTACATGCCCGCACCCGAAGAGAACTTTGGCCACCTGTTCGAAAATTTGATTTAATAAAACCATTCAACTATGCGTAAGACATACAAGATCCTACTGATTGTCGCGGCCCTTATTGCCTTGCTCGTGATTGCTGTTGCGGTGGCGATTTCGCCCGTGGCGAAAAATTACATCGAGAAGCACGACCGCGAACTTCTGGGGCGCACGATCCGCATGGAGCGACTGCGTGCCAATATCTTCACCGGTCGCGTGCGCGTCGAGCAGCTGCGCATCGGGGGAGCCGACGACTCGACGACCTTTTTCTCGCTCGATAGTTTCGACATGCAGATCAGGCTGTTGCCGCTGTTGTTCCGCGAGGTCGACATCCGTCATATCCGACTCTCCGAGCCGGATGTGAAGGTCTATCAAATGGGCAACAAGTTCAACTTCGACGGCATTCTCGACCACTTTCGGGGCGACACGACCGAGGTGGCGGACACGCTTTCCGAGCCGTGGAAAATCGGCATCTACAACATCTCGATTCGCGACGGACGCTTATTTTATAATGATTTGGCACTCGACGCAAAATGGGGCATGAACAACATCAACCTTCAGATCCCTGGCGTCTATTTCTCCGGCGCAAAAACCGATGTTGGGGTCATCCTCAATTTCGCCGACGGGGGTTCGCTCAACACGACCGTCGCCTACGACATCGCCTCTTCGGCATTTGACATCGGGGTCAAACTGCAAAATTTTGCGCTGGGTGGTACGCTTCCCTATTTCCGTCAGTCGCTTGATGTTGCGCAGGTCGACGGATCGCTCTCGGCCGATATTCGATTGCAGGGAAACACCGAACACCTGCTTTCGCTGCGTACCGAGGGCGTGGCATCGCTGGCTGACTTCGAGCTTCTCGACAACCAGCAGCGCGCGGTCTTCAAGGTCGACTCTCTGGGTATCGACCTCAAGGAGGCCGATTTGGGGCAGATGAAATTCCGGTTCGACCGAGTCTTTGTGCAGGGATTTTCTACCTTCTTCGAACTGACGCCCGACGGCAATAACTTCACCGCCTTGCTCCGCCCCTCACCAGCTGCCACACCGGCGGCTGACGGCACGGAATCCGCGGCAACTCCCGCTCCGAGCCTGCACATCTCCGATCTCGAGCTTACCAACGGTCGGATTACCCTGCGAGATCTGACGCTCGAACGCCCCTTCGAATATGCCGTGAGCGACATCCGTATGCACAGCCGCGATTTCGATCCCTCCATTCGCAACAACCTCACGATCGAAGCGCGGATGCAGAAAACCGGCTCGGCGAAATTCCGTTGGGAGGGGTCGCTCGACGACATGAACAACCACAACATCACGTTGCTGCTCACCAATCTGAATATGCGCGATTTCTCGCCCTACTGCGAGCATTACACGGCCTATCCGCTCACCTCGGGCAACCTCTCGTTCCGGAGTCAGAATATCATCCGCAACCGCTACCTCGACGGCACAAACCACCTCGACGTATACGAACCGAAGGTGGACAAAAAACGCAAAGACCTAAAACCAGAACTGCATATTCCGCTCAAGTTGGGGCTTTATGTGCTCAAAGACAAAAAAGGACACGTCAAAATGGATCTGCCCGTCAAGGGCAGCCTCGATTCGCCGGACTTCTCTTATCGCAAAATTGTGATGAAGGCCATCGGGAACGTCCTCTTGAAGGTCGTAACCGCTCCCTTCTCCTTCCTCTCGGGCAACCACGAGAATCTGCAATACATTGCCGTCGATCCGCAGCAATACGCCTTCACATCGGAGCAATACGCCTCGTTCGATAAGATTGGCGAGTTGATTAAGGAGAAGCCCGAAATGCAATTTGCACTCACCCAGCGCATCAACCTCGGTCGGGCACTTCCGGCGCAGGCGGCCGATGCACTCAAATTAGCTTACGTCAACCACCTGCGTAGCCGCGACACGATGCGGGCGATTCAGCTGCCGGGCAAAGATCCGGCCACGATGCAGCCGGGTGGAACGCCCCAGCTCTCCCTGCTTGAATACGAGAAAATTCTACAAACTGACATTCGCACGCCCGAAGTCGTTGCCTTTGCCGATACACTATTGGCGGCACGCGGCATTCCGGCACATGGATTGTCGGCCGGCGAGAAGGCGTTGAAACTCTATCGCGAAGAGGCAATGCAGCAACTGCAATCGTTTGTTGCGATGCGTGATAAGGCACTGAATAGCTACATGCGCACAACTCACGGTGTCAGCGAGTTGCAATTCAAGTTGACGCCATTGGATTCGATTGCGGCGCAGTCTTATACGGGGCGCGACCGCTATACGATTGCGATCGGTGTCGACGGTGAAACGGCGGAGGTCGGTGCTGAAAATGCCGATAGCCTGCACGCTGCGACCGCCCCACACCCCGCTATATCGGCCAAATAGATGCCGATTTGACGCTTTTTCGGCGCAAAAGTTTGCTAAAGCAGAAAAAGCCGCTATCTTTGCACACCGAAACCGCAGGGTTTCCCCAATCCGAACAATCCGGGATTGACCGCTATCGGCCACTCGCAGATTCGACGGTTGGGAACAACGGGGTGTAGCGCAGTCCGGTTAGCGCACCTGCTTTGGGAGCAGGGGGTCGTGGGTTCGAATCCCGCTACCCCGACATTTTGAAAAAGGAACGGTATTTTTACCGTTCCTTTTTTAGTTAATAGAATTATTTGGCTTATTGGTCAAAAGAGTAGATAAAAACGGAGCGAGTTTCGTTTATTGGTCAAAAAGAGTTATTGCTGTCCGCTAAAACTTTTAGAGAGGAGAATGAAATTAGGGCTGATTCCATTTGCAGGAGTCAGCCCCTTTTGGTTATCTTTGAGTTGCAACACTAAAAAGTATAACCATGGGTAAAAGTACACATTTTCTCGGACAGCCGCTCTATGGTCAGGTGATAAAATTGCTTGATAAGTCAAAAATCCTTCAGATTAGCCGTGAACATGGTGGTGAAAGGTACACCAAGCACTTTAACGGTTGGGTGCATCTTGTTGTCATGCTCTATGCGGTAATCATGCGGTTCGACTCCTTGCGCGAGATAACCACCTCGTTGCTTGCTGAAGCGCGCAAGTTAGGGCATCTGGGCATCCGTTTCAAAATCGGCAGAAGTACGCTTGCTGATGCCAATAAGCGTCGTCCAGAAGTTATCTTTGAGGGCATATATCGCCAATTGTATGGCACTTACCGTCATGTGCTTTCTTCGGACAGCCGAAGTCGCAAAGAGCCTGTATGGATGAAGCAGAACTTCCCGCTGAAGTACTTTTACGGAGAGAGTGCAAACGCCATAAAGATTCAAATCTGGGTCACGCTCATTGCCAACCTGCTTCTGATGGTAATGCAACGCGGGCTTACACGCTCGTGGAGCTTTTCCGGTCTGGCCACGATGGTGAGGATCAATCTGATGTATCACGTAGATTTCTACAGTCTGTTCAACCATCCCGAAAAAGATTGGCAAGGCATACTCGAGGCTGCCGCCGGTGAACCTCCTCAGCCATCACTTTTTGATTAAGGGGGCTTGTCGTAGCATAAAACGACACTCACCTACTGATTATCAGCAGCTGAGCCATCTGTTTTTGTCCTTTCTGAGTTTTATCGGACAGCAATATTTGAAAATAGGGGTACAGATCGGGGTGAAAAGGTATTTTTGAATTGATTTTTCGTACCCCCCCCCTTCGGTCGCATGCATATTTTTTATGTCAAATATGCATGCGGTATATGGGGCATATATACTGTAAATCAGCAGTTTTAGCTATTTATGAGCACTAAGATCGGCACATCGCTGGCGGTGTTAGTACCTGCTTGGTAGGTGTAGCCGATTGAGCCGGCTTTTTTATAGAGACATCCATTGAGGAAGCTCTCATCTGTGGATGAATCATAAGCGCCGACCTTTTCATTGAGGGAAGCCGTGTCTGCTAACCGCTGTGCGAACGAGCTGCTGTTTAGGGCATTTCCTGTGTTGTTATATTCACTGCCGACCCCTTTAGCGGTTTCGTCTGTATTTACGAAGTAGTTGGTGTTGAGGGTCGAGTTTATCACATTACCTGCCACGCCGCCTACTCTCGCATCCTCACTACCGGTTACGCTTGCCGTATTGTAGCAGGCAGTGAGAGTGGACGATCCCGTCATATAACCCACCACGCCGCCTACGTTGGCATTGGCGGCTCCCGTTACGCTTGCCGTATTGTAGCAAGCGGTGAGAGTGGATGATTCCGTCACACAACCCACCAGACCGCCTATTCTCGAATTTTCACCACCCGTTACGCTTGCCGTATTGTAGCAGGCGGTGAGGGTGGATGAATTAGCACAGCCAGCCACGCCACCGACGTAATCTTTGCCTGTCACGCTGCTACCGTTAGTAATGCCGAGATTCTTTATCGTGCTGCCATTTAAGCAGCCAAAGAGGGCTTGGTAGTCTTTATTATCGTTGATGTAAAGGTTGCTGACGGTTTTCCCATCTCCATCGAAGGTCCCCCTGTACATAAGTTTGTCGTCCCTGCTTCTGTCTCCTATCGGAATCCAACTGAGCGGGGTGTTGCCGGTCCCGACAGTTGCGCCGCACACCGAGCTGAGGTCGATATTCTCCAGGAGTTTGCCGTTGATGTCGGGATGAGAAGTACCGAAGGCTGCGAATCCCACTCCGATGGCGAACAGGTCAGCGGGTTCGGCATCACCATTGACCAGAGCTGCGAAGGCTCTGAGCCCCTGAGCAGTTTGGATTTCATAAACGTCGTCTTGTGCAACTCCAGGGGTGCCGTTGTCATTGAATGCGATATCGAAAGGATCACTCACTTGGTTGTTATCATGCGTGCCGTAGCCCCAGCCCGGAAGTGCGGGAAGGGTGATCGCGGTTGCTTGGTGTATGGGATTTAGGGTAAGGGCAATCGGGTAGCGGTAGTTTTGCTTCATCACGATACCGGTGCTACCGTTTATGGCGATGGGAGCAAGCTGCATCTCGCTGGCAGACGCGCCTGTCTCGCTACTTATGGCAATGGTGGGGATCAGCTCTTTAATGGTGAGGTCTCTTTGGATGATACATTGCCAGTAAGTTTTAGCTTTGGCTCCGCTGCCGATGTTTACTTTATCGAAGGCATAGTAATGATCGACGTTTCCATCTGTTGCCTTTACCATCAGGGCACTTAGATTATTGTAGCCCTCCGCCCATGCACCGATATGGAGATCTTCTTCGGCGATGCGCAACATGACATTTTTGTGAACCAGGGCTATTGTGAGACCGCCTAACTGAGTACTGGTAGGATCTGTCTCGGCATGGATCGTATAGAGTTCTCCAGCATTTTCGCCCTCGGTGATGAGGGTGCCTACTTTGTCTGCCGAGGGGGCGAGATTGCTGGATATACCATAGATCGTGGTGAGTGCGTCAGCAGATCGGGAAGGATCCTGGGCCGAGTTGCTGCCGGGGTTGCTGCTGAGCGTTAAGTATTCTACTGAATTCAC
This sequence comes from uncultured Alistipes sp., assembly GCA_964532025.1. GTDB lineage: Bacteria > Bacteroidota > Bacteroidia > Bacteroidales > Rikenellaceae > Alistipes. The sequence continues at coordinate 20,100 of CAZHEY010000019.1, read as the reverse complement.
CAGAAAGCCTTCCCACGATTCGCTCTTGTCGCCCCCTTGGTTCGGGGCGGTTGCGAAGGCTTCGCTATCGCTATATTTGCTGATAATCCATGATTTGCCATCGTCACCAAGGGTAAGTAAGGCTGCGTAGTTATCAACACCGCCAAAGGTGTAGTCCATTCTTAACTCATCACCTGCTTTGAGTCCTGTGATGGCCGTATTGGGTTTTATCTCCGCAGTGCCTAATGCACTATGCTCCCCGCTCGTACTCGTTCCATCTTCTAACGAAGAGCGTGTTTGCCCACTCTTCGCCTCTTGCGCCGTGAGCTTCATTCCATCTACGATGATGGCGGCTATGTGCATCTGTCGGCTCAAAGGAGCGTTGTCCGTGCGGTCTACGATATGCTCCTGAGTGCAACCTCCCATTGTGACAACTGCGAGGGCCGCGAGCATGATGGCAATTGGTGTCAAGATGCGGTGGACGGTATGTGTTATGCTATTAAAGGTAAGCCTTACCATAATTCGACTATTTTTATTGTTATTAATAATTAGTAACCTTTTACTATTTTGCCCCAAGTGCAAAAACCCCACCCTTTCTTTTCTCCAAACCCTTTTTTACCGATGGCATAGTTGCCTTTAGGTTCACCTTTAAAGGTGAGGGTGCAATTAAGATGGACCGAGGGCGCGTTGTAGTCGCCCCAATAAAATGTATAAATTCCCGTATGTTCTATTCCACCTAAGGTAAGGTTGGTGAGCTTGTGACAATACCTGAAGGCCTCCTCCCACACCGCAGTAACTGCCGGAAAATCGGCAGTAGTAAGTGGGCAACCCAGGTAGGCCCCATCCCCAATCTCCGTAGCGACCTTGTTACCGGCATAGGTGAGGCAATAGCACTGATAGAAGGCCCTTGCTTTAATAATACGAGCTTCAGGGTAATAGGCCTTGGCAAGGCCATCGCATTCCGCAAAAGCTCCAGTTCCAATATACGTAGCCTTAGGCAGGGAAATAGATTTTAGAGCGCTGCAAAGGTAGAAGGCCCAATCTGGTACAGTACCCGTAAAGTTAGGCATGGAGATACTGTATCCCTTCGTCGTTTTCAATTCATACTTCATTTTCAGGCTCATATCGAAAAGAATGTCTTGCAAAGCCTGTTTATTGGCTATCCAGCTCTTGTCATCAATATCATTGAACTCGATGGTTGTGTCTTCGAATATGGCAATCAGATCGTATACGGTAGCATTGGAATATGTCTTTACAAAGGTGGCAATGCTGCCACCTTTCCATTTTGGTGCAGGTGTGAGGATGCTCTTCCACGTTTTTCCACCCCATGATTTGCCGTCATAGTCGCCGCCAGCGGAAGGTATAGCGGTAAAAACAAGGGCGCAATTCTGGCTGTTTTCGAAACCATTGAAAGCGTCCAGCAACTCTTTTATCCCGCCTAAGGTAAGGGAAGTGAGAGACTTGCACTCAATGAAGGCACTATCATAGATTGCAGTAGCCGACGAGCAATTTACGGTGGTAAGAGCAAAACATTGATCAAAGGCATGTTCACAAATCGTCTTAGCAGCAGCGCAATTTACAGTCGTGAGACCGTAACAGTGATTGAAAGCACCAATCTCAATACTCTTCGCTTTAGGGAAATTGACGGATTTCATACTGGAGCAAATAGTGAATGCATTGTGCGCCACCGCCCCCTCGAAGTTAGGCATGGAAAGGCTGAACCCATCGGGGGCATCGTTCAGCTTGATAAGGATATCACTCAGGTCGGAGAATTTCCAGCCAACGGCATCCTTTTCAGCAAACTCGATGGTCTTACCATTGAACGTGGGTATGAGTTCGATATCGATATAATTTTTATAGGTGTTGATAAAGTCAACAATGCTGCCTTCCCAGTCAGGGGCAGGAGGCAGCGAGATGCGCAGCCATGTTTTACCAGCCCATAGGACCTTGCCGGTGATATTTCCATAAATTGGCTTAGCGGGAAAGGCAAGGGTGCAGGCGGTAGTCCAAGGAGTGACGCCATCTCTCAGTGTCCCGGAGAAGGCATAGGCCCCCACACTTTTTACGACACCCAGCGTAAGGCTGGTAAGGGATTGGCAGGTATGGAAAGCGTTATCGCCAACATCTGTCACTGCGGGGCAATTGACTGTAACAATTCTAAAGCAGGCAAAAAAGGCGTACTTGCCTATCTCCGTGGCCTTTGCAAACTTAGCATCTGTAAGGGCAGCGCATTCGCTAAAGGCACATTCGCCAAGGGCTCTTGCCTGTGGCATGTCGACAGCGGTGAGGGTTGATGATAATTTGAATGCATTGTCTGGCACGCTGTCTGTAAAATTAGGCATACTTATGCTATAACCACCTGCGTCGAGCGTGATTTTGTTAAGAATGGCACTCAGGGTCGAGGCGATATTGCTCCACACGCGGGCATCGACATCGACGAATGTGATGTTCTTTCCTCCCAAGGCGGCGTTGATGTCTGATTCGGAGAATTTTTGATACTTCTCGACAAAGGCTTTGATTGTACCAGTGTAGGCCGTTTCAACAGTCGGGCTGATTTTGCTGGCGATGCTGGCAAAGGTGTGAGTCTCGGTGTTGTTTGTAAGGGTGCCGTCGTCGTTGCTGCTTTGGTAGCTCCACGTATTCTCGCCCTTGCCCCCGACATCGGTGATGCTATGCCCCGCCACGGTAGGGGTGCAAGAGAAGGTAAGAACAATGTTTGTGGTGGAGATATTGTAGAATACATTCGCGCCCATCATATCCATTCGGCCCAGAGAAATGGAGGCAAGTCTCGTACAGTAATTGAAGGCGAAACTCTTAATCTGTGTAACCAAAGGCAGACTGATATTGACAAGGGCCGCACACTCATTAAATGCAGAACTGGGTACTGCCGCTACAAAACGTGGCATGGAGATGCTTATACCTTTGCTTGCGTCGTTGAGCTGCCAGAGTATGGTGCGCAGTTTTTTGGCATAGCTGCCATCTACATCGGCATCAGTACCCCATGCAGAAAGATCCACATCAGTCAGCTCAATGGTCTTGCCATTAAATAGTTCCACGAGCATCGTTTTATCGGTCTGGTCATACTTTTCCACGAAGTCGGTAATGCTGCCGCTATAAGCAACAGGCATTGGGGTTGTACCAACACCGCTCTCCAAACCCTCGCCCGCTTGAAAATCCATCACACTCACGGAGATGATGCTTATATCTGAACCATTGATCCTAAGGTTGAACGTGTGAAGTTTGCCGGGTTCAAAAGTATAGCGAGTATCGGCTGGGGCCTTAACAGTATAGGATGCCTTCTCTTGCTGATTCTCGAAGTGTTTAATGGTAAAGAGAGTGCGGTCTGAGGCAGATGCGGCGGGGTAAGTGCCGGGGATGATGTTGCCTGTCGTGATGCCGTCTGTGTTGTAGCTCATATTGTGCTGTCTGCCGACAGCTACGAAGTCAATATCTTCTGTGGCGGTGGCAACCTTGCTGTTTTCTGTCAAGGTATAGCTGCTGTAGCTTGGCACACCAGTGAAGTCTATCTGGTAGTCGCCATTCGGGTCTTCTATGGGCAGCCCCTGTGTATCTTTCAGGATAATGCGTATAGCCGAGCTGCGCGGTCTTAGCTGGCTATTGTCTTCGGCCTTGAAGCTGAAACATCCCTTTGTAGGCTCTGTTGCATCTTGGGTTACTTGCACCACACCGGCATAGCCTACACCCACGATGCCTTTATCGGCTGTGAGGATGCTGCCATAAGCGCGCATGCGGTAGTGGCCTGCACCGCCAGTCACATAGAGGTTGTTGGCGGTATTGGGATCTGGAGTCCATGTCGTACCATCGTCGGTGGTAAAGGTGGCGCGTATCGCGTTGCCCTCATTCTCATCGATTACGGCACCGTTCTTGTCGATTAACTCCACGGTAATAGAGCTGTTTTGGACCGGGATAATTGTGTTGTCGTTTGCGGCGCGGGTATCTGTTTTGTCGGTGTTTATGATTGCGCCTTGCATGAATATGTCGGTCGGGGTCAGTTGAAGCACGACTCCGGGCTGTGTTCCTCCCTCGGCGGCTAATTTGTCTGCATGGTTCAAGAACTCGCCTTCTGTACAGGATATACCCATCACTGCGGCTGCCATAATGAGGGCAGCTCTGCCAATGGTCTTTTTAATGAATTTTTCCATATAGGTATGTTATTATCACTTTTTCATTCTATGCCTTATATAATATAGGTGTATTAACGGGCGTCGATAACGTAAGTAATGCCCGTGTTACTCATTTCGCTGGGGTCGCTGTAAATCTTCTTAAACTTCAGTGCATCGCCATTCCTTATTTCGATGGTGGTAGCACCGTACGCCCAGTTACCATAGAAGAAGGCATTGCCATAAGCATCGGCCTTAACGGTGGTGGTAAATATTTTAGTCTCTTCCGCTAACCATTCTTCGCCTCCTGACGGATAGAAATTTCCTTTAGCAGTAAGCATTATGATATCGTTTTCCTTTGCAACAACTCGGATGCGAGCTGTCCGAGACGTCCAATTCATATTACTTGGTATGTTGCCAATGGGGCTTCCTATATGAATCTCGCTACTCGTTGCAGGAATTTCCCAATATTCATTAAGTGCAAGGTCGCTTTCCTCGGCTTTAAGGGTATAAAATCGACCATCGGATCGCCATTGCTGACCGGGAGCATAGTAGTAAGCAAGGATACACATCGTCATACAATCCTCAAAACCTGCGGGTAAGATAAGCGCATCGGGAGTAACGAAGATTCCTTTGGTACTGATGTCGGTAGATGCAATCGCCGCCACCTCTGTTACCACTTTAGCCCCATCTGCCACAACATCCCAGCCATCGTTGCTGCTATTGCGCACAATGCTGAAGAAGTAGGCTACTCCTCGGCTCCATTCGGTATTATATAGCCAGACTTCTGCCATCACCTTATCTCCAATCGACCAGTTTTGCTTGCCGGGGTCTGGCGTTCCGATTATTGCCTTGGTGCTCACAGAGGCGAAGCTCTCGGGGATAGGAAGGTTGGGCTTAAACGCTACTTGGTTTTGCTGTGATTCGGGAGAGATGTCCTCGCTCGTAGTGCAGGCAATAAACCCCGCAAGTATCGCCATGCTGAGAGCGATACGTTTGATAATTTTGCTCATCATTATCTTGTTTCTTTAATTGTTATTCGTTTTGCTCTCGTCAGTACTCGGCTTGCCGATGCTACCGCCATCGCTCTCTTCGAAGAACCAATCGCCAATGCTACCTCCGTTTCCTCCAGGTAGTGGATCGAGTGGGTTGCTGCTGTCGGGATTGCCTAAATCGTCACTTATCTCTACGCTATACCAACTGCCTATGCTTGCTGATGCAGCGATAGGCTTGAGCTGATCTATGGTGATAGTGATGATGGCATGCTCTCCCGCTTTTAGCTCCGTGAGGGCGGTGCGGGTGTCCGCATATGGCTTGTCGCTGTCCAATAAGATCTTTTCGCAAAGAATACTATAACTCAGGTCCTTGTCCGTGCCATTGATGGCCGAGGGGATGGTGATAGTGAGCTTGGCCGTGACATCGGGGTACTTTTTGCTATCGGGGATGTAGAAGTCATCGCTCTCATCTGCGGGTGTGCCATTATCATCTTTGCTCCATGCTGTACCTGTGCCGCTTAGGGTTTGTGGGGCAAGCAGCTGGTTGAAGAGATTGGGCATAATATTTTCGGTTCCACCTGCGATGGCTGCCGCGCGGTCCAAGGGGATGGAGCATGCCACATCGTTCTTATAATATGGAACCGACTGCATATCAATAATGGATCCTGGTTTTGTAGTAGTATCTACCCATTTGCCGGTGTTAAGTTGAAAGGCGATTTTTTGCTCAATAGTATATGTGGTTTTCAATACTGCGCTTATACTGCTGGCTGGTTCACCATTGCTTGCTTCTTTGCTACACGTAATGGCATTGCCCTGCTTGTCTTGCAAAACGATGCTGAGTTTGGCATTGCTCTGCTTCAGGGTGAAGTTATAGTTAGATTTGTTGCGCTCGGCTTGGGCCAACACAGCACCTTTATTCCCTTTAGCAACATGGAGCCATGCTGCTTTTGTTATACCGGGCTCAATGTCCATCAAGCGAGGTGTGAAAGACTCGGGGATTTCTGTTGCTGTGAGAAAGCCTGTACTCCCCGCCACTAAATCGCCTCTAATAATACTTACTTCCTTACCACTTAGAGCCGGACAAACAAACGTGGCCTTGGCCGATTTCTCATTCATGGAACAGTTTGTTAAATCTGTTGCCATGATTTCGCCATCGGCCAAGGTCTGGGCTGGAGTAAGAATAGGGGCGTCTGCTTTGGTACTTCTGTCTATGTCGCTAAGCTGCACAAAGAGGGCGAGGAGCATATCGGCATCCATACCATCTACGGCGGATGGCTGTTTGTCACTTTGGCAGGCGGTGAAACTTATCACCACGATGAGGCTGATGGTGAAGAGGACCGCCGTATATCTATTCATGTTCATTGCAATTCTCGTTTATTAATTTGTTTTTCATAGGACTGAAGCCCTTTCTCTCCTTTACCTATGGCTTAGCCGGCAGATCTACATTACCTCCATCAAGAAAGTCTGCTATCTCAACGCTGCTAAGCGATATGCCGGTAGCGAGATTGACTTTAAGGTTGAGTGATATATGCTCGCCGGGGTTGTAGCTAAATGCATTATTTGCGTCATTGAAGCGTTGGGTGCCGAAGTAGTCTGCTTCTATATTGGCATAGGTCGCATCACTAATCTTCGTGTTTGGACGATCGATGTTGTACGGGTATTTGCCCTCTACAAACGGACTGTCCGCAGCCCGCATTAATTTCAAACTACTGAGGTCGAATGTATAAGAGATGCCGTTGTATGTAATAGTCAACGTCTTGTTTCCGCCTAAGGTTTGGCAGGCGGGGATTAGCGCAGTAGCCGTATGTACGGTGCCATTAGCGAGCATGCTGCTGCTTTCCGTTGCTTTGATGATAAAAAATTGGCTACTGCCTACATTATCCGATATGTAGATGGGCAAGCGGGCGTGGTCATTTTTTTCGACCTCTTCAGGCTTGGAGATTTGTATAGTCGCATTGAGTTTGCTAAGGTCGATGTCTTGATTAAAAGTAAGTTTAAGCGAGAATTTAGGCAGGCGGTAGTGCATGGTACCAAAATCTAATGCACCGCGATAGGTTGGATCGTTCTTATCAACAGGTGCCGAGTAGGCTTTGCTTGCCCAAAGAGCTCCATCATCCGCTTTATCTACTATAAGGAAGAAACGGGTATCGGTATCTCCTTCTCCTTGGATGTCTTGCCAGCAAAGATTGTTGCCGGTGCTGAAGCTGAAGGGGCTATTGGCCGAAGTCTGTATAATTTTATCATCTACGATGTCAACGCTTTTAGTTGCATCTTTTGAATCGGTGTAGTGCAAAGCAAGCTTGCTAAGTTTGCTATCGATGTGGAAAGCACGGCTCAATGCACCGCGAGCTCCGATCGGCAACTGCACACTTGCTGTGATAGGGGTCTCGGTTTCATGATTGGCTATATGTTCATCGCCCGTACTGCATGATGCGGCTGCGATCACAAGGGCTGCCGAGGTGAGGATGGCGCCTGTGTTATGAAGCAACAAACACTTGCGCATATTATATATAAGACTTTGGCTTCTATTTGTTTTCATTATGATAATGTATTTAAGTGATTAATTTCCGTTGTCCGGAGCAGCTTCACCGCTACCGTTTAGCTCATCCCAATCTTTAAGAGATGCCGATACGCTAAGGGCGCTGTTGCTTAGATTGAGGGTGATATTATAGCTCTTACCCGCTGACAGGGCACTAATCGCAGAGCCATCTACCTTTATGTCGCTTAGCTTCACCGTGTATTTATTCCCAAGCGTCGGCTCGGTAAGTACGATGGTGTGGGCATCTGTAAGGGTTTGTGGAGCTACAGTATAAACAGTCTCTGCTGTAAACTGATTGGCTGTTACTGCATCTGCCAAGCTGATTGCTCCCTCAAGGGTAATGCTTTTAAGAGCTTTTAAGTTGAGTTGCTTCTCGGTTAGCTTAGCTACGATGCCGCTATTATCTTTATCTACTAACTTAATGCTGATTTGCGACATGGCATGAGTCAAACTACTTGCTCCTGTAAATTGAATAGCTTTGCCAAAAGGTACGCTGGTGCTACCAGTTAAGTAATTTTTCTCTGGCGTGCCGGCAGCCGTGGGGGTAAAGAGTGCATAGAAGGTATGGGTACCCTTGCTGAAGCTGTCCCAATACAATGGAGATGCACTGATCCACGAGCTGTTGGCTGTGCTATAAGTATAGTTGGCCGTTTGTTCGCTGCTCTTTATAGCAAGTGTTCCGTCTGTTTCAGTGAAATCACCAGTAGCACCATCGGTAGAAATGTTATCTATTGTTACATCTTGCGATGCTCCATCGGCAGTATCCCATTCGGTTACAGATATGCCGATCTTGGTTGCTGTAAAATCAAGGGTAAGTGTTAGGGTCTGGATTTTACCAGTCCCAAGAACAAAGGCATTTGCCAAAGTAGCTGTATAACTATTTCCATTCCCATTCATTAAAGTTACTTTAAAGGCGGTACCTGCTGGAATAGTTTGGGGAACTACGAGGATGCTTGCGTTAGCTGCGTCATCAACAGTTAGTGTATAAGCAGACGAATCGCCGGTGGCTGTAACTACGTTGGCATCTGAGATGCTAACTTCCTTTTTGAAGCCTGCCAACTCAATCTTAGCACCTTTGAGGTCTATATCTGGTGCAAAGTTAACACCTTTGATTAGGCTGATATTTAGCTTGCTCAACAAGTGAGTCAATGTGAAACAAACCTTTCCCTCTTTGTAGTTGGCTGCTGTGGTATTACCAAGCACATCGACCAATTCACTTATAGTGTCTTTGGAGCTTTCGTCCGGATTATGGCGCGCGAAAAACTCTTCTGAACCGGTAAGTGTATCTATATAATATGGGGTAGCACTAATCCATTTCTCATCAGTAAAGGTATAAATTGCTTTGCTATCCGCATTGAATGTTGTCCAAACGCTTAGACTATTGATGCCGACAGCGCTGCCATCGGTAGCACTGGGTACTATTTGGAGTGCATTGATATCAACGTCTACACCATCGACCCAATCATCTATTGTTACGCTAAGTTTTGCCCCGGTATAATCTACGTGAATGCGAAACTTGTTGTTGGTGCCGGAAGCAAGTACTGTACTGGAATCAATTGGGGCTACGTATTCATTGCCGGTAGCCGTGGTGAGTACGAAAGTAACTCCCTTGCCAGCATCGGTAGGAAGTACGATGGCTGTGGCTTTTAGGTTGCCATTGGCATCTTGTGTTACAGGGATGCTTATGTCGGCCGCTTTGTCTGCTATATCTACCAGTTTATTTTCAAGAAGAGACCATTTTGCCGAGGAAGCCGTACCTTTTATTATCAAAGTTGCGCCGGTAAGATCCAAGTCCGATGCTGATTCTTTCCGATCCACCGTGATGCTTAGTTTTGCAAGTTTGTGTGAAAAAGTCAAAGCGACATTGGCATTCTCGTTGCTGTGCCCCGTGCTACGATTAGATCCCATCAGGTCTATCTCAGGCAGGTTCGTTTGGATAGCAGTTGATACGGGTACCATAAGGTTTGCATCCATATTTGTGGTGTGGGGGTAATAACCAAAAATATCTACCGTTTTGCCATTCGTGGGATAATATGCCGTATTTTCTTTATCGACAGGAGTAAAAATGCCATCCCCTTGGGAAGTGGCATATTTATAGTTCACCCTGTCCCCCGCAACAGTATTGTCTGCATAGAGCATAATGAGCCCAACAGCATCGCCCGCATGCCAACTTTGATCTACGACACGGGGAATGGTACTTGTTAAATTTACTGCTGTCCTGGTGTTGGCACCGTGGGGATCATCCTTATCAGAGCAAGCCATAAAAACGAGTGACATTAGAGCAACTAATACAAGGATGATAATAAACGTACTTTTTTTCATAGGAATAATACATTTAATGTTATTATTATTCTGATTATTCAACGTAAGTTCAGAAATATATCAGTTTGATAATTATGAAAATAGCGAAATAGTTAGTATTTTTAAAGTGTAAACAATTAAAGATTTAACAAAACTATTTCACTATAATTTTCGACAACAAAGTTATAAAATTTATTCACATGCCGATGATTTTATGCAACTATTTTCTGCCAAGTTGGCAAAACTCACCATCTCAAATACAAACCCAACTCGTGCAGGGAGAAACCCCGTTATACGAGATGCCGAAATTATCACCATCTTGGTGCTGTTCCACCTCAAAGGTTATCGCTGTATCAAATATTTTCACACTGAATATGTCACAACGCATATGCGAGATCTATTTCCTAACTTGATATGAGATGCCTAACTTTGCTTGCACAAATGCTCGTCAAATTGAAAATGGGAGAATAATTCAACTCTTAGATTTGTTTTTTCCAAAACCTCGCACTATATTTGTACAGAAAAACGTACGTAATAAAATGTACGCGTAATGAAAAAGAATATGAGTGCAATTACAATCAGCCCCACGGAACTGCGAGCCAATCAGCGTAAATATCTTGATATGGCCGAAACAACGCGCGTATTTGTGAAGCGAGGCAGTAAGGTAATCGAATTAGTGGTAAAGGAGGATATGGATACTCCCAGTCCCAGCAATGACGCTTGGTTTGATAACCCCAAAGCCATTGCGGAACTGGCTCGCCGCATTGATGCCGTGAAGCAGGGTAAAACAGATTTTACTACGTTGGACCCCGCTAAATCGCTATGGGAAAATATACTGTAAAGATTGAGGGCAAGGCTGTTAAGGAACTGCGAGCCCATCATAAAAGCAGAGACAAGGCGATAATCAAGCGTATCGAGCAGATTTTTGCAGAGCTATCCGATCATCCTGAAACAGGTATTGGCCAGCCCGAGCCGTTGAAATATCAACTATCGGGATATTGGTCGCGCCGGATTAGTTCGGAACATCTAATGGTTTACAGCATTAACGATGAGATAGTAGAAGTTTTTGTAATATCGGCTTACGGGCATTACAGATAACCTGCGATATTCATCAAGGGGCTGCGTATCCAGCACTATCTAACTTCAAGATATTGCGAATTATATCAAATACAATAACAATTATTTTATTGTTGTATTTTTTATTCTTATATTTGTATCAAACAAGATAATATGACACTGCAAGAAGCATTTGGAGAATTGATAAAGAACAGGGGCTGGTATAAAGGATCGGGGTATATTCAACAACAAGCCTATCACGACAAACAGTTCTTTTTACAAGGGAAACGAGTGTCGGAAAGCCGTATGCGTGAGTACTTACGCGCTGCCGGCTGGAAATTGATTCGGGAAGAACAGTGGAAAAAATAACCTCTTTCCTTCACTTTTAACATTAGCACCATGCCTAAAGGAGTATACACACGTAAAACAGCCGGTTTGAAGGCTTATGCCGAAGTCACTGGCGAGCTACCGAACCCGGATACCTATAAATAATAGGCATAGAACAAAAAAATAGCTGTTTCGATTAGGAAACAGCTATTCGGTTTATCGCATCTCTTCGTTGGCATATCGCACCGCTCGATTCAAAATCGTGACGAACGGAAGTGTCAGGCGAAAGGCTTCGACACTACGTTCCAACAGATCCGGCGCATCGAGCCAAGACTCGGGGATCGGCCGATCCAGTCCGAAGTTTTTGAGCTTTAGCAGCTCTTCAAACTCCGAGGTTTTGTACCCGGTCGGCAGGCGTTTGAGTTTACTCTCTTCGTCCAACGCGAAGCCGCTGGCTGCGCGAATTGCTGCCGAGAACTCAACTCCGTTGTCGAAAATCTCATCGCGAATCGACCGCAAGATCACCGGATCGGGACAATAGATGCCCGAGGCCAGCAGGCTGCTACCGATCATGCCATCGCCAGTCGGTTCGATGTGAAAATAATATCCGGCATATCCCGATTTTTTACCGCGCGGGGCAATGAATGCCGAGACGTGGGTTTTATAGGGCGTCTTATCCGGACTGAAACGTGTGTCGCGGGCAATGCGATAGGTGCAATCCTGCGCGCGTAGTCCGGCAACGGTGTTGTCGAACGAAGCAATCCCGGCAATCAACCGCTCGGTGAAGGCGGCGAACTGCCCCTTCACCTGAAGCCATTCGGCGCGGTGCGCGTCGAACCACTCGCGGTCGTTGTTGTCGTGCAGGCGACGCAGAAAGTCGACAATAGCCCTCATGCTACCAAGCGAAGAGCGGATAGCCAGCCATGAGCGCATTGACCTCCTTGCGTACAGCGGCAATATTCTCCTCGTTTTCCGGATCGTGGAGCACGCGGTCGATCAGGCTGACGATATATTCCATCTTATCCTCCTTCAGACCACGTGTGGTGATAGCCGGTGTTCCGAAGCGCAAGCCCGAAGTCTGGAATGGCGAACGGCTGTCGAAGGGAACCATATTTTTATTGGTCGTGATGTCGGCCGCAACCAAACACTTCTCGGCCAACTTACCGGTCAGCTCGGGGAATTTCGTGCGCAGATCGACCAGCATCAAGTGGTTGTCCGTACCGCCCGACACGATCTTATATCCCTGTTTAACAAACGCTTCAGCCATAGCCTTGGCATTTTTGATCACTTGCTGCTGATACTCCTTGTATTCGGGTTCGAGAGCCTCGCCGAATGCAACGGCTTTGGCTGCAATGACATGCTCCAACGGGCCGCCCTGAATACCGGGGAAAACCGCCGAGTTGAGAATCTGCGACATCTTCTTCACGATGCCTTTGGGGGTTTTCTGACCCCATGGATTGTCGAAATCCTTACCCATGAGGATGATACCGCCACGTGGGCCACGCAGGGTCTTGTGGGTGGTCGAGGTGACGATATGTGCGTATTTCACGGGGTTGTCAAGCAGTCCCGCGGCAATCATGCCGGCCGTATGTGCCATGTCGACCATGAAAAGCGCACCTACTTTATCGGCAATGGCGCGCATACGTTTGTAGTCCCATTCGCGTGAATAGGCCGATGCTCCGCCAATCAGCAGTTTGGGCTTGCATTCCAGTGCCTTCTGCTCCATTGCGTCGTAGTCGATCATTCCCGTTTTTTCGTCGAGCTGATAGCCTACGGCATTGAAATATTTACCCGACATGTTGACCAGCGAACCGTGCGAAAGGTGGCCTCCGTGGGCCAAATCGAGTCCCATGAAGGTATCTCCCGGCTGCAATACGGCGAAGAAAACAGCCATGTTGGCCTGCGCACCGGAGTGAGGTTGCACGTTGGCATATTCAGCCCCATAGAGTTTGCAAAGACGCTCGATAGCAAGCGATTCGACTTGATCGACCACTCCGCAACCGCCGTAATAGCGCGCCGCGGGATAGCCTTCGGCATATTTATTTGTGAGTACCGAACCCATGGCTTCCATGACCTGGTCACTAACAAAATTCTCCGAAGCAATCAGCTCAATACCATGTGTCTGTCGGCTGCGTTCGGCGGCAATCAAATCGAAAATCTGGGAATCTCTTTTCATATTGATAAGGTTTTATGTGGTTTTGTTTACGAAGTGTAAAGATAAGGATTATTTGTTGAATTTCCGATGTCGAAGAAGCGTTTCGGAAAAAATTCTTAACTTTGCTTGTCTTAACGACGAAAAAACACACACGAAAATATTTATAACAACAACTAATATATTGAAAACTATGAAATTACTCGAAGGGAAAGTTGCAGTCATCACGGGCGCAGCCCGCGGCATCGGAAAAGCCATCGCACTTCAATTCGCCAAAGAGGGCGCTAATGTAGCATTCACTGATCTGGTGATCGACGAGAACGGAAAAGCAACCGAAGCTGAACTTGCGGCACTGGGCGTACAGGCGAAAGGATATGCTTCGAACGCAGCCAAATTCGAAGAGACCCACCAGGTGATCGACGCTATCGTGAAGGATTTCGGCCGCATCGATATCCTCGTGAACAATGCTGGTATCACCAAAGACGGTCTGATGATGCGTATGTCGGAGGCTCAATGGGATGCGGTGCTGACGGTAAACCTCAAATCGGCCTTCAACTTTATCCACGCCGTGACTCCCGTCATGGCTCGTCAGAGAGGTGGCTCGATCATCAACATGTCGTCGGTAGTCGGCGTGAGCGGCAATGCCGGACAGTGCAACTACTCGGCATCGAAAGCCGGCATGATTGGTCTGGCCAAGTCGATCGCCAAGGAGATGGGCCCGCGCGGCATTCGTGCCAACGCCATTGCTCCGGGATTCATCATCACCGACATGACGGCTCAGCTGCCCGAAGAGGTGAAAGAGGGCTGGTATAAGCAAATTCCGCTGCGTCGCGGCGGCACGCCCGAGGATGTTGCCAAGGTGGCCTTGTTCCTCGCTTCGGATCTTTCGTCGTATGTAAGCGGTCAGGTGATCCACTGCTGCGGCGCAATGAACTGCTAAACCAGACGATTTGACTTGAATAGGCGATGCCTGCGGCATCCGATCGTATCAAAAGAAGATGCTTTCCGATTTGACGGGAAGCATCTTCTTTTACTTTTGTGCCGATCGGCTTATTTCGGGAGGGGGCGGATCAAGTGGAAATCCGGATTATCAATCAGCTGGGTTGCAAAGTGCGGCGGGAGCAATACCATTTTGCATCTTTTTTGCTATCTTTGACCCCATGAAACAGATTATTGCACTTCTGATCCTCTGCGCTGGCATTCAGACGACCTATGCACAGGAAGCAACTTTGCCCAATCCCGATGCCAAGTCGTTGGGAATGGGTGGTGTGACGATGACTACCCTTTCGGATTCGCATGCGATCTATGGAAATGCGGCATTCCCGGTATTGTCACGCACGCCGGCGCAGATCTCTTCGTCCTACTACGGACAGGGGGAGTTTGATTATTATGCCGTTACAGGATTCTGCCGCATCAACAATGCGAATTTGATGCAGATCGGCTGGCGGCAATACCTTCGAGAACGGGGGAACAACGATATGGCCGTCGATCTGGGCTATTCACGGCGAATCAACGACCGCTGGGCGGTGGGACTCGTTGGCCGCTACATGCACCTCAAACGACCGGAAATCTCGGCCGATGCGCTGTCGGTCGACCTGAGTGCGGCATACGAATTGCCGCTGGAACACATCGGCGAATACTCCACCTTGAGAGCCGGTGCAAAGATCGGAAACATAGGTGGTTATATGCAGAAAACTAAATATATGCTTCCGATGGATTTGACGTTGGGAGTTGCGCTCGACAGCTACATTTCCGATGCCCACGAGGTGACAATCGCCACGGATCTGGGCTACTACTTCTCACCCAAGACGGTGCGCGGATTTCAGCTCTCGATCGGCGCAGAGTACAATCTCATGCAGCTGGTGCAATTACGCGCCGGATACCATTTCGGAGAGCGACGCGACTACTACCCCAGCTACGCATCAGTCGGCGCAGGTCTTCGGCTGCTGCACATTCGGCTGGATTTTGCCTACCTCCTTGCTAAAAAGAACACCCTGCTACACAACACGTATAGCATCAGTTTCGGGTTCGATTTTTAATGAATTCCAACAATTCGCTGCATCCGTTTTCGAGCATATCCAGCACCAGTTCAAACCCTTCGTGCCCCTCGTAGTAGGGATCAGGGATGTAGCTGCGATCGGGAAAGTGCGTACAGAATTCGCGCATGCGGAAGATCCGTTCGGCGGCCTTTCGCGACGGGGCTAAACGATGTGCATTTTCGTAATTCAAGTCGTCCATAACCACAATCAAATCAAACCGGGCGAAGTCGGCTTCGCGGATCTGTCGTGCACGGTGCGTCAGGTCGTAGCCGCGCCGTAGGGCTGCTCGGCGCATCCGTTCGTCGGGTAATTCCCCGGTGTGACCGGCATACGTACCGGCCGAATCGACCGTGATCTCGTTTACTAACCCAGCCTGTTCGACCAGATGCTGCATGATGCCGTCGGCCGCCGGTGATCGACAGATATTTCCGAGGCAGACAAAAAGGATACTCGTTTTCATGGCTGCAAAGGTATGAAATTTTGGAATACAAATTGCAGGAAATCGCGGCATGAAAACACGAATTTCGGATTGGGTTGCACGTTACCGGTCGATGGACTGGGCGGTGCTGTATATGCGCCTGTTTGCCGGCGGAATCATACTATTCCACAACATAGGCAAACTCCAGAATTATAATCAGATAATAGATTCATATCCGACTTTGCTTCAGATAGATCCCGCCGCGATGTTCATCCTCGTCGCCGTGGCTGAAGTCGTCTTGGCCGTGCTGATTATCATCGGTCTGTGGGTTCGTTTGGCTTCGCTGATCTTATCGCTCGGCCTGTTTTTTATGCTGGTATGGCGCGGTTTGGGCACGGGCGACGCCCTTTTTGTCTGGGTCGGAATCTATATTTTCCTATTCATATCGGGTGGCGGCATCTACTCCTTCGATTGGTTTATCTCCGCTTCGGGACGAAAAAAGTGAGCTTTCAGACAATAATAATGCAAGATGTCCACCCGTTGTTGGAGTAAAAGTTGTAACTTTGTCGCAAATTTGTTTCATTATAGAAATTAAAAACAGAACGTAATGAAGATGAAAATCATCGCATTGTTGGCCGCCTGCACACTCACCGTTTCGGCAGCTACGGCGCAGGATTTACCGCGCAAAGTAACAAATGTAGAAGTGCTTGATCTGAACGGAAATACAACCAAACTCCCCCACTTTGGCGAAAAGGTGCTGATGGTCTTTTATGTCGATCCCGATCGGCATAAACAGAACGAAGATTTCACCATTGAGCTGGAAAAGAACGGTCGCGCAAAGAGCGACAACATCTACGGGTTCGGCGTGATGAACCTTAAAGACGCCCCGATGATCCCGAACGGCATGGCGCGCAGCATGGCAAAAAAACGTACCGAAAAGAACGGAGCATTGGTTCTGGCCGATCAGGAGCGCAAGTTGAGCACGGCGTGGAATCTGGGCGATTGCAACAACCAGTTTGTGCTGATGCTTGTGTCGAAAGAGGGCGATCTGGTGTTCTTACGCAAGGGAATCCTCTCGGAAGCCGACAAAATGGCTTTCTACAAGGCATTAGACAAATATAAATAGCCGATGGTATATAGCAGGGTTGTCATTTTTGCATGCACGCTGTGCGCCGTTACAACGGGACACGCACAAGAGAATACCTATATATCAGAGGGTGACACGCTGCATTACACCTATACGCCGCAACCGGAGGTCAAGAAACGTCCGCCTTTTTTCCGGCGTATCGTAAATTATTTCGAGCAATCTACCACCGATCGTACCTACGAAAAAAAGATCGACTTCACATTCGCCGGAGGGCCGAGCTACTCGCGGAATACGAGTTTTGGCATCGGCTTATTGGCAGCCGGATTGTATCGCATCGACCGCACGGACTCGATAACCGCCCCTTCGGACATCTCGATCTTCGCCACTGTTTCGGTATCGGGATTCTATGCGTTAGGGGTGACCGGGAACATCAACTTGGCTAAAAACCGACAACGTGTGGATTACACCGCAGTCTTCACTTCGGCACCGCGTTCGTTGTGGGGCGTCGGTTACAATGCCGGGCGATACAACGAGGAGAGCACCTACGTCGAGAAACACTACTTCGTACAGGGTCGATACCGGCATCGAATTTTGCCGAATACATTTGTCGGAGGGCTCTTGAGTTTTGAACATACGCAGGGCAAGAAATTCACGAAC
The DNA here is from genome assembly GCA_964532025.1 of uncultured Alistipes sp. GTDB lineage: Bacteria > Bacteroidota > Bacteroidia > Bacteroidales > Rikenellaceae > Alistipes. Next base: position 2,429 of record CAZHEY010000019.1, on the reverse strand, counting down.
GAAGCCTATATCAGAGGCGAGAAAAACCACTATACGACGACCGGAATAGGTGCTTTTCTCGAGTATGATTCGCGTGATTTTTCGCCCAACCCCTATCGGGGAATCTACGTCAGCTTGCAGGAAGTTGCATTTCCCAAAGCGTTAAGTAATTGTCGTAAATCGCTATGGCGCACCACGTTTACGGCCGATGCCTATCAGCAAGTCTGGCGAGGAGGAATCCTTGCGGTTGATTTGTTCGGCGAATTCAATTCGGAGGGGACACCGTGGCCGATGCTGGCACGTCTGGGAGGTACGCAACGCATGCGTGGGTATTATCAAGGTCAGTATACCGACAACGACATGATCACGTTTCAAATCGCCCTGCGTCAACGGATCTGGCGAAGGATAGGCGGTGTCGTATGGGGTGGCGCAGGCAATGTATTCCCGTCGCTCGACGAATTTAACTGGTCGCAAACACTTCCCAACTACGGCGTTGGCTTGCGCTGGGAACTAAAAAAACGAGTGAATGTGCGACTCGACTATGGATTTGGCAAGAAAACAAGTGGTTTTATGCTAAGTATCAACGAGGCGTTTTAATTGGTTAATAATATGAATGCTGCTCTCAAAACGAATCCCAAACAACGTATGCATGCCGTAAAGACTCGCAGCCGCTTTACGACATTTCTGATTATCTATTTTTTCGTTGCTTTGATCGTTCCGAATTGCGTGCTGGCCACGACGGAATCTTATTCGATATGGGCTGACGAATCGCTGATTCTCATGCCTTTGGGTTTTTACATGATGTGGAGCATTTCGTTGCGGCGATCGGGCATCATGATCTGGCTGGCATTCCCATTTATTTTTCTTTGCGCGTTTCAGATTGTACTGCTCTATCTATTTGGCAATTCGATCATTGCAACGGATATGTTCACCAATCTGGCAACTACCAACCCCGGAGAGGCCGGCGAATTGTTGAGCAATATCTATCCGTCGGTGGTGCTGGTCTGCGTGATGTATCTGCCGCTCTTGTGGTTGGCAGCACGCGAAATCGGACACAAACGGTATATTTCGCGTAACACCCGCATGACCGTCGGCTTGACTGGCGCAGCACTTTTCACGTTGGGGACGTTGGCACTGTGGCCAGCCTACCACGTCAGCGAGTCGCGGCACGTATTGCGTGACGAAATCTTCCCGATCAACGTCCTATACAACATGGGGTTAAGCGGCTCGGAGATCCGCAAATCGAGCAATTACGCCAAGACCTCCGCCGAATTCAGCTACCAAGCACACCGCACCGCAGAGACCTCCGGCCGCGAAATCTATGTGTATATTATAGGCGAAGCCTCGCGAGCAATGAGCTGGCAACTTTTTGGTTATGAGCGTAAAACCAACCCTTACCTATCGCAAATTCCCGGACTGATTCTGTTCCGGAACATGCTGACACAAAGCAACACCACGCACAAGAGCGTACCGCTGTTCCTTTCGTCGGTGGCTACCGACGAACACGACGAACTCTATCGACGCAAAGGCTTGCCCGCGCTGTTCAACGAGGCGGGATTCGAGACGTGGTTTATCTCGAATCAGTCGCCGCAGGGTGAGATGATCGACCATTTGGCGCACGACGCACAACACCGAATCTACATCCGTTCCCCACGCCAAGACACGCAGTTGACCGACGAGATGCGCAAGGCGATAAACGGCAGCTCGGCAAAAAAGATACTCTTTATTTTGCATTGCTATGGGTCGCACTTCAGCTATCACCAACGCTATCCACGTGAATTTGCCCGGTTCGTGCCGGACGATGATGTGGCTATTTCGGTGCAGAATATCAACAAAATCAGAAATGCCTACGACAATTCGATCCTCTACACGGATTATGTGCTCTCGCAGATGATTCACTATCTGAACTCGCTGACCAACACGACGACCGCCCTACTCTACTGCGCCGATCATGGCGAGGATCTGATGGACGACGACCGCCGGCGATTCTTGCATGCTTCGCCGACGACTACGGCTTACCAACTCTACGTGGCTTCGTTGGCTTGGTTCTCCGAAGAGTATAGGCGCAACTTTCCGGAAAAAGTAGCTGCTGCCGAGGTAAATACCACCGCTCCGGCAACAACTCACGCGCTCTTTCATACCATTGCCGATATGGCTTCGATCGAAGGGCGTTATCTTTCGACAAAAGTCTCGCTGGTCAATTCGGATTTCGATCGGACTGCTCCAAGACGCTACCTGAACGACCACAACGAAGCTGTCCCCTACCTAAAAACCGGGTTGACGGATCAGGATGTCGCCACCCTCTGGCGCTACGGAATCGACTTATAGCAACAAGAAAGGGATCAAGCAGTAATCCTTGTTGGTGAATTTCGGGCTTAAGGGAGCATTGTTTTTGTTTTCAGTCAGCAGCTCGCGGAGGCGGCTATGCAGCAACGCGAAATAGCAGTCCT
>CAZHEY010000018.1:44055-59458 GCA_964532025.1 uncultured Alistipes sp. | reverse complement strand
ATGCTGTTGGAATATCGTTTTATTTGATTGGAAAAATGATGGCCTATTTCCCGATGCAGAATTTGGAAAAGATTGTCTGCAGAATTTCGTCGGGGATGATTTCGCCGCGGCCGGTGATTGTGCCGATGTGGCGGATGACGGTGCGAATCTCTTCGCTGAGCAGATCGGTCGGCAGGTTGGTTTGTAGGCCCTCGAGTGCCGTGCGAAGTGCGGTGGCAGCGGCGGAAAGTGCTTCGTAATGGCGTGAGTTGGAGACGACTACGTCGCCATGGTAGAGCGATTCGGTATCGACATGTTTGCGCAGACACTCGCAGAGGAGGTCGATGCCGATGCCTTTGCGAGCCGAGATGCAGACGAGATTATCGGCTGATTCGAGCCTGTCGGCATTGGGGAGCATGTCGATTTTATTGAGTACGGTGATCTTTTTTTGTGTGGGTTGCAGTGTGAATTCGGCCGGCGGAATCACGCCGTCGATCACTTGCGCCGCATCGACCATGTGCACCACGATCTGCGCCTGCTCGATGCTGGAGAGCGTGCGCTCGATGCCCATCTGCTCCAGCCGGTCGTCTGTGGTGCGAATTCCGGCAGTGTCGAGAAATCGAAAGAGGATGCCACCGATGTTGGCGCGTTCCTCGATCACATCGCGCGTCGTGCCGGCGATGTCGGAGACCAACGCCCGTTCCTCGTGCAGTAACCGATTGAGCAGCGTGCTTTTCCCCACGTTCGGAGCACCGACAATAGCCACGGCTACGCCCTCCTTGATTGCGTTGCCCAGCGAAAATGAGCTGCGCAGGCGATCTATTTCGGCGGCGATCAGCTGCATCGTGCGATTCAGTTCTCCGCGGTTGGCGAATTCGACATCCTCCTCCGAAAAGTCGAGCTCGAGTTCGAGTAATGCGGTGAGATGCAGCAGCTTGTCGCGCAGTTGATCCAGCTCGGAGGAGTAACCTCCGCGCATCTGTGTTGCGGCGAGTGCGTGTGCTGCGCGCGACGATGCGGCGATCATGTCGGCTACCGCTTCGGCCTGCGAGAGGTCGAGCTTTCCGGCCAGATAGGCGCGTATGGTAAACTCTCCGGGGGTGGCCATGCGTGCCCCGGCGGCGGTCAGCAGACGCAGAATTTCGCTGACAATGTAGGCCGATCCGTGACAGGAGATCTCTACGGAGTCCTCGCCCGTATAGGAGTGGGGTGCTCGAAAGACGGTGGCCAAGACCTCGTCGATCGTGCGTTCGGCATCCACGATGCGTCCGTAGCGGGCGGTGTAACCGGGCGTATCGCCGAGCTTGTGTGAACCGCGGAAGATGCGTTCGCACAGGGCAATAGACGCTTCGCCGCTCACGCGGATGATCGCTATTGCGCCACCCGGGGCGGTGGCCGGAGCTACGATGGTATCGTGGTCGGGCATCATCTTATTTCTGAATTCGCAGCCGCTGTCCGATTCTGACCTTGTGGGCACTTTTCAACCCGTTCCAGCGCATGATCTGGGTGGTGGTGGTGCGGTAGCGTCGTGCGATAACGCCCAGCGTATCACCGCGTTTTACCGTGTAGTAGGTGTAACTTCCGGCAGGTCGCTCTTTGCGTTTTTTGTCGAGATTTGCCGGATTCAGATAATCCTTCAGATAGGTCGAATCCTTGGCGTAGATCTCTGCTTCGTGGGCGATGTATTGCGACACCATGCGTGTCGGCAGGGTCAGCGTATAGGGCTTGGTCGTTGCCGGGATGATGTCCATTTTATACTGCGGATTGAGCTGACGCAGGGTCTCCATGGTGATGTTGATCGTCGATGCGATCTGCTCCAGATGCATCAGCCGGTTGATGCGAATCGTATCTACGGCGAGCGGAATCGGTGCTTCGGCCAGTTCGATGCCGTGTTGACGGTGGTAGGCATAGGCGTAGGTTGCCCCGATGAACGCCGGGACGTATCCGCGCGTTTCGCGCGGCAGGTAGTCGTAGATCTCCCAGAAGGTCTTGCCGCCCGAACGGGCGATCGCCTTGTTGACATTTCCCGGCCCGCAGTTGTAGGCTGCGATCGCCAGCGGCCAGTCGTTGTAGATGCTGTACAGGTCTTTCAGAAATCGACAAGCCGCTTGTGTGGCACGTACCGGATCGCGCCGTTCGTCTACTATTGAGTTGATTTCCAGTCCATAGCTTTTTCCGGTTGTAGGCATAAATTGCCAAAGTCCAGTTGCGCCGACGGGCGATACGGCGGTCGGAATCAGTGCCGATTCGATGATCGGCAGGGCGCGCAACTCGACGGGCAGTTTCTCTTTTATAAGCTCCGATTCGATGATCGGGAAGTAGTATTGCGACATTCCCAAGATGCGGCTCATCAGACCGTAGCGCGATCGGGTGTAGACGCCGATCTTCTGCTTGACGATTTCGTTGTATGGGAGTTGCACCGGAGATACGAGGTCGCGCAGACGCTGGGTGTAGACCGAGTCCGGGGTTCTGTCTTCCACGTTTGTCGTGTCGCTGAGTATATATTCTGCGAAGAAATCGCTGAACGTCTCCTGACGTTGCCGTTCGCGCCAAACTGCTACCAGCGAGTCGGCCTGTGCGGCCGTAAGACCGAGGGTCATGTCGTCGATTGGGGGGTCGGGCAGCAGCTCCGGTTCGGGTTCGGGTGCGGTTACAGCTTTGGGTGCAACCTGTTTTTCAGCGGGTTGAGCGGCGGGGGCTGCGGCTTCGGTTTTGTTGCGTTTTTTCTTGCGCGGACGCCGGTCGGCAGCGGTGACGGATGCTGCGAGTGAGAGCAGCAAAATTATAAGTAGTACTCGTTTCATGACTAAAATTTGAGGCTCATGTTGAAGCCGAAGACTGGGCGGTTGCCGCCCTCTGTGGGAATGTAGGTGTAGTTGATGAGCGGCTCGAGATCCATCGAGAGATCGTCCGAGATGTCGTAATCTTTGAGGTGGGCATCGACGTGTGCGTCAACGATTTGCAGAACATAAAGTCCGGCCGAAATGATGATGCAGAGGTCGCGGTTGCGTCGGTTGTTGTTGCGCAGGTTGCGCAGGAACGACGCGGAGTAACGACCTTTGAATTCGTCGGTCGGCCCGTCGGGATACTTGTCGGGATTTTTCTCGTAGTCCGAGAGCAGCGCGTATGCTTTTTTGAATCGCTGATAACCGCGGTTGTTCCAGTCGATGCAGTAGATCATCGACGCGAATCCGCCGATTACGAAGGGGACTTTCCAATAACTTTTGTTGTAAATCTGTCCGGCTCCGGGGAAGATGCAGGCCAGCGTGGTGGCCTTCTTGACGCTCGAGACATCGTTGGTGTGGTAGCTCACGGCTGCGTCGCCGATAAAGTAGATGTACGAAGCGATCGTGAAGCCCAGATAGAGTTGCCGGCGCGTGTTGCTGCGGATCATGCGCGATTGCAGCGCATCGAGTTCGGGCGTGCGCGACAGGCTCACATTGGTGTAGGCTTCGTATTCCCGTTTGAGGGGCTTGTAGGTCTTGTTTTCGTTGATATAGAGTGCCAGTCCCGCACCGAGTGCACCGTAGAGAATCGGGAGTTTCCAATATTGTTTGTTGTATATCTGTCCGTATCCGGGCAGGATCGTCGAGGCCCAGCAGACCTTCGACAGCGACATGGAGTCGCTCATAAACCACCCTTTTTTGAATACGTGCGGCTTTTTGTCTTCGAGCTGAGATGCTCCGCTGTCCGCGACGGCCATCTGCGCGAAGGCGATCGAGTCGAGCGTGCGGAGGTCGTCCGTGCGCAGTGCGGCAAGTGCCGTCGAGTCGGCCCGGTAGTCGGCCGTGGTGACAGAATCGACCTCCAAAAGCAGCGCGGCGATCCGCAACGAATCTCGTTTCTGACGCAGCGTATCCGGTCTTTCGAGCATGCCGCCGCGCACGGTGGTGCGTTCCCCGCGATGCAGCTGTGCCGCTGCGGGTTGCCACATTGCGATACTCACCAACAGGGCGAGCCGAAATCCGAGCCGGAATCGCTTCATTTTACGATCGTTTGCTGAAACGCTGAATAAACTCCTCGATGTCGCTGTCGTCCGCAAAGCCGATCACGATCTTGCCGCCGCCGTTTTTGGCGCGTTTGATTGCGATCTCCTGCGTGAAATATTTCTCGAGTTGCTCGACCAGCCGAACATAACTTTCGGGATACTCCTCGTCCTCGACCGTGGAAGTCTGCTTGGCCTGCTCGGTCAGCGAGCGCACTAACTCCTCGGTTTGCCGCACGGAAAGGCTCTTTTTGATGCACTTTTTCAGCAGGTGCAGCTGTTGTTCTTCGGGTGCGCCGGCAATCGCCTTGGCGTGGCCCATGGAGATCAGACCCTCCTTGAGTGCGAGTTGCACCTCGTCGGGCAACTTCAACAGCCGCAGGTAGTTCGATATCGACGAACGCTTCTTTCCGACCTTCTCCGACAGGGCATCCTGCGTGAGGTTGCATTCGTCGATCAGACGCTGCATGCCCAGCGCGATTTCTATGGCGTTGAGATCCTGCCGCTGGATGTTCTCCACCAGAGCCATGGCGTGTAGATTCTGGTCGTCGACTTCGCGGATGTAGGCCGGAAGTGTCTTCAGATCGGCACGTTGCGCGGCGCGCCAGCGGCGTTCACCGCTGATGATGATGTATTTTCCGTTGTCCGATTTCTTGACCGTGACGGGCTGAATGACACCCAACTGACGGATCGAATCGGCCAGCTCGTCGAGGGCCTCCTCGTCGAACTGTGTGCGCGGCTGTGTGGGGTTGGGGATGATCTCGGCGATGTCAATTTCGGCCATCTGACTCATCGGCTTGGCTTTCACGTCGATCACGTCGCTTCCGAAGATAGCGTCCAATCCGCGTCCTAACCCTTTAGGCTGTTTCATATCTATTTTTTTATTTTATTTCGTTTCAAAAATTCACGCGCAAGGTTCAGGTAGTTTTCCGATCCCGTGGCTGCGGCATCGTACAACATGACGGGCTTGCCGTGTGAGGGCGCTTCACCCAAACGGATATTTCGCTGGATTATTGTGTCGTAGGCCATTGCCCCGAAATGCTCGCGTACCTCGTTAACCACCTGATTATTTAGTCGATTGCGCATGTACATCGTCAGCAGAAACCCTTCGATTTCGAGAGCCGGGTTCAGTGCGCTCTTCACCTTTTTAATTGTGTTGAGCAGTTTCGACAATCCTTCGAGCGCGAGGTATTCGCATTGCACGGGAATCAATACCGTGTCGGCGGCTGTCAGGATGTTGACGGTCGTGTAGCCCAGCGAAGGCGAGCAGTCGATGAATATGTAGTCGAACCGATCGCGCACGGCATCGACGATGCGTTTCATGACGTGATGCGCATTCTCCATTTTGGGTAGCTCGGTGTCGGCGGCAACCAGATCAATCGACGAAGGCAGCACCCAGAGATTTTTCACCTCCTCGCTTTTGAGGAGCACCTCCTCGGGCTTTTTCAAGCCGACGATGCACTCGTAGATGCCTTCGAGGTCGATATCGAAGCCCAGTCCCGAGGTTGCATTCGCCTGCGGATCGGCGTCAAGCAGCAAAACTTTTTTGCCGAGCAACGCCAATGAAGCCGCCAGATTGATAGCCGTGGTGGTTTTGCCCACACCGCCTTTTTGATTCGCTAAAGCGATAACCTTTGCCATGTTTGAATCGAGTTTATAATCGGGCAAATTTAATGAAATTAAATGGAAATCCGCAATGGTTGCGGAAAAATGCTTATCTTTGAACTCGGAATGAATTGATTGTTATACGAATTTATGGAAGAAAAAAAATCGACAACACCCTCTGAACCCAACGCCGTGTCGCAGGAACGGCCGACTCCGGTTCGCAAAATGTTCCCGACGGTGGGCGACGTATTGGCTATGCTGGGTATCGTGTTCAGTGCGCAGATTCTGGTCGGACTTTTTGTGCTGCTCGTGTCGCGGGTAATGGGTATACAGTTAGAAACGAATGAGTTGGAACAAGGAAAATATCTGGCCGTGGCCTACTTCTTTTCGATGTTGGTGGCTCTGGCCGGCGTGGTCTACTACCGCCGGGTGCGCGGAGGACGCGGCACGTGGGCGCGCTTCTCGTTGCGCGGGCTGAATCCGGTGGTGTTGGTCTGGGCCTTTGTGCTGATCTTTGCCGTCGGAGTGGTCATTGAACCCCTTCTTACGTTGCTGCCGGAGATCTCGTTGCCGGTGGGACGCGGTTTCTGGACGGTGGCTTCGCTGGTGCTCTTCGCTCCGGTTTTCGAGGAGCTGCTGTGTCGCGGCGTGGTGCTCGGTTCGCTGCGTGCCAAATATGGCGTGACGGTGGCGTGGCTCATCTCCTCACTCTTTTTTGGCATTTTGCACGGACAACCCGCGCAGGTGGTCGGCGCATTCGCTATCGGTCTGATTCTGGGCTATGTCTACTTGGCAACCGACTCGCTGTGGGCCACGATGATCCTCCATGCGATGAACAATGCCGTGGCCTATCTTTTTATGATAAACGGCTATGCCGATGCACAGTTGCTCGACCTGATCGAGAGTCGAACGCTCTACGTGATCATCTATATCGCTGCGCTGGCACTGGCTATCGTGTCGGGCTACATGATGCGGCGCAAGTTGCGCAGCATGAAGTCGGAGGAGAAAAATCACGTCGCAGCGTAATAATCTGCTCGGCCGGTGCGTTACATATAAACTAAAAAGCGTATCTTTGCCTCTCAAAAGATGAATTTACGAGCAAAAATAGCGGTTGCCGCGGGGGTGTTGCTGTTGGCCGGATGCCAACAGTTGCCTCGTTATTTCTCCGGAGATACGACCCTCGCACGCATCGGCCGCAGCGAATTGCAGTTGCGCGATGTGCGGTCGGTTGTGCCGTCGGGGCTTTCGGGCGACGACAGTGTGGCTTTCATCAAAGCCTACGTCGATCGCTGGGTGATGAAGCAACTCAAATTGCAGGAGGCCGAAGTGCTCTTCTCCTCATCGGCCGACGACATCGACAAAACGGTCGAAGAATACCGGCAGGCGTTGCTGATCCGCAAGCTCGACCAATACTACGTCGATCAGCAGATCGACACGGTCTTCACCGACGAGGAGATTGCTACCTATTATAATGCGCATAAGTCCGACTTCAAACTCGACCGCACGCTGGTCAAGGGGCGGGTCGTTCGCTTTGACGAGCGTTATCGCCAGACGCGCAAACTCAAAGAGCTGATGAGTGCCTCGTCGAAGGCGCAGCAGCAGAACTTCCGCGATATCTGCGAGAAGAACGACTTCGAGACGAACGATTTCCGCGATCAGTGGATCGACTTCTCCGAGTTTTTGAGCTACCTGCCTACGTTGCGTTCGCAGAACTACGATTCGGTGCTCTCGACCTCGACCGTGCAGGAGATGCGCGACAGCCAGTCGCACTACTATTTCCAGATCGAGGCCGTGCGCCGCGAGGGAGAGCCGATTCCGCTCGAACGCCTTGTGCCGACCATTCGCCGCATCCTCTTCAACCAGCGGCAGGGCGAGATCATCCGTCGTCACGAGGAGGAACTTTCGAAGCGTGCAGACGAGAAATCGACGGTGCGCATTTACGACAATGAAAAAACAAAATAACGATAAACGAAACCCAATGATGTTGAAAAAAGGTATCTTGGCGTCGGCTTTAGTGCTGCTCTTCGCAAGCGCGGTCGCACAGAAACAACAGGTTATGCTCGATAAGGTAGTCGCCGTAGTGGGCGGTTCGTCGATTCTCTACTCCGATGTCGACGAATATGCACGCCGACTTACGGCTCAACGCCGCCAAGAGGGCTACACCTCCGATCGCGATCCTATGAACGAGGCACTCGAGGCACTCATGACCCAGAAACTGCTTTACAATCAGGGGCAGATCGACTCGGTGACGGTCAATGCGGCCGACATCATGACGCGTGTCGAGGAGCAGGTGCAGCAGATGGTCGATATGGAGGGGTCGATCCCCCGCCTCGAGGCCAAGCACCACATGGCAATCTTCAACATCCGCGAGATGATGCGCCAACGCTATGAGGAGCAGGCTTATGCCAATGCCATGCAGAGCGAGGTGGTGCAGAAGGTGAAGGTGATTCCGGGCGAGGTCGAACGCTTCTACAAGGCGATCGACAAAGATAGCCTGCCGACTATCGCCGACCAGTATGTATATGCCCAGATCACCAAATTCCCCAAGTCGATCGTGGCTGCCAAGCAGCGTACCAAGGAACGCCTGTTGGATATGCGTGAGCGGGTGATTTCGGGTAAATCGAAGTTTGCCAGTCTGGCCCTGATGTATTCGCAGGACCCCGGTACGGTAAACCGCGGCGGCGAGATGGATCCCACGCCCTTGCAGGGACTTGACGAGTCGTTTGCTGCGGCTCTCGAAGGAATGAAGGTGGGGCAGATCTCCGAGGTTGTCGAGTCCCAGTTCGGATTCCACATCATCCAGCTGCTCGACAAACGCGGTGTTTACTACCATTTCCGCCATATCTTGTTGCTCCCGGTCTATACGGCCGATGAGTTGAGCGAAACGGTCAATATGCTCGACAGCGTGGCGCGTCTGATCCACCAGGATTCGCTCTCCTTCGAGAAGGCGGCACTCCAGTTCTCGGACGATGCCACCTCGAAGATGAACGGCGGTATCGTGTCGAACCATGCGATCTTGGAGCATTACAACGCTTTTGATGCCAAACTGACGGTCACCAAGTTCCTCAAAGAGGATTTCGGCCAGTTCAATGCGCTGGACGACTACGACCAACTCTCCAAACTCAAAGTCGGCGAGGTCTCGAATGCCTACCTTACGGAGGATATCAAGCGCAACCAATTAGCCAAGGTGGTCAAGCTGGTCGAGGTGATCCCGACGCATGTGGCATCGCTCAACGAAGACTACCTGCGTCTGGAAGAGTTAGCTTTGCAAGCCAAGCAGGATCGGGTCTTCAAGGAGTGGCTCTCGAAGAAGATCGACGGCATGTATGTCTTCATCGCACCGGAGTTCCGTAACGGCGAATTCGAAAATAAACATTGGGTGAAATAAAGCTGTGCGTAAACTCCTCTCCATAGCTCTTGTCGGACTTTCCGTTGTCGGAATTTTCTCGGCTCGCAGCGGCATGCAGCCGCCTGCTACCGATGTCGTTGAGGAGGCCGAGAAGAAGATTGTCGACCTCAAATCCGACCTTATGGGGCCGATTGCTCCCGGCGATTCGGTGCTGTTTCTGGTCGGAAACTTTGCTGCCCAGCACAACGGGGCGGTAATCACCTGCGACTCGGCAGTGCGCTATTCGGACATGTACATCGAGTTTTTCGGCAATGTGCTGATCAACAAAAATACCACTTATATCTATGGCGATCGTGCCGTCTACGACGGTCGGATCAACGAAGCTCGCGTCTATTCCGACCTGATCAAGGTCGTTGACGGCGATGCCACGCTCTACACCTACCAATTCCTGTTCAACACCAAGGACAACATCGGCGAATTTGCCGACGGTGGCGTGTTGGTCAACCGTGAAAATATGCTTGAGGCGATCCGCGGCTTCTACTTTGCCGATGCCAAAGAGCTGGTTGCGGTCGATGAGGTGCAGATGCGCAACGACGAATACGAACTGAAAGGCGATTCGGTGGTCTATAACATGCAGACCGACAACGCTTTTTTCTACGAACGAACCAACATCTGGAACAAAGACGGCGACTACCTCTATGCCGACCGCGGGTCGTACAATAAGCTCGATACGCTCTATGTTGTCACGCGCAACGGCTATGTGCTGACCGAAAAACAGGAGATGTGGAGCGATAGCATCCATTTCTATCGGGCGAAAGATCATGTGATTCTGCATCGCGATATTCAGATCGACGATACGGAGCACAAAGTGCTGGCTTTCGGCGATTACGGCGAATATTGGAAGACTCCGGGCGATGCTATCCTCACGCGCCGCCCGTCGGTGATCAGCTACGACGCCTCGCAGGGTGACTCGCTCTTCCTGCGTGCCGATTCGTTGTTCCTCCGAACGATTAATACCAACGCCGAACGTCGGGCTGCCGATGCGCAGGCTGCGGCTGCCCGAGCCGATTCGTTGGCGCAGGTAGCGCAGGCGGCTGGGCAGACGGCTGGGCAGACGGAAACCAAGCCCTCCGCAGAGCCGGATGAGCCGGGAGAGTCGACTCCCCCGAGCGCAGGTAGCTCTGGCAATGCTGTGACGCCCGGTAGCTCCGGTGGCCATGCAGGTAGGATGCAGCAGCTGGCCGATTCGCTGATGTCGTTGCGCCGTCCCTCGCCGTCCGACTCGCTTTCCGTTGCCGAGTTGCCCGATTCGTTGCGACCGGCTGCGACCGATTCGCTGAACGAAGCTGCTGTTCCGGTCGACACCGTGAAACGCTCTTCGGCCGAGCAGAAAGCACTACTCAAGGCCGCAGCGCAGAAGGCGAAAGCCGAGCGCAAGGCCGAGGCTGCAAAGGTGAAAAAGGCCGAATTGGAAGAGATTGCCGCCCAGCGCAAAGCGAAAAATAATGCCAAATTGCAGGCACAGAAGGAGCGTGAGGAGAAACGCTTGCAGGCTGCCAAACTCAAGGCCGAATCGAAATTGCGCGCTCGTCAGGCACGTGCTGCGCGCAAGGGAAAGCCCTTTGTGGCCGATTCGACCGCATTACGACACCTCGATTCGCTGCTCGGCCGCAATGCGCAGGAGCAGGATTCGTTGGCATTGCAGCCGCTCGATTCGCTGTTGGCCGACAGTTTATCGCAACAGATACCGGCCGACTCGCTCGACTCACTCGATTCGCTGGCCATGCCTGCCGATTCGATCTACCGCCTGCTGAAGGGTTTCCACCATGTGAAGATCTTCCGCTCTGATTTTCAGGCTGTTTGCGACTCGATGACGGCTATCAGTACCGACTCTACGATCCACCTCTACATCGACCCGGTGCTCTGGAACCAAAGCAACCAGATCACCTCGGATGTCATGGATATCTATACCCTCAATCAGCAGGTGACGCATGCCAAATTCGTCGGTAGTCCGATGATGATAAGTGAGTTGGATACGACCCACTACAATCAGGTCGCCGGCAAGGAGATGACGGCCTATTTCCGCAACAACGAGATCTACCGCAACGACGTGAACGGCAATGCCCAGACGATCTACTACATGCAGGACGGCGAGCCGCCTGTGGTGACGGGAATGGGGGTGATCGAGAGCGGCGATTGTTCTTACTATATCGAGGATAAACAGGTGATTAACATCGTTTATCGCAAAGAGCCTACGTGGAATATTTATCCCCTTGACAAGATTCCTGAAGACCAGACTTTGCGGCTCAAGGGCTTCAAATGGGAGGGCGCGCGCCGTCCGACTCAGACCGAAGTCTTCGACCGACAGATCCGCCCTTCGGAGCGTGAGCAACGTTTGAGGTTGAGACATCCTCAATTCCCGATTCAGCGTCGCATCGACGACTACAAGCAGCGACTGATCTTGGAACGCCGCTGGTACGACCGCAACGAGTTGGTCGACGACGAAACGACCGAGTGGATGCGATCTTTGGGTTACGAGGTCGGGAAACCCCGCAAATAAATCATTAAAATCCGAAGACCGAATGCCGGCATACGACGATAATACCGAATTATTTCCTGTGGTTGACCTTTCGGGCTCGGTCATCGGACAGGCGACACGCGGAGTGTGTCACGGCGGCTCGATGCTTCTGCATCCGGTTGTGCACCTGCACATTTTCAATACGCGTGGAGAGCTTTATCTCCAAAAACGTCCGGCATGGAAGGATATTCAGCCCGGCCGCTGGGACACGGCGGTGGGCGGTCATGTGGCCTTCGGCGAGCGGATCGAGGACGCCCTGCGTCGGGAGGTGCTCGAGGAGCTGGGGATCACGGAGTTTGTCCCCGAACGCGTGGCGATCTACCCGTTCCGTTCGGAGCGCGAATACGAGCTGGTTCATGTCTATCGGGCGACCTACACGGGCGAAATAATGCCCAGCGATGAGCTTGACGGCGGTCGCTTCTGGGGAATGGGCGAGGTGTTAGATGCCCTCGGCTCGGGAGTCTTCACACCTAATTTCGAAGGCGAAGTGAAACTGGTATTCCAGTAGAGCTGCACGCTGCGGCTCGGCATGATTGCACGATTTTGCCGGGCTTTTCCCCTTTTATGAGTTGCTGCGGCGCGGAAATTGCGCATCTCGCGGCATGGAAATCATCTTAAAACGCTGGACAGATGCGCTGCTTGAGTGGCTGGGATTGACCTCGGCCGACAACCGCGCTTGGGATCAATGGGTGGCCTTTGCCTTGGTCGTCCTCCTTGTTGTGGCGTTTGATATCCTCTGCCGCTGGGTTGTCGTGCGCGGCGTCAATCAGGTGGTGCGGCGTACAAAGGTCACGTGGGACGACGAGATTTTCGGCCGTTCCGTGCTCAACCACCTGTGCCACATCGTCAGCGCGTTGATCTTGCTGTCGGTCGTGCCGGTCGTCTTCGTCGATAAAAATGCCCTGCGCGAGATTCTGTTGCGCCTGACGCATACCTACGTTGTCGTCTGCGTGCTGTTTTTCGTCAATGCGGTGTTGGCAGCACTCTTTCGCATCATGTCGGTGCATCCGGCGTGGCTCGGCAAGCCGATCAAGGGGCTGCGTCAAACCGCACAGGGCATCAACCTGCTGATCGGCTCAATCATCATCATCTCGATTCTCATCGACAAGTCCCCGGCCAAATTGCTGACGGGACTTGGTGCTTCGGCGGCAATCATCCTGCTGATCTTCAAGGATAGCATTTTAGGATTCGTGTCGGGCATCCAACTCTCGTCGAACGACATGGTGAAGGTCGGCGACTGGATCTCCGTGCCGAAATTCGGGGCTGACGGTCGGGTCGAAGAGGTGTCGCTCAGTACGGTGAAGATCCGCAACTGGGACAATACGATCGTCACGCTGCCGCCCTATATGCTGGTCAGCGATTCGTTCCAGAATTGGCGTGCCATGCAGCTCTCGGGCGGCCGGCGGGTGATGCGTTCGGTGCTGATCGATGTGTTCAGCGTCCGCTACTGCACACCGGAGATGTTGCAGCACTATCGCGGGATTGATCTGGTGCGTGAATACATCGACCGAAACGAGGAGCAACAGCGCGCGTATAACAGCCAACACACCGGACTGAATGGCCGTCACCTGACCAATCTGGGGCTTTTCAGAATCTATGCGTTGAACTACCTGCGCCGCGAAGTTGCGGTCAATAAGGACATGATGATTATGGTGCGCCAGTTGCAACCGACGGATACCGGAATTCCCGTTGAGCTTTATTTTTTCACCGACACGGTTGATTGGGTGGCCTACGAAGGGATTCAGTCCGAGGTCTTTGAACACATGCTTGCGGCGATTCCCGAATTCGATCTACGAGCCTACCAACGGCCGTCGGGAAGCGAAATCGAATCGTTGCGTCTGAGTCGGATTGTCAAAGGCAGAGCATCAAAACAACCTGAATGACGATCACGCGCAGGAACATGCAGACCGGGTAGACGGTTGCGTAGCTCACCGACGGATTGTCGCCTTCGATCGTATCGTTGGCATAGTTGAGAGCCATCGGGTTGGCCATGCTTCCGCACAGCAATCCGGCGATCGAGCCGAAGTCGAGCCGCATGGCACGCAGGGCAAATAGAGCAACTAACACGACGGGAACGAACGTCAACACAAAGCCAAGTCCCAGCCAGAGAGCACCTTCCGGCCGCATGATCGTGTCGAAGAAATGCGCTCCGGCATCGAGTCCAAGGCAGGCGAGATACATCGATAGCCCCAGTCCGCGCAGCATCAAGTTGGCACTCTGTGTGGTGTAGGTGATCATGTGGAGTCGTGGGCCGAACGTGCCGATCAAGATGCCGATCAGGATCGGGCCACCCGCCAGACCGAACTTGACGGGAACCGAGATTCCGGGTATGGCGATCGGAATACTGCCGAGGATGAGTCCGAAAATCAGCCCGATGAATACCGAGGCCAGATTCGGTTCGTTGAGACTTTTTACGGCGTTTCCGAGGATCGTCTCGACGCGCTGTATGGCCTGCGCTTCGCCGACAACCGTCAGCCGATCACCTAATTGCAACCGTAGGTCAGGGGTCGCCAAAAGCTGTACGCCCGATCGGTAGACGCGGCTAATGTTGATGCCGTAGGTGTTGCGCAAACGCAGCGACGAGAGCTTTTTGCCGTTGATTTCGGGACGTGTCACCAAGATGCGTTGCGAGATCAGCTGGCTGTCGACCGTGTTCCAGTCGATACTTTCGGTGTTCCAGTCTTTTAGCTCCTGCTCCCCGAAAATCAGCCGCAATGCTTCGGCTTCGTCGGGGGTGGTAATCACCAGAATAACATCGTCCTTTTGCAGGGTTTTATCCGACGTCGGGATCGAAACCCGCCCGTCGCGCCACAGCCGTGAGATGACAAATTGCTGGTGGCTGTTGACGGCAATTTCGTGTACTGTTTTCCCGAATATCGCCGGGTTGGTCAGGTGGTAGCTGGCGATGAAGACATTCTTGCGGTGCTCGGCATCGGGGGTAGGGAGGTCGGAGGTGCGCACGAAAATTTTACGCAGAAAGACGATTGCCAAAATTACGCCCACAACACCCAACGGATAGGTCAGCGCGCAGCTCAAAGCTGCGCCGTTTGCATTGATTCCGATCTGCTGGAGCGACTGTTGTGCCGCACCGAGAGCCGGCGTGTTGGTCGTTGCGCCGCACAGAATACCCGCCATGTCGGGCATTGAAACGCCACACAGATAGCTCAATGCTACGGCCATGCCCGTGCCGAGGACTACCACGGCAATAGCCGGTGTCAGCAGCCGCAAACCGTCGGCGCGCATCGAGCTGAAGAAGCCCGGCCCGACCTGCAAGCCAAGGGCGTAAACGAAGATTATCAGACCGAAACTTTCGGCATAGTTGAGCATTGCCGGATCGAGCGACAGCCCCAAATGCCCCGCCAGAATACCTACGAAGAAGATGAATGCCGTGCCGAGTGAGATGCCGAAGAAGCGGATTTTTCCCAGCCCGATGCCGATTGTCGAGATCAGAGAGATGATGATGACTGCTTGCAGTGCCGAGTGCTGGGTGAATATGTTACCTAACCATTCCATGTGTGTGGAGTTTGCAGCCGCAAAGGTAGGCCAAAAATCGGGAATTAAAAATTAACCGGCCGATTTCTATTTCGCTCCGAAAGTCGCCCGTGAGCAAAAGAGGGAATAGGGCTGTATGCGAGACTCAACCTGTTTTCGGCTTGCGCAGCAAGTCGGCAGTCCGCAGCTCCGTCATGCGGAGGACTGCTATTTCGCGTTGCTGCATAGGCAGCCTCCGCGAGCTGCTGACTGAAAGGCTAAAGCGCAGAAAAAGATGTTGCGACCTCTCGACAGGCTCGAGGATCGAATGCGCATTTTTGCAACAGAGATTTGCCGCAACTCATTTTCGATCCTCGAGCCTGTCGAGAGGTCGCAAGGTATTAGCGGTTAGTATATTGCCGCAACTCATTTTCGA
>CAZHEY010000018.1:0-43955 GCA_964532025.1 uncultured Alistipes sp. | reverse complement strand
TTTCGATCCTCGAGCCTGTCGATAGGTCGCAAGGTATTAGCGGTTAGTATATTGCAGCAACTCATTTTCGATCCTCGAGCTGTGTCGAGAGGTCGCAAGGTATTAGCGGTTAGTATATTGCCGCAACTCATTTTCGATCCTCGAGCCTGTCGATAGGTCGCAAGGTATTAGCGGTTAGTATATTGCAGCAACTCATTTTCGATCCTCGAGCTGTGTCGAGAGGTCGCAAGGTATTAGCGGTTAGTATATTGCCGCAACTCATTTTCGATCCTCGAGCTTGTCGAGAGGTCGCAAGGTATTAGCGGTTAGTATATTGCCGCAACTTGTTTTCGACCCTCGAGCTGTGTCGAGAGGTCGCAAACTCCTACTTGTTCGGCGGTCGTCAGTCAGCCCTTCCCCGAAAACACACCCCTTGTTTAGAGCGTCAGCTGTTCGCCACGATAGAAGTCGAGGATTTTCGAGCGGAACAGGAATTCGTATTTTGCCTGTGCGGCTTCGGCCTCGGCCTTCTCCAGCCGGGTCTTGGCATCGTTGAAGTCGAAAATCGTCGAGCGTCCGGCATCTGCCTTCTCCTGCTCATAGCCGAATGCAACTTGAGCCGAGGCGTGGGCGCGTTCGGCTGAAGTGTACTTGGCGTAGGCCGCTTGCGCGTTGTACCACGCCTGTTCGATCTCTTTGCGCAGGGCGCGTTCGGCCTCGGTGACCACCAACTGTTGCGTCTGCACATTGAGTTTTGCCGTGCGGACGCTGTTGCGCGTTGCGACGCGGTTGAAGATCGGAATGCTGAGCGAAAGACCGACGTATTCGCGGCTGTTGTTGCGCACCTGTGCCCACAATTTATCCTGCCCGCTTCCGCTGTATATGCCTGTTCCATAGCCACCTGAAAGCGACAACGAGGGGTAGAGTGCCGCGCGTGCGATTGCCACCGAATGGTCGGCACTTTGCAGACGCAGTTGCTCGGCCTTGATGTTGGGACGATTCTCGGCTGCATAGGCATACACCTGCTCGGCCGAACCGAGGTGGTGCAACGTGGCGAGTGTAAGCGTGTCGAGCGTGGG
This sequence comes from uncultured Alistipes sp., assembly GCA_964532025.1. Lineage (GTDB taxonomy): Bacteria > Bacteroidota > Bacteroidia > Bacteroidales > Rikenellaceae > Alistipes. The sequence goes on along the minus strand of CAZHEY010000018.1, from coordinate 42,897 downwards.
CATGACGATGTCGAATCCGGCGGCACTTTCGCGATTGAGTGCCTGACTCAAATCGAGCAATGCCAACTGCAAATCGTTGCGTGCCTGCGTGAGCGAAAGTTGATCGTTGGCGCAGAGGGCTTCGCTCTCGTAGATCACCGACTCGGGTTTCTTGCCCGTGGCCGACAGCTCGCGGCTGCGCGTGAGTTGCAGGGCACTCAATTCGACCTGCCGTTCGGAGATACCGACCAACTCTTTGTTGTAGAGCACTTGCAGGTAGAGGGTTGTGATGTTGATCGCGAGGTCTTCTTTGGCGCGAGCCAGATCCTGCATGGCGGCGGCCAGATCGAGTTTCCCGGCTTTGATCTCGTGGTTGATGCGCATCCCCTCAAACAGCGGAATGCTGCTCGACAGGTTCAGCGACCCCGATCTCTGGTTATTGTCTTTGTAGGTGTTGTCGCGCGACAGCACGCGGCCGAACGACGCATCAGCACCCACCGAGGCGTTGAGGTTGGGCAGACGGCTCAACTTGCTTGTCGAGAGTGCCACTTCGTTCTTCTCGGCCGTCAGGGCACGCTGCTGTATGTTGATGTTGTTGCGCTGGGCGTAGCCGATGCACTCGGAGAGCGACCACGGCGTTCCCGGAGCTGGCTGCGGCGCGTCGGTCTGTGCCTGAAGCGTCGTTATGCCGGCGCAGAGGGCAACCAGTAGAATCCCGATTTTCATGCTCTGATTTTTTTATGATTATCTCTTCTTATCCTCTTTCGGGCCGCGTACCTTCGACTCGGCCGTTACCCCTTTGGTGATCTCGATGTTGATGCCGTCCGATAGCCCGATCCCGACCTCCTGCTTTTCGAAGGTCTGCGGATCGGCTTTTTCGTCGGAGGTGAGCAGCTGTACGTAGGTCTTCTCACCCTCGAATTCGATGGCACTTTCGGGCAGGGTCAATACCCCTTCGCGGCTATTGATCACCACGCTGGCGTTGGCACTGTATCCGGCGCGGATGAAGACATCCTGCGGCACTTTTACCGCGGCCTTGACCTCGAAGACGATCACCCCATTATCTGCCGTAGCCTTGGGCGATATGTATTCCAGCTCGGCATCCAGCTCGACATTCTGCAAAGCCCCGATCGTCAACGAAACGGGCATTCCCTCTTTGAGCTTGCCGACATCCGTTTCGTCGACGTTGCCTTTGAAAAGCAGGTTGCTCATGTCGGCGACCGTCGCGATCGTCGTACCTTCGTTGAAGGTGTTGGCCAAAATAACCGAGTTTCCGACTTTGATCGGCACGTCGAGAATCATACCGTCGATTGTCGATCGTATCTGTGTGTTGCTCAAATCTTTGTATCGCTTGGTGATGCCGTTTCTGACGATCTCGAGGTTCTCCTGCGCATTGATCGACTCCTCTTTGGCCTTGGACAGGGCGGTTTGTCCCTGCTCGTACTCCTCTTTGGCGATCACGCCCTTTTGGAAGAGTTGCTGGGTGCGAACGAATTCGTTTTCGATCTGCTTGAGCGAGAGGTTGGCAATGGTGACACGCGATTCGGCACTCGAGAGCTGTCCCATTTCGGGAATCACCTTCACCGTGGCGATCACCTCGCCTTTGCGGATGCTCTGCCCGGCCTCCTTGTAGACCTCGGCAATGATGCCCGAGATCTGGGGCTTGATGAGCACTTCGTCGCGCGGCTCGACCTTACCCGTGGCGACCACGAATTGTTTGAGTGTGTCGAGTTTGGGCTGAATGATTGTGTAGACCACCTTCACGGGCTTGGTCTTCTGCCACAGAAAGACGAACGTTCCGATCAGCATGAGACCGAAGAGTACGCCGAGCGCAATTTTTAGGAACTTTTTCATAGGGCTATGTTTATCTGTTTTCTATATTTCTTTCGGTTATTCTTCGCGAATCGCATCCACGGCTTTGATGCTCAAGGCACGCAGTGCGGGTATGACGCCCGCCAACAGGCTTCCGGAGACCAGAATCAGCAGCGCGAGCATCCCCGTTTCGAACGAGATCATCCACGAAATTGCAGCACCCTCTTGGGCGACGGTTACGGCTTGGTAGTAGATCGAGTCGATGAGCGAGAGCAATCCGACGGCCGCTGCCAGCCCCACCACTCCGGCGATGAAGGTCAGCACGAAGCTCTCCGAGAGGATCTGCGTGATGATGACCCGCGGCGAAGCACCTATCGCGCGGCGGATGCCGATCTCCTGCGTGCGCTCCTTGACCAATACCAACATGATGTTGCTCACGCCGACGATGCCGGCTAATAGCGTACCCAGACCGACGATCCACGTCAGCAGGGCGATGCCACGAAAGAGGCTCATTACCTTGTCGAACATCTCTCCGGTCGACATGACCCACGTGGCTTTTTCATCGTTCGGCGCGATCGTATGCCGGGCGTATGTCGCCTCACGTGCGGCTTTTTCGACCTGCTTGCTCGGTATGTTGCCATATCCGGCCATGGCGAGCATGTGGATCGTGCGGCCGTAGCCGAATATCTGCTGTGCCAACGAAATCGGCACGACCACCGTGCGTTCGACATCGCTGAACGACATGGCCGACGATTCGCGGCGCATCACGCCCACTACGGTGAAGTAGCTTGCGCCGACTTTGATCACCTTGCCCGTGGGGTTCGGCTCGCCCGGAAAGAGATCTTTCTGTATCTGCGTGCCGATCACGCACACCTTGCGCTTCTGCGCCATGTCGACCTCGTTGATGTAGCGTCCGAAGAGGATCGTTTGCGGATTGATTCGCTGGTAGTCGGGCGAGTATCCCATCATCTGGTATTCTCCCTTGCGCTCGTTGTAGCTGCAATGCAGTTCGTTACCCCAGATGATTCCCGTGGCATATTGCACCTCTTTGAGTTGGCGTATGGCCTCCACGTCGTCGTTGTCCATGCGCCACGAGCGACCCGTGGGCATGCCTTTGTAAGGAACCGACGTGCGCGAGGACTGCATCAACACCGTGTTGACCGACATGCCGCCTAACTGGGCGCGGAACAACCGTCCCAGCCCCATGCCCGCGCCCAACATGACCACCAGCATGAAGATGCCCCAGAAGACGCCCAACGCCGTCATGATACTGCGCTTGCGGTTGCGCGAGATCGTCTGCCAGATCTCGTTCCAGCGATCTATGTCGAAAATCCCCATGGCTACCTATTTATTATAACGTAACGCATCTATTGTCTTGAGTTGTGCCGCGCGGTAGGCCGGTACATATCCCGCAACCAGACCGGCCAATACGAGCACGACCGTGGCACTGACGGCGACTCCCAGATCGAGCGTCGGATTGAGGAAGATCGAGGGGGTATGTTCGCCGCCGGCCGGCATCTGGTTGAGCTGGTAGTTGACCACCTCCATTACGGCCACGCCGAGCACCATGCCGAGGTAGCCGAACAGGGCGGTGATCAGCACCGATTCGGTGAGTATCAGTCGGATGATTGATGACGGTTTTGCACCCAGAGCCTTGCGGATGCCGAATTCGGCCGTGCGCTCGGTGACGGTGACCAGCATGATGTTGCTTACGCCGACCACACCGGCCAGCAACGTTCCTAATCCTATGATCCAGACAAAGAGGTTGATGCCGCCGAAGATCATCATCATATTTTTGTACATCTCGAGCATGTTGCTAATCCACAACGTACTTTCGTCCTTCGGGTCGAAATGGTGTTCGGCCGCCATGCGGTTGCGAATGCGCTCTTCGAACGCCTCCATCTGCTCATCTGTGTCGAGGCCGTGGACGGTGATCTTGATGTTGTCGGCTATTTGGTTGTTTGCGTTGAAAATTAATTGCCCGGTTGTCAATGGGATGTAACCCAGGGAGTTGCGCTGTTGTGCATCACCTCGGTAGACACCCACCACGGCAAAATTATTGTTGCGGATTTTGATTCGCTTGCCCAGTGGATCAGCACCTTTGAAGAGGATCTTTTCGAGTGCCTCATCAATGACCACCGCTTTGCGGTAGTCGCGGTTGTCGGTATTGTTTATGAAGCGACCCTTGATGACATTGATCCCCTCTATCGCTTCGAGTTTTGGGAGCGAGCCGCGCAAGCTGATCTCGGCGTACTGATCGCCGTAGGTGGCTGTCGAACCGCGAAACCACGCCTTGGCTGCTACGTCGTCTACCTCGGGGAACTCGCGGGCAATGATGTCGATGTCGTTGTTTTTCAGGTCGATGCTTCGCCATTTCCCATATCCGGCATACGCTTTCGATGTGAAGCCGCCTTCGATTGAGATCGAGTTGGTGGCGTAGTTGTCGAAATTGGAGGTGACACCGTTTTTTAACCCGTTGCCCGATCCCAACAGGATGACCAGCATGAAGATGCCCCACGCGACGGAGAATCCCGTGAGGAAGGTGCGGAGTTTGTTCCGCCGGATCGAGGCCGCTATTTCCAGAAGCAGCTCTCTCATCGGTTATTCGGGTCGTTAGGGGTGATCGAACTGATTACGCCGTCGGTCAGCCGGATGATTTTGTCGGTTTGGTCGGCAATGGATTGTTCGTGGGTGACGCAGATGATCGTCATGCCCATGTCGACGTTCACGCTGCGCAGGAGCTTCATCACCTCCTGCGAGGTCGCGCTGTCGAGTGCTCCCGTCGGTTCGTCGGCCAAGATGATCTGCGGTTTGTTGATTAGCGCGCGGGCGATCGCCACACGTTGCTTCTGTCCGCCCGACATCTCGTTGGGCATGTGCTCCGCCCACTCTTTCAGCCCCAGCTGATCGAGGTATTCCAGTGCCAACGCATTGCGTTTGCGGCGCGGAACGCCCTGATAGTAGAGCGGCAGGGCGACGTTCTCGACGGCGTTTTTGTAGTTTATTAGATTGAATGACTGGAAGATATATCCGATCATGTTGTTCCGCGCGGCTGCGGCCTGCGTCTCCGACAGATTCTTAATCAGCCGACCGGCGAGGTAGTAGTTGCCGCTATCGTAGTCGTCGAGAATTCCCAGAATATTGAGCAGGGTCGATTTTCCCGATCCCGAAGCTCCCATGATCGACACCAATTCCCCTTTTTCGACCGAGAGATCGATCCCTTTCAACACGTGGAGCGGCGAACCGTTGTTGTAGGTCTTGTTGATGTTTTCCAGCTTAATCATATCTGTTTGCGGCAGTGAGGTGACTTTTTTGATAACGAATTATCACCTCAGTTTGTTGTGCTGACGGCAAAGTTAGAAAAAGAAATCAGAAAAACAATTAAAATATATCGAAAATCAATAAAAATTTAATAAAATTATTTTGTTACGATTTATAATGACCGAACTTTTTTCTGCTTGTTAGTCGCAACTTTTGCCCACGATCCCCGAGCTTGTCGAGGGGTCGCGAAGTCCTTGCCTGTAATCACTTCGCCTGCGCTTCCCTTGCGACATCTCGACAAGCTCGATGATCGAGAACACGGGTATACGAACCACTGTTCTTGATGATCGAAAACACAGATCTGCGAACCGCCGCGCTCGATTGTCAAAAATGCAACCTCTGCTTTTGATTGCCAGAAAAGCCCTCAGCCCACGATCCCCGAGCTTGTCTAGGGGTCGCGAAGTCCTTGCCTGCAATCACTTCGCCTGCGCTTCCCTTGCGACATCTCGACAGGCTCGATGATCGAAAATACGGGTATGCGAACCGCGGCTCTTGATGATCGAAAACACAGATCTGCGAACGGTTGCGGATCAAGCGGTAATCCTTGTTGGTATCTCCATTTGGGATTAGGTTGAGAATTTTCTGGCGAGTTGTTTTCGGCTTGCGCAGCAAGTCGGCAGGCCGCAGCTCCGCCCCGCGGAGGCCTGCTCTTCGCTGCGCTTGAGATGTCCCCGCGAGCTGCGGCCACGACGACCAGCCCCCTCCGAAGCTGTTCCCGGAGGATTATTTCAGCCGCAGAAACGAGTATCCGAAGCGTTCGCAAGCGGCCTTTTCCAGCTCCTCGCGCGTTGACGGGTGGGCAATCGAGATCAACGCCCGAGCCCGTTCGACGAGGTTTTTGCCGCGCAGTGCCGCCACGCCATATTCGGTGACGATGTGCTGAACCATGTGGCGCGTAGTGACCACGCCTGCACCGGGTGAGAGCAGTGCTTTGATCTTCGACTGGCCTTTTCCGGTCGTCGACGGAATGGCGATGAAGGTCTTGCCGCCCTCGGAGAGGGAGCCGCCATACATGAAATCGTGCTGGCCACCGACTCCCGAGATGATGCGTGTGCCGACCGAGTCGGCGCATACCTGCCCCGTGAGATCGACTTCGACAGCCGAGTTGATCGCCATTACGCGCGGATTCTGTCGGATGCGGAATGGGTCGTTAGTCCATGCCACATCTTTCATCAGCAAATCTTTGCGATAGTCCATGTAGTCGTATAACCGACGCGAGCCGAGTGCCAGCGAAGCCACCGTCACTCCGGGCATCACCTGCTTCTGTGAGTTGTCGATCACGCCGCTCTCCAGCAACGGCAGCACGCCGTCGGTCATTGCCTCGGTGTGCAGCCCCAGATGTTTGTGGCCCGTCAGAGCCGATAGCACGGCATTTGGAATGCCGCCGACCCCGATTTGCAACGTCGCGCCGTCGGGAATCAGCTCGGCGATGTAGTTGCCGATGCGGCGTTCGACCTCGTTGGGTATGGCGGAGGGGACTTCGATGAGCGGATCATCGACTTCGACCGCGGCGGCAATCCGCGAGGTGTGGATCACGGCATCGCCATAAGAGAACGGCATGGCGGTGTTGATCTGTGCAATCACGGTCTTGGCACATTCGGTAGCCGAAACAGCCAGATCGGCCGAGACTCCATAGGAGCAGTAGCCTTCGTCGTTGGGGCGCGAGAGGTTGAGCAGCACCACGTCCACGGGCAGCGTGCCGTCGCGGAACAGCCCCGGGATCTCGCCTAAAAAAGCCGGGATTGTTTGCCCGTAGCCCTCGGCTAACCAGCGGCGGATGTTGTTGGCGACAAACAGACTGTTGACCAAAAACGACTCTTTGAATTCCGGACGACAGTAGGGCGCGTCGTCGCGTCCCACGGCGAAGCCCGAATAGAGCTTCACGCCCGAGAGTTCCGCGCCGCGTTCGGCCATGGCGGCAACCAGCACTTCGGGAATCGAGGTGCTGCCTTGAATGTAGACGCTGTCGTTGGAGCGGATGAGCCGAACGGCTTCGGCGGCGGAGGTGTAGCGCATGACTTTAGGTTATGAGTGGTTGGCGGCAAAAGCCGACAGACGTTGATCTAAAAGGTCGAATTGTTCGGGACGGTTCATCTGCGAGATGCAGACGCGGATGCCGTTTTGGTGGCTGCCCGTCGAGGTGAGTGAGATGGCACAGATGCCGTAGAGCAGCAATTCGCAGAGCAGCTCCGAGCTGGTCAGCGAGCGGTAGCCGACCGTGTAGAAGAATCCGTCGCTCACCGGTTCGTCTTGGTCTTTCTCGTAGACGATGTGGAATCCGTGGCGGAGGAAGGTCTCTTTGGTGAGCCGTGCGCGGCGGGCATATTCCGAGGCTTCGCCCACGAAATCGAGTTTGCCGTCTGCCGCGGCGGAGAACATCGCGGCCAGAGCATGCTGTGCCGAGTGGCTCGTACCCGACGAGGCGGCGTAGAGGATCGACAGCACATAGGCGTCGCCCAATCGTCCGATGCGGTAGCGTTCGCGCAGAGCCAGATATTCGCGGTGGTAGAGTTTGTCCGAGATAGCGACCACGGCGATGCGCTGCCCGGCGTAACTGAATATCTTCGAGCCGGAGAGCATCAGGATGTAGTTGTCGGTGTAGCGTGCCACCGAAGCCTGATAGGGGGCTTCGAACGGGCGGCCTAACGGCTTGCGGAAGTCCATGCAGAGGTAGGCCAAATCTTCGATCACCACGGCATCGTATTGCGTTGCCAACTCGCCGATCGTGCGTAGCTCGTCCTCGGTGAGGCAGATCCACGCCGGGTTGTTGGGGTTCGAGTAGACGATCGCCGCGATGCGTCCCGTGGCGAGGTAGCTTTCGATCTTCGCGCGGAGTTTCTCGGCGCGGTATTCGTAGATGTCGAACGACTCGCTGCGGATTCCCAGAATCCGCACTTGGCTGCGCTGCACGGGAAACCCGGGGTCGATGAAGAGAATCGTATCTTTCTCGGGATTGAGCTGCGAACAGAGCAGAAACGAGGTGAAGCTGCCCTGCATCGACCCCACGGTCGGGATGCACCCCTGCGCGTCGACGCCGATATTGAGAAAGGCGCGGATGAAGCGCGAGGCGGCCTGCTTGAGTGCCGGAATGCCGAACATGTTGGGGTAGAGCGAGGCGACACCTTCGTGCAGGGCTTTGCACTCTGCTTCGATGCCGATGCGCTCGGGCGGCAGTCCCGGAATACCCATTTCGAGGTGGAGAAACTCCGCTCCGGTTTGCCGTTCCATCTGTCGGGCGATGTCACCCGACTGCCGGATCGTGGCCTGCGCGATGTCGGCGATGTCCATCGACTCCAGTGCGGCGTCGAGCAGGGACTTCGAGAAGGGGACTTCCATTATTTTGTCTGTTTTTGAGCCAATTCGTATCCGGCACGGAATGCCTTGATGTTCATCTCGACCACCTCGTCGCCTTTGCGGCCGAAGATGCTGCGGATGCCGTTCTCGAGCTTGGTCGCTTCCAATCCCAGAAACGGAGCGGCTGCGCCAAGCAGTACCATGTTGGCTGAGCGGGGCGATGCGGCGGCTTTGGCCACGGCATCGACATCGAGCGAAACGACGTGCGGCAATGCACCAAGCTCGTCGAGCAGCTGCGGCAGCTCGGGGTAGTTGTCGATGTTGACAAAGGGCACGGTGTTGGTGATGATCCAGCCCTTGGTCGAGAGCCACGGCAGGTAGCGCAATGCCTCCATAGGCTCGAGCGAGATCACGATGTCGGCCGCACCGCGCGGAATCAGGTCGGAGTGGATGGTCGACGAGCTGATCCGCAGGTTCGACTGTACGTCGCCACCGCGCTGGCTCATGCCGTGTACTTCGGCCTGTTTGATGTGTAGCCCTTCGTCGAGAGCCGCTTTGCCGATGACCGTAGCGATCGAGAGAATACCTTGTCCTCCGACGCCCGAAAGTATGATGTCCTTTTTCATAATCTACTTCTTTTCTGCGTGATGCCGTTTGGCGGTTTGGATGCACTCGCGGCGCGGAATGATGACCGAGACGCCGGGGTAGGCGATCTCTTCGCGGAGGATCTGTTTCATCTCCTCGCGATTTTTGGGCAGGGGTACTACCACGCGGATGTGTGCCGGGTCGACACCGATTCCGGCGCAGATCTGCTCGAGGCGTCCCGTTCCGGCCGAATCCTGCCCGCCGGTCATGCCTGTGGTGAGGTTGTCGGAGATGACGACCGTGATCTGGGCCTGCTCGTTGACGGCATCCAGAAGCCCCGTCATGCCGGAGTGGGTGAATGTCGAGTCGCCGATCACGGCGATTGCCGGGCGTTGTCCTGCGTCTGCAGCTCCCTTGGCCATGGTGATCGAAGCACCCATGTCGACGCACGAATCAATGGCGTGGAACGGCGCGAGCCAGCCGAGTGTGTAGCAGCCGATGTCGCTGAAGACCTTGGCGTGGTCGTATTCGCGAGCCACTTCGGTCAGGGCGGTGTACATGTCGCGGTGGCCGCACCCTTGGCAGAGTGCAGGCGGGCGCGCAACGACCGTCTGGCTTGGGGTGTGCAGTTCGTGGGGTTTCATGCCGAGTGCTTCGCGCACGCTGTCGGGAGTCAACTCGCCCGTGCGGGGCAACTCGCCCGAGAGTCGTCCGCAGATCTCAACCGGAATGGGCAGAATGCCGCGCACCAATTCTTCGATCAGAGGTTGTCCCTCTTCGATAATCAGTAGCTTGGGGCATTCGGTTGCCAGTTGCCGGATGAAGGTACGCGGTACGGGGTATTGTGCAATCTTGATAACGGGGTAGGGACAGCCGTCGGGGAAGTTCTCCATGAGGTAGTTGTAGCCGATGCCGCAGGCGATGATTCCCAAGGAGTGGTCGGGGGCGTCGGTGTAGGTGTTGAATCCGTTTGTGAGAGCCTCCGTCTCAAAGCTTTGGTAATCGGCGATGAGGGCTTTGTAGCGAACGCGTGAGTTGCCGGGCATCAACACCCATTGCCGTGCTTGGGCGGGGTAGGTGAGCGGATTCTCTTGGCGCGGCTCTCCGACCTCGACTACGGCGCGTGAATGCGCCATGCGGGTGGTGATGCGCATCAACACCGGGATGTGGTAACGCTCCGAGAGGTCGAATGCTGCCTGAATCATCAGGTAGGCCTCCTGTTGTGAAGAGGGTTCGAAGGTTGGCATCAGGGCGAACTTGCCGTAGAAGCGCGAATCCTGCTCGTTTTGCGACGAGTGCATCGACGGGTCGTCGGCCGCCACGACCACCAGACCGCCGTTTGCGCCGGTCATGGCGGAGTTGACAAAAGCGTCGGCTGCGACGTTCATGCCCACATGTTTCATGCAGACCAACGCCCGTTTGCCGGCGAACGACATGCCGAGTGCCTCCTCCATTGCGGTTTTTTCGTTTGTCGACCACCCGCAATGTACGCCACGCGAAGCGGCGAGTGGGTGGGATTGAATGTATTCGGTGATTTCGGTTGAGGGAGTGCCCGGGTAAGCATATACACCGGAAAGACCCGCATGGAGAGCGCCCAAGGCAAGGGCTTCATCTCCGAGTAGTAGTTCTCGCTTTGCCATAAGTTGCGGTTTTATCCTGTTACGACAAAAATAGACATTTTTAATTAAAAATCAATATTCTGCGATGATTTATTTTCAAAACCGGCGTTTGGTAACGAAAAAAAATCGAAAAGAGCACTTTTTGTTTGAAATTGTAAATCGCCGCAAGGCGCGAAATCGGGTGTGCGGAGGTGGATTCTCCGGGGGTGGGAATCGCGAATCGTGCCGATGTGAACGCGTGCCGGAAAAAATCGGTAATCAAATTCAAAACAGCTTCTGAAAAAAAAGAGTATCTTTGTCGCCGGATGAAAACATTTGTGATGAAGCAATATGCCCGACTCAACGCCGACGGCTTGGTGGCGTTGTGGCTCGCCGTGTGGTGGGTCTGCAATCTCGTGCAGGCGGGATGTACCGAGCTGGCCAACGACGAGGCTTATTACCACCTGTTCGGCAGCGAATTAGCGTGGGGCTATTTCGATCATCCGCCGATGACGGCCTTGCTGGTCTGGCTGGGCGAGCACCTCTTCGGCGGGGAGCTGGGGGTGCGTTTCTGCTTCACCTTGCTCCAGCCGCTTTACCTCTGGGTGCTGTGGCGGCTGATCCGCCCGGCGGCAGCCGATCGGCGCGATGCGACGCTCTTTGCGATGCTCTCGGCGGCTACACTCATGCTCCAACTCTATGGCTTCATTGCTGTGCCCGATGCACCGCTGATGATGACTTCCGTACTTTTCCTGCTGACATTCAAATGGTTTACCGAGCACCGTCGTGCGTCGTGGCTCTGGCTGGGGCTCGCCATGGCGGCGATGGCTTATAGCAAGTACCACGGGGCACTGGTCGTCCTTTTTGCCGTGGCGGCCAATCCGCGGCAGTTGCTGCGTCCGGCACTCTATGCGGGCGGGGCGGTCGCTGCGTTGCTGCTTGTGCCGCACCTCATCTGGCAATACAACCACGACTGGGCTTCGTTTGCCTACCACCTTGCCGACCGCAATGTGGCCTTCAGCCCCAACTACATCTTCGAGTTTGTGGCCAATATGCTCGTGGTATTCAACCCCTTCTTTGTACCGCTCTACGTGCAGGCATGGCGCAAAACCACCCCGCAGACACCCGTCCTGCGGGCGTTGAAACTGTTGCCGGTGGCTTTTATGGGATTTTTCCTGCTTTCGGCGATTCGCGGTTCGGTTCAACCGCAATGGGTGATCGTCTCAACGTTCGGCCTGCTCTATGTGTTGTTTACCTATGCGCGTCGGCATCCGCGCACGCGTCGCTACCTGATGCGCACCGGTGGGGTGACGCTTCTGTTGCTGGCGGTGGTGCGCTTTGAGATGATCTTCAATCCGGTGGGGCTGCGCTTCGAGGTTTTCGATAATGCGGCCAGCTACAAGGCGGTGGCCGAGGTGGCTGCCGGTCGGCCGGTGATCTTTCGTCACAGCTATGCGGTGGCGGCTAAATACCGTTTTTATACCGGTGGCGAGGCTTACTGCCAGCCCAATATCCGTTACCGTACCCACCAATGGCAGTTCCGCGAGGACGATGCGCGGTATGCCGACGGCGAAGTGCTGATCGAATGCCCGACCGAGGTGGCCGATACGTCGCTTCACCTCCAGACGATTACGCTGGCTAACGGCAAACGGTTTACGTGGTTTGTCGATCCCGATTTTCATCCGGTGCGACAGGTGGAGATCCGCGCCGAGGGGTTGCCGACCAAGGTCGCGCCCGGAGATACGTTGCAGTTGGTCTTGCAGTTTGAGAACCCCTATCCTTATGCTATTCAGGTTGGAGAGCCGGTGCAGCTGGCTGCGGTGTGGAAACAGGGTCGCTTCCGGGTTGAGGAGTTTGAGCTCGAGGAGCGGTTTGTGCTCCCGGCATTCGACTCGGTGACGCGACGGGTTGCCGTTCCGGTTGCCCCGCAGCTTGCTGGAGAGGCGTTTGATCTGGGCTTTGCGCTGGTGCGTGAGGGTTATACGAATTGGTTTAATGGAAAACCGCAAAAAATCGAAGTAGAGGAGTTATGATCGAACAATTTCTTAAATTCTGTGTCGTGGGCGGCTCTGGAGTCTTTGTCGATTTCGGGATCACCTACCTCTGCAAGGAGTGGCTGCGTCTGAATAAATATGTGGCCAACTCGGTGGGATTTCTCTGCGCCTCGACCACAAACTACATTCTCAATCGAATTTGGACGTTCCAGAGTACCAACAGCGACATCACGGGGCAATACCTGCGTTTTCTGGGGATCGCCGCAATCGGATTGGTCATCAGCAACGCTACGATCTACCTGCTTCACGGCCGTCTGCGCTGGAATTTCTACTTCTCGAAACTCTTCGCGATCGGCGTGGTCACGTTCTGGAATTTCTTCATGAATTACTTCTTCACCTTTATCAACGAATAAATCCCGCCAGATAGCGGAATTTGTGTTTTCGCGGCAGCATGGAGCTACGGATCACGCCGTAGTCCTTGTTGGTATCTCCATTTGGAATTAGGTCGAGCGGTTGGTTGAGAATTTCCCAGCGAGTTGTATCCGGCTTGCGCAGCAAGTCGGCAGGCCGCAGCTCCGCCATGCGGAGGCCTGCTCTTCGCTGCGCTTCGAGCCGTCCCCGCGAGCTGCGGCTCGGGAACAAAAACAATTCTCCAACAAGGATTACAGCTTGAACCGAATCCACGTGCTCCGCCTTTATGTTTTTATGTGTCTGAAGGGAGGTTGCAACCTAATTTTTCTCGGCCTTGGCGCGAATCCGGCGGAACGGCAGTCCCAGAACGCCGAAGAAGGCTTCGCCAAAGATGCCGCCGCTCATTTTCGAAACACCCTCGCGACGCTCGACGAAGATGATCGACACCTCTTTGAGTCGCATCCCCAGCCGCCATGCCGAGTATTTCATTTCGATCTGGAATCCGTAACCCTTCATCCGCACGCCATCGAGGTCGATGCGCTCCAGCGCACGCCGCGAGTAGCAGACAAATCCGGCCGTCGCATCGCGCAGCGGCATGCGGGTGACCATACGCACATACATCGAGGCGAAGTAGGACATCAGCAGGCGCGACATCGGCCAGTTGACCACATTGACACCCTGCACATAGCGCGAACCGACCACCACGTCGTTGCCTTCGGCAGCGGCGGCGAAGAGGTGAATCAGATCGTCGGGGTTGTGCGAGAAGTCGCAGTCCATTTCGCACATGAAATCATATCCGCGCTCGAGTCCCCAGCGAAATCCGGTGAGGTAGGCCGTTCCCAGCCCCAATTTCCCGCTTCGTTCGATCAGATGCAGTGTGTCGGGAAACTCCTGCTGACGGCTCTTGACAATGGCGGCTGTGCCGTCGGGCGACCCGTCGTCGATGATGAGGATCTCGATGCCGGCATTGAGCGAGAAGACCTTCGAAATCATCGCCGAAACATTCTCTTTTTCGTTATAAGTCGGGATAATTACCAGTTTGCGCATACTCTCAGTTTTCTGTTTTGTACCTCAAAGATACGTTTTTTTTGCAATTTGGTGCACTATTGCACTTTTTTTTGGCGTTTCAGGGTGCGGATTTCGGCTTTATCGGCGTCGGTGACGCGGTATGACTCGACGATTTTCTGCAAGGATTTGTTGAATGTCCAGTCGTCGAGCGGACACTCCGCATCGAGCCAAGCGCGGGTCTGCTCCGGGAACTTCACGTAGCAGACCGATACCGCCCATGCTACGCCCATGCGGGCGTAGTAGCCCTCGTGCCGCACCTTGCCCAGCAGTTCGAGCAGTGCGTCGAGGTGTTGTATGTCGATGAAGTTCGCGAGTGCCGTGACCACTGCAAAGCGGACTTCGTATTCGCCGCTGGCGAGGAAATAGGGTTGCGCGAAGTGCCAGACGGCCTCTCGGTCAGCGGCTCGCAGCCGGGTCATGCAGAAACTGTCGCACACGGCCCAGTTGTCGATCTTGGGGATGAAGCGTCGCATGAGGTCGATCTTCTCGTCGGTCGGACAGCGCACATATCCGATCATCAGCCCCTGTATCATGCGCTCTTCGAAGTAGTAGGACTCGGCGTTGGAGAGAAAATCGCGCCACTCGCCGCATGCGATTTCGCGTGCGATCTTGCGCAGTATCGGTAGCCGGATGCCCAACACGTGTTCGACCCCCGGCATGAGTGCCGAGGTGAATTTGCAGTATTGTGGCTCGCAGAGCGAGAGAAGTTGTTCGCGAAGGGTCATCGTTTGCCGAATTTGGGGGTGATGCCGAGGTAAAAGGCGTAGTTCATGCGCGGCATGGGGTGCGAACTGACGGTTTCGTACTCTTCGTTGAGCAGGTTGCGGATGCTCCCTTTGAGCGAGAACGCCGCCCAACGGCAATCGAATCGCTTTTCGAGATCAAGATCGCTCATGTAGTAGGGTTTCACAACTCCCAGTACCCCTTTGTTGTTGTCGGTCATGGTGAAACGTTGGCTGTACCACGTCCATTTGTAGTGCAGCGACCACGTGCGCCATGCAACCTGCGCGGTGCATGCGGCCGACCATACGGGGATGTAGACCAACTGTTTGCCCACCGAGCGGTCGGCCGGAGTGAACTTCTCGCCGCGGTTGATCGAGCGCGTCCATGCGGCCTGCCCGTCGAGCGCAAACCGCCAGTCGCGGCCGCTGCGTGTCGCCGCGGAGAGTTTGCACTCGACACCGTAGCTGTGTACGCGTTTGATGTTGATCGGGGTGTAGATGTCGGCTTTCGCTCCGTCGCGAATCCAGAGAATCCAATCGTCGATCGAGGAGTCGAACCACGTGGCCGAAGCACGGAGGGAGGAGCGGTCGCTTCGTAGGGCGGTTTCGATGCCCAGATCGTATGTCCAGCCCGCCTCGGGACGCAGATTTTTGTTACCGCCCGGGCGGAAGTAGAGGTCGTTGAGGGTGGGGGTACGGTAGTTGCGCGCGGCCGAGGCTTTGACGACTATCTTTCCGCGCCTCGAGAGGAGGTAGTCGGCAAACAATGCCGGGATGAGGGGCGTTGTGCGATCGCCGTAGAGTTCCCATCGCAGGTCGGCGGCGAATCCTAACCGAGGCAGTGGTCGCCACTTCGCGGAGGCGAAAGCTGAAAGCTCGAACCGTTGCTGTTTGTAGAGCGTGTCCGAGCGTTCACCGTTGCTATTCATCACCGAGAGGTCGCCGCTGCGCAGTTGGTGCTGGTGGGCCGTAACGCCCGCCGTGAAGAGCCACTGCTCGCCGAGCGCATATTCGGCTTCGGTTTTGGCGAAGAGCGTATGGACGCGGCTTCGGGCATCGACCATGACCCCCGAAACGCCCTCAGCCGAGCTTTCGGCTCGTTGCAGGTAGCGCAGGTCGGTGTAGGTATAGCCGCCGCGCAGCTCAATGCGCCAGCCGCCGCGCAGCCGTTCCCAACCGGCTACCGCGCGGAGTGTCCGCTCGTCCTGTGTGCTCTTTTTCGACTTGGTGTCCGACGTCAGCATGGCCAGCCCGCGGTGCGAATCCAGATACCATGCCGCCAGCGAGAGCCGGTCGCCGGAGTGTGAGGTGTAGTAAAGTTCCTGCATGACGTGTAGGTCACGGAATGCTCCGTTGCGGTTGCGCTCCATGGGGTGGTAGCGGCGGATGATGTTGCCTTCGGCATCGGTGACCAGTCGCTTGGTGTTGTAGTTGCGGTAGCGGAAATCGTTGTCGGAGGTGCTGAATAGTGCGCGTGTCGAGCTGCTCCAGCGTGCACCGCGGTAGGTCAGGTGCAGAAACTCATCGAAGGTGGTGTACGACCCTACGCCCTGCACATAACGCACTCTGAGGCCCGGGGTCTCGGGGGTGTGCGTGGCCAGCGTCACCGCTCCGCCCAGTCCGCCGCCAGTCACGCCGACCGAACTTGCTCCGTGGTAGACCGTCGCCTCGTCGATGAAGAAGGAGGGAATCAGTGAAAAATCCACCTGCCCGAGCATTGGCGAATTGACGCGCATGCCGTTCCATGTCACTTGGGTGTGGGCGGGCGATGTGCCGCGGAACGAAGCTGTCGAGAGGGTGGCACGTCCGTAGGATTTGATGAAGATCGTCGATCCGGCGGTCAGCGCATCGGCCAGCGACGAGGAGATTGTATTGCGCAGAACCACCGTATCGAGCAGGGTGCGTTGCACGCCGATCTCTTTCATGGGACGCTGCCCCGCGATTTCGACTCGCTCGATTTCGATCTCCTGCGCCTGACGATTCTGCGTTGCCGGACGCTCTTGCGCCACAACGGATGCGGCGCAGCTCAAACCCAGAATCAGCAGGACGATACGGCGCATGACGATCAGTTACTTTGGCGCATGCGGAAGCAGCCGATCGTGTAGATCTCGGTCGAAAGCTCGCCGATCTCGGGGGCTTTGCCGTTGACGCCGGTCTGCACCTTGATGAAATCAATCTGCGTGAGGTGGGCCGCCGCACCGTCGGCTGCGACGGCATCGGCGATGCGGAAGCGGTTGAGTTTGTCGCGTCCGTCGATCGACGACGAGTTGTCGGCATAGCCCCAAGCAAAGGGCAGCGGTGTCCACGCTTGGCTGCCCTGGATCTCGGTTTGCGAGAGGTTGTTGGGCAAGAGCGTCCCTTCGAAAGTGAGCGGTTGCGTGCCGAGCCATGCCGGAAAGTAGGAACTTTGGTTGTGGTACGTATTGCGGTCGATCGAGCCGCTTCCGCCCTGATTGTCCGTCCATGCGATCTGCCCCGACGCATCGGGCTGCTGGTAGGTGATGCGGTAGTGGTGCGTCGAGCGGTCGTATTCGCTGCCGCGCAGTTCGTACCACGCATCGTCGGCGATGCCGTTGGTGTTCGTGTCTTGCGAAACCCACACCACCCCCGGTTCCGACGAGAAGGGCTCGGCATTTCCTTGGATGTAGAGTTCGTAGTCGGCTGCCGCTGGAACGGGTTCGGCGAAGGCCGCAATCAGATAACCGCCCCAGCCGCCCAAAGTCACGTAATCGCCCGAGGCAAAGCGTTGCGCAGCATAGGCACAGGCCGTTTCGGCGGAGTTGACGTCGGTGAATCCCGCTCCGGTGGAGTTGATGAACTGCCCCGGCGCGGGCGTATATTCGAGGATGCGTGCAACCGGCTCTTGTACGACGGTCGTGGTGATCGTCTCACCTGAATTGCAGGCTGTGGCGAGTGCGACGAGGAGGAGGATAGCTTGTCTTTTCATGGTTAGGTGTTATTCTTTGAAGCAAAATGAACCGGGTGTGATGCCGACGCGCAGGGTGTCGAGTGCGATGCCGCGCGGCGAGAACCGATAGACCACGCCGTGCTGGCGGTAGTCGATCGCATCGGCGACGTAAACCTCCGAAGTCGAGGGGTCGACGCCCAATCCGTAGTAGATGGTTTCGGTGTAGGGCAGGAATGGTGTCGTCGGTAGCGTCTCGGCGGTCACCGGCATGCGCCAGACGGCGCGGTTGATGAAGTAGAGTGTGTCGCGGCCGCGGCTGAGTGCCAGCCGTTGCGGATGATCCTCTGCGCCGAAGCCGAATGTGCGTTCGATGCGGTGCGTGGCGGCATCGATGCGGTAGAGTGCGGCCGGTGTGCCGTTGCGTCCGTCGGTCACCGTCCAGATCTTGCCGTAGCGGTCTAAAGCCAGTGCCGAGGGTTGCGATCCGACCTCGATCGAGTCGATCAGAAGGTCGCGGGCTGCGTCGATAACCAGAATCTTGCGGTCATACGACCAGCAGTTGGTGAAGACCTCGTTGCCCCACTGCACCATTTGTTCGGTCGATCGGTGACCGTTGGTCGCGATGCGGGTGCGAATTTGGTTGGTTCGGGTGTCGATGGCGGTGATGTGCGGATCGTAGAGGTCGGTGATGTAGGCCGTTGTGTCGTTGGTGAAGTGGAGGTAGCGCGGCGAAGTCAGCTCGTCGATCACACCGGTGACTTCGAAGGTCTCGGTGTCGATGACATAGACGCGTGCCGAGTAGTTGACCACCACGTAGCCGCGCCGCCCGCGGATCGACATGGATTGCGCCACGTCGCCCAACTTCATGCCGTTGGCGCGCAGGAACACCTCGTTCTCGACGCTCTTGGCCGCCGGGTCGTAGAACGACAGCGAGGCATTGTCCCAGCGGAAGTTGCCCTCCGAGGTGATGAACACCCCGCGAGAGGCTATGCGGAAGGGCTCTTCGGGGAGCGATCCGTAGTCCATGCAGGCCGTGAGCAGGAGTGTGAGGGCACACCACGACGCGATATGTCGCCCAAGGGTTCTAATCATCGGTTTGCTGCGGTGTGGAACAGGTGTCGGGATAGGGAAAATCCGCCTTGTCGCCGCCCCATTCTCCGCAGGGTTGCTTTACGGGTAAAATTATAACTGCACGGCAGGTCTTCTGACTCGTTACCGTTTCGACGCCTTCCCGTCCCCGAGGGACAGTGGCCAAGAGTGCCGAAACCTATCGCGTAACTCACAGCAGCGGGAACTGTTGCCGATTTTCGCGGCATTCCCTTTTAATCCGGTCGCCCTTCCGGGGCGCATAGAAACCATTGCGTCGCAAAAGTACGCTTTTTTCTTTACAATTCCGGTTCTTTGAGATAAAAAGATTAACTTTACGCCAAATTTGTCCGTAGATGATCGTTCTTCGAATTACAGAAATCACTGACTCCTTGCGCGAGGCCCTTGCACGCCTGATGCCGCAACTCTCGTCGAGGCTTGTCGCCCCGACCGATGAGTCGTTGCGGCAGATGCTTGCTTCTTCGACCACGCGATTGTTGGGGGCTTTTGACGGTGAGCAGATTGTCGGACTCCTGACGCTGGTCTGGTACGACGCACCCTCGGGGCGCAAGGCGTGGATCGAGGACGTGGTGGTCGATGCTGCATGTCGGGGCGCAGGTGCTGGCCGTGCGTTGGTGGCGGCGGCGCAGCGTGAGGCGCAGGGGGCCGGTGTCGACCGGGTGATGCTCACCTCGTCGCCTGCGCGTGAAGCGGCGCGGACACTCTATCGTAGTATGAATTTTATCGAGGCCGAAACGACGGCTTTTGTCTGGAAAATAACGAAAAAATGAAGAAAGTTGCGCTTTTTGCGGCTTGTGTGGTGGCCCTGTTTGTGGTTGCGGCAGTTGTTGTGCCGTTGGCTTTTCGAGCAAAACTCGAAGCGGTTGTTAAGACCGAAGCCAGTAAGATGCTTGCGGCAAAGCTCGATTTCGAGAAGCTGAACATCAGCTTGCTACGCCATTTCCCCTATGCTTCGCTCGAACTCAAAGGGTTGACGCTTATGGGCGTCGACCGTTTTGCGGGAGATACGATTCTGCGTGCCGACCGCATTTCGGGGGTTGTCGATCTGTCGTCGCTGTGGGGCGACGAGGGATTCGAGGTGACCAAAATCCACCTCTCTGCTCCGGCTCTGCATGCCCGTAAACTCGCCGACGGGGCGGTCAACTGGGATGTGATGAAGCCCGTAGCGACCGGAGAGGGGCACTCGGCGGTGGGTGGCGAACACCCGGCGGGGGAGGCATCGGCGTTCCGTTTCGCGGTGCGCGATCTGCGAATTTCCGATGCGTCGATTCGCTACGAGGACGACTCGACCCGGGTTTCGTGTGTCACCACGCCCGCTTCGTTGCGACTTCGGGGTGACCTGTCGGCCGAAAAGACCAATCTCGATCTGACGCTCAAAACCCGAGGCGTGCGGATTGTATCGGCCGGAATTCCGGTCTTGAGTGGGGCTGATGCGCGGCTGGATGCCGAGATCGAAGCCGACCTCAAACACAATCGTTATACGCTCTTGGAAAACAAATTGCGTCTGAATTCTATTAATCTGACGTTCGATGGCTGGGTTGAATTGTGCGACGACGAGTCGCTCGGTGTGGATCTTAAAACCGGATGCGATCGGGTACAATTCAAGGATCTGCTGTCGCTGATTCCAGCCTTCTATATGCACGAATTCAACAACCTCTCGGCTGCGGGCGATCTGACGATGGATCTTTGGGTACATGGCGAAAAACGCGGTGCGCAGCTGCCGGCTTTTGAGCTGAAGACCGTTGTGCAAAACGGGAGCTTCCAATACTCTTCGCGGCCCAAGGCGGTAACCGATATCAACCTTGTTTTCAAAGTCGCCAATCCGGGCGGTGCGCTGGATAATACGGAGGTCGATCTCTCGCAATTTGGTTTGAGAATGGGCAGGAACTCGCTCTCGGCAACCCTCCATGCTACGCACCTGATCAGCGATCCGGAGTTTCGGATGTCGGTTGCCGGACGCATGGATCTGGGGACGATTCGGCAGGCTTATCCGTTGGAGGAGGGTGCTGATTTGAGTGGAGAGATCGTTGCCGATCTGAAAATTGCGGCGCGCATGTCGGATATCGAACACAATAATTATGAGCAGATTGCAGCTTCCGGGTCGTTCGTTGTCGAGACCATGGAGCTGACGCTGCCGACACTGCCGGTCGTGCATCTGCGTCGTGCCGCGGCAACCATCACCCCGCAGTCGATGACTCTCGGTGAATTTGGTCTGACGGTCGGGCGAAGTGATCTTGCGGCCAATGGCCAGCTGACGGGCTACCTCGGTTACCTGCTGCGTGGTGGCATGCTCGCTGGGCGGCTCTATGTCAAATCCGACCTGCTCGATCTGAATGAACTGTTGGAGGTGACCCCGCCGGCAGAAACGACCGCCACGTCGACACCGGCTTCGGACTCGACCGTGCTGCGGGTTTTGCGTGTGCCGCAGAATCTCTGCCTGTCGATGAATGCCGATCTGCACAAGGTGCTCTTCCGGGATATGACCCCGACCGATCTGGTCGGAGGGGTGCGCGTAGCCGAGGGAACGTTGTCGCTCGATCGGTTGAACATGCGGCTTTTTGGCGGCCGGGCTACGGTGTCGGGCTGCTATTCCGCGCCTGCCGATCCGGCGCGTCCGGCGGTACGGATGAATCTGGGGCTTGAGGGGGCTTCGTTCAAAAAGACCTTCGACGAACTCGAGATTGTGCGGCAATTTGCCCCGCTCTTTGCCAAGACAAGCGGCAATTACTCGCTGTCGTGGAACATGAGTACGACGCTCGACGGCGGGATGAATCCCGACCTGCAAACGCTTCAGGCAACCGGTGAGATTCGCTCGTCGGATGTCCGCGTGCAGCAATTAGACGCATTTGCTGCATTGGCTAAGGCACTCAACAACGATGAGTTGCGCACGATCGAAGCTCGCGATGCGGTGATCCGTTTTGCCATACACGACGGCCGGATCACTACGCTGCCCTTCGAGTTGAAGATGGGCGGCATCCATATCAATATGTCCGGCTCGACGGGTCTGGATCAGACGATCGACTACGCGGCGCAGGTGGCTCTGCCCGGAGGTGGGGTAGTCCAGACGATTCCCGTCCAGATCGACGGGACGTTCTCTTCGCCCAAGATCTCGCTCGGGGCGGAGGAGTTGGCCGCGCAGGCAGCCAAACAGTTGATCGGCGCACAACTCGAAAAACTTACCAAATCAAAATAACGACCTCTATGTTTCTGATCTTTGCCGTCATTTTTTGCGGGATAGCCACAGGACGTCTGCTTATCGGCAGACGCCTTGTTTTTGTACCGCGTGCGATCACCGGAATCATCTGGATGCTGCTCTTCCTGCTGGGGCTTGAGGTCGGTAGCGACCCGGCGGTTGTCGGGGGCATGGCAACGCTTGGGGCTACGGCTCTGGTGATTTTTGCGTTCTCGGTGGCCGGAAGCATCGCCGCCTCGTGGTGGCTGGGACGGCGGATCGGGGCGCAATGCTGTGCGGATGAGTCGACGGCTTGCGCCGGGGCGTCGTGGAGTGCCCTGTCGGGAAGTCTGGTGATCGTGGCGTTTTTCGTTGTGGGTTTGCTCGTCGGGCTGTTTACGCCGCTGCATCCCGGGGGATCGGCGTGGAGCACCTACGTACTCTATGCGCTGATGTTCTGCGTCGGAATCACGCTCGGCAACGACCGCACGTTGGCTTCGCAGGTGCGGCAGCTCGACCCGCGACTGGCGTGGCTGCCCGTTGCTACGGTTGTCGGCACGCTGGGCGGTGCGGCTCTTGGAGCACTGCTTGTTGCCCCTTCTCTCACCGATACGTTGGCCGTAAGTGCTGGGTTCGGCTACTATTCGCTCTCGAGTATCTTCATCGCCGACCTGCGCGGCGCGGAGCTGGCTACTGTGGCGTTGCTGGCCAATGTCCTGCGTGAGATCTTCACGTTGCTTGCTGCGCCTTGGGTTGCGCGCCGCTTCGGGCCGTTGGCGGCTGTGTCGATCGGCGGCGCGACGACCTTCGACACGACGCTTCCGATCATTACGCGTGCCGTAGGTCGTCCCTACGCTGTGGTCTCCATGGCGCACGGTGTCGCCGTGGATTTCAGCGTCCCGTTTCTGGTGACGCTTTTCTGCTCTATTTGATATAGGTCTTCAACGCTTCGACATACTCGGCAAAGGCATCGCGTCCGGCGTTGGTGATGCGGCAGACGGTGCACGGCATCTTGCCGCGGAAGCTCTTCTCGATAGCGATGTATCCGGCTTTGGAGAGCTTGTCGAGCTGCACCGACAGGTTGCCGGCCGTTGAGCCGGTCTGCTGTCGGATGAAGACGAAATCGGCGGATTCGACCCCGATCAGAATCGACATGATTCCCAATCGTAATTCGGAGTGCAAGAGGGGGTTGAGTTCCTTGAACACGGCTATTCGGTTTTCTGGCATCGTGCGCGGTGGTTGAGGATGTGGCCCGGGAGAATCATCATGACAACAAACCCGAGGGCGAAGAGTCCGAGAAGCCAGCTGCCCGATAGTGAAAGTGTGATCGGCGCGAGGATGATCCCGAGAACGCCGCCGATAATCGTGGGCTTGAAGCGGATCATCAGCCCCGTGATTGTCGACCCGATGCCCATCAGAAGCAGGATGACGAAGAGAATCGAGGGGCGCACCACGTCGAAAATCGAGAGTGCCGAGATCATCAGTGCCGCCAGCCCCATTACCAGCCAGACTTGCTTGATGATCGTGTCGATGTAGGTGTGTACGCATCCCTCGGTCGGGTTGCGGCGGGTGAGCCACATCGTTGCCCCGCCGATCGCGGGGAGTGCAAACCAGAGGAAGTTCCAGCGGCCGTCGTGGGTGAAGTAGAGTGCTGCCCAGACAGCTACGGTGATCGCTACGGTCGTGTAGCCCCAGACCAGAAACGGTCGTCCGGCGTGACGCTCCATGCTTTGGCGGGTGTTGGCAATCATGCGATTGATGAGGTCGAAGCTCTCGTGGGCTTCCAAAGTACGATCTTTCATAACAGTTTCCATATTCGTTATTTTTACTTGTCGCTGCAAATATAAAGTAGTTTATAAAATAAACCAAATTAAATGCGAGAAATTTTCACTTTTCAGGTGATTTTTTATTTTTCTCTATCTGAATTCTGCATGGAAACGTTTGATTCTGAGGTGTTAAGGTGCGACGATGCTGCTGCGAAACGCGCCGACTCGTGGTGGCGAGGGGCGATGAACGTAGAGCGATGATGCGGTGGGGCAGGCGCAAGACGATATTTCACCACCTTCGGAGGTGGGGGGGCATCCGGTGCGGGGGTATTCCCGACCGATGTGGGGCAAAGGGGGCTATTCCGTCCGGCTCGGACGCTTCCTGACCGACTCTGCCCATTCGGGGTGGCGGCGGATGTAAGTCGAGATGAACGAGCATTGCGGATCGACCTGCAACCCTTTGGCGCGCGCATCTTCGAGCACGGCGCGGGTAAGTTCCGATGCGATGCCACGGCCTTCGAGAGCCTTCGGTACATAGGTGTGAGTCAGGACGATTACACCCGGCTCGCGTTCGTATTCGATGATCGCCTGATGTCCGTCGACCTGAATTTCGTAACGTTCTTCGATCAGGTTGTCGATTAAAGTGTGTTGGTGCTCCATAACGTTTTGGTTTTTATACCTCAAATTTGATTCCTAAATACTACTTTTGTCCTCCGATGAGTCGCATTGCACCTATATTACTTGATTGGTACGCCCGCGAGGGGCGGGACTTGCCGTGGCGTCGGACGCGTGATGCCTACCGCATCTGGCTGTCGGAGGTGATCCTCCAGCAGACGCGTGTAGCGCAGGGGCTCGCCTATTACGAACGCTTCACGGCGCGCTTCAACGACGTTGCTGCCTTGGCAGCCGCCTCCGAGGATGAGGTGCTCAAGCTCTGGCAGGGGCTGGGCTATTACAGCCGTGCTCGCAACTTGCATGCCGCGGCGCAGCAGGTTGTGGCGCATTTCGGCGGGGTGTTCCCTACGGCATTCGATGAGCTGCGTTCGCTGCGCGGTGTGGGGGAGTATACGGCTGCGGCGATCGCGTCGGCCGCCGTCGATGCGCCCTGCGCGGTGGTCGACGGCAACGTCTACCGGGTTCTGGCGCGGCTCTACGACCTCGACCTGCCGATCGACACGGCTGCCGGAAAGCAGGCTTTTGCAACGCTGGCTCGGCAGGAGCTGGATGTGGCGCATGCCGGTCGCTACAATCAGGCAATCATGGATTTCGGGGCATTGCAGTGTACGTCCTCCGCACCCTCCTGCGCCGATTGCCCGCTTGGGAATCAATGCCTTGCGCTGGCCGCCGGAACGGTGGGTGAACGCCCGGTGAAACAGGGCCGAACCAAGGTGCGCGAGAGGTGGTTCAACTACCTGCATATCCTCTGCGGAGAGCGGACGTTGCTCCGGCGTCGCGGGGCGGGTGACATCTGGCAGGGGCTTTACGAATTCCCGCTGATCGAAACCCAGACGGCTGTCGATTGGGAGGCTTGTGCCTCCGCACCGGCCTTTCGGGCTCTCGTGGGCGATGCTCCGTGGCGTTTGACTGCCTGTGAGACGATGCCCTGCCACCAGCTTTCGCACCAGCGGCTGCATGCGGTCTTCTACCGCATCGAAACGCCGTCGTGGAGTCCGGCGGCCGAAGCAATGGCCGTCGAGCAGGAGGCCGTGGGCGATTATGCCGTGCCGCGTCTGATCGACCGCTATTTGATCAAGTACCAAAGATAAACACCATATATAACCAGGAAGATCGCGCCTTCGTAACGATCCAATTTTCCTCGCTTGAACGAGAATGCTGTTGCGAACAGTAGCACGAAACTCACCACGACCATGATCAGATCGACCACCGTGATTCCGCCCAATGCGAGCGGCCGAATCGTTGCGCTCAATCCCAAGATGAGCAGGATGTTGACCACGCATGAGCCGATGACGTTGCCCAGTGCCATGTCGGCCTTGCCCTTGATGAGCGAGACGACCGAGGCGGCCAGTTCGGGCAGCGATGTGCCCCCGGCTACAAGCGTTATGGCGATGAGCGATTCGCTGATGTGAAAGCGACGGGCGATGGCCGTGGCGTTGCGCAAAAACAGTTCGCCGCCACCGATTAGCCCGGCTAATCCCACCACAATCAGCAAGATCATCAACCAGAGTGCCATGCCCGGCTTTGCCGTTGCGTGGGGGGCTTCCGCCGGGCGGTTCTCGCGTGCCGAGCGGATCGTGTAGGCCATGAGTGCAAAATAGAACGCCAGCATGATCAGTCCGTCGATGCGTCCGAGGCTGTTGCCGCTGCCCAGATGAAGCAGCTTGTCGCACGCGAGCACCAGCAGCATGATCGAGGCGGTCAATCCGAACGGGATGTCGCGACGGATGATCCCCGCGGAGAGCGTCAGCGGCCGGATCAGCGCGCACAAACCCAAGATAACGAATACGTTGAATAGATTCGATCCGACGATGTTTCCGATCGCCATTTCGCTGTTGCCGGCGGCGGCCGAGAAGACCGAAATGACCAGCTCTGGGGTCGATGTGCCGATTGCGATAATGGTCAATCCGACCAGAAATTCGGGCATGCGGAAACGCTGGGCGAGTGCCGCAGAACCGTCAGTCAGAAAATTTGCGCCGGCGAGGATCAGTCCCAGACCGACGATGAGTAGCAGAATATCCAAAATAGTAAGGTTTTTTAATTATCTATTCAATTATGCAGCCAGCATAATCAGGCTCGCGGCCATGATTGCCATGCCGGCGACCACGCCGTAGATTGCGATGTGTGCCTCGCCGTATTCGCGCGCGGCGGGCAGCAGTTCGTCGATCGAGATGAAGACCATGATCCCGGCCACGACGGCCAGCACACAGCCCATGAGCGTCGGCGACATAAACGGCATCAGCACCAGCCATGCCAGTAAAGCCCCGACCGGCTCGGCCACGCCCGAGAGCACCGAGAGCCAGAACGCCTTTTTGCGGTTGCCCGTGGCGTAGTAGATCGGAATTGATACGGCGATGCCTTCCGGGATGTTGTGGATCGCCACGGCGGCAGCGATCGCTGCGCCCAGCGTGAGGTTGTCGATTGCCGAGGTGAAGGTGGCGATGCCCTCAGGGAAGTTGTGGATGCCGATTGCCAGTGCCGTCATCATCCCCATACGCATGAGCTTGGGGTTGTGCGGCTGGGCATCCATCTCCTCGATGCGGTGCGCCTCGTGGGGGTTCTCGACCGACGGAACGAGGCGGTCGATGATGCCGATCAATAGGATTCCGCCGAAGAAGGCGGCCACGGTCAGTATCGTGCCCATGCGCACGCCCCACACCGTCGAGAGTGTGAGGTTGGATTGTTGAAATAACTCGACAAATGCCACGTAGATCATCACACCGCCCGACAGACCCATCGAAAAAGAGAGCAGTCGTTTGTTGGTGCGGCGTGCGAAGAACGCAATCGCACTTCCGATGCCCGTGGCCAAGCCAGCCCCGAGCGTCAGCAGAAGTGGTATAAGCAGGTGATTCTCCATAATTTTTCTTTTGTCGCAAATGTACTGATAAAAATGCAAACTTCGCACCTTTCGGAATTCGGTTTTTCCGATACCGCTATCAGCGAAACCGTGTTTGCTGGGGAAATGACGGTAGGAGACCTTGTGGGGGCTGAAAATGGAACGAAAATTGGATCGCAGGCGGGCATAAACGGATTAAAAACCAAATCGTATGCGACAATTTTTACTCAGCATTGCCCTGCTTGGGGCGATCACAACCGCAATGGGGCAGGAGGCTGCAACTTCGCTCAACATCAATTACACGACCGAGGGGTTGTACAACGCCACGACCAACAAGGCGAATTGGATCAACCTGCTCAATGTCGAGGCCACGCAACGCCTGTGGCGGAACGCGACGCTCTCGCTCGACCTGCTTTCGGTCGACAACCTGCGCAATTCGAAAGGAAAAGAGGGCGTAGCCGATGATCTGAATGTCTTTTCGGCCATTGAGGACGGGAGCGTAGCCCTGTCGCTTTTCATGTTCGGCATCACCCAACGCTTCGGCCCGGTCGACCTGTTCTTTGGCGTGCGCAACGTCAACAACGACTACTTCACCTCGCCGTGGAATTCGGTCTTTACGGGTTCGACCAACGGCCTGCTGCCGGTCATCTCGCACGGCTATCCGCTTTCGGATTCGCCGCTCTCGGCCATGTGTCTGCACCTCGACTGGGAGATTATCAAGAACTTGCGGCTCAAGAGCTCGCTCTACAACGGCGTGGCCGGAAGCGGTTGGGACGAGCGGTTTCGCATTCGCCCCGAGCGCGATGGGGTGCTCAACATCTCGGAGGTGAGCTATACGAGCGACACCGAAGATAATTATCTCGGCAACTACCACTTCGGCGTGGTCTACGGATATGTGCCCGAGGTGGCCGGTGGTCGCAAGGTGAGCACCACCAGCTTCTGGACGCTGATCGAACAGCCGATCTATCGTTCGGCGGCTTCGAAAACCTTGGCGTTGCTGGTGCAGGCCGGAGGGTCGCCGCGCTGTGTGTGCGATGCTTATCTGGGCGGTGGGGTAGTCTGGCGCGGGCTGTTCGGGGCGGAGAACTACCTCGGGGCACTGGTCAACCGCACCTGGCACGACCAAGGCAACGAAACTGCGCTGGAGCTGACCTACTCGTTCACCAAGAGCTTTGTGACCATTCAGCCTGCGTTGCACCAGATTTTCAGCCCACGGCGCAACCAGACGATCGCCATGCTCAAGGTGAGCTTCGACATCGGGTTTAGTTTGGGCGAAAAATAGGGCGGGCCGCTATTTGTGGGCTTCGCGCAGCAGCTGCCCCAGCACTTCGATGCTGTCGGCGATGATGTGCGGTGGCGTGGCGGCCTGCTCGGCAACCTCGAGTGTTGTCTCGCCCGAAAGCACCAGCACCCCCATTGCTCCGGCATTGTGTGCCATCTGGACGTCGGTGTAGATGCGGTCGCCGACCATGGCGATCTGGTCGGGTTGCAGCCCGTGACGCGTGAGGATGCCCGAAAGCATGTTGGGATCGGGTTTGCCGAGGGTGATGTCGGGCTGGCGTCCGGTGGCGTGTGCCAAGCAGGCGCAGATCGACCCGCAGTCGACCAGCACGGTCGGTTGGTCGGTCGGGCAGACCCGGTCGGGGTTGGTGGCGATGTAGGGAACGCCCTGCGAGATCCACCATGCTGCGCGGCACAGTCGGTCGTAGCTCAAGGTCATATCGAATGCAGCGACAATCACGTCGGGACGATCGTCGGGCGAGTCGGCTGCGGAGACGAATCCGGCGGCCTCGAATTCGGAGATCATGCTCGGCGTGCCCAGCAGGAAGAGCCGTCGTGCCGCGGGGTGGTGCGTGCGGATGTAGTCGATTGTGGCCAGCGCGGTGGTATACATCTCGTCGCGTGTGGCCGTGATGCCCAACTTTTCGAGTTTGTGGAGGTAGTCGGCAATCGACTTCGAGGGGTTATTCGTCAAGAACGAGTAGCCGATCCCCTGCGCTTTTAGCCCCTCAAGAAAGGGTTTGGTGTAGGGGAAGAGCGACATTCCCATATAAATAGTGCCGTCCATGTCGAGTGCCACGTGGCGGATGCGGCGCAACCGCTGCATCAGAGTGTCGTGCTCCCAGACGGAGCGGTATTGATTGAATTGAGTCATAGGTTTCGTGTCGAAATAAACAATTAGGATGTAATTACACGCCTCAAAGGTAGTTTTTTATTTCTTTCCCTCCAATTTTTTGTGGCTAACAAACATCCAGAAAGCATTATTCGGGAAACTTTTCGAAAAAAATGCCGTTGTTTGGCGGATAAAATTGTATCTTTGCTACCTGAAACTACTAAACTTTCGAAACGAAATGACTCCGGAACAAACTAAACGCTTCAAATACTGGCAGATGCGCACGATCATCGCCACGATGATCGGCTATGCGCTGTTCTATTTTGTGCGTAAAAACTTTTCATTAGCCATGCCCGGACTGGAGGCTGACTTGGGTATCTCGAAAACGAGCCTCGGAATTTTCCTGACGCTCAACGGCCTGATCTATGGCCTTTCGCGCTTCGCAAACGGCATTCTGGCCGACCGGATGAATGCCCGTTGGTATATGGCGATCGGGTTGTCGTTGTGTGCATTGGCTAACTTCGCATTCGGATTCGGTGAGGACGTCTCCTACTGGATCACAGGCGAACACGACGGCTCGCAATTTACCAATACGATGATCCTCTTTATGGGTATCATGTGGATGATCAACGGACTGTTGCAGGGTACTGGCTTCCCGCCGTGTGCCCGGCTGCTGACCCATTGGATCGCGCCCGGCGAGCTGGCTACCAAGATGTCGGTGTGGAATACCTCGCACTCGATCGGAGCTGGATTGGTGGTGATCCTTTGTGGATATATCATGGGTACGATGGGTGCTGGTGCGGATCATGTGGGCGCGTGGAAATGGTGCTTCTGGATTCCGTCGGGTATCTCGTTCCTCGGCGCAATCGGACTGGTCGTCTTCCTGCGCGATACCCCCTCGTCGGTCGGACTTCCCGAACTCGAGGGTACGGAGGTGAAGGGTGCTGGTAAAACCCAGAAGGCCAACGGAGCTTTTTTGCGTAAGCATGTGTTCGGAAATCCGCTGATCTGGATCCTCGGATTTGCCAATTTCTTCGTATACGTCGTGCGCTTTTCGGTGTTGGACTGGGGCCCGTCGCTGTTGAGTCAGTCGAAAGGGGTGAGCATGGCCAATGCCGGATGGCTGGTGGCGATGTTCGAAATCGCCGGTATCCTCGGTATGCTGTTTGCCGGTTGGGCAACCGATAAGTGGCTGAAGGGTCGCGCACACCGTACTTGTGTCTTTTGCATGGCCGGTGCGGCGTTGTTTGTCTTCCTCTTCTGGCAGCTGCCTGCCGACGCCCCGATCTGGCTGCTCTTCCCTACGTTGTGCCTTGCCGGATTCTGTATCTATGGGCCGCAGGCGTTGATCGGCATTGCCGCTGCGAATCAGGCAACCAAGAATGCTGCGGCGACCGCCAATGGCCTGACCGGATTGTTCGGCTACGCTTCGACGCTGGTTTCGGGCGTGGGACTGGGCTATGTGGCACAGCACTATGGCTGGAATTGGGCCTATATCGGTATCGTCGGCATGGCACTCTTCGGCATGGTCGTCTTCCTGCTTATGTGGGGCGCGCGCGCCGACGGCTACGACCTCTCCGAAAAATAATCCGGAAACGGTATAATAGTACTATAAGGATCAATAAGTGCAATTCGCATAGCTTTTTCCCTGTCAGAAATTTTTTTGACAGGGAATTTTTTTGTCTCTGCGACCTTCGGGTAGCCCTCTTTCGGATTAAACAGGAATACTTGTTGGTATCTCCATTCGGGATTAATTTCTTGGCGAGTTGTTTTCGGCTTGCGCGGCAAGTCGGCAGGCCGCAGCTCCGCCACGCGGAGGCCTGCTCTTCGCTGCGCTTCGAGCCGTCTCCCCGAGCTGCGACCTGAGAGCAAAAACAATGCTCCCTTATAAAGAAATTAACCAACAAGTATTCCAGCTTAATCCCCTTCCTTGCCCCCTCCTTAATTATTTTCTGCTGGAAATTTGTTTCTTTGGAAAATAATTAATAGCTTTGCATCGTTATTGATAGAGAATAGACGAAAAACAAATTAAAAAGTAAGAATTGGTAAAGATGAAAAAAAGTCTGATGAGTCTCCTCGGTACATTGGTGCTGTTGGCTGGGTGCAACGCACAAACGACCGGGCAAACGACTGCAAAGCCGAGCCAAAACAAATCAAGTGAGAAAAACACAAAAACAACCAAAAGTATGAAAACAATTGCATTGACCAAGGCTGACTTTCTGAAGAAGGTGGCTGATGTGGAGAAGAATCCGCAAGAGTGGAATTATCTGGGCGACAAACCTGCGCTGATCGACTTTTACGCCTCGTGGTGCGGCCCGTGCCGTGCATTAGCTCCGGTATTGGAGGAGTTGGCGGCCGAGTATGGCGACCAAATCTACATCTACAAGGTCGACACCGAGGCCGAGCAGGAGTTGGCTGCGATGTTCGGCATCCGCTCGATTCCCTCGTTGCTCTTCGTGCCGATGAGCGGCAAACCGCAAATGGCCCAAGGGGCGATGCCGAAGGCTTCGCTGAAGGAGGCGATCGACAAAACCCTGTTGAACAAGTAGCTTGTGGCGTTGGTAATAGACGCGCTGCGTTGTCCGCAGAATCATCGCTGCTCGCTGGTTGACCTTTGTCCGGCGGGCGCGATCGCGCAGCAAGGAGAGGCGTTGCCGGTTATTGATGCTGCGAAGTGCATCGAGTGCGGCCTGTGTGCCGATCGGTGCGGCCGGCAGGCGATTGATAAAAAGTAGGCGATGGAGGAATTGTGTAAGATACGTAATTTGCAACGTGCCGTCAATCAGTTCGAAACGGCTTTCGAGAAGCGTTATGGCATCTGTTTGAACGAAGGCATGGCCTTGTGTAGCCTTTCGCGCTCCGAACGCTTGTGTCCCGGAGAGTTGGGCGAGATGCTGGGGCTGACCCCCTCGAATACGTCGAAGGTGCTGCGTTCGGTCGAGTCGAAGGGGTATATCGCCCGGGAGCTGAGCGATCGGGATCGCCGCCAGATGTATTTTACGCTCACCGACAAAGGACGTCAGCTGCTTGCGACGACCTGTTGTCGCGAGGTCGGGATGCCCGAATTGCTCAAACGGGCGTTGGAGATAAAATAGAAGAGGAGTCCTCTTCGTGAGTTTGCAGAAGCAGGCGACCTTTTGGTAGGTCGCCTGCTTCTTTTGTGGGCAATGTCCGGTTCGGGGGTCGTTCGACGTTGAGCCGGAATGTGGACGCTATGCCACTTTGATCAGCGAGCGTCCGAGCCAGACCAGCCCCAGTCCCAGAATGAAGCTCAAGAGCGTGTAGACCACGAAGTAGACCCAGTGTTTGCCTGCCAGCAGCAGGTACATGTCGTCCGAAAGCGAGGAGAACGTGGTGAATCCGCCGCAGAACCCCGTGATGAGGAAGACATTCATCGAGGCCGAGATCATCTGGGTCTTCTCGGCCAATCCGAAGAAGAGGCCGATGACGAAGCAGCCTATGATGTTGACCGTGAATGTTCCCCAAGGAAAAACCGTTGCGCCGGCGAGGTGACACCACTTGCCGACTAAAAAACGCAGGCAAGTGCCGATGAAGCCCCCGAGTCCCGCAATGAGCATAGCTTTGAACATAATACCGATTTTTTTTGCTGTTTATCTGTCCCCGTACCTCGGCAAACATGATGCCAATCCGGATTTGTGCTATACGGGTTGTGGCATATTATTTGCCCTATTCAAGGCGATCACAAATTGCGCTGTGCCGCCCGGTAGGGTTGTTTCTGCGATCGACCGGGGGCAGGACAGCGGCATTTATGTAAAAATCTTAAAACTTTGTATTATGCATTTGACACCAAAAGAGATCGACAAGCTGATGCTTCTTTCGTTGGGGATGATCGCCGAAAGGCGTATGACCAAAGGTCTGAAGCTCAATTATCCGGAGTCGGTTGCCTACATCACCTCGACCGCCCTTGAGGGTGCGCGCGCAGGCAAAACCGTCGAAGAGGTCATGAAGGATGCCGCCAGCGTGCTCAAAAAGAGCGACGTGATGGAGGGCGTGGCCGACATGATCGACCTGCTGCAAGTCGAAGCTGTCTTCACGGACGGCTCGCGCCTTGTAAGTATTCACCAACCGATCAAGTAACACAAACAAGCAAAACACTATGGCAACGAACAATCCCAATACGGCTTCCGCCGCAGCTTCGCTCTATCCGAACAAGCCCGGTTTCAAGCCGCAGCAACATGTCGCCGTGGGCGGCGTGATCCTCTCCCCAACCGCAATCGACTACAATTTAGGTCGCAAAACTGCGAAGTTGGTGGTGCGCAATACGGGTGACCGTCCGATTCAGGTCGGCTCGCATTACCACTTCTTTGAGGTCAACCGCTACCTCGAATTCGACCGTCAGGCAGCTTTCGGCTGCCGTCTGAACATCCCCGCTACGACGGCGATCCGTTTCGAGCCGGGCGATCAGAAGGAGGTCGAGGTGGTCGCCTATGGCGGCAAGCGTCGCGTGATCGGGTTTGCGGGCATGGTCAACGGCTATGCCGGCGAGGAGGATGCCCCGTCGTACTATCCGATACGCATGAAAGCACTGCGTAAAATCATCCACTATGGGTTCAAGAGCATCCCGGAGGATCAGGCCGAAGCGGCTTTCAAACAGAGTAAGAATAGCAAAAAATAGAGCACTATGGCTACCATTTCAAGACAGGAAAATAACAATTTGTTTGGCCCGACCGTAGGCGATAAAATCCGGTTGGGAGATACCGATCTCTATGTCGAGATCGAGCAGGATCTGCGCGAATACGGGGACGAGGTGGTCTACGGCGGCGGCAAGACGCTGCGCGACGGCATGGGACTCGCCAACACGATGACTTCGAAAGAGGGGTCGCTGGATCTGGTGATTACCAACGTGACGATCATCGACGCCAAATTGGGTGTGGTGAAGGCCGACGTGGGGATCAAGGACGGCAAAATCGCCGGCATCGGCAAGGCGGGAAATCCCAATACCATGCACGGCGTGCATCCCGATCTGGTGACCAGTGCAGCAACCGATGCTATTTCGGGCGAGCACCTCATCCTGACGGCTGCCGGTATCGACGGCCACGTCCACATGATCGCCCCGCAGCAGGCTTATGCCTGTCTGAGCAACGGCATCACGACGCTGGTTGGCGGTGGCATCGGCCCTACCGACGGCACGAACGGCACTACGATCACCTCCGGACGCTGGAATACCGAGCGCATCCTTCAGTCGATCGAGGGGCTGCCGATCAACGTCGGTCTGTTGGGCAAGGGTAATTGCTCGGTGGCGCAACCGATCGAGGAGCAGATCGAATCCGGGGTTTGCGGACTCAAGATCCACGAAGATTGGGGCTCTACTCCGGCTGCGATTCGCACCGCACTCGATGTGGCCGATCGCTACGATGTGCAGGTTGCCATCCACTCCGATACGCTCAACGAGGGCGGTTATGTCGAGGATACGATAGCTGCTATGGACGGACGCACGATTCACACCTACCACACCGAGGGGGCGGGCGGAGGCCATGCTCCCGACCTGCTGAAGGTGGCTTCGATGCCCAACGTCCTGCCGTCGTCGACCAATCCGACGCTGCCGTTCGGCATCAACTCGCAGGCCGAGTTGTTCGACATGATTATGGTTTGCCACAACCTCAATCCGAAGATTCCGTCGGATGTGGCTTTCGCCGAGAGCCGGGTGCGTCCCGAAACGCAGGCTGCTGAAAACGTGTTGCACGATCTGGGTGTTCTGTCGATGGTTTCGTCCGACTCGCAGGCCATGGGTCGCGTCGGCGAATCGTTCATGCGTACCTTCCAGATGGCTTCGTTCATGAAGTCGGCCTGCGGCAAATTGGCCGAAGATGCCGATACCAACGACAACTTCCGTGTGAAGCGTTACATCGCCAAGATTACGCTCAATCCGGCTATCTGCTACGGTATTTCGGACTACGTAGGTTCGGTCGAGAAGGGCAAAATGGCCGACCTCGTGCTTTGGGAACCTCAGTTCTTCGGGGCGAAGCCCAAAATGGTAATCAAGGGTGGTGTGATTAATTGGGCGAATATGGGCGACCCGAATGCTTCGCTGCCGACACCGCAGCCGATGTACTACCGGCCGATGTATGGTGCTTTCGGTCAGACTCTGCCGAAAACCTGCATGTCGTTTGTCTCGAATGCCGCTTTCGAAGGGGGCATCAAGGAGCGTCTGTGTCTGAAACGGCAGGTTGTTCCGGTGCGCCGCACACGTCAGTTGACCAAATACAACATGCTTTACAACAACGGCTTGCCGAAGATCGACGTCAACCCCGAGACCTTCGAGGTCTTTGTCAATGGTGCGCGCGCCTACGTCGCTCCGGCAAAATCGTTCTCGTTGTCGCAACTCTACTGGTTCAGTTAATTCATTCGTCTGTTTCGGATTTCGGGAGCGGCTCTTCGGGGCAGCTCCCGAATGACGAAAATATAGCCTATCAAAACGCTGTCTTATGAGAATATTTACCGAAATCATCGGCAACATCCATGCGCCCGAATGGCGCGAAAAACTCAAATGTACCGACCTTGAGTACCTCGATCTGGATCAATGGACGGCCCAGAAGAGCCGCTTTGCATTGCGGAGCGATCAGGGCGAAGAGTATGCCGTGGCACTCACGCGCCATGCCCAACTGCTCGACGGCGATCTGCTCGATTACGATCCGCAGAGGGAGCGGGCTGTGGTCATCCGCATTCGTTTGAGCGAGGTGCTGGTCGTCGATCTGTCGAAGCTGGCTGCGCAAACGCCGCAGCAGATCATCCACATCGCCGTCGAATTGGGACACGCAATCGGTAACCAGCATTGGCCTGCCGTGGTCAAGGGAACGACGGTCTATGTGCCGCTGACGGTCGACAAGAAGGTCATGGCGAGCGTGATGCACACCCACCACATCGAGGGGATCAGCTACTCGTTTCAACCCGGTGCGGAGGTGATCCCCTACATGGCACCCCACGAGGTGCGCCGGCTCTTCGGCGGCACAGGGCCTGATAGCGAAGTGCACCACCACGACCCCTTGCATGCGCACCATGAATAGGCCCGACATGATCGCATGGATGCGGTTGCTGGAGTTCACTGATTCGGCCTTTCCGGTCGGTACATTCTCCTTTTCGAATGGGCTGGAGACGGCTGCCGAGCGGGGTGTCGTTCACGATGCCGCGACGCTCGAAGCCTACACCGCCGAGATCGCTTTGCAGGCGGCCTGCACCGACGGCGTGGCGGCATTGCACGCACATCGCGCCTGTGCCATTCATCACTACGATGCGATTGTAAATGCCGATAAGCAGTTGATCCTGTGTAAAATGAATGCCGAAACGCGACAGATGACCTGCCGCATGGGTAAAAAACTGGCGGAGCTGGCCTGCCGGATCTTCGACGATCCGACGACGGCGCGTTGGCTTGCCCAGATCGAATGCGGTGCTACGCCGGGCTGCTATCCCGTGGGGCAAGGGATCGTCTTTGCCGCCTGCGGGATCGACGAGCGGGGGTTGTTCTGTTCGCACCAATACGGCGTGATGAATCTGGTGTTGAGTGCCGCCCTGCGTTGTGTGCGGGTGTCGCACTACGATACGCAACAGATCCTCTATCGGCAGAGCGGGCAGATCGCGGCTCTCTACGAACGAGTCCGCGAAATGGATTTCGAGGACATGTATACTTTTGCTCCCCAGATCGACATCCTTGCTTCGCTCCACGAGAAAGGCACGAAGCGTCTGTTTATGAATTGAGGTAGTTCCGAAGAAAAAAACGTAAAATTATGAGTAATACTTGTAGAATAGGTATCGGTGGCCCGGTAGGCTCCGGTAAAACAGCCCTGATCGAAGCGATCACCCCGCGTCTGTTGGATATGGGCTACAAAGTGCTGGTTATCACCAACGATGTGGTGACCACCGAGGACGCGAAACACGTGCGCAAAATGCTGAAAGGCATTCTGGTCGAGGAGCGCATCATCGGGGTCGAAACCGGAGCGTGCCCCCATACGGCCGTGCGTGAAGACCCGTCGATGAACATCGCGGCCGTGGAGGAGATGGAGGCGAAGTTCCCCGACGGGGAGATCGTATTGATCGAGTCCGGAGGCGACAACCTGACGCTGACGTTCAGCCCGGCACTGGTCGATTTCTTCATCTATGTGATCGACGTGGCGGCCGGGGATAAGATCCCGCGCAAGGACGGGCCGGGCATCTCACAGTCGGATATTCTGGTCATCAACAAAACCGATCTTGCTCCCTATGTGCATGCTTCCTTGGAGGTTATGCGCCACGATTCGGAGCTGATGCGCCCCGGCAAACCGTTCGTTTTTACGAACTGCATGACGGGCGAAGGCATCGACGAGGTGATCACGCTGATCCGCAAAATGGCTTTGTTCGATATTGATAAAAATAAAAAATAGACGATGGATTTCTCGCTCGCAAAAGAGATTCGCCCCTACCTCGAACAGCCGAAGGCGATGCCCGTGGGTACGCCCGGC
This sequence comes from uncultured Alistipes sp., assembly GCA_964532025.1. Taxonomy (GTDB): domain Bacteria; phylum Bacteroidota; class Bacteroidia; order Bacteroidales; family Rikenellaceae; genus Alistipes. Next base: position 5,083 of record CAZHEY010000018.1, on the reverse strand, counting down.
AAGTCGGGATACCTCTACCTCGGCTTCGAAATTGATCCCGAGGGCCGTTCGATCCTGCGCGATCTCGACCGCCGTGCTCCGCTGATCGTGCAGCAGGAGCTCTATTTTGACGAAGGAATGCCCGAGATGCCCTGCGTATACATCCTCTCGTCGGGCGGCCCGAATGTCGACGGCGACCGCTACGAACAGCATTTTGTCGTCCGGCGCAACGCCTTCGCCCACGTCTCGACTGGTGCGGCGACCAAGTTGGCCGAGATGCACTACAACTATTCGGGGCTGACGCAGCACTTCACGCTCGAGGAGAACGGCTATCTGGAGTACCTGCCCGAGCCGACGATCCCGTGCCGGCATACGCGTTTCATCGCCGACACGACGATCCGCATCAACCCGAGTGCCACGCTCTTCTATGCCGAGATCTACATGAGCGGCCGCAAGCATTACGCACATGGCGAGCGGTTCGAATACGACCTGTTGTCGGTCTGCTCACATGCCGAGCGTCCCGGCGGAGAGCAGCTCTTCCGCGAGAAGTTTATCGTGCGGCCGGAGCACCATGCCCCGCAGCGACTGGGCGTTATGGGCGATTCCGACGTTTTTGCCAATGTCTTGGTGCTCACGCCGCCCGAACATGCCGACCGGATCTACGAACAGACGTTGGCCTATCTCGACGATTCGCGTCACCTCTGGGTCGGTATCACGCGCTTGCCGAACGATTGCGGCCTGCTATTCAAGGCGTTGGGCGAAGAGAGCGGCCCGGTGAAAAAATTAATCCGCGAATTCTGCTCGCAGGTGCGCCTTGAGGTCAAAGGCAAGCCCGTTCCCGAAGAGTTCCCGTGGAGATAAGTTCAGTTAAACAGAAATCAATATGGTAAACACAAAGACAATTCAAGCGAAAGATTCGACCGGCAATGCGTCGGCCGATTTCATCCGTTCCATGTTGCGCGGAACGGGTCAGGTGATGTTTCAGGGCAACGCATGGACGGGGCTGCTGCTCCTGTGTGGGATCTTCTGGGGCTCGTATGAGATGCACGTTCCGCTGGTGGGCTGGGGTGCGTTGGTCGGCGTTTTCGTGTCGACACTCACGGGCTACCTCGTCGGTCTGCCCGACAAGGACGGCAAGCAGGGTTTGTGGGGATTCAACGGCGTGTTGGTGGGCTGTGCCTTCCCGACGTTTTTGAGCAATACGGTCTGGATGTGGCTGGCGTTGATCCTCTGCGCAGCACTCACCACTTGGGTGCGCACGGGATTCAACAACGTCATGGCTCCGTGGAAGGTCAATTCGTTCACCTTTCCGTTTGTCTTCTCGACGTGGCTGTTTCTGCTGGCCGCGCGTGCGATGAACGGCATGGCACCCGATGCACTCTCGACGCCCGACCTGCCCGGGGCAATTCACAGCTTCGAGTACCTCGGATTCGGGCACTTGGTCGTCTATTGGCTGAAGGGTGTGGCGCAGGTGTTCCTTGTAAACTCGTGGGTCACCGGAATCTTCTTCTTGGTGGCACTCTTCATCGCCAACCGCTGGGCATGCCTCTGGGCGGCTATTGCCTCGGCCGTGGCGTTGTTGGTAGCCATTGTCTTCAAGGCTTCGGGCGGGGCGGTCGAGGACGGACTCTACGGATTCAGTGCCGTGCTGACCGGTATCGCCTTGGGGTGTACCTTCTATAAACCCTCGTGGCGTTCGGCTCTGTGGTGTCTTGTCGGCATCGTGACGACGGTTTTCGTGCAGGCGGGGATGAATATCCAGCTCGAACCGCTGGGGATCCCGACTCTGACCGGCCCGTTCTGCTTGACCACGTGGCTGTTCCTGCTGCCGCTCTTCAAATTCCGCACCCCCGAAGAGGTCGACCACTCGAACTGGGATGAGGAGAACAAAAAACACCTGTCGAAAATCCGCAAAAAATAGGGGCGCGCTCGGGTGGGGCAGTATGACTTTGAGTCTGCCGGCTTGTTCTCGATCCTCGAGCCTGTCGAGAGGTCGCAAGCTCTGCCCCGAAGGTCGCAAAGGCAGCTCGTTCTCGATCCTCGAGCCTGTCGAGAGGTCGCAAGCTCCGCCCCGAAGGTCGCAAGGGCAGCTTGTTCTCGATCCTCGAGCCTGTCGAGAGGTCGCAAGCTCCGCCCCGAAGGTCGCAAGGGCAGCTTGTTCTCGATCCTCGAGCCTGTCGAGAGGTCGCAAGCTCCGCCCCGAAAATCCCCGATTCTTTTAATACTTAACCTTAATACCTCCTCTTATGCACATGTCCGATGCGCTGGTCTCGCCTCCGGTATTTATTGCCGCGGCGGCCGTTTCCGTTACACTGATTGCCGTTGCAGTCGCCAAAGTTAAAAAGACCCACAACACGCAGATTGTGCCGTTGATGGGCGTGATGGGTGCTTTTGTCTTCGCCGCCCAGATGATCAATTTCTCGATACCTGGCACGGGGTCGAGTGGCCATATCGTCGGGGGCATTCTGCTGGCGGCGACCCTCGGCCCTTGGGCGGCGTTGCTTGCGCTGTCCTCGGTGCTGGTGTTGCAAAGCCTGATCTTTGCCGACGGCGGCTTCATGGCACTCGGCTGCAACATCCTGAATATGGCTGTTCTCTCCTGCCTTGTGGCCTATCCGCTGATCTATCGCCCGCTGGCCGGGTCGAGCCTGCGTTCCGGACGAATCGCCTTGGCCTCGATTGTCGCCTGCATCGTCGGGCTGGAGCTGGGTGCTGCGGCCGTCACGCTGGAGACCGAAATCTCGGGGATCACGGCGTTGCCCACGGGGCGATTCCTGCTTTTTATGTTGCCGATCCACCTGCTGATCGGTCTGGGCGAAGGGCTGGCGACGGCCGCGGTGTTGGGTGTCGTGCAACATTATAAGCCCGAATTGTTGGTCGATGTCCGGCGGCGAGAACCCTCCGAAAAACGCCATTTCGGCAAGGCTCTTGCCGTGATTGCCGCGGCGGCGTTGGTGGTCGGCGGGTCGTTTACGTGGATTGCCTCGTCGTATCCCGACGGGCTGGAGTGGGCGATCGGTAGGATGACCGGAGGTTCGGAGTTGGCGGCGACGCATGCCGATCCACTCTATCGCGTGGCCGAAAATCTCCAGCAAACCACAGCCTTGATTCCCGACTACAACACGACTTTTGCCGGAATCGTCGGCTGCGGGGCAATCCTGTTGACGGCATTCGGTGTCTCCTATCTGGCCGGGTTGCGTCATCGTAAATCATGAAAAACAAGCTGCAACACGCACTCTACGAGTTGGATGCCATGGAGCGGACAGCGCAAATGCAAAGTCCGCTTCACCACGTCGATGCACGTGCCAAACTCGTGGTCGTTGCGGTGTTGTTGACGGCGATGCTCTCCTTGCCGCTGCGCAACCTCTCGGATATCCTGCTCTTCTGTGTCGTGCCGATTGTGGCCGCTCCGTGGGGCTGTGTGCGCTATGGTGCGATCTTTCGGCGTTCGCTCTATGTGCTGCCCTTCGTGGCGTTTGTCGGGATCTTCAACCCGATCTACGACCGACAGGCGGCGTTCTGGATCGGTGACGTCGCGATCAGCGAGGGGTGGGTGTCGTTCTTCTCGATTCTGCTGCGCGGGGTACTGTCGGTGCAGGTGCTGCTGATTCTGATCTACACCACCGGAGTCTACAACCTCTGCCGGGGGCTTCAGCGATTGGGGCTGCCGGTACTCTTTACCACGCAGCTGCTCTTCGTCTATCGCTATCTTTTTGTACTGCTCCGCGAGGCACTCGGTATGTCGAGGGCGCGCGATGCCCGAAGTTTCGGCCGTCGATCCTATCCGTTGCGTCTGTGGGCGATGCTGATCGGGCAGCTGCTCATCCGTACCTTTGCCCGTGCCGAGCGGATTGATCTGGCGATGCGTGCCCGTGGATTCGACGGCCACCTGCCCGCGGTGTTCGCTGTGCCGTCGCCGTGGCGCATGCGCGAGAGCTGCTTTGTCCTCTGCTGCGGTGCTATTTTTGTCGCCATGCGGCTGTTTCACCCAATCGAACGAATCTCTTTGCTGTTCGTATGAGCCACCATTTTATCCGCTTTAGCGACGTCCGCTACGCCTATCCCGGAGGGTTCGAAGCCCTGCGCGGTGTCTCGTTTCTGATTACCCACGGCGAGAAAGTCGCGTTGGTCGGGGCGAACGGGGCTGGAAAATCGACGCTGCTGCTCCATACCAACGGGCTGCTGATGCCGCGTTCGGGGACGATCTCGGTGGGGGATATCCCGCTGACCGAGAAGACCCTGCCGCTGATTCGCCAAAGCGTGGGGCTGGTCTTTCAGGATCCCGACGACCAGCTGTTTATGCCGACCGTCGAGGAGGATGTGGCTTTCGGCCCGGCCAACATGCACCTCTGTGCGCAGGAGATCGAACGCCGTGTGGCGACGGCTCTCGAGGCGGTCGGGGCTTTGGCACTGCGCAAAATAGCCCCTTATCACCTTTCGGGTGGTCAGAAAAAGAGTGTTTCGATCGCCACGGTGCTGGCTATGGAACCTTCCGTGCTGGTCATGGACGAACCGACGGCCAACCTCGACCCGCGGGCACGACGGCATGTGATCGAACAGATCCGGGCATTCGACCACACGACGCTGATCGCCACACATGACCTGAATCTGGTTGTCGACCTCTGCCCGCGCACGATCGTCATGCGTGACGGCGAGATTGCCGCCGACGGTGATACGGCGCGCATCTTTGCCGATCGCCTGCTTCTGGAGGATTGCGGCTTGATGTAGCTCGCAGAGGAGGACTTATCGCGGTCTCGATCTTCGGGCTTGACTGAGGAAGCAGGCTTTCGCCTTTTCGGGAGAGGATTTGTTGGGATCAAGCAGCAATTCTTGTTGGTAACTCTGTTTGGAATTTTCTTGGCGAGCTATTTTCGGCTTGCGCAGCAAGTCGGCAGGCCGCAGCTCCGCCCCGCGGAGGCCTGCTCTTCGCTGCGCTTCGAGCCGTCCCCGCGAGCCGCGACCTGAGAACAATGAAAACAAAAACAATGTTCCCTTAAATCCAGATGTAGCACCTCGTGCTTATGCTGCGAAGAGAGGCCGAGAAGGCCGATTGGGCTTATTGGTCAAAAATAGTACATAAAATAGGGGCAATTTATTGATTTTA
>CAZHEY010000017.1:0-59767 GCA_964532025.1 uncultured Alistipes sp. | reverse complement strand
ATGAAAATCAAATCTTTGCAATGATTTCATCACCCTAAATGTCCACCCTGCCCGAATTTCTGATTGAGCCACAATCAGACCGCCGCGAGGGCATACGTTTAAGTAATTGATATACAATAAAATAACGGCAGGGAAACTTAAAGTTTCTCTGCCGTTTTTTCTGCCACCTGCTGTTGTCAGCCGCACGAGCGGCTACAACCGATGATAATGACAATAGAGCAACTCACCGTGATCGCCATGCAGGTGCATGCCGCCGCCAAGACAATATCGGAACATTTTGCAATCGGCGCACGCGTCGCGGCGTGCCCATTCGCGGTTGCGGAAGGGCTCGAAGCGATTTTGCCAGACATCCCAGAAGTTGTCGCGATAAATATTGCCCTGATTGAAATTGGCCCGAATGGAGGTGCAGCCCGAAATTGCCCCGTCGACGCGAATCGAGGCCACCGAAACCCCGGCCGCACATTGGTAGAAGTCGGAACGCACTTCGGCTTCGTACCCGCCCAAGAACCCCTCGCAGGCATAGCTGACGTCAATGTCGCCCTCGCGCCGCAACTGCCGGATGAAATCCAGCAACTCGCGAAATTCCGCATCGGTCATCCGCAATGTCTCGTCGTCCTTGGCGCGCCCCATGGGGAAGATCGAAAAGAGCCGCCAATGTTTCACCCCCTCGCTGATGAGCATTTTTGCAAATGCCGCCAACTGCGGAATCATCGCTCCGGTAACGCACGTCACCACATCGAACGAAAGATCAGGCATTTTCGACACTTTGCGTATGGCTTGCAGTGCCCGCTCGTAGCTCAACGGATTGCCCCGAATGTAGTTGTGTTCGCGTTCGAACCCGTCAAGGCTGATCGAGATCGACCGCAGTCCGGCATCTAATAGTCGTTGCAGTCGGTCGTCCGTGAGTGCCATGCCATTGGTCACCATTCCCCACGGGTAACCGCGCTGTGTCACCGCAGCCCCGGCCTGCTCGAGATCGTTGCGCACCAGCACCTCGCCGCCCGAAAAGATAATCAGCAGCTCGGCCGGCAGGACATGGGGTGTGATCTGCTCGTCGAGAACCCGCAGAAAATCGGCCAACGGCATATCGGCTACCCGGGGATCGACGCGGCAGTCGCTGCCGCAATGCCGACACGAGAGGTTACACCGCAACGTGCACTCCCAAAAAAGCGTATTCAACCGGTGTTCGGCCACCGTCTGTGCGTATAAATCGGAGAAGACTCCGAGTGCCAAACGCTTCCGAAGACCTAATTTACGACCCGCCATCCGTTATTTTTGATCAGAGGGTTGCTCTTCGGCCGGTTTGTCCGAAAGGGGTTGCCGCTTCATATCGGCAGGCGGCCGCACACCATACATCACGACGATGCGTGGCGGCACACGTATTTGGGTGGTATCAGCTTCTGGTGCTTCCTGACGAGGTTTATCGTCTGACTTCGGGGCATTTTTCACCGTAGAGCAGGCGGTTGAAAACCCAAGAATCGCAGCCAAAGCAAGTTTAATTTTTCTATTCATGGCGTCATTTTGTTAATATAACCTATTTTACAAAAGTAGAAAATTTATCTATTATATGAAAATATCTGCCTAAAAGTTTTGAAACTCAATGTTTTTTACGTTCCTTTGCAGAACACATTAACACTTTTAACATTTTAATTCTATTTTTATGACAGGTAAGGTAAAATGGTTCGATGGCAAAAAAGGCTACGGATTCATTACAGCGGAGAACGGCAAGGAGATTTTCGTGCATTTCTCGGGTATCGCTAGAGACGGCTTCAAGTCGCTCAACGAAGGCCAAACGGTTGAGTTTGAGATCGGCAGTGGCTCTAAAGGCGAGCAAGCAATCAATGTAAATGTAGTTGAATAAACTATAATTACCGATTTCCGAAGGAGCGTATTGCTCCTTGGTTTAAGACAGCGCCGTAACCTAATCAGTTACGGCGTTGTCTGTGCAGAATTCACCTCACGAAATGAAAATACTCATCACTGGAACAGCTGGATTCATCGGTTTTCACCTGACTAAACATCTGTTGGATGAAGGCCACGAAGTCGTTGGTATCGATTCGCTGAACGATTATTACGATACCGAACTGAAATTCGGGCGGCTTCGTGTCTTGGGAATCTCTGCCACCTCGCAAATGGCTTACAACCGTGCTGTTACGAGTGGGCTATACCCTCGATTCCGCTTCATCAAATTGCAGATCGAGGATCGGGAGAATCTGGTAAAACACTTTGCCGAGGAACGGTTTGAGGTTGTCATCAATCTGGCCGCACAAGCCGGAGTCCGCCACTCCATAGAGAATCCGCACACCTATATAAATAGTAACATCGACGGAGTGGTCAACCTGCTGGAATGCTGCCGTCGCTATCCGATACGGCATCTGCTCTACGCTTCGTCCGGTTCGGTGTATGGCGACAAGGCCCAAACGCCCTCCTGCGAAACCGGTGATGCCGAGCATCCCGTATCGCTCTACGCTGCCACCAAACGAAGCAATGAACTGATTGTCAACGTTTATTCGCATCTTTACCGCATTCCGTCAACCGGACTTCGCCTCTTCACGGCCTATGGCCCGTGGGGACGACCCGACATGGCTCCGATGATTTTCGCCAGCGCAATTACCAGCCAAACCCCGATACAACTCTTCAACAACGGGGATATGATGCGCGATTTCACCTATATCGACGATATCGTGGAGAGCGTGTCGCGTCTGATCCAATGTGCTCCCGAGGGCGAAAATCCAACCGAAATCTACAATATCGGAGGCGGCGCACCGACAAAACTACTCGATTTCATCCACGAGCTGGAGCAGGCTTTTGGGCACAAAGCAATCATCGAGTTGCGTCCCATGCAGAAAGGGGACGTACATATAACCTATGCCGACACGCGCAAGCTCGAAGCAAAGACCGGCTACAAGCCCCACACTCCGCTCGCGGAGGGAGTTCGCAGCTTTGCGGCATGGTATCTTTCGGCTGATAATCCGCTACTTGAGAAGAAATAGGGCCAAAGTTGCGCGAAGAGTTTTGCCGTATGATAAAAAAATTGTAATTTTGGGCGGCAAAACCGTAAGTTAGGTTACAACTAAATCATAAATCACTATCAAAACCATGAAAGAAGCAATAGCAATTCTGACTGGCGGCGGTCCGGCTCCCGGTATGAACACCGTGGTGGGCAGCGTCGCAAAAACATTTCTGCACAAAGGCTACCGCGTAGTCGGGCTGCACGAAGGCTACACCGGTCTTTTCAATCCGTCGCCCCGCACGGTCGACATCGATTACGCCATGGCTGACGGTATCTTCAATCAGGGAGGATCGTTCTTGCAGATGAGTCGTTTCAAGCCGAAAGATGCAGATTTCGAAAATAACTTCAACCTCAAGTTCTTCAGCGACAACAACATCAAGTTGCTCGTGACGGTTGGAGGCGACGACACCGCATCGACCGCAAACCGCATCGCAAAATTCCTCGAAGCCAAGAAATACCCGATTGCTAACATCCACGTTCCCAAGACCATAGACAACGACCTGCCCCTTCCGAAGGGCGCGCCGACGTTCGGTTACGAATCGGCTAAAGATAAAGGTACGGTTATCGCACGTGCCGTCTATGTCGATGCACGCACAAGCGGCAACTGGTTTGTACTGGCAGCTATGGGCCGCAGTGCCGGACACTTGGCATTCGGTATCGGCGAGGCTTGCCACTACCCGATGATCGTAATTCCCGAAATGTTCGACAAGACGGAGATCACGGTTGACAAGATCGTCAATTTGGTCATCTCGGCGATCATCAAACGCAAACTCATGGGCATGGACTACGGTGCTGCCGTAATTTCGGAGGGTGTATTCCACTCTTTGAGCGACGAGGAGATCCGCAAGAGCGGTATCCACTTCACTTACGACGAGCACGGACATCCCGAATTGGGCAAGGTGTCGAAAGCTCATATCTTCAATACGCTGATCGAGAACAAGCTCAAAGAGCTGAACATCAAGGTTAAGAGCCGTCCGGTTGAGCTGGGCTACGAGATCCGTTGCCAGACCCCGATCGCATACGACCTCACCTATTGCTCGGAGTTGGGTATCGGCGTCTACAAACTCTTCGCCGAGGGTAAAACCGGTTGCATGGTTTATGTAGATTCGGAGGGCAATGTAAATCCGCTCTACCTGAAAGATCTGCAAGATCCGACGACCGGCAAGATTCCGCCCCGTTTGGTGGACATCAAATCGGACAAATTCTCATCGGTTGTAGAGAATATTCTCAACGCAATTACGCCCGAAGACTACGAGGCTGCTAAGAAATACGTAGCAAACCCCGCAGATTACGATTTCCACAAGATTCTCAACTGGAAATAATCGGCTTACGGAAATAATGAATTCAGGCTTCGAATCGTGATGGTTCAAAGCCTGATTTTTTTGGTGTCACTGCCATTAAATGATTATGATCGAGTTGTTTTCGGCTTGCGGAGCAAGTCGACAGTCCGCAGCTCCGCCCTGCGGAGGACTGCTATTTCGCGCTGCTCATTAGCCGCCCCCGCGAGCTGCGGGCTGAAAAAGAGCTGACGCGTAGCAATAGTCTGCTACCTCTCGACAGGCTCGAGGATCGAGAATGATTATATTGCTGAAAATAGATGTTCGCCCCCCCGAGCTTGCTCCGGAGATCGCAAACTCATCTACACCCTACCCTATCCGAAAAGTTGCAAATCCGGCAAGGGAGCTGCCGGATGCAGGTTGATTAATTCCAGCCCCTGCTGCTGCGCTCGGCGAACGGTGTACTGCGTGCCGCCTGGGCGGTTCGCATACCATGCCACCAGCAAAGATGCGTGGTCGGTCAAAAAGTTATTCCGAACAGCATAGCACCCAGCATGATAGCCCTGCGAAAGCACTTCAACCCGGTTGGCGGCATCGACGATCCGCCCAAACCGCTCGCGATCCGCATCCGAGAAGCGGCTTTGCTGCCCTTCGAACGGAACGACCGCAACCAGCTGAACGTCGGCGTGTTCTGCCCGCAGCTGCAACACGGCTTCAGCCGCTGCGAGATCAAAACCAACGGCCATACCGCTCATAAAGGTGCGAAATCCACGGTCGTATAATTCGCCCAATATGCGATGCAGCGTCACGTCGGCGACCCCGTTATAACTGCGGTGTCCCGAGAAACAGACCGTCGAATGTCGTTCGGTAATCATCATCCAAAGGTAGCGTTTTGGCTCGGACTTTGCAAGCCATTGGGTTGAATTTAATCTTTCAAAGAGTATGAAAAACACAGGTATTGCTATCGTTTCGCTCGTGGGCGGCATGATCGTCGGATCGGCTCTCACGATGCTTTTTGCCCCTCAAACCGGCGCCGAGACGCGCAAGCAGATCAAAGATTTCATCGAAGATGAGATCGAGAAAGTTCGCTGCAAGTGCGACGAAAAAGGCAACTGCGACTGCGAACAGAAGTAGCGTCAGGCTATGGAGACCCAGAGACCTTCTCGCGGCCACTTGATCGCCCCCTTTCTGTTCTTCGGCATCACCGCCGCGATCGCCATATTGATGTTGCTCTTGGCAGCGTTCATCTGGCTGTCGGCACTTACAGGCTCGTTTGTCGTATCGGCTTTGATCCTCGGCGTTTTTTTCGCCGTAATTTCGATCGTGGTTTACCTGTCGGCAATACGCGACGCGATGAAACGTATTCGCATGCAGGCCGCAACGGTTTACGAAGTAGCACGGCTTGTGCTATCGGGCTACGAGTGGATTGTCGAGAAGGTTTCTTTGTTTATGCGGCTGCGCGACATCCTGCGCGGCAAATGAGAAAAGAGCCTACTCGGATTGAATTCCGAGCAGGCTCTTTTATGCGAACGCGATTACCAGCCAACGCGCGGCGTCGACAAAATCCGCGACGCTCTATCAATACTGTATTTGCAGCGTCACTTTCGTATAGCTTTCCCGGATGCGAAGCCAAAGCGTATAGTCCCCATTTCGTGAATTATCTCCAGCTCGGATTATAAGTTTTTTACCCCTCTTCTCACAGACAAAATAGCCCTCGTCTGCAATGAGTTGGTATTCGAAATCAGCCGATGAGAGGTTGAATGTCATGCCTTTCTCCCAAAAGTCGGAGAAGTTCAATTTTTCCACGCTTCCGAATGCGGGCAAGTTGTAGTTTTGGGGCTTCATTATTGCGAATTTCAACGCAGCACCGATATCTTTCCCCTCCTTTTTGAGCGGTGATTGCACCCAAAATTTAATATAGTTTATATCGGATCGGTCGATCGGCATGGCTAAATTTCCAGACGGAAACGATGTCAATGCCCCCGGGCGAACTGCAATATAGGCGTTATGGGCGAGGACAGCCGCACGCGACACCGCCGACGAGAGGTTTCCGACAGAGGCCGCACCCAGCGAACCGAATCGGCCGAGAACGAAAATGTTACAATTACTTCCGGCAACGAAATTCTGTCCGCCGTCAATGTAGATTCCCGAATCCTCCAACGCTGTCTTGCCGTTTGCTTCATCGAGCATGTTCAAGGTCACCGTTCCTTCCGGATCGGCCGGCGCATCGTCATCCGAGCAAGCCGCAAAGCCGAGTGTGCCAAGAATTAGCAAGGCCCATAAAAAACTTTTTTTCATAGAGTATGTGTTTAGTCGGCAGCAAAGATATAAAAAAAACGACCGAAAATAATTTTCGATCGTCCTTTTACAACTCCTTTACCTACTATTTCCCGAAGAAACGTTTGTAGAGTCCTTCAAATCCCTTGCCGTGACGGGCTTCGTCCTTGGCCATTTCGTGAACCGTGTCATGAACCGCATCCAGATTCTCTGCCTTGGCCATGCGTGCCAGTCGCATTTTGTCTTCGCAAGCTCCGCACTCGGCATTCATGCGCTTCAGCAGGTTGGTCTTCGTATCCCAAACCACCTCACCGAGCAACTCGGCGAATTTCGAAGCGTGCTCAGCCTCCTCGATAGCATAACGCTTGTAAGCCTCTGCAATTTCGGGATAGCCCTCACGATCGGCCTGACGGCTCATTGCCAAGTACATACCAACCTCGGTACATTCGCCCATGAAATGGTTCTGAAGTCCTTCGAGCAGCTCTTTGCTGGCACCCTTGCCGTCTCCGATAACATGCTCGGTGACGAAATCGAGGTCACCCTCCTGCTCTACTACTTCTACAAATTTATCTTTACCTACTTTGCACATCGGGCACTGCTCGGGTGCTTCGGGTCCTTCGTGGATGTAACCACATACGGTACAACGCCATTTCTTTGCCATAATCGTTTTGTTTTTAAGTTGTGTCTATTTGTTTGTAGTGCAAAGGTAGTCAATCCCGCGATAGTTCGTATAAAAAAACGATTGTCTTTTTTTATGGGGCTATAAGCGCAACCTATATTACTCGCGACGGTCGATCACCTCTTCGACTGCTGGGACATCGGTGGAATCCTTCAGGAGAACTCGTTTTGATCTATCGAGCAGATACATAGCCGGAATCGCCGAGAGGTCGTAAAGCCCCTTCTCGCGAAGGACGCAGCCCTTGTCGTAGGCATTGATCCACGCCGCAGGAATCTGTGGGAGGTAGTTGCGCCACTCGCCCAGATCCTCGTCGGGGTAGATCGCCAAGACCTTGAGCGCACCGCGCTCGATCAACTCGGAGAGCATCGGCGAAGAGGAGATCGCCTCCCGAATCTCGCGGCACATCGGGCAGCCGGGATTGTTGATGAAGAGCAATAGGTATTCCGCCTGAATGCCATAGAGTGTGCCCTGTGCGCCCGAAGGGAGCGTATAACGGAAATCATTGGCCGGCGCACCGATCCGGTTTTGCATCGTCATATCCAGATCGTACTGCGGCGCAATGCGTTCATATTCATCGTAATAGGGGCTTGCTAATTTAGCCTGAAGCACCGGAATATACAGCTCGTCGTTGCGCAGCGGCGAATTGGGGTCGTGAAGCACCTGCTCGGACATCCACGTAAAGTAGTCGAGCATCCGGCGCGAGGTTGCGGCACGGCGCATGAGCGAGTCAATCGGTGCGCTGTCTGTCGGACGATCCGAGAGCAGCAGGATAAACTGGGCGTAAGCCTCGACCAGCTGCGTCGTATCTGCACGCATGAGAAAAGTTGTATCGCTGAAATCGAATCGATCCCAATAGTGGAAGCGCATGTAGTCGCGTTGGTCGTCGGGCGAAAGTGCCGTAGGAGCAATCGCCGGCAAGAAAACAGCCGGTTTCTGCGCTTGCGTTTGCGACTGTTTCGCGCGGTGGCCGCACGAGGAGGTGCACGCGGCAAGGAGGAAAATCAACAAAATCCGTTTCATCTTCGAGAAGTCTTTGGACAAATATACATATTTTCTATTGGATTGCGAGTTTTGCCACAAAAAAAAGAGGAGCGCGCACGCTCCTCTGTCCTTGAAATTCGTGGCAGATTAAAAACGGTAACGAACTCCGGCCATGATGCTACCCGAAACGCCGATTCCGGCCTCTGCATACCCGGCCAGACGGCCGCCGACTTCAATGCCGATCGGTGAAACCTGAAAGGCAAACTGCGTCGAGGTGTCGCTCTCGCCGCCGTCGACCTTGGCTTTGGCAAAAGAGATGCCGGCTGCGGCACGCGAATAGAGCGTTACGATGCGCAGATTGAGCCAATTCCACTTTGCGTTGGGCATCACCGACCAATAGCGGTTGGTGAATTGCAGGTCGCTGTTTTTGAATCCGTTTTTATTGGTCGAATACACAGCCTGTGCGCCAAGACTGAAATTGCGCGTCAAGCGGAAGTTGTAACCGGCCGTAATCGCACCCCACCCTTGGATGCTGGTATCCGAATCGGTGAAAAGCCCCGTCCAGAAATCATTGAATCCGTCGAGCCAGTTCGTGGTAACAGCCGCTCCGTAACTAACCGACACCTCGTGTCGAAGCATGCGCAGCTCATCTTTACGCAGTTCGGTTTTTTGAGCAAAAACAGAAGTTGCCATGCAGGCAATCGCTACAACTAAAAGAATCTTTTTCATCTTTGTTTGTTTTGTCTTTATTTATGTCGTAAAGGTAATATAATTTTACGGATCGAACGAATCAATTCAATGACAAGTGAAAAAAACGAATAAAAAGGGGAAAGTTCATCACGAACCTTCCCCTCGAATTCATCGTTATGGGTGGTTTAGCACTCCTGCTCAACCGCTTTATAGAGCGCAACATCGGCCGTCGTCGACTGCATCACGCAAGCGTGAGCCTCGGCGATTTTGCCTGCGGCAAGTTTGCAGAAGACCTGTGCCGAAGTGGCATACTCCTCTACCTCGGTCGACTGGCGTGCCAGCAGGTAGGTGATGATGATGTGTCCGGCAGTTTCGACCAGACGACGTGCATGCAAGTCTTTGAATCCCGGCATCTCTTTGTCGCCCGCCTCCACATGTGCTTGCATCTCGGCAAACAGAGCCGTAAGCTCCTTGAGTTTTGCCACTACGGGCTGCATCTGCTCCGAATAGGTCTCTGCGGCATAGCGTTCGATCTGCTCGGCGAACGTGCCTTTGGTCACGGCGTTGATTGCCGCTACCACCTGCAACTGCGTCGTTCCCTCGTAGATATTCATGATACGCGCGTCGCGATAAAGACGCTCGCAGGTGTAGTCCTTCATGAAGCCCGAGCCGCCGTGGATCTGAATGGCATCGTAGGCCAACTGGTTGGCATATTCCGACGAGAAGAGTTTCACGAGCGGCGTAAATCCGTCTGCCAGACGCGTATAGAACTTCATCTCCTGACGCTCCTCGCTTTCGAGCGAACGCTCCTGTGCGATATGGGCATACTGCTTGTAGACTTCGACAAAGCGTGCGGTCTCATAGAGCAACGCACGAGCACCCTGCAAGCGAGCTTTCATCGTCGAAAGCATCTCCGACACCGCAGCAAAACGGATGATCGGCTTGCCGAACTGTGCCCGTTCGTGAGCGTATTTCAGTGCCTCGCGATAGGCCGCTTCGCAGGTGCCGACCGATTGTGCACCGATACCCAAACGGGCGGCGTTCATCAGCGACATGACATACTTGATCAGACCCAGTTTGCGATCGCCGACCAGCTGCGCAGGGGCATTGGTGAAGACCAGCTCGCAGGTGGGCGATCCCTTGATACCCATTTTATTCTCGATACGACGCACCTTCACACCGCCGTCGCGCTTGTCGTAGACCAGCATCGACAGGCCGCGCGCATCGGTCGTACCCTCTTCGGTACGAGCCAATACCAGCGAGACATCGCCGTCGCCGTTGGTGATGAAACGCTTCACGCCGTTGAGCAGCCACGTCTGCTTCTGCTCCGACCAAGTTGCTTTCAGCATCACAGCACCCAGATCCGAACCGGCATCCGGCTCGGTGAGATCCATGGCGCAGGTAGCACCCGCCGAAACCCAAGGCAGGAATTTCTGTTTGATCTCCTCCGAGGCAAACTCGTTGAGCGTCTCGGCGCAGTCCTGCAAACCCCAGATGTTTTCAAATCCGGCATCGGCACGAGCCACCATTTCGTTGGCCATGACGAAGCAGATCAACGGGAAATTCAGACCGTCGTATTTGCGCGGAAGCGTCATGCCGCTCAATCCGGCATCGACGATCGCTTTCATGTTTACGACCGTTCCCGAGGCATATTCCACGTGGTCGTTGACCACGCGCGGGCCTTCTTGATCGACCCCCTCGGCATTCGGAGCAATGACCTCACCGCAGACCTCGCCGGCGATTTCCAACACCCGACGGTAAGAGTCCATGGCATCCTCAAAATCCTGTGGCGCATAGTCGCAGAGATCTTTCTCGGCGAAATTACGCTCCTTCAGCTCCACGATCTTACGCATCATCGGATGCGCGAGGTGGAACTGCAAATCTTTGTTATCTGAAAAGAAATTAGCCATTACTTCGAATTTTGTTTGTAATATTTAATCATCTTGGGGATAATCTCGTTGACATCGCCCGTGATCGCATAGTCGGCGATTTTGTTGATCGGGGCTTCGGGATCGGTGTTGATCGAGATGATCATCGACGACTGATCCATACCCGCCGTGTGCTGAATCTGTCCCGAGATACCGCAGGCAATGTAGAGTTTCGGACGCACCGTGACTCCGGTCTGTCCCACCTGACGCGCATGCTCCGTGAACCCGGCATCGACTGCCGCGCGGCTTGCGCCCACCTCGGCTCCCAACACGTCGGCCAGTTCGTGCACCAGCTTGAAATTCTCTTTCGAGCCAATTCCATAACCGCCCGCTACGATGATGCCAGCACCTTTGATATCAATCTTGCGCTCCTCGATGTGACGCTCCACGATCTTCACCGCAAGGTCGGTATCCTTGACGAACTTCTGCCATTCGATCGGCTTCACCTCACCCGATGCCGGGGTTGCAGCATACTCCTTGCGCATCACACCCTCACGCACGGTCGCCATCTGCGGCCGGTGATCGGGGTTGACAATCGTTGCAATGATGTTGCCGCCGAATGCCGGACGAATCTGGTAGAGCAGATTCGTGTACTCCGTTCCGCTCTTGGGGTCTTTGTGGTCGCCGATCACCAACTGCGTACAGTCGGCGGTCAATCCGCTATGCAGAGCCGACGATACTCGCGGCCCGAAGTCGCGGCCGACAGGTGTCGCACCGAACAGCACGATTTGCGGTTTCTCTTGCTCGATCAGACCGCACATGACTGCCGTGTGGGGCAGCGTGCGGAACGGGGCAAAGATCTCGTTATCGGCAACCCATACGGTATCAGCTCCGTATTTGGCCAACTCTTTTTCCATGCCGGCGAGGTGCTCGCCCAGCATCACAGCCTCGAGTTTCACGCCGAGTGTCGACGCCAGTTCGCGGCCTTTGGTCAGCAACTCGAGACTCACATCGGCAATCGTGCCCTGCTCGAGTTCTATATATACAAATATATTATTCATCTTTTCGGGAGGTTAACCGAGCGTATGGCTCGCGATGAGTTCAACCATCAGTGAATTGATATCCGCATCGGCGGCGGTCAGTTTTTTCGACTCTTTAGCTTGGAAAACCACATTCTCGATCTTCTTCACCTTCGTCGGCGAACCGGTCAGGCCGAGCTGCTGTTCGTCGGGATCGACATCGGCGGCAGCCCACTCGATGATTTGCAGATACGCTTTCGATGCGGCACGCTGTGCAGCCGGAGTTTCAGGTGCAGCGGCAATCTCCGATCCGGCGAGGGCGCATTTGAACGTCATCACACGCTTGGCATTGCGCGGACGGCATTCGGCAGCCGACGCATTGACCGTAATCACGGTCGGGATGGGCGATTCCACCACCTCGGTTCCATGCTCCAAGCGGCGTTTAACGACCAGCGACGAGGGCTTGATCTCCACAATCTCCTCGGCATAGGTCACCTGCGGCCATCCGAGTTTCTCGGCAACCTGCGGCCCGACCTGTGCCGTATCGCCGTCGATAGCCTGACGGCCGGCGATGATTACGTCGGGGTTGATCTTGCGCAATGCACACGAAAGAGCATAGGAGGTGGCAAGCGTATCCGAGCCGGCAAATTTGCGGTCGGAGAGCAGATAGCCTCCGTCGGCACCACGGAACATTGCGTCGCGAATGATGTCGGCTGCACGCTGCGGCCCCATGGTCAATATGTGTACCGTTGAGCCGGCTACGCTGTCCTTCAGGCGCAAGGCGGTTTCAAGGGCATTGAGGTCTTCCGGGTTGAAAATGGCGGGAAGTGCCGCGCGGTTGACCGTACCTTCGGGGGTCATCGCGTCCTTACCCACGTTGCGGGTATCGGGCACTTGTTTGGCCAAGACAACAATTTTCAGTTGTTTCTTCATAACACGTATTTAAGGTTAATAGCTTATCTTACAATAGTCTCACCGCGATCCGGGCCGACCGAGATGATCTTCACGGGAACACCCGTTTGACGCTCGATGAACTCCACATAGCGTTTGAAAGCCTCCGGGAAATCGGCATAGTTCGACACCTTGCGCAGATCGCATTTCCAACCTTCGAATTCGGTGTATACCGGTTTGATTTCGGCATTCACATCATACGGGAATTCGGTCGTGCGGCAGCCGTCGATCTCGTATGCCGTAGCGACTTTGATCGTCTCGAAGTCGTTCATCACGTCCGATTTCATCATGATCAGCTGCGTCACGCCGTTGATCATGATTGCATATTTCAATGCCACCATGTCGAGCCATCCGCAACGGCGTTCGCGACCGGTGACTGCCCCGAATTCGTGACCGATCTCGCGCAGGGTCGCCCCCGTCTGGTCGAATAACTCGGTCGGGAACGGGCCGCTGCCGACACGCGTGCAGTAAGCCTTGAAAATACCGAACACCTCGCCGATCCGGTTGGGCGCGACACCCAGTCCCGTACAAACTCCGGCGCACACCGTATTCGACGATGTGACAAACGGATACGAACCGAAATCCACATCGAGCAACGTGCCCTGTGCGCCTTCAGCCAAAACGGTCTTGTTCTGCGACAGGCAGTCGTTGACGAAATATTCGCTGTCGATAAAGTGGAATCGTTTGAGGTATTTTATTGCGTCGAACCATTGCTGCTCCAATGCGGTAACATCGTACTGATAATCAAGGTCGCGCAAGAGTTTCTCGTGGCGTCTCTTGACTGCCTGGTATGTTTTTTCGAAATCGGGGCTCAGCAGATCGCCGACACGCATGCCGTTGCGGCTCACCTTATCTGTATAAGTCGGGCCGATGCCCTTGCCCGTCGTTCCGATTTTGGCACTTCCTTTTGCTGCTTCGTATGCCGCATCGAGCAGTCGGTGCGTCGGCAGAATGAGGTGTGCTTTTTTCGAGATGCAGAGTTGTTTGGTCAGGTCGTGTCCGCTCAGTGCCAATGCTTCGGCTTCCTCGCGGAACAAAATGGCGTCGAGTACCACGCCGTTGCCGATGATATTGGTTTTCCCGCCCTGAAAAATTCCGGAAGGAATTGAGCGAAGCACGTATTTCTCGCCATTGAATTCCAAGGTGTGACCGGCATTCGGGCCGCCCTGAAAGCGTGCAACGACCTCGTAGTGGGGCGTCAACACGTCCACGACTTTTCCTTTGCCCTCGTCACCCCATTGCAGGCCGAGGATCACGTCTACTTTTTTCATTGTATTCGGTTGTGTTTTATGCCGCAAAAGACATTTTTTGCATCCAAAGGTATAAAATTATTCAAAAACCAAAAATCAAAAGTAGAAATAGTTATTCACAATTTATGAGAAATCGAGATCGACACCGGCAAATTCGAGTTTGCACCGGCCTGAAACTGCCGTGGAGCGAGTACGACGCCCCTTCATTAAGAATTTTAATTATCGCGGACGACAACCGCGGTTTGCCCGTCGTAGATGAGTGCGGGCTGTTGGGTCGAAAGACAGTAGATCGTCGTAAGGCGGCTGCACGAGCGGGCATCGAGACGCTGCATCGTGCGTGAACAGGTAGTCACATCGAGCGAGGTGAGCTGATTTGCACGGCAGTCGATTGTGCGCAACGAAACACACGATGCCAAATCGAGCACCGCGAGCGCGTTGTTGTGACATTCGAGCGTAGTCAGGGAGCGCAATTCGTCCACGCGCAGCCCGACGAGTCCGTTGCCCGAACAATCAATGCGTTCGAGCTCCGGCGAATAGCGCAAATCCAACGTCGCAAGCCGATTCGCAGAGCAGTTCAGCGAACGAAGTCGCGTAAACTCGCGCAAGTCATCGAGCGAGGCAATGCCCCGGTTCGAACAATCGAGATCGAGCACACGTTGCGCCTCGTAGCGCGAAATGTGCCCGTCGTTATTCGAATCGAATTTTTCGAGACAATAGGTCTCGAATGCTTGGTCGTGGAATGTCAGTCGAATGTATTTGTTCTCCTCGTCGCGTTCGTCCTCCGCAAGGCCACAGGCCGCGAGCAACAGAAGCGAGAGTGAGAGGAGGCGGATCATCGAGATTAGATATTCAGATCGTCATCGTCGTCGCCGCCGTCGTTCTTCTCCGAAGAATCGTCGTCGCCGCCCTGAATGTCATCAGCGCCCTTGATCTCGTCGTCGTAATAATCTTTATCGTCGTCTTGTGAACTATCGTCGATCTTCACGTCGATCTTCACCAGATAGGCCACTTCGTCCGTTTCGAAAGGCACGGCATAGAAAAAGTCGCCATTAGGCTTTTCGACGCGCATCATGCTGTCGGTGAACCCCAGCGGGTATTTTCCTTTGACCGCATCCTGCAATTCTGCGCTCAAATTATGGTAGCTCGTTACGATGTGTTTTTTTGCCATATTCTGTTTGGTCATAGTAGTACTGCGAAATTTTGTGCAAGTATAAGCAAAATTTATGTTATGCACCAAATCTGAAATTATTTTTTGAATTTTTTTTGAAAATATCTCTTCTTCCAGACAAAATACGTACCTTTACGCTGGTTATACAATTAATATGATACGCGAGAAAATCGAAGAGCTGCGCCGTCGGCTCGAATACCATAACTACAAATATTACGTCGAAAACGCACCGGAGATCTCCGATTTCGATTTCGACACACTCCTGCGCGAGTTGCAGGATCTCGAACGCACCCACCCCGAATATGCCGACCCCAACTCTCCGTCGGTGCGCGTGGGCAGCGACCTGACATCCGAATTCCAGACCGTGCAGCACCGCTTCCCGATGCTGTCGCTGGGCAACACCTATTCGCTCGACGAGCTGCACGAATTCATCGGACGCATCGAGCGCGAAGTTGGCAAGGTCGACTTCGTGTGCGAACTAAAATTCGACGGCACGGCCATTTCGCTCACCTACGAACACGGAGCTTTGCTGCGTGCGGTGACGCGTGGCGACGGCGTGAACGGTGACGATGTGACGGCCAACATCCGCACAATCCGCTCTGTGCCACTCCGTCTTCAGGGCAACGACTGGCCCGAATATTTCGAAATCCGCGGCGAGGTGCTCATGCCCTACGCCTCGTTTGATCGGCTGAATGCCGAACGCGAGGTCACCGGCGAGGCTCTGTTTGCCAATCCGCGCAATGCCGCCGCCGGAACACTCAAGCAGCAGGCATCGAGTGTGGTTGCCAAACGCGGACTGGATTGCACGCTCTACCAGTTAGCTGGCGACGACCTGCCTTTCCGCTCACATTGGGATAGTTTGGAGAAGGCGCGTTCGTGGGGATTCCGCATCTCGGATAAGATGCGTATCTGCCATAGTGCGGCCGAAATCGACGACTACATCAATTATTGGGACGAAGCACGTCGCTCGCTCCCCTTCCCCACCGACGGCGTAGTGATTAAAGTCAACGACTTCGACATCCGCCGGGAGTTGGGATTCACAGCCAAAGCACCCAAGTGGGCGGTAGCCTACAAATTCAAGGCCGAGCAGGCACTCACCCGGCTCGACAGCGTGACCTTCCAAGTCGGCCGCACGGGGGCAATCACCCCTGTCGCCAACCTCGAACCGGTGTTGCTGGCCGGGACTACCGTGCGCCGTGCCACGTTGCACAACGCCGAGCAGAT
Organism: uncultured Alistipes sp.; assembly: GCA_964532025.1. Classification (GTDB taxonomy): domain Bacteria; phylum Bacteroidota; class Bacteroidia; order Bacteroidales; family Rikenellaceae; genus Alistipes. The sequence continues at coordinate 43,370 of CAZHEY010000017.1, read as the reverse complement.
GGCCCTGCTGGATATTCGCCCGGGGGACATGGTCTATGTCGAAAAAGGGGGTGAGATCATCCCGAAGATCACCGGCGTGGAGCTTTCACAGCGTTCAGCCGACAGTGTTCCATTCCGCTACATCACCACCTGCCCCGAATGCGGCACGCCGCTGGTACAATACGAAGGCGAAGCCAAACACTATTGCCCCAATCAGAGCCATTGTCGGCCGCAGATCATCGGCCGCATCCTCCACTTCATCCGCCGCAAGGCGATGGATATCGACGGTCTGGGCGACGAGACGGTCGAGTTGCTCTTCGAGAACGGGTTGGTTCACGATCTCTCCGACCTATACGACCTGCGCGCCGAGCAGCTGGTTTCATTGCCGCGGCTGGGCGAAAAATCGGCCGAGAACATCATCAGTTCGATTCGTCGATCGGCCGAAGTGCCGTTTCAGCGCGTACTGTTCGGGCTGGGAATCCGCTTTGTGGGTGAAACTACGGCCAAGTATCTGGCCGAGCATTTCCGCTCGCTCGATGCTGTGATGCAGGCCACGCGCGAGGAGTTGACCGAGGCCGCAGAGGTGGGGAGCAAGATCGCCGAAGCGATCACCGACTACTTTGCCGATCCGGAGAATCTGCGGATCATCAACCGTCTGCGCGCTGCGGGGCTGCAATTCGAAGCTGTTGCCCGCGAACGGGCCTCGGACTCGCTTGTGGGCAAAAGTCTGGTCATATCGGGCAAGTTCACAAACCACAGCCGCGACGAACTGAAGGAGCTGATCGAACTGCATGGCGGCAAGAATCTTGCAGCCGTATCGGGGAGTGTCGACTACCTCGTTGCCGGAGAAAATATGGGGCCGGCAAAGCTCAAAAAAGCAGAGAAGCTGGGCATCCGCATCATCAGCGAGCAGGAGTTTATGACGCTGATCGAGGGGTCGGAGAGTTCGATGCCGTCGGCTGCACAACAAGGAGAATTATTTTAACGAAACTCGAAGACGATGATAAGATCAAAACTTTCCGGCGTAGGTGCCGCAATGATTACGCCGTTCACCTCGAACGGCCGCGTAGATTACCAAGCCCTTGCCCGCATGATCGACTATGTGATCGACGGCGGTGTCGACTACATCGTTGCGCTGGGGACGACGGCCGAAACGCCGACGCTCTACATGCCCGAACGCGCCGTAATCGCCATGTTTATTACCAACCAGATCGCCCACCGTGTGCCGCTGGTGATGGGTGTCGGCGGCAACTCCACATCGGAAGTGCTCGACCAGCTGCGCGAATTCGACCTGCGCGGAGCCGATGCGATCCTGAGTGTGACGCCCTACTATAACAAACCGTCGCAAGAGGGCCTGTATCAACACTTCCGCACCGTGTCCGAACACTCACCGCTGCCGATTATCCTCTATAATATTCCAGGACGCACAGGGGTCAACATGACCTCGGACACGACCCTGCGCATCGCGCGCGATTTCAACAACATCATCGGCATCAAGGAGGCATCGGGCGACATCGAACAGATGCAACGCATCATCGACAACCGCCCCGAAGGATTCTTGGTCTTGTCGGGTGACGACGGCATCACGCTCGAGCTGATGCGGCGCGGCGGCAACGGGGTGATCTCGGTTGCAGCCAATGCCTTTCCGAAACGCTTCATGCAGTGCGTCAACCTCGCCAAGGACGGGGATTTCGAATCCGCCGAGAGGCTGTTTGCCGACCTTACGGAGGTGATCGATGCGCTCTTCGCCGAAGGAAATCCCGTGGGGGTCAAATGCGCACTCTCGGTCATGGGGCGAATCGGCTCGACGATGCGGCTGCCGTTGGTTTCCGGATCGGAGCTGCTGCGCGAAAGATTCAAGATGCTGATTGCTAAATACGATTTGCGCTAATTATGCGTTAGTGTAAGAAATTAAACTCAATGAAACGACTCCTTATCCTGCTGATTGCGCTTCCGATACTCGCCTCGGCGAAGGTTCCCGACGATGAAATCATCCTCGACCGCACCATGAATTCCGACTCTCCGTTCTATTATACGGGGCTGATGATCCGTTACAATGCCGGTGATGCCACGCTTACCGACGAGGATTATTATTACCTTTACTACGGATATGTCAACCAGGAGAGCTACAAGCCGCTGGCGACCAATCCCGATCTGGATAAGTTGCTGATGCTGGCTTCGGGAATGAATCCCGAAGCTCCGTCGCAGACGACGCTCGAGACGATGATTTCGGTCGGCACGGATGCCCTCAAACACGACCCGTTCAGTCCGAAGATCCTCAACTTGATGGCCTACGCCTACGGAGCATTGGGCGATGCGGAGCAGGAAAAAGCCTATTCGCGCCGCATGCAGGGTGTCATCCGCACCATATTGGCATCGGGCGACGGCCTGTCGCAGAAGTCGCCGCGTCACGTGCTGATGTTCGACCATGCCCTCGACGTGTTGGCAGCCGAAGACCTCGCCTACGGTAAGGCACGCATCATCAGCCGAGCCGTCGAGTTCGTCCCCCTGTCTGTGCCCTACGTTGTCGACGGCAAGAAGCGCAAGGGATTCTATTTCGATTTCAGCCGCGTCTACCGCAATAAACCCGAAGGCTACACCTACAAGCGCGACCGCACATGGCAGTTCAATAATCTGAAACCACACACCTATAAATAGACCGATTTATGACAAAACGGCTACTCTACCTGCTATTGATCCTCGTTTTTGTCGCCTGCGAAAAGGAGCGACCCTCCGGCGGCAATCCTTCGGCGGCTACCGAGCATACTGTTCTGCTCTACATGCCGGGGCGATCGCTGTACGATTATTTCAAAAATAACGTCGAAGGAGTGCGCGATGCGGTCAGCAAGAGTGTTCCCGGCGCGAACAACCGCATCTTGGTTTGTTGGCAGCCCGACAACAATTCGACCGCCCAGCTGCTGGAGATATACTACGACCGTAGCAAGAAATCGGTTCGAACCAAAAAGTTGAAGAGCTACACCGAGTTCGAAGCCTCCTCGTCCCAGAGCGTCGGTCGACTTTTTGCCGACCTCGAAGTCGAAGCTCCGGCCGAGCACTACGGGCTTATCATCGGCTGTCACGGTAAAGCGTGGGTTCCGGCATCGTCGGGTATTATTACGAATAGCAACCGCAGCCGGAAGCTCGCTGAAGAGGCCTTTTGGCAACCTGCACCGGGGGCATTGGTTACCCGTTCGTTTGGGGATCCAAAGCATGAAATGGATATTCCGGATCTGGCCGCAACGCTCGACGCACTCCCCTATCGTTTCGAATACCTCATCTTCGACGATTGCTTCATGGCAAATGCCGAAACGCTCTACGAACTGCGGAAATCGGTCGATTATGTCGTGGCTGCCCCTTGCGAAATCATGGGCGCGGGATTTCCATATAAACGGATCATTCCTCATCTGTTCGCCGACAATGCAACGTTGGCGAATCTCGACAAAGTCTGCTGGGAGTTTTGGAATTTCTATGAGAACGATTGGAATACGATTAACAGCGTACAATCGGGATGTATATCCATTGCGTCAATGGCACAAATGGACGCGTTGGCCACGGCTATGAGACGGGTCAACCAGAGCGAAAAACAAGCTTTTGATTTGGCGACACTCCAAGTATACGAGGGACTACACACACACCTGTTCTACGATTTAGGCCACTATGTGTCGCTTTCGTGCGCCGATGCGGCAGCACGCGAGGAGTTTACCCAGCAACTCAACCAAGTCATTCTCAAGCGTTACAACACCCCGGGATTCTACTCGACATACAACGGTGCGCTCAATCCGATCACCTACTATTCGGGAATCTCGTTCAGCGAACCTTCGACACGCTACACCACCGAGAATCGGCAGACAAGCTGGTATCTGGCAACCCATTAAGCGCTCGAAAACCTCGCTTAAAATCCCAATGCCCGGAGGTCGAGCAGGCGTTGGTTGCGGCTGCCGCGAAAATCGAGCGACAGATCCCGCTGCGACTCGATATACCGACCGTCGACCAACGTGTCGATCCATTGCAGGCACGATCGTCGCGCCGGATCGGCAAGACACTCCTCGAGCGTGTAGCCCGTATAACACCAGATATTTTGCGCTGTGCGCTCTTTGAGTGTACGCAGAAAGTTGCACATCGCCGAGGCATGCAGCAACGGATCACCACCACTGAGCGTGATGCCGTCGAGGATCGGATTTCCGTCGATCTCGCGGCAGATTCGATCGACCCACTCGTCGGTCAGCGGCTCTCCGGCTGCCGGATCGTGGCTTTCGGGGTTGTGACACCCCGGACAGTGGTGCGTACAGCCGGCGAAGTAGATCGCGTAGCGCAATCCGTAACCGTCGGCAATGGTCTCGGGGTAAGTCCCTATGATCCGCAGCGATTCCATTATTTGTGCTTCACGCGATCGCGCTCTTCGGCCTGCTTGGCCGAGTTCCACGACTCCAGACTACCGGTCAGGTAGCCCGTGATGCGGCGCATACGCGAGATGTCCTCCGATCCGCAAGCCGGACACTTCGAGTAGATCACTCCGCGATAGTTGCATTTTCGGCAGGTGTCGATCGGGTGGTTGATCGAACCGTAACCAATGCCGGCATCCTCCATGACCTTGACGATCTTGAGTATGGCTACCGGATTTTTCTTTGCCTCGCCGTCCAGCTCGACATAGGTGATGTGACCACCGCGTGTAATCGCATGGAACGGGGCTTCAAGGCGTATTTTCTCAACAATCGACACCGGTTCGCGCACATCGAGGTGGAACGAATTGATGTAATAATCGCGGTCGGTGACACCCGGAATCTCGCCATAGCGTTTCCGATCCATGCGCGTGAAGCGGCCACTCAACCCTTCGGCCGGGGTGGCCAGCACCGAATAGTTCAGTCCGTATTTGTTTTTATACTCCTCGACCACCCGATTTATTTCGGTCACCGCATCGTAAAGCGTCTGCCAAGCCTCCTTCGAGGTGGCATGCCCCTCACCATAAATTGCTGCCATGGCATTGTGGCCGCCGATGAAGCCGATGCCCAACGTTCCGTGAAGCAGCACGTCGCCCACCGGATCGTTGGGCTGGAGCGCGCCGCCGCCCTTCCAGACGTCGTTCGACATCATAAACGGGAACTGACGCGCCAGTGCCGTGCGCTGGAACTGATAGCGTTCATAAAGCTGCTCGGCGATCATCGTCGCCGTCTTACGCACCGATTCGAGGAAGATCGCACGCGCTTCCTTGCGGATTGCGAGGCGGTTTTCGTCGGGAATCATCGCCGAGGCTTCGCGCACCGCTTCAATCGCCAGACGCGGCATGTTCATCGAGGTGAACGACAAGTTGCCGCGTCCCCACGAAGTCTTCTCGCCATGCAGGTCTTCGAACACACGCGTGCGACAACCCATGGTTGCCACCTCGTAACGAAACCGGTCGGGATCGTCAATGCGCCACTTCTCGTGCTGATTAAACGGTGCGTCGAGGAACATGAAGTTCGGAAACAGGGCGATCGAGGTGGTGCGGCATGCCTCGACCAACAGGTCGAAGTTCGGAGTTTTGAATTTCAACTCACCAGCCAGTGCCTTGTCGAATGACTTGACGGCCAAATTGTAATCCTCCTCGCACCACGAGATACCCTCCTTGATCTTGAAAATCTGGATCGGGAAAACCGGCACTTCGCCATGTCCCAGCCCGTCGACCGTTGCCGAGAGCAGCTCGCGAATGACCATGCGGCCCTCCGGCGAGTAGTCCGTACCGTAGTTTACCGAGCTGAAAACCACCTGATTGCCGCCACGCGAATGCATCGTATTGAGGTTGTGAACAAAACCCTCCATGGCTTGATGTGTCTCGCGGCGTGTGGTTTTATAGGCTTCCGCCCAAATATGGTTCAGTTCCTTATCCGTCAACGAAATAGCAAGTTCGGAAAGTGCATTCGACAAGCTGGCGATGCGCTCTTCACTCGACTCGATCGTTGGGATATGTGCCGCGGCAAGTGCTTTGAGCCGAGCGCGATCGGGTTGCGCAATCCCCTTCAGGTCGCAAAGAAACAACACCGTTTCGATCACGTGCTTGCGGAATGTCTTCAACACCCCGGGAGCCATAAAGTGGTCGAAGGCCGGAATCGACTGGCCGCCGTGCTGCTCGTTCTGGTTGGTCTGGAAAACGATCGTCGCCAAGGTTGCGTAGCTCTGGATCGACTGCGGGGTACGCACCGAGCCGTTCTTGGTCGCAAATCCGCGCTCGTAGATATCGCCCAGATCGTATTGGATGCAGGTCGTCGTCTTGGTCGGGAAATAGTCCAAGTCGTGAATGTGGATGTCGCCGTCGCGGTGTGCCCGTCCGTAGCGCACGCCCACCAGATATTTCAGCGCATAATCTTTGGTGATCTCCGAGGCGAAGGTCATCATCTGCCCGGCTGGGGTGTGCGACGACATGTTGGCGTTCGAGAGGTTGACATCGTTTTTCTCTACGGTGACAATCCCGTCCATCACCTCCTTGATCGACGAACGGCGGTCGCGCTCGACGTTGCGCCACTCCCTATATATAATATAGCGTTTTGCGATCGAGGGATTGCGACGCATCAGCCGCTCCTCGACCCGGTCTTGAATCTCCTCGACCGAGATTTCGGGCCGATCGATCGACGCGGCCACATCTTCGGCGATCTGCGCGATCACCTGCTCTTCGTCGGCGATTCCTCCGGCGCGAAAAGCCTTGGTTATGGCGCGAATGATTTTTTCCAGAGAAAAAGACTCTGTTTTGCCATCACGCTTGATGATGGAAATTTGTGCGTAGTCCATGCTGCTTGTTGAATAAATCGTTTCACAATAGATTCTGTTCCCCCGCAGGATCGTTCATTGTATACGCAAAGGCAGGTCTTCTGACTCGTATCGTCCACAGACAGCCTTCCCACCCAGAGGCAGTGGCTCACAGAAGGTCTGTGAATCAGCAGGATACTTACAGCAGCGGGAACTGTCCGGGAGTTACACCCGATTCCCTTTTATCCTCTCCACAGCCTGCGCAGAGGATACCTTTGCGACTACAAATCTGCGGATAATTATGCAGGTTTCAAAATCCGCGGCAGGGAAGTTTTCAACATTTTATGAAACATCAACCGCACGGCGTTTGACCACAAACAGATAGCCCAGCAGAATCAAATTCATCAGCAGAGCGTAGATGATTGCCGGCACAGCCACCAGATCATTATTGAAAATAAACGGGCTTGACGCCACAGCTATCGCCTGCGCCGCATTCTGCATTCCGATCTCGATCACCAGTGTCCGCTGCTCACGCCCCGAGAGTCGCCATGCGCGCGAAAGGGCAATTCCTCCGCCCATCGCCAGCAGGATCATCAGCGCAATGCAGCCCCCGAGCCGACCGATCTGGGCAGCAATGACCACGTGGTGCTGCATGAAGAAGATCGTTGCCAGCAGCAACAGTGCCGGCAGCGCAATCTTTCCCAACACCCGATTGATTCGCTCGGCCACCACAGGCCAAAACCAGCGTGTGGCCACACCGATCACGACAGGAAGAAGCACCAAGACGAAATTCTGGAGAATCAACCGCCCCACCGGCAGGTGAATCGTCACCCCGTCGATATTGGCCATGCGCACGGCGTATTGCATAATCAGCGGAATGGTAATCAGCGTTATCAAACTGCTCAACGCCGTGAGTAACACCGAAAGAGCGACATCGCCTTTGGCAACCATCGAAAAGACATTCGAAGAACTACCACCGGGGGAACAGGCTATCAGCACCAGCCCGACGAAGAAGAGCGGGTCGAGCCGAAATAGCAAACCCAGAGCGACGGCCAACAGCGGCAGCAGCACAATTTGCCCGATTAACCCGGCAATAATGGGTTGCGGCCGACTAATAAAGAGTCGAAAATCCTTCAAATCCAACGTCAAGCCCAATTCGAACATCAGCAACGTCAAAATTGGTAGTACTATCCAAACAGCGTTCATTCTCTCTAAATTCTGATTCGGCCGCAAATTTCGGCATTTTTTTCAGAAGTGGTTCTGTTTTACGAAAAAAATTCTTACTGGTTCGGTGTTGCTGCGGATACCCGCACTCCGATATTTCTAAATTCAAAACACTTTTTTTATCTTTGCCCCCGCAAACGAAAAAAAACGATGATACAAAAAATCACACATACCTGCGTCGGCACTTGCTCACGGTTGATCGACATCGAATTGGACGGGCCGATCATTCGCAAGGTAGCCTTCACGGGCGGCTGTCACGGCAATACGCAGGGCATTGCGGCTCTCGTGTGCGGCATGCGCGTCGAGGAGGCCATCGTCAAACTCGAAGGCATCGACTGCCACGGCAAGGGGACGTCGTGTCCCGATCAGTTGGCCAAAGCACTAAAATCGGCCAAGTAAGAAGTTGCGCCGAAACGGGAACGGGATTTGCAACGACGCGTGTAATTAAAATTGCACGCGTATGTTTTTTTTATGGTATCTGCTTATCGGCCTTGCCGCCGGCTGGGTCGCCAACTCGATCGTCAAAGGCGAAGGGTCGGGCTTGTTTGTCAATCTGATCGTCGGACTCATCGGCGGAATTCTGGGTGGCTGGCTCTTCTCATTGGTCGGAATTTTCCCTACCAACAAGATCGGAAGCCTCATCACGGCCGTGATCGGCGCAATCATTCTGTTGTGGATCTCGCGCATCATCACCCATAAACGGATCAAGCAATAATCCTTGTTGGCAGATTTCTTTTTAAGGGAATTTTGTTTTTGTTCTCAGACCGCAGCTCGCGGGGACGGCTCGAAGCGCAGCGAAGAGCAGGCCTCCGCGTGGCGGAGCTGCGGCCTGCCGACTTGCTGCGCAAGCCGAAAACAACTCACCAAGAAATTCTCAACCTAATCCCAAATGGGGATACCAACAACGATTACTGCTTGATTCCCAGAAACGGGGCAACGGCAAGAAGCACGTATCCAAAACAAAACGAGGAACTTTCCATAGGGAAAATTCCTCGTTAGTGTTGAGCTGCCGGGATTCGAACCCAGAACGACAGAACCAAAATCTGCTGTGTTACCATTACACCACAGCTCAAACAATTGCTCGAAAGCGTCGGCAAAGATACACAAAAAATTTCAAAATCCAACTTTACAAATAAAAAATAGCGTGATTCGTATTAGCAGAGCGTAATTTTACTATTTTTGCGCACGGCATGCCTCACAAAGTGGCTGCCGAATTGGGTAAATACCTAATACATTATACGTTATGATTCAAAGCATGATTTTGCTTTTTGTGGTGGGCTATGTTTTCATCGCATTGGAGCACAAAACCAAAGTGGATAAATCGGCTATTGCACTGCTTATGGCAGGTGCTATTTGGACGATTTTCAGTCTTTTGGGAAACGACGCCCACATCCAACAGGATTTGGTTGATGAACTGGGAAGCACGTGTGAGATCTTAGTGTTTCTGATCGGAGCCATGACGATCGTCGACCTGATCGACCGTTACGGAGGATTCAATGTGATCACCGACCACATCACCACCCACAACAAGCGCAAGCTGATGTGGATGATCTCAATCATCACCTTCTTCATGTCGGCCGCGCTGGACAACATGACCACCACGATCATCATGATTATGTTGCTGCGAAGGGTGATCTCCGACTCCAAAGAGCGTTGGATATTCGCCAGTCTGATCGTGATTGCCGCCAATAGCGGAGGTGCGTGGTCGCCTATCGGTGACGTGACGACGATCATGCTCTGGATGCGCGGAAACGTAACGGCCGGAGCATTGATCTCCAGCCTGTTCATCCCCTGTCTGGTCTCGGTTATTATTCCGACTCTAATTGCCGTGCGGTATATCAAGAACGAGGATTCTATCGTCAGCGATACCCAGTCATTTGCCGACAGCCTGCCCGAAGGCATCAGCCCCAAGTTGAGCAAATTCATGCTCACAACCGGCGTCTTGAGCCTGCTTTTCGTCCCCTTATTCAAGGAGGTGACGCATCTGCCGCCCTACATGGGAATGATGGTGTCGCTGGGATTTATGTGGGTGCTGACCGAGATTATCTACCACCGCAACGGAAATATGGAGGACTCGATCAAGCCGCGCGTGTCGAAGGTGCTGAAACACATCGACATGCCGACTATTCTTTTCTTCCTCGGCATCTTGATGTCCGTCGCAGCACTGCAAAGTGCCGGCGTGTTGACCAACATGGCCGACTGGCTCGACAAGCAAGTTCACGAGGTCTTTGCCATCGCCGGTGCGATCGGTGTGCTGTCGTCGGTTGTCGATAACGTGCCGCTGGTCGCCGCCTGTATGGGTATGTATCCGATTGCCGATGCTGCATCCATTGCAGCAAGCACCGATGCAGCCTACCTCCAGCAATTTGTGCAGGACGGAATTTTCTGGCATCTGCTGACCTATTGCGCCGGTGTCGGCGGTAGCATGCTGATTATCGGATCGGCGGCGGGTGTCGTGGCCATGGGACTGGAGAAGATCAACTTCGCTTGGTATTTCAAGAAAATCACCTTCTTGGCCTTCGTTGGCTATCTGGCCGGTATCGGCGTGATCCTGCTGGAGCACCTGATCGGATTGTAGCAGATCGCTCTGCTCGTAATAAAAAGAGACAGCTTCGGGATTCCGAGGCTGTCTCTTTTGGTTTATAGAATATGGGGCGGATCAGTGGACTTTGGCCATGAACTTCGCCCGATCTACTACATAGCGAACATGCACCCCTTCGCCGATCAAGCCCTCGGCATCGCGTGCACCGACATTGAAGGTTAGCTTGCGACCCTCGACCTCGGTCAATACGGCCGATGCCGTGACCTCGACTCCCAAGCCCGAAGGCTTGATGTGCGTTACGTTCATCTCGGCTCCGACGGTGGTCGAACCGGCGGGCAGCTCCAAAGCGATTGCGGTCATGGCCGCCTGTTCCATGAGTGCCACCATGGCCGGTGTAGCGAAGACCGGCAAGTCGCCCGAACCCATTGTTGCGGCTGTATTTGCGTCGGTTACCGTCGTTAACGCGCGTGCCGACATTCCTTTTTCCAACATAATATCGTGTTAAAAAAAACGTTTCTGAAATTAAATCCTTATTTTTGCAAAGGTAATATAATTTACGGAAATGAGAAAATGGCTTATCACGGTTGTTGCACTTTTTGCCGCACTACATGTGGTGCAGGCACAGAATCACGGCTTCTGGCATCAGGAATGGGTCGTCGAACAGGGTGATTCTATTCCGCTGATCCACTCGTTGCCCGTCTACATCTTCAGCCGACCGGTCGATCTGCGACGTTATCGCCGGCTGGTCGATGCCGTGAAGAGGGTCTATCCCATCGCCAAAATAGCTCGTGCGAAAATGGCAACGATGGAGGAGGAGCTCTGCCGACTCAAGAGCAAAAAAGAGCAAAAAGCATATATTAAACAGGTATATCGCGAAATCAAAGACGAATATACCCCGGTGCTCAAACACATGACCCGCACACAAGGTCGCGTATTGTTGAAGCTGATCGACCGCGAAACGGAGTACACGGCCTACGAAGTGCTCAAGGAGTTTCGGGGCGGGTTCGTCGCCGGGTTCTGGCAGGGCGTGTCGAAAATCTTCGGCCAAAATCTGAAGTCGGAATACGACAAAACCGGCGAAGACCGTATGATCGAACAGATTGTCATCTACTACGAGGCTGGCCTGTTATAGCGAGGCTGGCCTGCCGTGCTGACACACCGCAAACCCGCTAAAAGTTGAACGAGAGTCCGACGCTCATCCCCATGTAAGAACGCGAAGGCGTGTAGTCGGTGTACGAAACACCGAAATTGTCGGTAATATAACAATGGTAGGTGAAATCGCCGAAAAGATTGAACCGCCAGATCGGGATGATAAGCCGCGCGCCGATATCGTAGGTACAGGTGAAACGATGCTTGGCGATGAATCCCATGTTGTTGGGTGGCAGGCTGAGCGGGCCAAACATCATACCGGGCGTGAATCCCGTGTGCAGTTCAAAGCTCGACGGAATGATCGCGAACAACGCACTCAGAAACGCGCTCCCGGCATTGATCTTCTCCCCGCCGTAATAGTTGTTATGATAGTAGTCGTTGTCGCTCGCATAGCTATTTTGCTGGCTTCGACGCAATACACCGGTGCGCCACGTGAATTGCAGCGGTACCGAATAGTAGTCGTGAACGTCAGCGTCGAGGAAGACATTCAGTCCCGTGCGGAATCCGATGTTGAAGTAGTTGTAGCGGGCATAGTCGATAGCGAAAGCCTGCAAGTCGGGCGACATATTGTGTCTGTTACCAAGGTTGATCTGTGCCCCATAGCGGATGCCGATCTCGTTACCATAAGGCAGTTTTTTCGAAGTCCGCGACTCCTTGGTATCCTGCGCCACGCCGCTGACGCAATACAGAAGTGCGAGGAGTGTCGCGAAAGCTGTTTTTCTCATGTTTTTGCCGTTCATTTCAGCCGCAAAGATAGCACAATGCGCCGAATCGCCCAATATTTACGCCGAAAAGTGCAAACGGACGGTTGCCGGCGTTCCGAAAATCACTACGACGCTTGCTGTTTGTGAATTATTCGTTATCTTTGTGAGCAAAATTCGACAACCCTATGTTTGAAAATTTAACAGATAAACTCGAACGGTCGTTCAAAATCCTCAAAGGTGAGGGCCGCATCACCGAAATCAACGTTGCGGAAACGCTCAAGGAGATTCGCCGTGCATTGATCGATGCCGACGTCAACTATAAGGTAGCCAAGTCATTCACCGACGAGGTGAAGCAGAAGGCTCTGGGCGAGAATGTGCTTAACGCCGTCAATCCCGGTCAGATGATGACCAAAATTGTCCGCGACTCGCTTGCCGAGTTGATGGGCGGCACGGCCACCGACATCAAATTGGACGGCACGCCGGCCGTGATCCTGATCGCCGGTTTGCAGGGTTCGGGTAAAACGACATTTTCGGGTAAATTAGCCTCATTCATTAAGAGCAAAAAAGGCCGTCAGGTACTGTTGGTTGCCGGAGACGTCTACCGTCCTGCCGCTATCGACCAGTTGAAGGTACTCGGCTCGCAGATCGGAGTGGAGGTTTACACCGAGGAGGGGAACAAAAATCCGGTGGAGATCGCTGAAAATGCGATCCGCCACGCGCGTCAAAACGGATATAATGTCGTGATTGTCGATACGGCTGGACGTCTGGCGGTCGACGAGGCGATGATGCAGGAGATCACAGCGATCAAGGCGGCAGTTAAACCCGCCGAGACGCTCTTTGTGGTCGATGCCATGACCGGTCAGGATGCCGTAAATACGGCCAAGGAGTTCAACGACCGGCTCGATTTCGACGGCGTTGTCTTGACCAAACTCGACGGTGACACCCGTGGCGGTGCGGCCATTTCGATTCGTTCGGTGGTCGACAAACCGCTGAAATTCATCTCGAGCGGCGAGAAGATGGATGCCCTTCAGGTCTTCCACCCGGAACGTATGGCCGACCGAATTTTGGGCATGGGCGACGTGGTTTCGCTTGTGGAGCGGGCGCAGGAGCAGTTCGATGAGGAGGAGGCTCGTAAGCTCAAGAAGAAACTGGTCAAAAATCAGTTTAACTTCAACGACTTCATTGGTCAAATCCAGCAGATCAAGAAGATGGGTAACATCAAAGATCTGGCTTCGATGCTTCCCGGCATGGGCAAAATGCTCAAAAATGTCGATATTCCCGACGATGTCTTCAAGCAGACCGAGGCGATTATCTCGTCGATGACCCCCGTCGAGCGCGAGCAGCCGGAGATCATCAATGCCCGCCGTCGCGAACGCATTGCCAAGGGCAGCGGTACGACTGTGGCCGATGTGAATCGCCTGATGAAACAGTTCGACGATACGCGCAAGATGATGAAAGCCGTTGCCGGCGGTAATCTCAAAATGCCGAAAATGCCCGGTCGCCGATAAGCACCGGAATACCTATAAAAAGCCCTCTCCGCACATAGCAGAGAGGGCTTTCTGTTGGAAATGCAATCGTTTTCTTTCGAGCGCAAGCGGGTTATTCGGCCGAGAAGCTGTTGTAATGCACCTTTGCGGGATCCCACTTCTGTTTGGGTTCGGGCTGTTGTGCAGGATAGCCGATAACGATCACATTCAACGGAAGATGAGGGGACGGAATGTTCAATGCCGACCGAATTGCATCGACCCGTTCCGTTCCCGGATAAGCCCCCGTCCAGACTGCACCAAGCCCGACGGCATGTGCGGCCAGAAGCAGATTCTCGGTGGCAGCCGAACAATCCTGCACCCACCAATCGCCGCTCATCTCGGGATCGCCGCACACCACGATCGCCAAAGGAGCTGATTTTAACATCTTCGCATAGGGTAACTGCTCGGACAGCGATGCAAGGCGCGCCCGATCGTCCACCACTACGAACGCCCACGGCTGCTTGTTGCGCGCCGAAGGAGCGGCCATTGCCGCACGTAAGAGCAGCTCGACCGTGTCTGCACCTACGGCCGCCGGTGTATAAGCGCGGATGCTTGTTCGCGAGGCGATTGCATCGAGCACCGCGCGCGCGTCGCGGTCGGGGCGATTCTGCGCACAAGCTGTTGTGACCAACAGCAGAGCCAGTGTAGCCAGATAAAAAGAGTTGCATATTTTCATCGTTTCAGAATTTTGTTTGTAGCAAATATAGATAAAAAATCGAAAATCCCACTTCGCGAGGGGTCAATCGCCTGAAATTCGGGGTAAATTAACCGATGCTACGTTTGCAGAAGGGTGATATAATCGTTATCTTTGTCCAAATTATACTCGTAAAACAATGCACAAAGCTGGTTTCGTAAATATCATCGGCAACCCCAATGTGGGCAAATCGACGCTGATGAACGCTCTGGTCGGCGAGAAACTCTCGATCATCACATCCAAGGCGCAGACGACGCGTCACCGCATCATGGGAATCGTCTCGGGCGACGACTTCCAGATCGTCTATTCCGATACCCCGGGCATCCTCAAACCCAACTACAAGTTGCAGGAGTCGATGATGAAATTTGTGACCGGGGCGGTGACCGATGCCGATGTGATTCTCTACGTCACGGACACGGTGGAGCGCAGCGAACGGTCGCTGGAGATCATCGACCGCATCAACAAAAGCGGAATTCCGGTCATTGTGGTAATCAACAAAATAGACCTCACAACGCCCGATGCACTCGAAGTGCTGGTCGAAAAGTGGCAGCAGGAGATTCCGACGGCCAAGATCATCCCGACCTCGGCCAAGGAGCAGTTCAACATCCAAGGGGTGTTCCTGAATATCCTCGAAATGTTGCCCGAAGGCCCGGCTTTCTATCCCAAGGAGACGCTGACCGACAAGACGTTGCGTTTCTTTGCTTCGGAGATTATCCGCGAGAAGATACTTCGTTTCTACGACAAGGAGATCCCCTACTGCTGCGAAATCGAGATCGAGAGCTACAAGGAAGAACCGACGATCGACCGCATCGCGGCAACCATTTACGTGTCGCGCGACTCACAGAAAGGAATTTTGATCGGTCACAAAGGCGAGATGCTCAAGAAGGTAGGTACGGCAGCACGCGAGGATATGGAGCAGTTCCTCGATAAGAAAGTCTTCTTGCAACTCTTCGTCAAAGTCAACGACGATTGGCGGAATAACGAACGGCAATTGCGGCGATTCGGTTACGAAATCGAATAATAAAAGACTCTTTCAGCCCGTTATAAGGAACAAATCGGAACACATGCGAAAAATAATCTTCGGCATCATCTTGGGTATCGCGCTGCTCGGCGGCGCAGAGGCGCGCGCGCAATACAATCGAGAATATTTCTTCTGGATGGGACAGCGCAGCATGATGAACAAAGATTATCAGGAGGCGATCCGCACGCTCAACACGCTGCTGCGCTTCGATGAAGACGCATTCGAGGGCTATTTTCTGCGCGGTATTGCCAAATACAACCTCGACGACCTGATCGGCGCAGAAGCCGATTTCTCGACGGCAATCCGCAAGAATCCGGTATACACCCAAGCCTACACCTACCGCGCCATTACCCGCTCGCGATTAGGTAATTACGACGATGCGCTACGCGATTTCGCCGAGGCTATCGACCTGCGTCCCGACCTGCCAAGCCCCTACTTCTATCGGGGCATCACCCGTTTGCAGGACAAGCAGTTCGCGCGGGCGGTCGAGGATTTCGACAAATTCATCCGCCACGAAAACAAAGTTGCCGAAGCCTACATCAATCGGGGCGTCGGCTACCTCTACCTCAAAGACACGGTGCGTGCCTACGAGAATTTCAACACCGCAATCCGGACAAATCGCGAGAATCCTGACGGTTACAACCGTCGCGGCAGCCTGCACATGCAGCAGAAACAGTACCCCGAGGCAGAGAATGACTTCAACATGGCAATCTCGTGCGACTCGACCTATGTGCCCTCCTACTTCAACCGGGCGTTGGTCTATGCCGAGACCAATCGTCCGATGCAGGCCATGTACGATTTCGACCGGGTGCTGGGTCTTGATTCAACCAATTCACTCGGCTACTTCAACCGCGCCATGCTCCGCACCCAGATCGGCGACTACAACCGGGCACTCGACGACTACGACAAAGTTGCGCTCTACTCGCCCAACAACGTGCTGGTTTACTACAACCGAGCCGGAGTCCATGCCCAGCTGGGTGAGATCGAAAAGGCCGTCGCCGACTATACTTCGGCCATTCGGCTTTACCCCGACTTTGCCAATGCCTACATCTATCGCAGCCAGCTGCGCACGCTGCTGCGCGATCCGAAAGGCGCAAGGCAGGATCGCGACATCGCCCAACGCAAAATCGCCGCTTACCGTTCTCGTGTGAGCGACAGTACCTATTCTATATATGCCGATACGACGCAACGATTCGACCGGCTACTCTCGTTCGATAGCAAGTTCTCCGGCAACAGCTTCGATCGCGTAGCCGGGCACAGCGGGGCACGCGAAGAGATGCGCCTGCTGCCACTCTTCAAATTCACGCTCATGCGTCCCGATACGTTGCCCGCCGCTTCGCGCTACCACATGCAGCGCGTAGAGGATTTCAAACGCCGCATCGACAACGAATACCTCGCGCTCTCGTGGCGCGAAAGTAACATTGCCGCCGATACGCTCGTTCTGCTCGACAAGGAGTATACCGAGGAGTTGATGAACGGCCAATCGTCGTGGACGGTGCTCTTTGAGCGCGGTGTAACGCAGTCGTTGGTCAAGCAATATACCAATGCGGTAAGTACATTCTCGCTGGCAATTGAGCAGAATCCGACCAATCCGTTCCTCTATCTAAATCGCTCGACCACGCGCGCCGAGATGATCGACTTCATCTCCTCGATCGACAACTCCTATCAGCGGATTGCGATCGACTCCGATCCGGCAAACCGACTGCACAGCGCATCGAAACGCACATATAGCTACGACGAAGCGGTGGCCGACCTGAACAAAGCCGTGAAGCTCTTCCCCGACTTCGCCTACGCCTACTACAACCGGGCCAACCTGCTGGCTCTCTCCGGCAGCCTGCCTGAGGCATTCCAAGACTACTCGAAGGCAATCGAGCTCAATCCGTTCTTTGCCGAAGCATACTACAATCGCGGTGTCATTCAAATATTCATGAAAGATACCCGAAAGGGATGCCTCGACCTGTCGAAAGCCGGTGAACTGGGCATCACGGAAGCATACGAAACGTTGAAACGCTATGCAACACTCGAAGATTAACTCAAACTCAAATAAATCATGGTAGAAATTATCCAACGAAAAATCAACGACTCGACGTGGGCGCGCTGGACGGCGCTCATCCTGATTGCGTTGATGATGTTCTTCGGCTACATGTTTGTCGATCTCATGTCCCCGCTGCAAAGTATGATCGAGGCACAGCGCGGCTGGACTTCCGATGTGTTCGGTATGTACGGCAGCTCGGAGTTCATCTTCAATGTCTTCGGATTTCTGATTCTGGCAGGTATCATCCTCGACAAAATGGGAATCCGCTTCACGGGTGAGCTTTCGGCATCGCTCATGTTCATCGGAGCTTGCATCAAGTATTACGCTATCAGCGACGGATTTACCGACACGGCACTCGCCGAATGGCTCGGCAGCTGGTGGGTTACGATGCCCGCCTCGGCAAAACTCGCCTCGCTGGGATTCATGATCTTCGGCTGCGGCTGCGAAATGGCCGGTATCACCGTATCGAAAGCCATCGCCAAGTGGTTTGACGGCAAGGAGATGGCACTGGCCATGGGACTTGAAATGGCTATTGCCCGCGTCGGTGTTTTCGCAATCTTCTCGATCTCGCCTTGGCTGGCCAACATGGCTCCGGCATCGGTCGTGCGCCCCGTGGCATTCTGCACCGTGCTGTTGCTCATCGGGTTGCTCACCTTCACGATCTTCACCTTCATGGATCGCAAACTCGACAAGCAGATCGGCGAACAGAACACCAGCGGCGAGAGCGAAGAGGCTTTCCGCGTCAGCGACCTCGGCAAGATATTGAGCAGCAAAGTGTTCTGGATCATTGCCATGCTGTGTGTACTCTACTACTCGGCGATTTTCCCCTTCCAGCGTTTCGCCACGAACATGCTCGAAAGCAACCTCAATATCTCGGCAGCTACGGCGGCCAACATCTTCCGCTGGTTCCCAATGGGGGCAGCAGCTATTACGCCAATATTGGGTAACTTCCTCGACCGCAAGGGCAAAGGTGCTACGATGCTGATTTTCGGCGCGGTGTTGATGACTCTCTGCCACCTGATCTTCGCCTTTGTCCTCCCGGCTTACCCCAGCACTTGGGTCGCCTATGCCGCGATCGTTGTGCTCGGTGTGTCGTTCTCGCTTGTTCCCGCGGCTCTGTGGCCGTCGGTTCCCAAAATCGTGGAGACACGTTACCTCGGTTCGGCCTACTCGCTGATCTTCTGGATTCAGAACATCGGACTGTGCGCATTCCCGGCAATCATTGGTTATGCGCTGAAGGTGAGCAATCCCAACCACATCGAAGGCACGGCTTACAACTACACCACTTCGATGCTGATCTTCGCCAGCTGCGGCGTTGCAGCCATGCTGCTTGGGTTCTGGCTCAAGGCCGAAGACCGCCAAAAGAAATACGGACTCGAGTTGCCGAATATCAAGAAATAACGATTCGCATACCGAACAAAAAACGCAGGGAAAAATCCCTGCGTTTTTTTGTTGTTACGGAATGGCGCGGCTACTTCACCTGCTCATAAAGCTCCGTGATGCGGTTGCACATCTCCTCCCACGAAAAGCGTTTGCGCTCCTCGATGCAGTTTTGCTGAAACCGGACGATCGCATCGCCTTCGTACATGCGCGCAATGGCTTCGGCGACACTCGCAGCCGTCGGCGCACAGACATACCCTACCCTGCCATCGGGAACGATTTCGGGTAATCCGCCAACATGCGTCACCACCATAGGCGTGCAAAATTGGTAGGCGATCTGCGTCACACCGCTCTGGGTCGCCGTTTTATAGGGCTGCACCACAAAATCGGCTGCCGAGAAGTAATACTTCACCTCCTCGTCGGGGATAAACCGGTCGTGAAGCAAAACTTCGTCTTGCAATCCGGAGTCGGCAATCTGTTGCAGGTAAGGCTCACGGGCTGCATAAAACTCGCCGGCAACGATCAACTTCCGGCCAACGGTTTTTCCGGAACGTTTGAGCTGCGCCCACGCATCCAACAGCAAATCAAGTCCTTTGTAATCGCGAATCAGCCCAAAGAAAAGCACATAGCTCATCGCCGGATCGAGCGACAGGCGCACACACGCCTCGCTGCGATCGACCCGCTGACCGAAATTCTCGAACAGCGGATGCGGTGAAAACAACGCCGGCACAGCCGTATAGGCGGCCAGCTCGCCATGTACCTGTTCGGACATATAGATAAAGCCGTCGACCGCACGCAGGAAGTAGCGGTTGAACGGTCGGTCGGTCAGGTGGTGTTCGTGTGGCTCGACATTGTCAATCTGGCATAGGACTTTGGTGTGTCCGTTGCCGCGTGCCAACCGGGCGATCGTACCGAAGCAGGGCGCCATGAAGGGCGTCCAATATTTCAGCAGGACGAAATCGGGCGATTCGCGCCGAATCCGCCGACCGACGCGAAGCCAGTTCAGCGGATTCATGGTATTCACACAACGCGTGATGCGCAGATCTTCGGGTGCGGGCGATTCGAGCGTTTGGCTCTTGCCGGGAAACAGCAACGACGGGTATTGCAATGTGAACGTTTTGATATCCACCTCATTGCCGCGTTGCTGGAATGTCCGAGCCAAGATCTCCATGATCGAAGCCAATCCGCCGCGATACGGATGCGCAGGGCCTAATACGGTTATCTTCATAGGAACAAAGATAACAAAAAATTGTCATTCTGTGCAGATTACGTCCCGAATGCCGCCGCTGATTTCAAAAAAAGTGGAGCGGCTATTTCCCGTGTTCGAACTCTTCGGCCTGCTCCTCGCTCGCCGCTACCGATTGGAGTGCCAGATACTTCTCGCCGTAGTCGATCAGGTTTTGCAGTTCGGTGCGGAAAGTATCGAGGTGTCGCTCCTCCTCGCCGATCAGATCCTGAAAGAGCCGATGAGTCACGGCGTCGCGGTGCTCCGCGGCGATCCGCGAGGCATCGTTATAGCTATCTATGGTACTCTGCTCCAGCTGCATCGCCATACGAAGCATTTCGCAGACCGAGGTGATCTGTCGGGTGCGGAATGCGGCATTCATGTCGACATCGCCCTGAAGAAGCAAGATCCGATCAGAGAGTTC
The DNA here is from genome assembly GCA_964532025.1 of uncultured Alistipes sp. Classification (GTDB taxonomy): domain Bacteria; phylum Bacteroidota; class Bacteroidia; order Bacteroidales; family Rikenellaceae; genus Alistipes. The sequence continues at coordinate 22,750 of CAZHEY010000017.1, read as the reverse complement.
CTCGATGTGGCGCATCTCGGCAATGGAGATTCCGCGCAGGATTTGCGATAAATGGGCATAACGAGCATCTTCAAGGTGCGTGTGGAAATACATGTACTGCAACGACGTAGAGATCTCCTTGCCAATGGCATCGTTCATCAGATCAATGCTCACCTGATACTTGTTTTCGGTTTTGGTGGTGTTTTCCATAAAAAAGGGTTTTGCCCGAAACGAGCAAAACCCATACCACAACCCGAACGGAGGATCTCCCCGATCGGCCTATTTCCACGCTACGCAGGCGCGCACGGCGGCGGTCGTTCCGTCCCCGGAGATCTCGAACACACCTGCGCGTTCGCGCAATTCGCACCCCACCGTCAAGGTTTGACCATAGCGGCATTCGTGTAGAAAATGGATATCGAGCCGCACAGGAGCTTCCTGCGTCAGCATATCCATGGGCAGCATGTCGAGCATCATCTCGATGTAACGCATCGTGTTGACGTGACGATTGAAGTCGATATCGCTGTAAACCACGCGGTGCTCCATTTGCTCGGTCGGATGCACGTCGCGAATCTTTCGCGGCTTCTCGGTCGGCGATGGAGCATCGACCAGCGCATCGGTATGGGCATCGCCCACCCACGAAAGGTCGAGGGCCGTGCGGCTCTTCAGGTCGATCATGGCCCATTGGGTCACCGCTCGGCCAAATTCGTGCCCGTCGGCATCGGTCAGCGTGAAATTACGGGTGGAGAGGACGCGTCCATAATCGTTGATCCATGTTGCGATCGTGTAATCGGTATATTGCGCCGGCCGACAATCCAGCTCGATTGCCATACGCGACAAGACCCACGAATGGTTGTCGGCATTCAGCGCATCAAGCCCGAAGCCTTTGCCGTAGGCATCCAATCCGGCTGTATTGAGAATAGCCTCTCCGAACGAAGCAATCGTTGCGCGGAGTGTAAAATCAACATTCTGCGGCTCGACCCGATAGTTATAATGAGATTTCTCAGCCATATTCTTCTTGTTTTAGCTTTATAAGATGGACAAAGATAGTTTTTTCTATATTTGTAGGAGATTATTTCCTACAATATAGTGCATAAGGCAGCTATCGGCTGAATGATTCGGTTCTTGGTATAAAAATATTTTATCGAAAAACGATAAATATTATTTGTTTTTCAGAAATTAATTCTATCTTTGTCCCGTAAGAGTTAAACAAACAGAATCTATGCAAAACAAAAAATCGCTACTGCACCGTCTGCTGGTCATCTACATCACGTTTTTCATCATCTTGGCTATCAGCATCGCACACAGCATCGTTCCTCACTTCAACAAAGGATACAACGAAGGGACAGAGCTGGGAAACCACATTGTCAAGAGCTGGGCATCGGGAACTCCCCGCATGATCTATACGCTGGGCAATATCACGCTGAACGATCAGGAGCCGATCCAGATCGCGGGCAGCAACTCGGCGACGATCACGGCACGCACGAAAACGATGGCTATGACCGTCGAACAGGATGCACCGGGGGCTTCGGTCATGGGGCTTGCATTCAGCTCGATCGGCGGAAATCCGTGGTACTACCTCTTGACGATGATCAATCCGTTGGCCTATCTGGCCGTCATCATCCTCATGGGAATCATCATCTACTCGCTGCGTCGCTCGATTCGCGAAGAGGGAACGCTCGACAAGCGCAATGTCTGGTATCTGCGTGCAATCGGCGTGCTGACGATATTCATGGAGCTGCTCCAAGGATTCCTCGATTGGCGCATATCGACCAAGGCGGCCGAGTTGCTCTCGGCAAGCGGATATTCGGTCGAAACGGCATTCCAACTCTCCTATTCGAACATCATCATGGGCATCCTGATTCTCTTTGCCGCCGAGGTGTTTGCAATCGGATACAACCTCAGTGAGGAACAGAAATTCACGATCTAACCTATATAAAATGCAATTAATAGCAATAACCTATCCAGAGAGGAGTATGATATGGCAATAATTATCAACATAGATGTCATGATGGCGAAACGTAAAATGTCGCTGGGCGAATTGGCCGAGCGTGTAGATATTACGCCCGCAAATCTCTCGATTCTCAAAAACGGAAAGGCCAAGGCCATTCGCTTTTCGACACTCGAAGCGGTATGCCGCGAATTGAACTGCCAACCGGGGGATGTAATCGAATATCGACCCGAAACAACAACTGAATAAATTAACGTTATTTATTAATAATCAAAGCCTATGAAAAAACTGTTTTTGCTTATCGCAGCGACGTGGTTCGCGGCAAGCAGCACCGTAGCACAAATCAATCCGATGTCGGAAATTACGCCCGATAAGGACGTCCGCACGGGTAAATTAGAGAACGGACTTACCTACTACATCCGTCACAACGAGAAGCCCAAAGGGCAAGCTGACTTCTATATCCTGCATAACGTCGGCGCAATTCAGGAGAATGACGCACAGCAGGGTCTGGCTCACTTTCTGGAGCACATGGCATTCAACGGAACCAAGAATCTGCCGGGCAAACAGCTCACAGAGTATCTGGAAACCGTCGGTGTAAAATTCGGCGCAAACCTCAATGCAGCAACAAGCTGGGACAAAACCGTATACAACATCTCCGACGTTCCCACTTCGCGCGAAGGTATCATCGACAGCGCGCTGCTGATCCTCCACGACTGGTCGCACTTCATCGCCCTGCAACCCGAGGAGATCGACTCGGAACGCGGCGTAATCTCCGAGGAGCTGCGCACGCGTGACGGCGCACAATTCCGCTCAATGATCGCCATGATCAAGGCAATCGGCAAAGGCTCGAAGTACGAGAACCGCAACCTGATCGGCTATCTCGACGGTCTAAAGAGTTTCAAGCACGAAGCACTTGTCGACTTCTACCGCCAATGGTATCGCCCCGATTATCAGGCAATCATCGTTGTCGGTGATGTCGATGTCGATGCCATAGAGGCTAAAATCAAGAAGGGCATGAGCGATATTCCTACTCCGGCTGCCGATGCGTCGCAGAAAGAGGTGAACACAGTACCCGACAACGACGCTCCGATTGTCAGCATCTATACCGACCCCGAAATGCAGAGCACCAAGGTGCAGATGTTCATCAAGCGTCCGGCTATTCCTGCACAGTACAACAGCCTGATCTACGGGTATATGGTTGACATCATTCAATCCTATATAAGCACAATGGGCAATGCTCGTTTGCAGGAGTTGTCGATGAAACCCGATGCTCCGTTCCTCGGTGCAGGCATGGATACCGGCGATGCACTGGGTATCATCCCGACGATGCACTCGACGATCTTTATCGCTGTAACCCAAGACGGGAAATTGAACCGCGGATTCGAGGCTCTCTATACCGAAATGGAGAAAATTCGCCGCTTTGGTTTCACCCAAGGCGAGTTCGAGCGCGCACAGAACGATTTGATGCGTCGTGCCGAGCGTTCGTATGCCAACCGCAACGACCGCACGAACGAAAGCTATGTCAACAATTACCTCGACAACTACACCAAGAACACCGCGATTCCGGATGCCGAAACCGAATGGCAGCTCGACAGCGTGCTGATCAAATCAATCAATGTTGATGCGATCAACGCCTTTGCAAAGCAGACCATTACGCCCAACAATCAGGTGATTGTGGTCAATGCACCGGTCAAAGAGGGCTTGGCAGCTCCGACGGAAGCCGAACTGCTTGCTATCCGCGAGAAGGTCAGCCAATCGGAGGTTACGGCCTATGAGGACAACATCGTCAAAGAGCCGCTGATTGCCGAGAATATCGTATTGAAGGGTTCGCCGGTGAAGGCGACGGCAACGGATGAGAAGCTCGGTACTACGGAGTGGACACTCAAGAACGGCGTGAAAATCGTCGTGAAGCCCACCACATTCAAGGCCGACGAGGTTCAACTGAAAGCATTCGCCGAAGGTGGTCTGTCGGTATTGAGCGACGAGGAGTTTTATATGGGCGAACTGATGTCTTCGATCAATTCGATGTCGGGTGTCGGCAGATTCTCTGCTTCGGAGTTGAAGAAGCAACTCTCCGGCAAATCGGCCTATATTCAGACTTCGCCCAGCAACTATTCGAGCGTCATGGGAGGCAGCTGCTCACCCAAAGATATGGAGACGATGCTTCAGCTGCTCTACCTGAACTTCACCCAACCGCGTTTCGACAAGAGCGATTACGACAACCTGATCAAGATGGTTCGCGCTCAATTAGAGAACGCAAAAATGAATCCCGATTTCATTGCCGGTGAACACTTTATGAAAACCGCATACGGCAATAATCCGCGCCGTCTGATGCTCACGAATGACCTTATTGATAAATTCAGCTTCGAGGCGTTGCCTGCCATTTACAACAAGCTCTACCCCAGTGCCAACAGCTTTGTTTTCACGTTCGTCGGCAATGTCGATCTGAATACGCTCAAACCGCTGGTCGAGAAGTATATCGGCTCGCTTCCGGTTGCCAAGAAACCGATGACCTTCGTCGATGACAAGGCATACCCCGTGAAAGGCCAAGCAAGCGATGATTTCACCACTACGATGCAGCAGCCCAAAGTCTCGGTACAATACTACTTCAACGGCGAGATGCCCTACACGTTGAAGAACAAGATGGCACTGACGGTCTTCAGACAAGCACTCAACTCGCGTTATTTGATCTCGATTCGTGAGGAAAAAGGCGGCACGTATGGCGTTCAGGTAGGCGGCACGACCGACTGCATTCCCAAGCAGACCTACGACCTGACGATCTCGTTCGATACCAACGAGGCGATGGCCGACGAACTGCGCGAGATTGTCATGAAGGAGATCAAGGAGATCGCCGAGAATGGCCCGAAGAGCGAGGATGTAGAGAAGACACGCGAGTTCATGCTCAAGAGCTGGAAGAATAGTCTGGAGCAAAACAGCGCATGGATGAGTTTCATTCAGGCTAAATACGCCTCAAAACTCGATTACATCGGCGAATACGAACAGGTGATTCGCAATCTGACCAACGCCGACGTACAGGCTTTTGCTAAGAAATTACTCGAAGACAACAACTTGGTGCAGGTAATCATGCGCCCGGCCAAATCAAAAGAGAAATAAGACAGAAAAACAAACATTTTGAACAAGGCGACTCCTCTTTGGGGTCGCCTTGTTTGATTAGATACCATTAACTTTGTGAGCACAAATCGAAATAAGGAATCTATCATGCAAAAAAGTATTCGACTCATTACAAAACTCTACCTAAAACTGGCGATTATAGCGGTCGTGATCGGTGCGTTACTTCGTATCGTTTTGCTGTTCAATGCGCAAACCACCGACATTGGATTCTCGATCGGCGAATGGCTCAAAATTTTCGGGCTGGGAATCGTCAATGATTTTTGCGCCGCGAGCATCGGGTTCGTTTTCCTGTGGCTCTTCGCGATGAGCGTCACACGCCGCAAATACAAAAAGGGGTTTGGATACCTGATTTTGGGATTGCTCGTTGCTGGGTTTTGCTATGTGGCCTTTTTCAATACGATATTCGATGAATACGGCAGTGTCGCTCCGCAGATTGCGGCTGGAGTCCTCGCCTACTGGACGATAACCTTCGCGCTCCGTTTCTTCCTGCCCGGATTCCGCAACTACTGGACAACGATCTGGTTGGCTCTTCTCATTACGCTCCACGTGGGTCTGATCGTTTTCAACGGCGTCAGCGAGTTCTTTTTCTGGAACGAATTCGGCGTGCGCTACAACTTCATCGCGGTGGATTATCTGGTCTATACAAACGAAGTCATCGGCAACATCCGGGAGTCATACCCCATACTTCCCATGACGCTGGGCATCGTGCTGACCACGCTGTTGATTGTCTGGTATCTCTTCCGCCGCGAGATTGTGAATGCCGATTCGTTGCGCGACTGGCGTTGGAAAGCGATTGCAGGGCCGATTTATGTCGCGGTGCTGATCGCCTCGGTCTGGCTGCTCAAGTTCAACACGCGGTTTCAGGATAGCAAGAACGTCTATGTGAACGAATTGCAAGCCAATGGTGTCTATAAGTTCTACGAGGCATTTGTCAAAAACTCACTCGACTACCGCCAATTCTATCTGACCCACCCCGAAGCTCGTGCCGAGGAGTTTGTCCACAAAACATACGGCAGCACAGCCGACAACCTACACACAGTCACGGCTGAAGGCCCGGAACAGCGGCGCAACATCGTGCTGATTACGATCGAGAGCATGAGTGCCTCGTTCATGGCGCATTTCGGCAACACCGACAACATATCCCCCGTGCTTGACTCGCTCTACGACCGCGGCATGGCATTTGACCGGCTCTATGCCACCGGCAATCGCACCGTGCGTGGGCTCGAGGCCGTCACCCTATCGCTGCCGCCCTGCCCCGGTCAAAGCATCATCAAACGCCCGAACAACGGCGGCATGCACTCCGTTGGAGCACTCCTGCGCGACAAGGGGTATAACGTGCGATACTTCTACGGCGGCAATAGCTATTTCGACAACATGCGCACGTTCTTCTCGGGCAACGGCTATCAGATCGTCGACCAAACCGATTACACTCCCGAGGAGATCACCTTCGCCAATATTTGGGGCGTGTGCGATGAAGATGCCTACCGCAAAGTGATCCGCACACTCAACGACGATGCGCAGCGTGGCGAGCCATTCTTCGCCCACGTGATGACCGTTAGCAACCACCGTCCCTACACCTACCCTGCCGGCAAGATCCGCATTCCCAACGATTCGAAATCACGAGCCGGAGGGGTCATGTACAGCGACTATGCGCTGGGGCAATTCTTCGCCGAAGCGTCACGGCAGCCGTGGTTTGCTAATACGATTTTCCTTATCACGGCCGATCACTGCGCCTCGAGTGCCGGTCGCACCGAGATTCCGTTGCACAAATACCACATTCCGGCACTCATCTACGCTCCGGGGCTGGTAGAACCGCAGCACATCGGCGGTATTGTGTCGCAAATCGACCTCATGCCGACGGTGCTGTCGCTCTTGAATATGAGCTACGACTCCCACTTCTATGGACGCAGCGTCCTCGATCCGAACTACGTGAATCGGGCTTTTATCGCCACCTATCAGGACTTGGGCTATCTCGAGGGCGATACATTTACGATTCTCTCCCCGGTGCGCCGAGTCGAGCAATACCGCGTTGTGCCGACGGAGGAGAATCCGCACAATCTTGAGCTGGCGACAGAAACCGACCAGACACAAGTCGACTGCGCGATAGACTATTATCAGACTTCCAGCGAATGGAATAAGCGATAAGCAACAAACGCGCAAAAAGGTTTTAGCCCCTCGTTCCCCTGCCGGATCGAGGGGCTTCTTTTTGCTCTTGATCCTCGAGCCTGTTCCGAACGTTGCAGAGGTTTGTTCTGTCCTCGAGCTTTGTCGAGAGGTCGCAAAGTGTGCTCTGTCCTCGAGCCTGCCGAGAGGTCGCAAAGTTTGTTCCGTTCTCGATCCTCGAGCTTTGTCGAGAGGTCGCAAAGTTTGTTCCGTTCTCGATCCTCGAGCTTTGTCGAGAGGTCGCAAAGACAATTTATTTGCGACCTATTTTCGACTTGCGCAGCAAGTCGGCAAACCTCCGCCCTGCGGAGGACTGCTATTTGCTTCGCTGCATAGCCGCCTCCGCGAGCTGCTGACTGAAAAAGCAGACAAAGATAGTTTGCGACCTCTCGACAGGCTCGAGGATCGAGAATCAATACATCACGCAGCAATCCTTGTTGGTGAATTTCTTTTTATGGAGAATCGTTTTTGTTCTCAGGCCGCGGCTCGCGGGGACGGATCGAAGTGCAGCGAAGAGCAGGCCTCCGCGTGGCGGAGCTGCGGCCTGCCGACTTGCTACGCAAGCCGAAAATAGGTCGCTAATAACCTTGCGACCTCTCGACAAAGCTCGAGGATCGAGAATCAAAACCTTGCGACCTCTCGACAAAGCTCGAGGATCGAGAATCAAAACCTTGCGACCTCTCGACAGGCTCGAGGATCGAGAATCAAAACCTTGCGACCTCTCGACAGGCTCGAGGATCGTGAATCAATCAAATACGCTCTTCCGATTCCGAGCAGCCATAAAAATACCCCAAAAGTTTACGAAAAACTTTTGGGGTACACTGCAATCGATTTGCAGCCCTTATATTGGTCTTAATGAGATCTACTCCGTAGCATCCGAATCGTCGCCGTTGTTCTTCACATTGGGCGAATAGGACGTCGAAGGTGTATTGTGCTTGATCCACTCATCGGTCAACAGCGTCTCCTTCTTGAAGTCGAGGTCTTCGATGCGGCTCACCGAGATCTGGTACTGCGCATAGTCGTACTTACCCCCTTCAAACGTACTCTGCTTCGAGTAAATTCCATAAATTCCCAGCACATTACCCTGCGATCCGTCGGCCGGAATCGGGTTCATCGCGAACTGCGAATAGCCGCTCGTGCGAATCGAATAGACACCCGGATCGGAGGTATACTCCGCTGCTTCGTTGTGAACCATAATCACCGAACCATACAGACGCACGTTGTTGCGGTTGTATGCCCAGCGGTACCACGTACCGAATTCCGGCGTACCCCAGTCGGTAACGATCCAGCTCGGATAGGGATTCGTATTCGATCCGTTCAGCATGCCCGGCTTTACGATATCCTCTCCCCAGCCCGTAGAACTACTTGGATCGGGATTTTGGTAGGTTACACCTGCATATTTGATCTTCACATCCTTGAAGTAGACCAAACGGCCGAGAGCTTCCTGGCCCAACGACGTGTAGTTTGTCGTGTTGGCCTCGATGATGTTGCTTGCATCCAACTTCGTGCGCTCTCCGGGGAAGAAATTCTTCGCGGCGACCTTCGGGTTATCCACATTCGAGTTTGCATAATATTTATGCGTACCGGCCATGTTGATGCCGTCTGACGGAGCACCGCCGATCGAGAGCATCATGCGGTAGTTGCCCAAATAGAGGCCATCCAGACGCACGTAGACCCATTGGCTCTCCTTGGTATCCAGATTGAGGAAATACTCGAGGTAAAGACCGCTGTACAGCTTCAGCTCGATTCCCGCCGTACCGTCGTCGATGAAGAGCGATTTGTAGATATTGCCCTGACGGTCGCTCGATGTCACCTTGCCTTTGATGTAGTAGTTTGCCGCCTCGGGCCAAGCCGAAAGACCGTCAAACGACTCCTCGTCCGAAGTCAGCGTGCCAAATTTCAGCGTTTTGGTCGTTGCAAACGAGTCGTTGGTTCCCGTTCCGGAGATCGGGCCGAATTTATCCTTGACCTCTTTGATCGACACCTCTGTCAGGCCCATCAACGCCATATCCTCATCCGTGTAGAGCTTGGCAGGTTTCGGCGTATCAAAGTCGTTGTAGCAGCTCACGGCCAGTACTCCGACCAATGCTACTAAAAATATTTTTATTGTTTTCATATTCTCTTGTCTTCTCGATTAGAAACGGAAATATACATTCAAATAGTAGGTTGCACCAAACATGTAGAAATATTTGGAGTCGAAGCGGCTGTATTTGGTATCGCCATTCGGTGATGTGCGCACCTTGTTCATACGCATTTGCTCGTAACCACCCGTGCGGATATCCTGATTGTTGAGCATGTTCTTGACCTCCAAGCTGAAGCCCAGCATGTAGACCCGGTTGATATACCAGTTTTTGCCGACACTTGCGCTGAGCGTAAATGCGCCGTCAAACTCCTCCTGTGCGCGGATTTCCTTTCTCGCCTTAATTGCCGAGATCAGCTCCTCGGCCGTGGACGAAGAGTTGGTAATGACTTCGTTGTAGTAACCGATCGCCTGCGAAGTGCGGTAGAACGGGTTCATCGACAGGTAGAGGTGATCGAAATAGTTCAGATTGAGCGAAGCGAACCAGTTGCGCGGGCCACGGTAATCGAGTCCAACATTCAGTGCCAGCTGCGGCGAGCTTTCGACATGCATGCCACTCCAAGTCACCTTGTCCTGCGAAACGATCTTCTCAACGTTGTCGACCGTCTGCACGAAGTTCGGGTCGGACGTATAGGTGTAGTCGCCCCAGCTCAATGCTCCGACAACCGAGATGCCGTTCCAGATCGGAACTTGCAAGCCCAACTCGAGTCCGTAGTGCTTTTTGTCGATGCCGCTCATCGCGAAGTTGGTAAACGAACCGCGCGAATCGTCGTAGAACGAAATAACCTTCGACTGATCTTTCATCGTCGTGTAGTAACCCGACAGACGCGCCTTGATGTAGGGCAACGAGAGGTTGTAGGTCAGCTCTGCGCCGAAGAGTTTTTCGGCTTTCAGACCCGGAGTGGTCGTATTGCGGGTACGCGGCGAGACAAACGACGTAGCAAATTTCGGAGCTTGCTGCGAGATCGTCACCCCGGCCGTGATCGAATGTGCCCCGGAGAAGCGGTAACCCAAATTGAGTTTGCCGTTGTAGGTCAGGTAGTCGAGTTTCTTCGAATCACCCTGCGAGTTGTTGGGGAACAAACCCTTGCGCCATACACCTTCGCGGTACATCGAAGTATAACCGGCCTCACCGGCTACGTCGAGCGTGAAACCGCCCACGCCCCAAGTGTAGAGTGCCCAAGCGTTGGTCTCGAGCAGGTGTGCACGGTAGTTGTAGCTGAACTTATCGCCCTCTTTCACCACGCGGGCATGTCCCGTCTGCCAATAGTAATCGAGGTCATTCTGCGAATTGGCGGCATCGCCCGGCATGTCGCGATCGGCAAATTTGTCGATGTCGTACCAGTAATCACCACCCAGCAGGTCTTTCACCTGATCGTAGTACCACGTGCGGTTCTTGCGCAGGTTGACACCGGCGATCAGACGCATGTTATTCTTGAAATTATGCTGGATATTGGCTGCAAAGTTGAAATCCAACTGATCGGTGTGACGCTCTTCGATCATGTAGTTCGAACGGTAGTTGTTACCCTGCGTCTCCGCCAGATAAGGCACGTCGGTTTCGATGTAACGGTTCTTGTTGAACAGGCCGTCGTAGTCGATCATGCCCGTCCAGACTCCCGCGTAATCCAATTTTTTATAGGCATCGAAGAGGATCGTCTGGTCGCTTGTTATGCCCGGAAGCACCTGCGTGAAGTTGGTCGAGGGCAGGTAGCGGTAGTAGTCGGCGCGCGGGTCGGAACCGTTGTTCCAAGTCAGTGCCGAATATCCGTTCTTACCGAAACGCAATGACGTGGCGGCATTCAACCGCGTGCGATCCGAAATATCCCACGTGTAGTTGAGCATGGCAATCGGCTCATGCGTATTCCGGACACGCGAGTTGCGCAATTTACCGGCTTGGTAGCCCACGTTGGGGTTGTAGTAGTTGTTGCCGAACAGGGCATAAGCCTCGTCGGTTGCGGCCTGCTGCGCACCGCGCTCCGAGGGCGACGCAAAGACAGTCAACGCCAAGCGGTGATCCGTACCGAAAAGTTTCTCGGCCGAAGCAAAATAGGAGTAGGAGTTGTAGTAGACACCGTCGACATAGCCGTTGCCACCCTGACGCGTACCGGCCGAGAAGGCATACGACCAGCCGTTATCCAGCTGTCCCGATGCGTAGGTTACAAGCGCACGGAAACGATACATCTGGTTGCCATTGGCCACGCTCGCGCGGAAGCCTTTGCGCATCTGCGATGCACGGGCGTTGACATTGGTCACACCGCCGATGCCGCCGATACCGAAATCGCTTGTCGCCAGACCCGGCAGGGACTCCTGATTACGCGTTGCGTCGTTCAGGCCGCTCCAAAGCGACCACGGGCCGTAACCGGTCATGGCATCGTTGAAGCGGATGCCGTTCAGGTAGATGTCGGAGTACTGCGAATCGTAACCGCGGACGTTGAAACGCATCTCGCTGAAGCGATACGAAGCGATGTTGTTGAAGATATCCTTCGAGGAGGCGAGCGACGAGGGCAGTGCCTGCTCGTCGGACGACGAGGAATCGGAGTCGAACTCGGTGAAGACCGAATCGTCGATACCTCCGGACGCGCTCGTCGGCACGATGATCACCGAATTCAGGTCTTTCATGTAGCGATCGGCAACCCGCACGCGAAGCGTCAAGTTTTCGAATTCGGGCGTCGCAAACGACACATTATAATCGCCTTTCGGTAGATTCTCGAAGACGAAATTACCGTCTTTGTCCGTTGTGGCGGTCAACCCCAGCGACTCGATAGTCACCTGCACATTGCTCAGTGCGACGCGCCCATTGCGCGACACGACCTTACCGCGAACGCCACCGTCCTGCGCATAGGACGTGAAGCACACCGCAGCGAGCATCAGAATAAGTAGAGCTTTCAGTTTCATACAAATATTTTAGTGAGATTATTTTCCTATGTTTATATAGACCGGGAAGTGGTCGCTGAACCCGCCTTGGAAGTTGTTGCCGACAAACGTGCGGAGCGGATAGCCTTTGTACTGCCCCTCGCGTTGGAGCATGTAGGGACGACGGAAAATGCCGCCATAGAATTTCGAGTTACCCATGGGCTGAATTTTCAACTTGCCCGTCGAGCCGGTAGCCAGATTCCCCGACACGATGATGTTGTCGAAGAGATTCCACTCGTCGCGGTAGGCCAGTGTGCCATGTCCGGCTTTGAGCAGCGCGATGAACGGGTTGAACATGTCGCCGCTCTGGATGTCCTTGATGCGACCTTGGGCGTGCAGTCCCTCGACCACACTGGCGTCCGTAGCGTCGTCGTTCAGGTCACCCATGACGACAAATTTCATCTCGGGAGTGAGCTGTGCCACCGAGTCGATGATGTGGCGCACCTGCCGAGCAGCTTCGATACGCTTGGGGGCTGAAGCCTCCTTACCACCCAGACGCGACGGCCAGTGGTTGACGATGAAGAAGAACGGTTCGTTCTCGATCGTGCCCCACATCGTCACGAAATCACGCGTGCGGAAGTTGGGCATGTCGGGCATTTTGAACGGCACAGCCGCGCTGCCCTCCAACTTGAACACGTCGGGACGGTAGTAGAACGCCACGTCGACACCACGTGCATCGGGCGAGTCGAAGTGCACGATGCGGTAGTTGGCCGGAGCTAACTTCGGCGTTGCGATCACATCCTCCAACACAGAGCGATTCTCGATCTCCGAAGCACCGATCACCACCGGATAATCTCGGTTTTCGGCGGCGATGTCGAACAGCACGCGTTCCAGATTCCCGACTTTCTTCAGGTATTTGGCCGAATTCCATTTTTTAGGGCCTTCCGGCGTGAACTCCTCGTCGTGTACACCCGGCGTGTTGATCGTGTCGAAGAGGTTTTCGAAGTTGTAGAACACCACTTTATAGGGCTTCTGTGCGAAGCAGACCACTACAATCAAAGTGGCAAACAGTCCTGTTAAAAGGATTTTCTTCATAATAAGGTTTTTAAGGTTCTATTCTAATTAACATTTAATTCATATTCCATGCCGCGAAATTGTTCTGGCTCTTCACCGCCGCCTCCGCGTCGTCGGGCAAATTGCGGAAAAATTCGAATCCGGTTTTCGCTTCAATCTCGGCAATCGACATCGCGCATGAACTCAACGACGACGGATTCGAGGAGCTGTTGGCAAACCAGAATCCGATGCCCATTAGCTCATCGGCCGTGCACTGCTCAATCGCCTTTCCGGTATTGCCCGATTTGGTACGCAACAACACCTTCCAGCAATTCGACGGCACGGCAATCCGGTTACCGCGGCGATCGGTCATGGTCGTCGAGTTGCCGAAATAAGTTCCCGTCACCACATAAAGCGTATCCTTGCGCATCGAAGTCATATTCGAGCGGATATTACCCTCCAATTTTCCCCAGATGCCACCGTTGAACGTGCCGTTTTGCGGCATCATGTTCGTGGCATAAAAGGTCATTTCGTTGGTTGCGACCGTACTGTACCGATCGGCCGAAGCGCATTGATGTCCACGCGCATAACCCGTGCCGTAGGTGTCGACGATATATTGCTGGTAATTATCCGGAATCGTCGGCTGCTGCGTATTCGGGTCGTATGCCCACGCATCCGAACGCCCGACATTGGGCGTGGTGTAGGTGATGTGCATCGGATAGGCCACCCAATGAGCCACGCGCTTCGAGGTGTCGTAGCAGATCGAGTAGTTGCGCACATATTGCCCTTTGGAGAGCGTTGTGAAGTAGGTCTTATAGATGTAGTTCGCATTGGGACGATATTCCGGTTGCTCGGCCCATGCGCGGTCGTAGTCGGCCGTGAGCGAGAATTCGGTTTGCGTCAACGTCAACGTAACGGTATATTGATCGGCATAGGTCACCACGATCTGCACCGTGCGATCGGCCTTTTCCGTATTTTGGAGCATATAGAGATAGAGCGGTTGGCCGACTTGGCCTTTCGCCGTGGAGATAGTCATGTTGTTGATATCGAACGAACACCACGGCTCAACACCCGTTGGCGTCACAATTTCGGCAACAAATTCAATGTTTTTGTTGCCCTGCGTGATGATCTTGTTCGTTGTGGCATTACAATTCACGGTTTCTGCCTGCAACATTGCGAGTGACGCTTCAACGCCACCGTCGTCCTTGCCGCCGCATCCCGCGAAAAGGATAAGTCCGGCGAATAACACGATGCACCGAACGCTTATCAATTTGATTTTCATCATAATGGATGTGTAAAAATATAAATCTGTTACCCAGACCAATAAAGAAACCAAACTCTTGACGGGGTGTTATCCCCGCCAAGAGTCGGTTTGTTTTATAAGTCAGTTTCCTTGACTAACTAATAAGTAATCGTAACATTTGTTACATAGATAGCACCACCTACGGCACGAATCATAAACTGCTTGCCAGCACTACCTGCTTCGAACGTAATTGGAGTTGTCGAACCCTTAACAGTCGGATCAGAAACAGCATATGCCAGAGCTTTCACCTCGTCGACAGACTGTCCCGTATATTTGAAGTCAACAGGCAGAAGGACAAATACTCGACCGTCCGTTGTATCTTTTTCGGGAGTTATCGTAACCGTTTTTGCAGCCTGAGGCAGAACGGGGGACAACAGATGTGATTTAGAAGCATCTTTAGTGGTAGTGGTATTCCACCCGAACTGAAGACGTGTTGCGCTACCCGAAAGAAATCCTTTCCAGACACTACCATCCGTAGCTGTTATATTAACATCAGTATAAGCAGTTATACCGGCAGCCTTAATATCATCCAACGTCAGTTCTACTTTCTCGCCACTTGCTTTGATCGATTGTTTCAGATCAACCGAAGCGACCGTTTCGCCTGCAATTTTCGCAACCAATTTTGCCGTATAGGCAGCAGTAGTCGTGTTGTCACCTTTAGCACTAACGACAATCGAGTTTTCGGTTTTAGCACCAAGTGCGAATTTATCGGCATTTGTGCCTTCAAGCGCAAACGTTACCTGATCGGCAGTCGTATTGGTTACCGTATAAGCTACCGTTTGAGCAACAGGGCTGGCAGCAGCGAATGCTGTCGGAGCAGTGATATCCACAACAGGAGTTGTCGTATCGGCAGTTACCTTGGTTGCCATTGTCTGGAGGTAGTTGGCCGTACCACCGAGCAACCAACCTTCAACGGCTACTTGCTTGTTGTTGAACGAAGCCCACTCTTCCTTACCGTATGCAACAGAGCCTTTCACGGTCGTACCGGCAATGGTAACATTGTAATAGTTGCCGCTGACAACGAATTCGCCAATGTATTTCACATACTTGTACGCGGCTGTATTGGCAGTAGCTGTCGCGATGTAAGCAGTCACAGCCTCACCGTCCATTACCTCGGCAGCAGGTGTCGTATAGCTACCCGTTCCGGTCTTGGTGATAGTCAAACCCGTTTTGCCCAGTTGAATGACACCATTCCGCTGTTCGGTCGTACCCTTCACAGTCACAACGTCGTTGACTGCAACCTCGGGAGCTGCTCCGATAAATGCAAGCATGACACCCGATGCGTCACCGATAAGAATGCCCTGCGTATGCGTGGCAACAACCGTAGCGGAGATCTCAACGGCCTTACCTGCACCGCCCTTGATAGCATCGCCAACCGTCACAACCGTAGCGGGAGGAGCTGTTTCAAATTTCAACTCTTCGCCGTTACCACCCTCATAGAGTTTGAAGTCGTCGAGACGCAACCCATGGTTAGCAAGTCCCGCATAATTATCGAAACGAACCGTAATCTTATCAACCGAAAGACCAGCAGGAAGTTTGAACTCTGCGGTGCAGAGATACCAATAACCCGTACCCACTTTCTTGATTTTCATAGCAACCGGAGCGTATTTTTCTCCATCGGTCGTAACCGAGAAACGAATTGTTTCGTCCGTCATGTCACCCAATACAACACCTCCACTGAAATCAACCTGTTGCGCCGCCGTAAAACTAAAAGTGAAGTTGGTGCTTGAAGCGATGTTGATATCGTTGATGTAGAAAACGGAAGTCGACTTATTCATAGAGGCATAGGGAGGGCCCGAAACTTCCGCCTTTTCATCTTCAGTAGGATCGAAAGCTTTGCCGCTATTGGCAACCGAAGCATAAGATCCCGAATAAGTAACTGCCTTTTGATCGAGCGTGCCACCACGAGTCCAGCCGGTAAACTTATCGACATAAGGCCAATAACCATCAACTTTCTCTACCTTTGTTCCGCAGTTTTCCTCGTAGAGAGCCGACGAAATCGGGCCGTCATTGGTCTGATTGATCGTGATCTTGGCCGTCTTAGTGATCGGAATACCCTCGTATTTGCTGGTTGCCTTCAGCGTAACCGTAGCGGTACGAGCTGTTGTTGCAGCACCCAAGTTAAAGGTCAAAGAGGTCGTTCCCGATTTGCCTCCCATGACGCTCGGTGTGCACCACGAAGCGTCGGTCGCAACATCAAATGTCACCTCCCAAGCTGCATTCGACTCAACCGTAACAGCGGGCGTGTCACCTGTTGTCAAGTCGTGTCCTACGGTGGCAGTAGCACCTCCGTTTACGGTGATTGCCGGAATAACCGACCCACCGCCTTTGTCGTCATCATCCGAGCAAGCGGTAAAGGCTGCAAGTACCAATACCGAGCAGAATAATGTTTTCCACAAATTTAGTTTTTTCATAAAGTGATAGTTAAGTAATTAATGTGTGTAATATCGTAGCCAATTTTTCGGATTAAATTCATTCTGCAAGTCAGGCTCTTATGCCGATTGCAGCAAATACCGTGCAGCGGCGTTCGGGGTTGAGACATGGGGACAAAAAAGCACGACATCTCGACAGAGACAATCGTGCAATGGAGTCGCCCCACGCTGAGGAGACTCGTTGTGATGTGACAAAAAACGACAAGGGGTTACCGTCCCTTCTCGTCCACCTCGTCAAATTAGTGCATCGGGGGGGGGTGAGAGAGCCTAACATCGATATGTTAAGAATGGTTAGCAACTTGTGTGTGTCGTTAATGGTTCGTATTAGTAAATGTAGAGAAGTGAATGAATGTTATAATAAACAGCGATTTACAGGCCAATTATTCATTTGGAGTCTATTCTTCATTAAGCTACATTTTTTTCAAAAAAATTACAAAACGCAAAGCAAATAGGGAATCATG
The DNA here is from genome assembly GCA_964532025.1 of uncultured Alistipes sp. Classification (GTDB taxonomy): domain Bacteria; phylum Bacteroidota; class Bacteroidia; order Bacteroidales; family Rikenellaceae; genus Alistipes. The sequence continues at coordinate 5,346 of CAZHEY010000017.1, read as the reverse complement.
TTTCAAAGTTAAACTATTTTTCAATATTATCCAAGATTTGTAACACCTTTTTCATAGAACAGGAGAACGAAAAAATCTCCCGAAAGCATTTACATGCCCTCGGGACAATCGGAATCGGCTCTGTTTTAAGGCAGGTTCAACGATGCAAATCAGCGGATTCGATTGGCGGCACGCACCAAAAGTTCATCGTGGAAAACAGCCCTCGTGGCAAGATATACGAAAAACATGCAGATCAGCGGCAGCGCGATTGCAGGCTTGAATCCCTGCGTATGGAATGCGAGGTCGGAAAAGACCCTCCAGCTCAAAAAATAGTAGACTCCTTCGAGCACCGCAGCACCCAGCAGCAGCACCAGTTCGGCTACGCACAGGCGGATCTGGAGCAAACGCCACTTATACAGGAAGATCGTCACCAGCGGCAACACGCAGGCCAAGGCCAGCACGACACCCATGTAGACCGTCGGCTGGACAGCCTCCCCCGCCGCTGTTTGCAGCGAGAACGCATAGAGCACAAATTCGCCGGCATCTCCGGCAAACCACGCCAACGGCACAAAAAGCGTCACAGCCATGAGCACCGTAGCAATCAGCAGATAAATGGTTTGAATACGTTGTATCATAATATTATTTTACATTTGCAACCTCCGGGCAAACCCGGCGATCGTGGGTTATTTACTTTGCGACCTCCGGGGTAGGCTCGAGGATCGTGGGTTAATTACATTTGCGACCTCTCGACAGGTTCGAGGATCGTGAGTTTATTTACTTTGCGACCTCTCGACAGGCTCGAGGATCGAAGGTTTATTTACTTTGCAACCTCGGGGCAAGCTCGAGGATCGTGGGTTAATTTACTTTGCGACCTCGGGGCAAGCTCGAGGATCGAGGGCTATTTACTTTGCGACCTCCGGGGCAAGCTCGAGGATCGAAGGTTTATTTACTTTGCAACCTCCGGACAAGCACGTTGGTCGTGTCATTTTTTATTTTCGTCAATGTCTTCTTTCGATCCTCGAGCCTGTCGAGAGGTCGCAAGGGTCTGTAATAATGCGTAATCGCCATCTATCAATGCCTGTTTCTTGCCATGCGACCACCGATGCAATCGGCATTCTAAACGAAAAGCAACATCAATCGAAGGACACTTTTCTACAAAGACCAATTCCACAGGAAGATGCCGACGCGTATAATCAGCCCCAAGTCCCGTCTGATGCTCCCGCAAACGTCGATCGATATCTATCGTGCTGCCGACATATAGCGTATTATTGTTGCAACGTAATATATATAAATAGCCGTTCATATAGTTGCGACCTCTCGACAGGTTCGAGGATCGTGAGTTTATTTACTTTGCGACCTCCGGGGTAGGCAGCCGCTGGAAATTAATCCAAAGTATCATCAATCAGGTAGTTGTTCCGATCCGACGAGCGGCGGTTGATCATCTCACCAAGGAAACCGGCGAGGAACAGCTGCACACCCAGCACGACGGCCAAAATCGCCAGATAGAAGAGCGGCTGGTCGGTGACGGCTCGCAAATCGAGTCCATGAATCTGTTTCCACAGCTTCTCGGCGATGATCCAGACCGTTGTGCCGCCACCCAAAAGGAACATCAGCGTTCCGAGGCTACCGAAAAGGTACATGGGCGAGCGGCCGAAATGGGACATGAAAAGGATCGAGATCAGGTCGAGGTAGCCCTTAACCATACGCTCCATGCCGAATTTCGAAGTTCCATATTTACGGGCATGGTGGTCTACGACCTTCTCGCCGATTCGGCGGAATCCGGCTTTCTTTGCCAGAATCGGGATGAATCGGTGCATCTCGCCGTAGACCTCGATTGCCTTGACCACCTTGCGGCGGTAGGCTTTGAGTCCGCAGTTGAAGTCGTGAAGCCGAATGCCCGACACCACACGCGCCGTACCGTTGAAGAACTTGCTTGGCCAACGCTTCCCGATCGGATCGTAACGCTTTTTCTTCCAGCCGGAGACCAGATCGTAGCCCTCTTCGAGGATCATTCGCCGCAATTCGGGGATCTCGTCGGGAGAGTCCTGCAAGTCGGCATCCATAGTGATTACCACCTCGCCCACCGCTGCTGCAAAGCCGCAATAGAGAGCGGCCGACTTGCCGTAGTTGCGCGCAAAGCGGATGCCGCGAATGGCCGGATACTGGGTTTTGAGTTGCTCGGTCACCTCCCACGAATCGTCCGACGAGCCGTCGTCAACCAAAATAACTTCGTAGGTAAACACATGCGCATGCGCTACACGATCAATCCACGCGATCAATTCGGGCAGCGATTCCGCCTCGTTATAGAGCGGAACAACGACAGATATATCTAATTTATTCTGCATCGGTTGACTCATCCTTGGCAAAAATATCGGGATTGCGACGCGTAAATGCCGCGATGAACAGTCCGAAGAAAACACCCTTGATCACACTTCCCAACACGGACGCCACGACAATCCAGATCGGAGAGAACATCACCTTGCGCGACATCGACACCATCATATCGAACATATCGGCCGGGTAGAAGCTTTCAACAGTAGCCAACGCCTGATTCATAACCTCTTCGTATTTCTCGGTGAAGAACACGTTGCGGGCAACGATCTCCCACGCTCCGGTTACAATTCCGGCAAAGACCATCACCCAAAAGATGAACTTCAGCCCCTGACCGTAACTAAAGCCGTCGGTTTTGGCACTCGTCGAGCGATTTTTCGTGGAGATAAAGAGTAGAACGACGAATAGGGCCAAGCAGCAGAACGAGAGCAATGTACTCGTCGGCCATTGAATGGCTACAAATTGGAAAATTGCGCCAGCAACGCCCATCAAAATACCACACAGGGCAGCATCGTTCCAGAAAGTAGATTTCTTCATTTTTATAGTTTTATTATTATTGTAATACACCTTTACCCTCGCGCACGATTTCGGGATCTTCTTGCGAAAGATCCACCACCGTGGTCGGTATATTGTCCCCGATGCCACCGTCGATCACCAGTTCCACCTCGTTGCCATAACGCTCGTCGATCAGCTCGGGATCGGTCGTATACTCCACCGTCCGATCATCATCCTTAACCGAGGTGGTGATGAGCGGACAGCCGAGCGCAGCGACAATCGAGCGTGCCACGGCATGCGCCGGAATACGGATGCCGATCGTGCGGCGTTTGCCCATGGCCTTGGCGGGAATACGCGACGAGGCCGTCAGCAAAAAGGTAAATGCCCCGGGAAGATTCCGTTTCAAAATCCGAAAAACAGCATTATCCACGCGGCAATATTCGGCAACCTGTGCCAGATTATCGAAAACCACAGCGAATTCGGTGCTGTTTTTGCCCTTCAATCGGCGCAGGCGATCAATCGCTTTCGGCGAGTGGATTGAACAGGCAAAGGCGTAGACACTATCTGTGGGATAGATGATTATACCATCCCGATCCAGTATCTCGACGACCTTTTGCAGTTCTCGTTCCGAGGGATTTTGCTCGTAAATCTTCGTCAACATACGACAAATATACGAATAATTATCGGATTTTGCGCTGGTTCAATGCGGCACTATACGCCTTGGCGTTTTTGTTGTGCCCGGCGAGCGTTTTTGCGAAGTCGTGGTATCCGTCGAATGTGGAACGGGCGCAGAAATAGAGATAATCGTGTCTTTCGTAGTTCAGCACGGCATCAATCGCCGCCACGGACGGCATGCAGATCGGCGAAGGCGGCAGCCCTTTATTAATATAAGTATTATAGGGCGATTGGTATTTCAGGTGCGCATAGAGAATCCGGCGCAGACCAAAATCCTGCATTGCATACTTGACGGTCGGATCGGCCTGCAAAGGAATACCACGCCGCAAGCGGTTGGCGTAGACGCCGGCCACGCGAGGCATTTCATCGACCTTATTGGTCTCCTCGGCCACGATCGAGGCAAGGGTCATCACCTCCAGCCGACTCCAGCCGGCTTGCTTGCGCTTGGACTCTCGCTCCTGCGTCCAAAACCGCTCATACTCCTGTTTCATACGCCGCACGAACTCTTCGGGCGTCACCGTCCAATAGAACTCGTAGGTGTTGGGCAGAAACATCGAAAAGAGCGTCACGCTATCGAAGCCGACCTCTGCGGCCAACGATTTCGAGGTCAACGCCTGCATGATTGCCACTGAATCGGCATCAATCTGGCGGGCTAACTTCTGCGCCAGCTGCGCCGGAATGCGCGCACGACCAAGCACCACACGAACCGGAGTCTGCGTCCCCAGCTTGAGCATGCGCACCACCTGAATCACATTCATGCCCGGCTTCAGCAGGTAGTGGCCGGGCTTATAGGTGTTCTCCAAGTTGAGCCGTCGCGCATAGAACGTGAAAGCCGAGCGGTGGTTGAGTTTGGGCATCAACGAATCGGTCAACGCCGTGTAATCGGCCCGACGGCTTACGTAGAGATCGCATGGCTCGGAAACGGCACTCCCCAGAAATTCGTACAGGCCAATACAAGCCACCAATGTCCCGGCGAAAATGCCCGCGAGAAAGAGCTTGAATAAAGTTTTTTTGCGCATCAGACGATATTTTTTTGCAAAGATATAAAAAATTCTTACTTTTGTGCCCGGGTGAGTCTTATACGACCAGCTCCTACTGAATCCCCCAGGCGAGGAATCGAGCAAGGGTAGGTGGTTGAGCGGTGCGATGTAAGTAGCTCACCCTTTTTTATCATACAGTGCTTCAGCTCGTTGAGTTGAAGCACTGCTTTTTTGGTAGGTGGGGGGGGGTATTGTTTGTAACCTCCGAGGGCAGGCTCGGGGATCGAGGACACAGCACAGCGACCTCTCGACAGGCTTGGGATCAAGCAGTAATTCTTGTTGGTGGATTTCTTTTTAAGGAAACTTCGTTTTTGTTCTCGGGCAGCAGCTCGCGGGGGACAGCTATGCAGCAACGCGAAATTGCAGGCCTCCGCAGGGCGGAGCTGCGGCCTGCCGGCTTGCAGAGCAAGCCGAAACCAATTCGCCAAGAAATTCTCGACCAAATCCCCCAATGGAGATACCAACAAGGATTAGACTGACAATCTGCTGACAAAAAACACAAACAAAAAAAACGCCAACCGTTGTATTACCAACGTGTTAGCGATTTTCTTTGTACCCTTTGAGAACCTCTTTTCAAACTCTTTCTTAGAGGATTTAGAGCGGTTATGGGAGTTGCGATTTCTATATCCGATAGATGATAATGGCAACTCTGTACCAACTAGATTATTTGTATCTCGATATTAACCACCCCCTGTAGTGAATGCAAATTCATATTGTTATAGCGTTTTTTACTATATATATTTTTGTATATATGCATGTTATGTAATTGTAAACTGCCTTATGTAAAGCCTATAATAGTAGGTACATTAAGGTCCGAACGGTTTGC
>CAZHEY010000016.1:0-61173 GCA_964532025.1 uncultured Alistipes sp. | reverse complement strand
TATTAAAATCAATAAATTGCCCCTATTTTATGTACTATTTTTGACCAATAAGCCAGAAATTCACCAACAAGAATTACTGCCTGAGCGGGATTTCAGAAATAAACAACAAAAGCCCCTCACATTAGTTTGAGGGGCTTCCGCCAAGAGTGATTCCGATGCGGTTCGAACGCATGACCCACAGCTTAGAAGGCTGTTGCTCTATCCAACTGAGCTACGGAACCAACGACAACAACACGCAAAGACCATGTTTTGCGGGTGCAAAGATAGAAAAAGTTTTTTATTCTACCGCCTTTACCGTCTCGAACAGAGGTGCAAAATGCAGATTTTTACTACAATTATTTTGTCGGGCAGAATATTTTACCTACATTTGCAGGCTTAAAATCCCGAATGGGTGAGCGTTTTTATTAACCTTTTATAAAATTTTATAGCAAATGGCTGTTAAAATTCGTTTGGCACGTCACGGTAAGAAGGGTTTTGCCTTCTATCACATCGTTGCCGCAGATAGCAGAGCGCCACGTGATGGTAAATTCATCGAGAAGCTGGGAACCTACAATCCCAACACGAATCCTGCTACAATCGACCTGAACTTCGAGCAAGCACTGGGTTGGTTACAGAAAGGCGCACAACCTACGGATACTTGTCGGGCAATTCTCTCGTACAAGGGCGTAATGTACAAGAAACACCTGTTGGGCGGCGTTGCCAAAGGCGCGTTCACCGAGGCTGAGGCCGAAGCACGCTTCAACAAGTGGATCGAGGCGAAAGCCGGCAAAATCGAAGCCAAGGAGAACAAGCTGACCACCGACGCCAAGTCGGCTGAGAAGGCTCGTCTGGCTGCCGAAGCCAAAATCAACGAGGAGCGCGTAAAAGCAATCGCCGAGAAGAAGGCTGCTGCTGATGCTGCCGCCAAGGAGGCCGCTGCTGCTGCCGCTGCCGAGGCTGCTCCCGCCGAGGAGGTTGCTGCCGAAGCTCCCGCTGCTGAATAAGCAACACGCATCATCCGATAAAACGGTAATCTCCGCATGGAGTTTACCGTTTTTTTCGTAATTTTACCCCATAAATCAGTCAAACCATGGCAACATCCGCAGGACGCATCAACAAATTATTCGGCACCGACGGCGGCTTAATGCTCTCGCTCTACCCCACTTTCCCGGCCGACTTCACCTCCGACCAGCCGCTCTTCGTGACCATTGATGCGCTCGAAGTGCCGATCTGGTGCGAACGCTTCGAGCGACGCGGCATCACAGGCGCAGTGGCTTCATTCGCCGATTTCGACACCGAGCGTCGCGCACAGGAGCTGATCGGGCTGGAGTTCCGCATCGGCAACCCGGTCGAGGAGGAGGAGAGCGACGAATTTTACCTCGAAGACCTCATCGGCTTTGCGGTAAAAGCTGCGGAAATCGACAAAACGACCACATACAACGGCCGGATCGCCGACTACTACGATAGCGAAGTCAATCCGCTCTTCGGCGTGGAGATCGACGGCCATGAGGTGCTGGTTCCCGCCGCCGAGGAGTTCATCACCCACATCGACTTCAAGAAGCGCACGATCAAACTCCTGCTGCCCGAAGGGTTAATCGGGCTGAAGTAATTGGAAATGAGAACCGTGAGGCCTGCGGTAAAACAGGCATGAACTAATTCAATGGCTTACCTTATTATAATATGGCACGCATAGTTATCGGACTTTCGGGCGGCGTTGACTCGTCGGTGGCCGCCTACCTGCTCAAGGAGCAGGGACACGAGGTGATCGGCCTGTTCATGGTCAACTGGCACGACACGACCGGCACACTCGAGGGCGACTGTCCGTGGCACGACGACCGCGTATTTGCGGAGTTGGTCGCCAAAAAACTGGATATCGCGCTGCACGTGGTCGACCTCTCGAAGGAGTACCGCGCGCGCGTGGTCGATTACATGTTCTCGGAGTACGAGAAGGGACGCACGCCCAATCCCGATGTGCTCTGCAACCGGGAGATCAAATTCGATGTTTTTCTGAAAGAGGCGTTGAAATTGGGGGCAGAATACGTCGCCACGGGGCACTACTGCCGCAAAGCCGAGGAGCTGACACCCGACGGACAACACATCTATAAGTTGCTGGCCGGCAGCGACCCGAACAAGGATCAGAGCTACTTTCTCTGCCAGCTCTCGCAGGAGCAGCTGCGCTACGCGCTCTTTCCGGTCGGCGACCTGCTCAAGCCCGAAGTGCGCCGCATTGCCGTCGAGCAGGGACTGGCCACGGCCAAGCGCAAGGATTCGCAAGGAATCTGCTTTGTCGGCAAGGTCGACCTGCCGCTCTTTCTGCAACAGAAACTCGCCTCGAAACAGGGAAATATCCACGAAATACTCCCCACGTGGGCGAAGTACCAGCGCGCAATCGCCGACGACGATCTGGCCGCTCTCGCCACGCCGTGGCACTACACCGTGCGCGACGGCAAGAAGATCGGCGAGCACAACGGCGCGCATTTCTACACAATCGGCCAGCGCAAGGGGCTGGGGATCGGCGGCCGCAAGGAGTCACTCTTCATTCTGGCCACCGACGTCGAGCAGAATGTGATCTACGTCGGCGAGGGCGACTCTCACCCCGGTCTGTGGCGTCCGGCTCTTCACATCGCCACACCCGAAATTCACTGGGTCAACCCGCTCCGGGCGTTGTCGGTCGGCCAAAGCGGCCGTTTTTCGGTACGCATCCGCTACCGCCAGCCGTTGCAGGCGGCCGAGCTTTTCATACGCGACGAGGGGGCTTACATCCGCTTCGATACCCCCCAGCGCGGCATCACCTCCGGGCAGTTTGCCGCATGGTACGACGGCGACGAGTTGGTCGGATCGGGCGTAATTACGGAGTAAATATCCGCTTTTTTCAAGTTGATTGCCAAACAGATGAAAACGGTCAGTCGGTCGATTCTCTATCTTTCGTGCTTGATTTTCAACCTCTTTTGTGCTTCCGCGCAAAAGACCGGCTTCACCTATTACGACCTCGACCGCCTTTACGACACCCTCCCGTCGCTGTTTTACAACGACACGGATTACACCCCGCAGGGCCGATTGGAATGGAACACGGCGCGCTACCAACGCAAGATCTGCCACACGGCCGCTGTGATCGACTCCATGGCACTCCCCGTCGTGGCGTTGTGGGGCGTTGAGAACGAAGCGGTTGCACGCGACATCGCCGTAGCCTGCCGCGGCGACTACTCCTACCTGCACCGCACACTCAACACATTCGACGGCATGGACTTTGCGCTCCTCTACTACGGCGATCTCTTCGATCCGCACCACATCGAAGAGGGGCGCGGCTACCTCTACGTCGAGGGAACGCTGCACCGCGACACCCTCGGACTGGTCTTGTGTTCCGATCCGCGCATGGCCGCATGGGTGGTTCGCGACCTGCGCGACGACCGCCCCCACGCCAAACTAATGGTCATGGGACGCACGGAATCGCTCAAAAACGAAACTCTTGGGTTGCGAAACGCAACCGCGCGTGCAGCACGTGCCGGACGAGGAACGATTCGCCGCAGCGGACGTTGGCAGATGCGCGACCAGATCTGGGCAGACACCTCGCTAAATAGCTATCAAGGAGATGTTTTTGCACGGCGATTTCTGATCGACCCGAAGACCGGAACGCCCCTCAGCAGCTATTCGCGAGGCCGCTATCAAGGCGGTTACAGTGCCTCTCTGCCCGTATTCACCTACATCCGGTAGAATTTTTTGGAGGTTTCGAAAAGTTTTGTTATATTCGCAACCCCATAGGGGAATCTAAAAAGCGGTAACGGCAACGTACCGCAATTTTCGTCTGTGGAGGGGAACAATTACAAAAAAATTTATATATTTACATAACAATACTTAATCAAGAAAATTATGGCAGACGTAAAACGAGTCTACACGTTCGGCAACAAACTGGCCGAAGGTAATGGCAAAATGCGTGAACTGCTCGGCGGCAAGGGTGCTAACCTTGCGGAGATGAACCTGATCGGCATCCCCGTTCCTCCGGGCTTCACCATCACCACAGAAGTATGTTCGGAGTATTATAAGCACGGCAAACAGGCTGTGATCGAGATGCTTCGCCCCGAAGTAGAGAAAGCAATGAAGAACATCGAGCAGCTCACCGGCATGAATTTCGGCGACAAGCAGACACCGTTGCTCGTCTCGGTACGTTCGGGCGCACGCGCGTCGATGCCCGGTATGATGGATACGATTCTCAACCTCGGCATGAACGATCAGGCTGTGGAGGCCGTTGCAAAACGCACGGGCAATCCGCGCTTCGCTTGGGACTCGTACCGCCGTTTCGTACAGATGTACGGCGACGTGGTGCTGGGCATGAAACCCGAATCGAAAGAGGATCACGACCCGTTCGAAGTCATCATCGAGGCACAGAAGCAGAAACGTGGCGTAAGCAACGACACCGATCTGACGACCGACGACCTCAAGGAGCTGGTATGCAACTTCAAGGCTGCCGTGAAAAAGCAGACCGGCGAAGATTTCCCGTCCAATCCGTGGGATCAGCTCTGGGGAGCTATCTGCGCCGTATTCGGATCGTGGATGAACGACCGCGCCATTCTCTACCGCAAACTCAACAACATTCCGGCCGAATGGGGCACAGCAGTTTCGGTGCAGGCCATGGTATTCGGTAATATGGGTACGAACTCGGCAACCGGCGTAGCCTTCTCGCGCGATGCCGCAACGGGCGAAAACCTCTTCAACGGAGAGTACCTGATCAACGCACAGGGCGAGGATGTCGTAGCCGGTGTTCGCACGCCGCAGCAGATCACGATCGAAGGATCGAGACGTTGGGCTGTCGCACAGAACGTATCCGAGGCCGATCGCAAGAGCAAATACCCCTCGCTGGAGGAGGTGATGCCGACGGTTTACAAAGAATTGGATGAGATTCAGCACCATTTGGAGCAGTATTTCACCGACATGCAGGATATCGAATTCACGATTCAGGATGGAAAACTCTGGATGTTGCAATGCCGCAACGGCAAACGCACGGGCGCAGCCATGGTCAAGATCGCCGTGGATATGCTCAAAGAGGGACTCATCGACGAGAAGACCGCCGTATTGCGTTGCGAACCGGCCAAACTCGACGAACTGCTCCACCCGGTCTTCGACAAGAAGGCAATCGCTTCGGCCGAGGTGATCACCAAAGGTCTGCCTGCATCGCCCGGAGCTGCCACAGGCCCGGTCGTATTCTTTGCCGACGACGCCGAGAAGGTACTCGAAAAGAGCGGTCAGAAAGCCATTTTGGTACGTATCGAGACCTCACCCGAAGACTTGAAAGGTATGCTCGACGCAGCCGGAATTCTGACGGCACGCGGTGGTATGACCTCGCACGCAGCCGTCGTTGCCCGCGGTATGGGCAAATGCTGCGTATCGGGCGCAGGTGAGTTGGAGATCGACTACAAGACTCGGACGATCCAAGTCAACGGCTTCACGGTCAAGGAGGGCGACTGGATTTCGCTCAACGGCTCGACCGGCGAGGTATACATGGGCAAGGTCGCAACCCAAGCAGCCGACCTGAGCGGCGACTTCAGCAAGATCATGGAGTTGGCCGGAAAATATGCGGTATTGAAAGTTCGTGCAAATGCCGACACGCCGAAGGATGCCGCACAGGCATTCGCATTCGGAGCTGAAGGTATCGGACTCTGCCGCACGGAGCACATGTTCTTCGAGGGCGACCGCATCAAGGCCATCCGCGAGATGATTCTCTCCGACGACGAGGCCGGCCGCCGCGCGGCGTTGGCCAAATTGCTGCCGATTCAGCGCAGCGACTTCGAGGGGCTGTTCAAAGCAATGAACGGATTCCCCGTCACCGTCCGCCTGCTCGACCCGCCCCTCCACGAGTTTGTTCCCCACGACGAGAAGGGACAGCAGGAGATGGCCGCCGAGATGGGTGTACCCCTGCATAAGATCGTGGCAAAAATCGAGTCGCTGGCCGAGTTCAACCCCATGTTGGGTCACCGCGGCTGCCGTCTGGGCAACACCTACCCCGAGATCACCGAGATGCAGACTCGCGCAATCATCGAGGCTGCGATGAACGTCAAGGCTACCGGCAAACAGGTGCATGTCGAGATCATGGTTCCGCTCGTGGGTAACCACAAAGAGCTTCGCTACCAGAAAACGATCATCGACCGCACGGCCGAAGAGGTCTTCTCGGAGCGTAACGACAAAATCGAATACATGGTCGGTACGATGATCGAAGTGCCTCGCGCTGCGGTTACCGCCAACCAGATCGCCGAAGTGGCACAGTTCTTCTCGTTCGGAACGAATGACCTGACGCAGATGACTTTGGGATTCTCGCGCGACGACATCGGCAAGTTCCTGCCGATCTACCTCGACAAGGGCATTCTGAAGAACGACCCGTTCCAGATCCTCGACCGCAACGGTGTGGGTCAGCTCATCCGCGAAGCCGTATTCAAAGGCCGCGGCGTGCGCGAGAACCTCAAGTGCGGTATCTGCGGCGAACACGGCGGCGAACCTTCGTCGGTAGAGTTCTGCCACTACGCCGGATTGAACTACGTCAGCTGCTCGCCGTTCCGCGTGCCTATCGCACGTCTGGCCGCAGCACACGCAGCACTCAACCAGAAATAGACTGATCTATTGCATTTCCAAAAGACCGCTTACCACGCAAGGTAAGCGGTCTTTTTTCGTGAAAATTCATCTTTCTGAAACAGACTCGAAACAGACGTGAAAAATCAACAAAAAAAATAGTCCGTTTTTTGTTTGAATCATAAATTTTTACGTTATATTTGTATAACGAAAGGAAACGCACACAAAATTAGGCAAAAGAGTTACACGAAAAAAAATAAATTAACCCCCCTAAAACTTATCAAAGTCATGAAGAAATTTTTAGCTATTGCTGCTGCAACCGTATTGATGACGGGTTGCGTAAAATCACCGGTTATCGGCGGTCTCTACACAAACGTAAAAGACGGTGTTGCCGTAACAGCCAATGCCGGATCGAGTAAAGTCGGTACAGCCGAAGCCAAAGGTTACGTAGGTGTTATCGCATTGGGCGACGCAAGCATCCAAGCTGCCGCAAAATCAGCAGGTATCACGCGCATCCACCACGTAGACTATCAGGCAAAGTCCTACCTCGGATTCTACACGGTTTATACAACGATCGTATACGGTGAGTAATTTACTGCGTTGTGCATTTTGTGCCTGCATGTTGCTGTTTTCGACAGTCGACATGCAGGCACAAAACATCAGCGGCCACTACGTATCGAAAGCCGAAGAGGACGGAATGCTCTACCATACGTTGCCGGAAACGCTGTTCGCAAGCCCCAAACAGGGTGATCTCACATTCGACATCACCTACAAAGAGGGCAGAGACGGCATGGCAACCCTGAACTTCACGTATGTGATGGAGCAAATGACCTCGGCCGACTCGATACGGGTCGCGATTCCAGAGAGAGTCCTTCTATCGGGGAAAGTCGAAAAACTCTACGTCGAGCCGACGAAGAAGAGTTGGACGCACCGCTACTCATTTAAGACCCCAGTGGTTGGGCTATACTCGTTTTTCGACGAGGAGACCTCACCGGTGTTGACCATCTATTCCGGAGGCAAAGCGTACAGCTACCCGGCAAAACGGTCGGCATGGAAATCGTATGCCCCGATCGGGTATCGAATTTTCAAAATGATCCGCGCAAACGCCCCGCAATAAAGGCCACCAGACGGAAAAATAGAGCGAGATTCGAAGTATGAGTGCTTCGAATCTCGCTTTTATTTATAAAATAGGCACATTCGCTGAAACTATTTGTATAAAATTCGTTATTTTTCTAAATTTGCATTCAAATCACGAATACAAATAGACATGAAAAAGATTATCATCGTAGCGCTCGCAGCGCTTTTTGCCTCAACAACCGTTGCGGCACAGGACAAAGGAGCATGGGGCGTAGGCCCGAAAATCGGCGTATACACCAACGTAGGGGCAGACGGTGCGATATTGGGTATCGGAGCAAGCGGCCGTTATAGTTTCACGGACAACCTGCGCATCGAGCCGACGATTCTGGCCCTCTGCCACGATAATTGCTCGATCGACTTCAGTGCCGAGCTGCAATACCTCTTCGAAATTGCTCCGAGCTGGAATCTCTATCCGATGGCCGGCTTGAGCGCGAACGACATTGGCGACTGGACATGCGGCATCAATCTGGGTGGCGGCGCAGACTTCTCGGTGGCTCGTAATTGGGACATCTCGGCCAGCGTAAAGTGGATGATTCGAACATACCACAGAAATCCGATCGTCATCGGCGTCGGCGCGACCTACAAATTCTAAACCGAGGGGCACAGCAGGGGGGGGGCTTGCAGCCTGCCACCTCGATCCGAGAGGTATCACCTCGCTGCCAATCCCGGGCCGGCAGCCCCGAAACAACGCTCCCGCCTTTGCAATAGTGCCTGTTATCTCTCGATCGGTTTTGAGAGCCGGCGGGGCGATACGAAAAAGTCCGACTAACATGAAATTGTTAGTCGGACTCTTTTTGTTCGGTTCTATATTTCGGGGTGAGCGATGCGGAATTATCCGATCAACCACTTGCTACCCGGGATGAAGGAGACGATTTTGGCAGTCAGGTAACAGCTGACGAATGTACCCACGGCGATGCAGGGAATCGCGGCAACGGTCGGCAGCTCTAACTGTTGCTTAAACACGAACGCCCAGAGACCAAGCCAGAAGATGTGCATGAGGTACATGCCATAGCTGAGTTTCGACATATCGGTGATAAATTGAGGTGCTTTGTCGCCCTCGATGCAGGTGAAAAGGAGAAACGTCCCGGCAGTGAGAAGCACGCAGTTGATCGTACAGAAAGCCCAGCCGATTTCGATTTCGGGCGTAGAGAGCACCACTCCGGGGATTGCCTGAACATAGAATGAATAGATCGTGAGCACCGCACCGACGATCATTGCAATCGCACCGATAAGCAGGCGTTTGGGGCGATCCCAAGTGAGGTGAACACGGATGTAATGCGCCAGCACGATGTAACCCAAGTAGCCGGAAAAGTACCACAACATGTGGTATTCGTTCCAGAAACATTGCCCCCACACCTCGCCGAACCAACGATTGAGGTAGGGAATACAGGTCGACAACAGAAACAGGCCAAGGAAAAAACGCTCCTCTTTGGCCGTAGCTTTGCTGAGCCAAGGCGAGATGATCGGAATGAAGAGGTAGATGCCGATCAGGGGATACATGAACCAGAAGTGCCCGGCCAACGTCGGGAAGTTCAGGAGTATGCGCGACAGATCGTGGAGCGAGGTGACGCCGTCGATCTGCCCCCACAACATCGGCAAAGTGCTGTACAACACCATGAAGAGGAAAAACGGCGGCAGGATGCGAAGAAACCGCCGTTTGTAGAATTCGCCCATAGTCTGCTCCTTTTTCATCGGTACGAGCAGGAATGCAGAGACGATCATAAACAGAGGTACTGCCATGCGCGAGAATCCGTCGTAGAGGGCAACCCAGAACCGATTCGCCTCATCCGCGAGAAAAGACTGCGGCCCAGCCATGTCGGTAGAACCGGCCGCGCCGTAAAAATTCTCGCTGGCGTGAACCACCATCACGAGGAAACACGCGAAAACGCGCACATAATCTAAAAATACAATTCGTTTCATGCTTTATTAGGGCTTTCAATAGTTAGCAAAAAAGACAGGCGCAGACGGCGAGTTATCTCTTCCCGTTCTCCTCGCGCCATTTGGCAGGCGAGAGCTTCTCTTTCTCGGTGAAGAGGTTGATGAAGTGCGAACTCGACGAGAATCCGGCCTGGTCGGCCACCTGCGCCACGGTAAGTCCGGGATCTTCCAACAACAAGGCTTTGGCATCTTCGATGCGCAGGTCGGCGATCCATTTATAGAAGGTGCAGGAGTATTTGGAGTTGATATAATCCGACAGATACGAACGATTGGTATCCATTTGTTTAGCCAACTCCGCCAAATTCAATTTGTGACACAGGTAGCCTTTCGCCGCAATCCACTCTTGGATGTGTCGCTCAAGCTGCTGAATATTCTGGGGTCTATCCTCGTCGCCGTCAGCGGTCGATTTCATCTGACACAGACTCTCCGCAGGAGCTTTCGCGGCTGGTTCGTCTTCGACAATAGCAGCCCCAACCACCTCGGAGTCGATCATGTAATCGAGAAAACAGCTGAATATGTAGTAGAAAAAAGGAACGCTCGAAATAAGGTAAAGACAGATCATCCACTTCGGCGCGAAAGCCATCGTTGAGCATAGTAGCCCCATGAGGATAGACAAAAAGACACTTTTGCTAATCCACCGGATGAAAGCATCCACCTCATCGGAATAGTAATTGTGTATTTTTTTGACACAGGCGCGGTACGTCCTAAAAAACACATACGACAAGTGTGCTACGTAGAGGAAAAGCCCCGCCGCTGCGGCAATCAGTACCCAGAAAGCGGATGTCTCGGGGAGAAAGAGGATCGCGCCCCATACGACGGCAGCCACCCCCAAGCACCCGGCCAACTCGCGAACCACGCGTCTGCGATTCAGGTATCGCTCGTCGAGCAGCGAGATGAACGAGAGCCCCAACAGAAGAGCTGCCAGATAGAAAAAAGTCACGTTCAGCGCCGAAGCCGCCATCGGAAATTCATCTCTGACGTTGAACTTCCATTGCAGAAAAAACTGCGCTCCATAGACAAAAAAGGCAATCGCCATGATCCTACGTGATTTGTGGTAGGGTTTGAAACGAAGCGGCTCGGGAACTTTTCCAAGCAGGAGATAACACCCCGTAACCAGCAAAAGTACCCACGACAGGAACTGTATTTCACTATAATAAGTTTCGATCATTCTGGATTTTGAATCTAACGACAAAGATACGATTTTTTAGACGTTTCCACCCATCGAGCGGATAACAAATGCGTCAAATTTGACGCATTTGTTATCTTATGTGCCGAAATTGACGTATTTGCAATTTACTTTTTACGGATTCGTTACGACACAATGGAAAATAGAAGATAACTTTACAACATAAATAAAATGCTGCAAAGAATAATGTATAAAGGCAGTAAAAAGACGCTACTTTCCACCACTCTTCATCCGATTCCGTCTATCCCGATCCATTGCAAATCCGGTCGCAGTTTCTACTGCGGGAGGAGCTTATCAGGTCGGGATGTGTCGTGCTGATCTCCCATGCAGGCGCGTTTTGAGGTTGCGATAGATTTTGCCGGATCGTCGATCAACGCAGAGAGCCGGCCGCGCGGCGGGGAGAGGGAAAATGCGGCGAGGTAAACCGCGGTGAGATTGCACTTCGGGGGAGGGTGATTGCCAAAGGATCGAACTGAGAGAAGGATCAAGAGATAGAAGGATAGAACAGATAGAAAGATCGAGCGGTAAAATGATCGAACAGATAGAAGGATCGAACAGATAGAAGGATCGAACAAATCGAGCGACAGAAAAATCGAACAGATAGAGAGAAAAAATAAATTAAAATTAAAAAAATATGAAGAAAAAACTGGTATTCATGGCCCTGTGTCTGATCGCTGCAACGAGCTTTAGCTCTTGCCACAAAGATCACGCCGAGTGTGGACTCGCCGTAACGGCTAATCTCCCGACGGACGATGTCCCGGGCGAAGTGCGCCTGTGGATCTACAAGGCCGACGGGGCATTAGTCTCGGAGTATCGCTACTCGACCATTCGGGAGCTGGGCAAACAGCGTTATGCCCTGCCCACGGGGGAGTATGTGCTCATCGCGGCTAACAATCTGGTCGCGCCATTCTCCACCGACATGTTGGTGGCCAACGAAGCGAAACCCTATGAGAACCTGCTCTTTGCGCTTGACGAAGGCTCGGCCTCACCAGCCCACGCCCACTACGTCGCGCAACAGGTGAGCGTGGATGCCCATGCTCCGAAGCGGATCGAGCTGAAGATGAACCGCATCCTTGCCGAACTGCAATTCACGATCAAGGGGCTCACCGAGGAGGTCGAGCGCGCCGAGATTCAGGTGATGAATGCGGCAAAGAGCTTCACCCCTTACAGCAGCCGGCTGCTGCCCGAAGCCGAAGTGGTGAACCTTGGCAGCGGGACTCCTCAAAATGGGGTTATCGCGTTTGAAATGAGGCGTTTGATGCCGGTAGTAGCCCTCGCCGAGAACCAGAACCAGAACCTAAACTCGACCGAGAGCCTGACCCTCGCCAAAAATCAGTCCCGCGCCGAAGCCGAGGTTAAAACGTTATTACAATTCACCTTCTACTACAAAGACGGCAGCACGATTCTATGCAACGCCACCGCACCACGGCTCGAAAACGGCGGGACATACACCCCCGTGATTGATTTCACGCTGCTGCGCCCCAACATCGTGGTCGAGATCAACGGCATCAACGGCTGGGTCGAGGGCGAAACCTCGGAGGGCGAGATACTGAACCCGAACAGATAGCAGACAACAAAAAACAAAAATATCAACAATTAAAAATTTCAAAAAAATGAGTAACAAGGTTATGATCCTTGCCTTGGCAGCCGCAGTGCTTGCCATGACAAGTTGCGACAAAAACGACAACGGAGCGGCAGCAAATGCTAAGTACATCACCGTAAACACAAGCATCGGCTCACTGAGCCGCACGGTCATTGACGACAAGGGTGAGCAGAAGTTCGCTAAAGACGACAAAATCAGCGTCTATTCGTGGACAGGCACAGCCACTGCGGTCAATACCGATGCCATGGCCGTGGACAACAGCATCAACACCTACGACGGCACATCGAAGTGGACGGCAGCCCCGCAGATGTTGTGGCTGGATATGAAGAGTGCCCACTATTTTCTGGGAGTATACCCGTCGAAGGCGATCAGCGATTTCACGGCCGACAGCTACACCCTCAAGGTCACCGATCAAGAGGCGAGCGACCTGTTGGTTGCCGTGAACAAAGGCGAGAACAATGCCGGTCTCACCGCAACGGCCAAGGCTGTGACCTTGCAGTTCGACCACGTGATGGCGAAGCTCATCGTGAACCTCTCGTTCCGCGACCAATGGGGCGGAACGCCCAAGGTCGACAGCGTCATTACGAACTACCTCAAGAGCAAAGCCACGGTCGATTACCTTGCAAAGCAGGTTACCCCGACTGCTGCCAAGGCTGATTCGATCGTACTTCGCGCAGTGAACCCGAACACAAGCTATCAGTCGATCATGGTTCCGCAGGCGGGCGAGAATGCCGAAATTGCAATCAAGATTGGCGGCAAAAGGTACACATACACCGGCAATGTGAAGCTCGAAAGCGGCAAGTACACCACCGTGAACCTCATGGTGGGTCGTAACGCAATCACCCTCGGCAGCGTGAGCATCAACGACTGGGGCGAAGGCGAGAAGATCGAAGGCGGCGAAGCACAAGAAGACTAAATAATAATAATAATTAAAATAGCAAAAAACAGATGAAAACAAAAAATCTTTTGACCGTTGCGGCATTGGCTGCAACTCTCCTTGGCGGTTGCTCGAAGAACGACGAACAGCCGGCAACTTCCAACTTCCCGACCGACGGCGTGATCCGTGTGGCTACCTCGGTGGGCGACATGCAGAGCCGTGCCGGAGTGACAACGGACAATATCAATAACTTCAACCTCAAGATTGAGAACCCCGACTACCCCACATACAGCTACTATGCCATAATGCGTGGCAACAACACCGACGGCTGGAACAGCTATTCAGCCACAGGAGGCCCAGCAACCCCTTTGCTGATGTTGTGGAGAAACGACACCGACAAGGTGAAGGTAACGGCATTGTCAGAGTATGATAGCACAACTTCCGAGGGTGGCTTTACCAGTGGAATAAGCGTAAATGTTTACAAAGACCAGACTGAGGAAAATAAGCTCAAGATGAGCGATCTGCTCTATATGGCAACCAAGGAGGTAGATCCGAAAAAGGATCTTACGGCGGACGGCAAGCTCCCGATTAAATTTGTCCACCTCTTATCGAAGCTCAACCTCACCATCACGTTAGGCACGGAGCTGAATATCGTTCCCGGCACAGCCACGAACCCCATCAGCGACCTGAAGGTGAACGGAACTTATTGGTATGCTTACTTCTTCCCGATGACGGGTGTGCTAACTCCTATCACAGAGGTGGGTGTTCAATCCGTCCAGCCCTTTGCCGGCGCGTACACCGCAGGCAGCGCAGCCGATGCCGCCACGCAGACCAAGGCCGTGGCCCGCTACGAGTGCATCCTCCTGCCGCAGACCGTGACAACAGGCGTGTTCACCGTCAGCTTCAAGATCGACGGCAAGACCTACGAGTGGACATCAAGAAACAATGTAACTCTCGTAAGCGGCAAGAAGCACGCGCTCGAGCTCACCGTGGGTAAAGATGTCGTTCAAACAGGACAATTCACCTCGAGCGAATGGGTTGACGGCACAGTGAACGATGTTGTAACGGAGTAGTTACCTATATATAATATAAGAAGACAATGAATAAATACATCTATACAGCAGCCCTACTGGGCGCAATAACGCTTGCCTCGTGTCAGAAAGACGAGACGACCTCCGGATTCAACTCCGACCCCGACGCCGTGAAGATCACCGCCAGCGTGGGCAACTCGATTTTCGGCCGCAGCAACCCCACAGGCGATGTGGATGCACAAAAACGTTTTAACAACGGGGATCAAATTGGCGTGAGTGCCGATGCACAAACCGCCGTCGTCTACACGTTCGACGGCTCGAAGTGGACACCTGCAAAGGACACATACCTCCGCTGGGAGAGTGCGACGATGAACTTCTCGGCCTACTACCCCGTAACCACAGGCACTGATGCGCAGAATTTTACCCTGCCCACCGAACAAGACGACCCTACGAAGATCGCCGCTGCCGACTACATGACGGCTGCCCCTGTCAGCAAGAACAAGGCCGACGGCGCGGTGTCGCTGGGGCTGTCGCGAAGAACAGCACGCATCATCGTGAAAATCGCAGGCTTCAACAGCCAGTACACCGACGAGCAGAAGTATGTGAAAGCGATGTCGCTCTGCTCCTTTGTCGATGCCTACAAAAATGGAGTGGTTACAACTCCGAGAAACCCTGTGGTTATCGCTCCCTACTGCGGTAACGAGACGCAGGTTACCGGTGGCTATGGCGTAGGTACGACCTTCACCGCCCTGCTATTGCCCGATGCGGCGCACTACGATACGGACTTCATCGTCCTGCAAGACGGTATTGGCACCGTCCTCACCGTCAAAGGCATCCCCGCCCACGAAGCAGGCAAGAGCTACACCTACAACGTGCGTGTCGGTAAGGACAAAGTCGAGATTACAGGCGTCACGGTCGAAGACTGGCAGACGGGCGAACCGATTGCCGACGGCGAAACGGAACAAGAACCCTACTTCGCGGAGAATTTCGAAAAATATCTGATCGACAATCTTCATATTCCCGTCAATGCCAAAGGCAAAATCGACCCCAAAAACCCAGAAACAAAAACTGCGTTGGAGGCTATCACAGAGTTGAATTTAAACAAACAGTACGTTGGTGATCTTAGCGGCATTGAATTCCTGACTAACTTGACGAAATTGATTTGCGATTCCAACCAACTCACCTCGCTCGATCTCTCCAAGAACATCAAGTTGACAGCTTTGTATTGCTATAACAACCAACTCACCTCGCTCGATCTCGCGAAGAACATCGAGTTGACGATGTTGAGTTGCAATAACAACAAACTCACCTCGCTTGATCTCGCAGAGAACATCGAGTTGACGGGGTTGATTTGCAATAACAACAAACTCACCGCACTCAATCTCTCAGAGAACAAAGAGTTGAGGATATTGTATTGCCGCAACAACCAACTCGCCTTGCTTGATCTCGCAGAGAACACTAAATTGGAATTATTGAGTTGCAACGAAAACCAACTCTCCTCGCTCGATCTCTCCAAGAACACTAATTTGCAAATTTTGATTTGTTATAACAACCAACTCTCTTCGCTCGATCTCTCTGAGAACATCGAGTTGATGGATTTGAAATGCGGCGCCAACCGACTCACCTCGCTTGATCCCGCAGAGAACACGAAATTGGAGGCTTTGGAGTGCAATAACAACCAACTCACCTCGCTCGATCTCTCAGTGAACACCAAGTTGAAGATTTTGGATTGCAATAACAATCAACTCACCTCGCTCGATCCCTCCAAAAACATCGAGTTGAAGAATTTGTATTGCGCTAACAACCGACTCTCCACGCTTGATATTCGACCCTTGTTGTCATTGAATGACATAGATTGTCGCTATCAGACCTCCGACGGTACAACCCCGCAGCAGTTGAAGTTGACACTGACATCGGCGCAGGATGCGAAGTTCACCAACTTAGGCAGCACAGTAGATAAAGTAGTAACAGAATAAATCACAAACCGATATGAAACAAAATAGATTTAATATATTGGCTGCGGGTGCAATGCTCATCGCTGGCATCCTGACCTCATGCAGCAAGGACGACGCCAACGTCCTCATAGACGGGCAGAACGGCAACTACCCGGCCGACGGCATGGTGCGTATCACCACCACGCTGGACGAGGCACAACCCGTATCGCGCGCCGCGACCACATACACCGGCAAAGACCTGTCGTTAAGCGTATTTTATGGCCAGAACAAATACACCCGCATCAACGTCCGTTGGAATAACAACAACGGCACATGGGCGCAAGACCTCACAGCCGATGCTGATCCCATGCTATGGAAAAACGCCACCACCCCTGTAAACATCATCGCCTACGCCCCATACGTAGCCAATGTCACAAACCTCGCCGCCATGCCTTTCAGCGTACAGGCAGACCAGAGCGTCGAGGGTGCTCTCGTTGCATCGGACTTGGTAGGCTATTATCAAACGGGCTTCGTGCCGGGCAGCAGTCTCAGCACGCTCAATGCGTTCAACATCGCCTTCACCCACTGCTTGAGCAAGCTCACGGTGAACCTCACCTACGGCAATCAGTACCCGGAGGGGGCACGTCCCACGGTCGAAAAACTGGAGGTGACAAACGTTAAATCACAGGTTACGTACAATGCCGCAACCTTTTCAACCTCCCTCGAAGGTGATCCGGGCAACCTGAAAGCGGCTATGGTAAAGGCCGATAGCTACGAGGCGATCGTCGTGCCACAGCCGATAGCCGCCGCGACCAAGCTGGTACTGATCACGCTCTCCGACGGCACCAAATTATCTTACACCACACCTGCCGAACAGATCTTCTCTGCCAACAAACACTACACCCTCAACTTGCGTATCGGTAAGGACAAGCTCGAAGTGGTCAGCGTCACAGTCGAAAACTGGCAGACGGGCGAACCGATTGCCGACGGCGATATGGAGCCAGCACCCTACTTCGCGGAGAAATTCGGAAAATTACTGATAGACAATCTTCATATTCCCGTCAATGCCAAAGGCCATATCGACCCCAAAGACCCAGAAACAAAAACTGCGTTGGAGGCTATTACAGAGTTGGATTTAAGCCGGATGAACCTTAGTGATCTTGGCGGCATTGAATATCTGACTAACTTGACGAAATTGGATTGCAGCGACAACCGACTCACCTTGCTCGATCTCTCTAAAAACATCAAGTTGACGAATTTGTTTTGCAGCGACAACCGACTCACCTCGCTCGATCTCTCGAAGAACATCGAGTTGACGGGATTGAGTTGCCGTTTCAACCAACTCTCCTCGCTCGATCTCTCAGAGAACACTAACTTGACGGAATTGAGTTGCGCTGCCAACCAACTCACCTCGCTCGATCTCTCGAAGAACACCAAGCTGAAGATTTTGGATTGCGACATGAACCAATTCACCTCGCTCGATCTCTCTAAAAATATCGAGTTGACAGAATTGCATTGCGACACAAACCAACTCACCTCGCTTGATCTCTCAAAGAACACCAAGCTGAAGATTTTGGAGTGCACTGACAACCAACTCACCTCGCTTGATCTCTCTAAGAACATCGAGTTGACGGACTTATATTGCGGCGGAAGCCAACTCACCTTGCTCGATCTCTCTAAAAACATCAAGTTGACGAATTTGTTTTGCAGAGACAACCGACTCACCTCGCTCGATCTCTCAAAGAATATCGAGTTGACGGAATTGGATTGCGGCGAAAGCCAATTCACCACGCTCGAGCTCGCAGGAAACACGAAATTGGAGAAATTGAAATGCTCCGGAAACCAGCTATCTACGCTTAATCTTTCAAGAAATATCAACTTAAAGGAATTGAGTTGCAATAACAATCAACTCACCTCGCTCGATCTATCCAAGAACATCGAGTTGATGTATTTGAGTTGCCACAAAAGCCAACTCACCTCGCTCGATCTTTCAGAGAACAAAAAGTTAACGTACTTACATTGCAGTAGCAACCAACTCGCCGCGCTTGATCTCACAAAGAACATCGAGTTGACGAATTTGAATTGCAATAATAACAAACTCACCTCGCTTGATCTTTCAGAGAACCAAAAGTTATCGCAGTTGTATTGCGAGGGAAACCAACTCACCTCGCTTGATCTATCTAAGAACATCAAGTTGATGTATTTGTATTGCATTAACAACCGACTCACCTCGCTTGATATTCGGCCCTTGTTGTCATTGGATTATTTATATTGTAGCAATCAGACCTCCGACGGTACAACCCCGCAGCAGCTAAAGTTGACACTGACAGCGGCGCAGGATGCGAAGTTCACCAGATTAGGCGGCACAGTAGATAAAGTAGTAACAGAATAAAAAACAAACCGATATGAAACAAAATAGATTTTCCTTATTGGCTGCGGGTGCAGTGCTCATCGCTGGCATCCTGACCTCATGCAGCAAGGACGACACCAACGCCCTCGGCGGCAACTACCCGGCCGACGGTGTGGTGCGCATCACCACCTCGCTGGGCGAGGCGCAACCCGTATCGCGCGCAGCGACTACCGCATACACCGGCAAAGACCTGTCGTTGACCGTATATTATGGCTATTCCGACAAGTACAGCCGCGATAACATCCGCTGGAATAATAACAGCGGCACATGGGCGCAAGATCTCACAGCCGACGCTGATCCCATGCTATGGAAAAACGCTACCAGCCCGGCCTACATCGTCGCCTACGCGCCATACATAACCGATAACATGAACATGGCCAGTGTCTTAGGCGTAGCCAATACCCCCACCAGAATCATGCCTTTCAGCGTACAGGCAGACCAGAGCGTCGAGGGTGCTCTCGTTGCATCGGACTTGGTAGGCTATGCCCAAGCGGGCTTCGTGCCGGGCAGCAGTCTGAACACGCTCAATGCGCTCAACATCAACCTTAGACACCGCTTGAGCAAGCTCTCGGTGAACCTCACCTACGGCGATCAGTACCCGGAGGGAGCACGTCCTACCGTCGAAAAACTGGAGGTGACAAACGTTATGTTAGAGGCTTCGTACAATACCACAACCCTTACAGCCACCGCCGAAGGTAATCCGGGCAACCTGAAAGCGGCTACGGTGAAGGCCGACAACTACGAGGCGATCGTAGTGCCGCAGACGGTAAACGCCTCGACGCAGTTGGTGCTGGCAAGGCTCTCCGACGGCACAAAATTGGCCTACACCACGCCGATCGCACAGCTCTTCGAGGCCAACAAGCACTACACCCTCAACTTACGCGTAGGCAAAGACAAGCTCGAAGTGGCCAGCGTCACGGTCGAAGACTGGGGCAACGGCGAGGAAATCCCGGGTGGCGAAGCGGAAGCGAAATATTCGATTGATCCGAGCACGCACGCGATAACGGTTTTCAAAGAGGGACTGCTGACGAATAATTTGTTGGCAGAAACCGCCGGTAACGGAACGCAACTTATCATTAACGGAAAAATCAGCACGGACGATTTGCGTACAATCAAAAGCTATTTCAAGGAGAGCAATAAGACCATTACGGAACTTGACCTCTCGGGTGCGAAATTCGACTATTTGGTCACCGAATTTCTGAATGGCAATACGATGGTAACGTCCGTGAAATTACCCGAAGGGGTAACATCAATAGGCGATGCGGCCTTTAATGAATGCAGTGCTCTGACTACGGTTGTGTTGCCGACAAGTGTAAAAACGTTGGGATATGACGTGTTTTTTAATTGCACCGCTCTGACAAGCGACATCAATCTGCCCAATGTTACCTCAATCGGGTATCAATGCTTTATGAATTGCGAACTCGTTAAAAGCATCGAGCTTCCCAGCGTAGAAACCGTCGCTCAATATGCGTTTTACGGGTGCATAGGGTTGACGGAAATCAGCCTGCCCAATGCAATCGAATTAACAGCATCGTATATATTTGCGAATTGCACGAACTTAAAGAAGGTCAATTTGCCCAAACTGAAAATTTTGCCGGCTCATGTATTTTACAATTGCTCCAAATTGGACGAGGTACATATAGATATTGCCGAGACGTTGGAGCAGTTTGCATTCAATAAGTGTGCGGCATTGACTACGGTTGCATTCCCGAATATTGTCAGCGTGAGAAATGACGTATTCAGAGATTGCACCTTGCTCAATTCTGTCACCCTGCCCAAAGCGACAACGATAGGAAAAAGCGCATTCTTTGATTGCGCGGAACTACTGACCATAGATCTCCCGTCGGCTACAACGATAGGAGACTATGCACTTCAAAATTGCAAAAAGATTACTACCGTAAAATTTACCACGGCAGCCGATTTTGTGACAACCGCAATAGACAATGTCTTTTGGGACACGTTTTATTGCTCAAAAATGGACTTGACAATAAACAAAAACAAGGAGAGTCAGGTCACCGACGGTAACAAATGGGGCGGAGTAGCTTGGAAATCAGTCTCATTCCTTGAATAATAACGGGGCTTCCACCCCAAAACACAGGTTGCGGCGACTCTTTCGGGTCGCCGCAACATTTTTTTGGCGAGAGTTGAGGGAGGTGTTCGTGGGCATTTGCATCTCGATCCTCGAGCACGGTCGAGAGGGGCGCATTTTCTGGACCAAGTAATTCGTAGAGTTGTATAATTCATTCGGATATACTATATTTGTTAAAACTTAATCTATTAGAACCTATGCGACTTATTCTTGTTATCCTATGTTTACTCTACCCTATAACGAGTTGGGGTCAAGGACTTTTGTTTCAACGAGATTCAGTTGCAGACTTTAGCATCACAACCTATGATGTTTTTTCGAAAGAGAAACCATCCTTTGAACGAGCATTCTACATCAACTTCGATATTGAAATATATGATTATCATACGGTTGGTAATATATTCCGAGTTAGTAATCTGAATGCACAAGAGAAGAAGAATAACTATATTTTTGCGTACAGTTATTGTGATGAACAAAACAGTTATTTCAAATTTAATATAGAGACCAAGGAGAGCCTGATCGCAGATACGCTTCCCAATCATGATTTGGGAATTGCACGTTGGCATCCAGTTTCGGTGCGTTTTGATCTGGAAAAGGATCTGGTGATTGTGAAGATTGATGATCGGACTCACACAACCGAGCACCTTGGGTTGGATCGGACGATGAAGCCCCAGATTATATTTGGAGGTACGAATCATTCAAAAAAGTTTGCTGCATTCTCTATTCGCAATCTCAAAATAGGTAATGAAAAACAATCCTTCTCATTTTTGCTCAATGAACAGGAGGGAACAGTCGTACATGACCAGCGAAAAAGAGCGGTCGGCAAACAGTATGGTGGGCAATGGTTAATCAACAGGTCGTATCACTGGGAGAAGAAATTGCACTACCGATCAGCAACTGTTGCCGCAATCAATTTTGATCCAATAACGAATCACATGCTTTTGTTGAATAGAGATTCGCTGGTTTATTACACTCCTTACAACAACAGTATGTCGGTCATACAATTACCAGAATCAATGCCAATCAATGCACGATTAGGTACGAGTTTCTATGACCGAGATCAACAACGCATACTTGTTTACGAAGTTAATAATCTACCACTTGGCGATCTTACCGCAGCTCAATTAGATCTTAAAACGCTGCAATGGACGCATCTTAGCCATGACTATATGCTTGCACAACGGCATCACCATGTCAGTTTCTACGATAAACAACGTGAAAAATACACAATATTCGGCGGGTTTGGAAACAGGCGATACATGAGCGACTTTCAGACCTTCGATGATCGCAGTGGACGGTGGTATACCGAGCAATTTACCGGCGACACGATTTATCCTCGTTTTGCAACTGGATTGGTGCGACTCAACGATGAGGAGGCTCTCATACATGGAGGCGTAGGCAATGAAACAGGTGATGAGATCGTTGGTGTGATCTATTATGACGATCTTTATAAGGTAAACTTTCGATCGCGGACAGTAAAACGGTTGTGGAACCGCTCTTCTGAAAATTATTCAATGGTTCCGGCGCGAAATATGTATATTACGCCCGATCAGCAATATATATACGCATTATGTTACCCAATTATGGAGCCTCGAACTTATTTGAAGCTCTATAAAATTTCCGTCGAAGATGGAACAAGGGTGCAGTTGGGCGATTCTATTCCTGGAGCTTCGATCTCGATCTTGTCTAATTTTAATTTATATTGCAGCCAAAATCGGAACGAAATGTATTGTGTTGCGCAAGAGTTTGTCGATAGAGATCAATCCGATATTACGATCTATTCGATCTCTACTCCTGTTATTGCAGCAGCAAATTTGAAACATTATGACAATTTTGCAGGTTGGCGATTGTTCGTGGTAGGGTTGGTGATTCTTTCATCGGTCTTCGTCTTTATCTACGACAAGCGGCGACGTCGAGAATCGCACCGTGTAGATGATATAGAGATCGTTACCGACTCGGCACAATCCTCCGATCGGAATGCTATAACTCATAATGCGTTTTATATTTTTGGCGATTTCCAAGTCTATGACCGCTCGGGACGTGATATTACCTATATGTTTAGCAATGTTGTTAGGCAACTGTTGGTACTGACCGTACTCCATAGTTACAAAAACGAAGACGGAATCAGCACTACCACGTTGTCTGATTTCTTGTGGCCAGACAAGGATGTTCATAGTGTGAAAAATGTAAAAGGGGTCACGATTTACAATTTGCGCCAAATTCTAAAAGAAATTGATGGCATTGAGATCGTTTACGAAAAAAATAAATATCGGGTGCGCATTACACCACCCTTCTATTGTGATTATTACGACTACAAAGAGGTTCGCGAGAAATTAGCAGACGACGATCTTTCGGGAACATTAGTTCACAAACTCTCGGGTATTGTAAACCGAGGCAAGTTTTTGGCGGGATTCGATGATGAAATTTATGACGAATCCAAGACAAAATTCGAAAATGAAATTTCGACAATGTTACCTATACAAATTGCATCAGCTTATCAAGCACACAACTACCCATTGGTTTTGGTGCTGGTTTCAATCTTCCTTCAAGTTGATCCGTATAGCGAACTTTCGTTAAGATACGAGCTGCATTCGCTCCTTAAATTGAAGCAAACAGAGCTGGCGAAAAAGAAATATTACCAATTCAAAATCTCCT
This sequence comes from uncultured Alistipes sp., assembly GCA_964532025.1. Taxonomy (GTDB): domain Bacteria; phylum Bacteroidota; class Bacteroidia; order Bacteroidales; family Rikenellaceae; genus Alistipes. The sequence goes on along the minus strand of CAZHEY010000016.1, from coordinate 37,782 downwards.
ATCTTAAGAATATGGGCGAAGAGTACCCATTGAGCTATAACGTCATTACAGCAGAAGCTCCCGATGTTATTTTGAATTGATATAGTCCGAATAGTTCACAATACGCCACCGGATTAATAAAATAATACATAATTTAACCCCTGGTTAACCTCCCCTTAATGGATTAATTAAACCATTAGGGGGTATTTTTGTGTACCTATTCACCTAAAACCATACTATTTATGAAACCAAAAATTCTACAACGAATTGTTTTCGTTTTAACCATTGGGCTATTTATAACCGGGTGCACTACGCCCGATTATAAAGGAGCAGGAGCGATCGACTACTCGTCAATGATCGAAAAAATGGAGCAAATGCAGGAGTTGCTCGACACCTCCGAATTTGGTGCAGTCGATGGCACCTACCCACCCAAAGCCGGCGAAGATCTGCGAGCTGCATTGGATAAATTGCAGTTGGGCATCTCCAAAGCCAAAGCCGGCCTATTGATTCTTCAATATGAGGTCGATATGTATATCGTACAGGCAGACCGAGACATTAAATCCTTCCAAAATTCTTATCAAGAGACTCTTGCTCCCGGTACACCGGCCGAGTTATTGGTTTACGGGACTTACAAAAGAGGATATATTGATTTTGGCACATCACCCAAATTCACCGAGGGTAATGCGTGGACGATAGAGTTCGCGTTGAAGCTCAATGACGATTTTGAAAAAGGACCAATGGGTGATATCATTTCAACTTTTAATGCCAAGAGCGATGGCTACGAAGGTTGGACGGTTAATTTCATGGGTGATGCCTTGCGTACAACCATCGGTATGGGGCCTCAATATGGACGAGTTCTGGAATTTGGCAAAACCTATACTATTGAAAAAGAAGTCTGGAAACACATCGCAGTAACGTATGACGGAAATGCAAGCTCGAAACAGTTAAAAATGTATATCGACGGGGCTCTTTTCTGGGAAAAAGACAATGACATACGTAACGAAAGTGGTGTGCTTCAGAATTACGCTCCCGCGACAGCAAATATGCAAATGTGGGCATTTCAGCGCCCCACAAATCCGGAGTGCAGTATCGTTGGATTTCTTCGGAATTTCAGACTTTGGAGTGTAGCTAAATCTGAATCCGAAATAGCGGCCTCAATCAACACGCCTGTAACAGGGTCGGAACAAGGATTGACCTGTGCATGGGATTTCACGGAAGTACCTGATGACAAAGAGAACATACCCGACAAAACAGGCAAATTTAATGCGGCCATTGTCGGAATGCACAAATGGTATAAAACAGAATAAGACATCTTATTAAAAAGAAAGAGATTATGAAATTATATAATAAAATTGCGCGATTCCTTAGTCTGATGCTACTTTTGGGACTTATCGTGAGCCAGGTACCGCTTATGGCACAGCAGAAAAAGAATTCACCGATAAGTGGTGTTGTGAAGGGTGAGAATGGCGAACCGGTAATTGGGGCAACGATCCTTCTGAAAGGGACAACCATCGGAACTTCTGCTGGTGCGACCGGTAGCTTTGAACTCAACGTACCGAAAAATGGAATTTTGATTATCTCGTCAATAGGTTATGAACCTCAAGAAATTGCGATCGCTGGCAAAACAAGGTTCGAAGTGACGATGAAAGAAGATATAAACATGTTGGATGCCGTGGTTGCAGTTGGATACGGCACACTATCCAAAAAGGATATTACAGGATCAGTCGCCAGTCTTTCGGGAAAAGATCTTGTGAAGGCTATGGATGCCAACATTACAGAATCGCTTAGCGGACGTGTCGGAGGTGTCCTAATTACTAAATCGTCCAACAGACCCGGGGCGGGTATGAATATTGAGATTCGAGGCAAATCATCTCTATCGGGAAGTAACAATCCGCTTTATGTGGTCGATGGCGTCCCTTCTTACAACGGAATTGGGCACTTGAATGCTGCAGATATCGAATCATTAGAAGTGCTAAAAGATGCCTCCTCCACGGCTGTATATGGATCGCGTGGTGCCAATGGCGTGGTGATAGTGACCACAAAGGGTGCCAGCAAACGCGAAGGATTTAGCGTTGATTATAATGGGTATGTAGGCGTAAAAACCCCCACGAATATTCCTGATATGATTGGCAATATGGGCAATGGTATGGAATATTACAACTACCGAACACTGCTCTGGAAACGCAAATACGGGGAGGGTTCTTTGTCGCGAAACGACTTTTTGACCGATAAAGAGAAAATGCGGATTCGTAATGGTGAGTTTTACGATTGGATTCGCGAACTATCGTCGAACAGTATGATTACAGAACACAACATCAGCGGCTCTGGTGGCACTGAAAAGACATCATACACATTGGGCTTGGGATACCTACTTAACGATGGATTTATCGGCAAAGAGAGCCATAAACGTTATACGGTAAATGTTGGATTGGAACATAGAATTTCCAAAAAGTTCACACTTGGTATTCGCAATTACATTGCGCTTTCAAAAACCAACCACGGATCAAACGATGCGCTACTCAATGCGTATTTGATTCCGCCTATTGTGAGTCCTTACGATGACAATGGAAACTACCTATTTAATTGCCAGCCAACATCGAGCAAAATAAACCCTTTCATCCAAGTTAAGAATGACATTATGGAGACGGAGGCTTTTTATGCAAATGTGGTTGGGTATCTTGAATACAAACCCATCGAAGGGCTTTCGATCAAGACACAGGCCGCTTTACAGTATAATTCCGATTTATATGGAGCTTGGAATGGTACGATGACCCAACAAAACAGCGGAGTCAATCCGCCGAGTGCTTGGCGTAATGAAAACCGTGCGCAAACAATGCTTTGGGATAATATCATCAGTTATAACAAGACTATTTCAGAAAACCATCGCATCAATGCAACTGCCGTATTCTCCATGCAACAAGATGTGAATAAGGGATCATCAATCAATGTAGATAACATACCATACGAATCTCTGTGGCATGCAATCGGCACGGCTGAAGATGTCAAGGATATCAGTAGCTATTATTATGAGACTAAGATGATGTCAGCCGTACTGCGATTAAATTATTCGTTCAAAGATCGTTATGTTATAACCTTGACAGGCCGTTATGACGGAACATCTCGATTGGCAAAAGGAAATCGCTGGGGATTTATGCCCTCCGCAGCAATTGCATGGCAAATCAAAAACGAGAATTTCTTAAAAGATGTAGAATGGATATCGAGCCTAAGACCACGCTTGAGCTATGGTAAATCGGGTAAAGAAGGACACTTGCGCCACGATATCACATGGTTGCGCTTGGAGCAAAGCCGCTACTCGTTCGGCGATAAAGGCGAGAATGGATTCGGATTTGGCGGAAGTCGCGCAGATAAAGATTTGCGGTGGGAAATGAGCTCGGAACTCAACTTTGGGTTGGACTTTGGATTTTTCAACAACCGGTTGAGCGGAACATTGGAAGTATACAGCAAAGAGACAAAGGATCTTATTTTGAATAGAAAGGTCTCCTCATTGAACGGATATTCGGACTACACACAAAATATCGGACGAGTGTCGAATAAAGGAGTAGAGGTTGCTATCAATAGCGTGAACATCTCAAAACCGCACTTCACATGGCGAACCGATCTTTCGTTCTCGTTGAACCGAAATGCAATCAAAGATTTATGGGGAGACAAAAAGGATGATGTTGCGAATCGCTGGTTTATCGGACAACCGATTGGCGTTTACTACGATTTGAAGCAACTCGGAATCTGGCAAGAGGAAGAAGCAGAGGAGGCTGCAAAATATGGAGCCAGCCCCGGTCATATCAAGATTTGGGATAAAGATAAAAATTATTCAATTGATGAAAATGACTTCACAATCCTTGGTTCACGCAACCCTGACTACATATTAGGTATGACCAACACCTTTACCTATCGCAATTTCGATCTGTCGGTATTTATTTATTCCAAGATTGGTGGACTGTATAATGATGAATTCCAATATATGTTTACTGCATGGGATAACGAGCATTGGAATAAATTAGATGTGCCATATTGGACTCCCGAGAATCGGAATAATAAGTACCCTGCGGTAGCGGCTCAATCATATAACACACAGGTGCTGGGCCAAGTGAAAGGCTCTTTTCTTAAAATCAAGCAGATTACATTGGGCTATACGCTACCCGATGCCGTGGCAAAAAAACTGCGGATGAGCCAAGCAAGAGCCTATGTTTCGGTACAAAATCCTTTTACATTTAGCTCTTATCTGGGTTCTGATCCCGAAATTATCGGAGAAAATGTCTATTCACAAATGTCCTTGTATCCAATGACATTCTCCTTGGGTCTTAATGTCAAATTTTAAATTGCAGACAATTATGAAAAATTATATGAATGGATTAAAAATAGCATTGATTATCGGATTAGGAGTGCTTACAATGAGTTGCGACTATTTGGATATTGATAATCCGTCGTATGCGACCGATGCTTTCTACGACACACACGAAGGACAGCAAAAGTTAATCACCGACATCTATTCAAGATACCGTGGCGTATATAACACCGGCGAGTTGCAATATTACGGAACAGATCTCTATATGGCAATTACAGAAAGCCCAAATGAGAAAATGTTTAACGGTTATGATAAGACTTTCAATTCCACGGCAGGTGTGGTGGGTTCGTATTGGAGCAACCTGTACAAGATTGTACAGGAATCTAACACGCTCATAGATAGATGCTCGCCCAAAGTAACAAAAGCCGATTACGAATCATTCGTAGCTCACGGCAAGTTCTTTAGGGCATTGGCATACTACTATCTAGTAGAAACGTTTGGCGCAGTTCCCTTGTATAAAAATGAGAACAAGGAGGTTATAACAAGCGCAAAACGAGAATCAGAGGAGATTATATTCGAGTTTATTATCAACGATCTTGAGCAAATAAAAGGGATACTGCCGGTCAAAGCCTCAAAAAAGGGGTATATCTCGGACGCAGCCGTAATGCAACTACTTGGCAAACTCTATTTAACGCGAGCTTATAAGGAATATGGACAAGAAACAGATTTCTCCAAGGCTGCTGGCTGTTTTGAAGCGATTATAAAAGATCCGGAGAAGAACTACAAACTGTTGGATAAATTTTCGGATGTATTCGATCAAGAAAAACAAGGAAATGATGAGATTATTTGGGCGATTCAATATGGGGAGGACAAGATGTTTGCAGGTGGTGGAAATCCCCAACAGGCACTGTTCGGCTTCAACATCACTGCATTACGCCCTCAATGGTATGATAAAGTACAAGCTGATTATTCGGCCATGCAGCGAGGATATTGGGTAAATCCGCAAGTACACGAATGGTTTGTCGACCCAACGATTGATTCTCGTTACGATGAAACATTTGTGCGTAAATTTTACATCAACAATCCAGCAAGCGAAGATTTTGGTAAGTTGGGACTTTATTTTCCACGCTGGAATGATGTTTCTGGGGATGACTTGGGTGCCAAAGAGATTGTTCTCTATAAAAAAGATGGCAACTATAATTGGTATCCGCAATCCACCGCCTTGCCTGTTTTAGAATCTGGGGCTGATTTTATGCCCATACTTAAGAAATTCAAAGACAAGAAAATGACGTGGGGAGGTCTTGGTACTCGCGAAGATATTGTCATGCGTGTCGGTGACACTTATTTGTTGTGCGCAGAGGCTTATCTTGGTGCTGGAGAATCAGGCATTGCACTTGGCTACTTGAATACCGTGAGAAAAAGAGCGGCTATAGACATTGAATCACAATCGGCTATGGAGTTAAAATCTATTGATCTGGATGTTATCTTAGATGAACGTGGTCGAGAGCTGCTGGGTGAGCATGATCGCTGGTTTGATCTCAAACGCACAGGAAAGTTGCTGGAACGAGCAAAAGCATATAATATTTTTGTCAATAAATACAACAATTTGAACTCAATGCACTTGGTGCGTCCTATTCCCTATGATGAAACTTCAAAGGTTACGGGATTGGATCAGAATGAGGGATATATGTAAATCATCTTATCACAGATAAATTATGAAAAGAAATTATATATTGTTGATGTTAGTATCCGCAATTGGCTTGATTGGTTGCGAGGTATACGAATCACCCGAGCGGAGTGATACATCCACTTCGAACGAAGTACAGTATTATGTCAATCAATATGATCCTATTCAGGATGTGGGGCAGTATTGGCATCCGGAGTGGGCTCCAACCTCACAAGCCAATACACCAATTCGGTATTTTAATTGTGTCTATTTAGCAAACAATGGCACTCGAAATAATATCCATGAGGGTGATAATAATGTCGGTCTTCAAGCTCATTTGCTGGCCCAATCAATTGCTGGCTTGGTCAATCGAGACGTGTCGAAGACTTATCAGACCGCTGTATGGCTGCGTGATGAAGCGGCATTGGAATCGTATAAAGCCTCGTTGGGCTATCTCAATTCAATCGGGATCAGCGAATTCGGGGGATGTACAGCTCGCCAATTAACCATGTACGGTGAGTTAGCACCGGTTATCAACAAATACATTTTGGTCGATGTGGTGTCTAACCCCGAGAGTGCAATCTACGCGGCTGTTGCATCACCTCATCTCGGTGCTTATATTCTGGATGTGCGTGATCAACAGCAAGTACAAGCAGGTAACACAATGGTGCTTGACGCTCGGTTAAAAACGACTCAGGATGCGTGGGATGAGTACAAAGATCTGGTCAATAAGAAAGGGTTGGTCGTGATGCCCGTGCAGACAGGTGAATTGCGCGATTTTGCAATTATGAATAAGTTTTTTGTCATCAATCTCAATAAAAGACAGGGCGATCCAAGCAAAGGCCAAAATGTAGAATTATTCAAAACCATTCTGGCATCGTTAGAGCCCAATTCGCCCGTGTACGGTTGGGAGCAAGGTGTCGGTGAAGATGCATTTGTCGAACCAGTTACTCGCTATGGGCATATTATGATCCCCTACGATTGGGTTTTCAATACCGCGATGACCTCTTACAACTACAAAAGTCGTCAAAAGCCTATACTTGCCAAGGTTACAAATCCGCAATTCATAAATTTCCAGTCTGACAAGAAAAAATTTGCGACCTTCTATCTTTCGGACGGAGACAACGTACAGTGGATGATGAATAATTTCGAGAATACAAAATATTATTTACATCCCGATGCCAAGCAAACTCGAATCACCTTTGGTTTTCCGGTTGCCAATCTGTCGATGATTGCCCCTGCGCAATTCGATCGATTGATGACGCTACAAGATCCTCAAAATACGTTAATTGAGAATCTGGGTGGCGGCTATTATTACGCAGATAAATTTGGCGAGTTGGGTGATCGGCAGGCAATTTTGAACAAAACGGCAAAGAATATAGCGGCACACATGCGACAGCACCGGGTCAAAATTTTAGGTCTTGTAGCCAAAGACGTAAAGAGCCCTGCTGCACAAGAGGCTTATGCGGCTTATATACAAGCAAACGACCAATTGGAGGGTATCGCAGTAATCCAATACGATCCCTATGCAGGAGGAAACGGGGATATTATGTGGTTCAAAAATAGCCAAGGCTATGACATTCCTGTTGTGACTATTCGTTATTCGATATGGAATTTTGGAGATCACAACCAAGAGAATCAAGGAACACCTGCTTATGTGGCCAGCAAAGTCAATGCAACATCTGCCGAAAATCCATTCTCGATCATTTCGGTACACGCATGGAGCACATTCACCGATATTGGTGAGAGTGGTGATTTACTGGGTGAAAATGCAACTGGGGGAGCTGTTGTTGGTGCCGGTGCAGCTAAATTGTGCAAAGACCGGCTCGCTGAAGATGTGGAGGTTGTCAATATGCAAGAGCTAATTTGGCGTATTCGCATGTATTATCAGCCCGAACAAACCCAAGAAATCTTATCTAAAGTTTATTAATAGTAATGATCCGGCCGTACAATTATAGCCGGCCGGATCATTTCTCAACCAGCAATTATGAAACGATCCACACTGCTTGCAGTTTTGCTGATTACAGCTACTTATGTATTCGGGCAACGCGACATGACAAAATATGTGATACCACAAATGGGTTCACAGAGTGAGTATTCATTATCAAATGGAAATACGTATCCGTGTATAGCACGACCTTGGGGTATGAACCACTGGACACCTCAAACCGCCTCAAATGGCGAGCGTTGGCAATACACTTATGATTCTCACCACCTCGTCGGTCTAAAACAGACACATCAGCCCAGTCCTTGGGTTGGTGATTACGGGATGTATTCGTTGATGCCGACCGTTGGTGAAAAAAGATTCCTCGAAAAGGATCGCCAAAGTTGGTTTTCTCACAAGACGGAAATAATTCAGCCCCATTATTATCAAGTATATCTATCTGATTATGATGTGCTGGCAGAATTAACACCTACACAAAGAGGTGCTATGATGCGTTTTACTTTTCCTCAAAGCGATCAAAGTCGCATTGTAATTGATGCGTTCGATAACGCCTCTTATGTAAAGGTGATCCCCGAGGAGCGTAAGATTATTGGCTATTCGACTCAAAGTTATGGTTATGATGAGCGCAAACCTGCAAACTTCAAAAACCATTTTGTTATCTTGTTGGATCAGCCATTCGATGATTTTGATCTTTGGGCAGAGGACGATTTTATTGCCAATGAATCACAAATAACAGGTAAGCGTTGCGGGGTTATTCTCACCTACAAGACTGGTGCTAAAACACAGATTACAGCACGAATGGCTTCGTCATTCATTAGCCTCGAACAGGCAGAATGCAATCTACAACACGAAATTGCCACCAAAAATTTTGACGATTTGGTCGCTGAAGGCAAAGATGTGTGGAATGAACAATTGAATCGGTTCGAGGTTAAAGACTGCGCGATTGACGATTTGGACAATGTCCGTGTTTTCTATACATGTCTTTATCGCATGTTGTTGTACCCACGTGAATTTCACGAATATGATGCAACAGGTGCAATTTATCATTATAGTCCATACAACGGGCAGATTGAATCGGGCAGAATGTACACAGACAACGGCTTTTGGGATACATTTCGAGCTGTACATCCTTTCTTCAACTTATTCTACCCCGAATTAAGCAGTCATATCATGGAGGGATTGGCCAATACCTACAAAGAGAGTGGATGGCTGCCCGAATGGGCTTCTCCGGGGCATCTGGGTGATGCGATGATTGGATCAAATTCCACTTCACTCATTGCATCAGCCTATCTGAGCGGAGTGCAACAGATGGACATGGAGACTTTGTGGGAGGCGATGACAAAAAATGCGCACCACGCACATCCTCAATATCTATCAGTCGGTCGGTCGGGTATCAAATACTACGATAAATTAGGGTATATCCCCAATGATGTTGGGTTAAAGGAGAATGCAGCCCGCACTTTGGAATATTGTTATGCGGACTTTTGCATGCTACAATTGGCAAAAGCATTAAAAAAGGACAAACGAGAGATTGCGCACTATGCCAAACGCGCATACAACTATCGAAATTTATTCGACCCCGAACGAGGCTGGATGGTTGGACGAGACTCTCAAGGTCGATTCGATCCAGCTTACAATCCATATCGTTGGGGTGGAGATTTCACAGAAGGGACTGGGCAACAATATACGTGGAGCGTTTTTCACGATCCAATTGGGCTGGAGGTTCTTATGGGTGGTCGCGAGCGATTTATTGCATCTCTGGATACGATTTTCACCACTCCGCCTATCTTTGATGAATCGGCCTATGGTACGGTAATCCACGAAATCAGAGAAATGCAGGTGATGAACTTTGGTCAGTATGCACACGGCAACCAACCCATACAGCACATGACCTACCTCTACGATTGGGCGGCACAGCCGTGGAAAACGCAGTATTGGGTCAGACGAATTATGTCTCAACTATATAAGCCCACTCCCGATGGCTATTGTGGAGATGAGGACAATGGACAGACTTCGGCATGGTATGTCTTTTCGGCTTTGGGATTTTACCCTGTATGCCCTGCATCTGGAGAATATGCGCTGGGATCACCCCTATTCAAGCAGGTGATGATCACAATGCCGAATGGCAATAAAATACGATTGAAGGCAACGGGGAACAACGATGAGAATATTTACGTTCAAACATTCAAAATCGACGGTGTAAATTGCACCCGAAATTATATAACCGCGGCCGATCTAAAACAGGCTGCAACCGTTGAGTTTGAAATGGGGTCAAAGCCCAACTTCAATCGAGGAATTCTTTCATCCGATTTACCTTACTCCTATTCATTAGACAAAAATAATTAACTATGGCTTCAAGAATTATATTTATTTTATTGGTTTTTCTCGCTGCGTGTGATTGCCCTAAAAAAACATCTTATGCTTCGCAGCATGATACTTTCGCCGATGTGGGGCAGTACAACCTGCCGAATCAAAAAATCGGAGAATCATACTGGATACTTCAAGCTCCTACAACAGAGGGAGAAGATGCGATTGTAGACAATTTAGTCAATGAATCTGTGGTTGGACTACTTGCGCTGGCGGTAAACGACAACAAGGGAAAAGTAATGGCTTGGATGGACGTACAGGGGAATACACGCCCGACCTATGAAAGAATCCGCGAAGCCCTACCGATGAAAAGCAATGGGTTGATATCGGTGTGGCAACTCCTTGCCAAGGAGGATATCAAGTCGCTTATCAACGGATACGTTCTTTATGACATAAAGAATCACGAGAGTGTCAATGCAGCCACAGTTGCAGCACACGTGCACAATGGGGTTATGATTGATCGCCGAGATGTTAAACAGATTGAGGCACTTGGCTACAAACAACTATTCGATGCTTCGGCTATGAGTTTGGAACAGGCATGGCATACATTTGCAGACAAATGCAGCAATAAGGCATTGGTACTGATGCCAGCTTATACATCCAACCAGCGCAGCACCGCCATTGCCTTTCGCTTAATGGCAGTCAATCTCAATAAAGTTTCCTATAAACCAGAACATGGAAATAATCGCGCATTGCTTATTGATATCATGAGGTGGCTTCAACCTTTATCGCCTGTTATGGGTTGGGAACAGGCTGTAGGAGAGGATTCTTTTGTTGGACTGGTTTCCGCTACCGGCAACTTGATGGTTCCCTACGATTGGACGGTCAATACCCCATTGATGTGCGCTAATTATAAGCAACGTCAAAGCGGACTGGTTCAAGTGACTGATCCCACTCAGATTCAATATGGAGATGCTGCTCACTACCTCTCTTTTTACCTATCGGATGGCGATAATGTAATGTGGGCAATTTCTAATTACGACAGCCCGAATTACTATGCCAGCGACAAAGCTACCAAGACTCGAATGACTTTTGGTTATCCGGTAGCCAATCTTTCGATGATTTGCCCTACCCAAAACCAGTATTTATTGAATAAGCAGCCCGCGGGTTGTGCTTTAATGGAGAGTTTGGGAGGCGGTTACTATTATGCTGACGAATTTGCCATGCTGAAAGATCGCGATCAGATTCTTAATCAAGTGGCTAAAAATGTTGCAGCTCACATGCGGCAGCATCGCAATCGCGTATTAGCTCTGGTCTGCATGGATGTGCTTTCGGAGGGTGCTAAACAGGCCTATCAAGCCTATATTGCCAACAACGATCAATTGATTGGTATTGTTGTGATTCAATACACACCTTATGCTGGCGGAAATGGCGAGATTCTCTGGTTTAAGAATGCGCAAGGTTACAACATTCCTGTCGTTACGGTTCGTTATTCGATCTGGAACTACGGAGAAGGTCGTAATGGAGTCAACGAAGGTACACCTGCGTATATTGCTTCACGATATAACGAACTTACGGCGAGCTCTTCGTTGCCAACCTTTTCGGTGACATCGGTACACGCTTGGTCACGCTTCTCGCAAACAACGGATGCCTCGGATTTGACGGGAGAAAATGCTCCTGGAGGCAGAATTTACGGTGTCGAGTCAGCCGAACAATGCCAAGATCGGCTTTCGGAAAAAATCAAAGTGGTCAATGTCGAGGAGCTAATCTGGCAACTGCGAATGCACACATACCCTGAACAAACTAAAAAACTATTAAAACAATATGAATAACATGGTCACATACAGAACAGACTTTCAGCCCGATTATCACAATATTCTGAAAGTGCTATCCAATGAGCGCCCCGATTATTTGCCGCTTTATGAGCACAATATTGATGAGCCTTTTATTGCCAAAGCCATTGGCCAGAACTTGAATTCGGCAGACTTGACTCCAGATGAGTTGGTCGATTATTACAAGGTTGTTACAGAATTTTGGAAAGGTATGACCTATGATGCGATGAGTTACGAGGCCAAGATATGTGAAATATTTCCCGATCATGGCGCAATCTTGGGTGGGCGTAAAGGCCCGATCCAAACACGCTCAGATTTTGAAAGTTATCCCTGGGAGGAGATCCCGCAGATTTTCATCAATGCCTATAAGCCCCATTTGGATGCCTTAGTAAAGACCATGCCGCTTGGGATGAAAGCCTATGGGGGTTGCGGGTATGGAATTTTTGAAGCTGCGGAAGATTTGGTTGGATACGAACAACTCTGCATGATGCAGTTTCTTGACCCAGATCTATTCCGCGACTTGTTTGTGCGCATTGGCGACCTGTATATGATCTTGTGGAAGTGGGTGCTCGATAACTACTTGGATTTATTCGTTTTTTGTCGCATGGGCGATGATCTGGGATATCGGACGTCTACGATGCTTGACCCCGATACAATCCGCCAACATATTTTACCACAGCATAAGCGGGTGATTGATCTGGTGCATCGCTATGGGAAACGCTTTTTGCTGCATAGCTGCGGAAATATCTTCTCTGTTATGGATGATATTCTTGCAAACGGCATTGATGCGAAACACTCGAATGAAGATCAAATTGCCCCATTTTCAGAGTGGATTACACGCTATGGTGATCAAATTGGGTTGTTCGGTGGAATGGACATGAATGAACTGATTCTCAATCCGTATGAGGTCGTGTATGATAAAGTATTGCACGATGCAACCCAATTTCGACAAATGGCTAAGGGATATGGTCTCGGATCTGGGAATTCAATTCCAGACTATATGTCTGTCGAAGGATATATGGCAATGGTCGATGCTGCGAATGAGATTCGTCGTCGTGAGCGTCCATAATGCGAGTAGTTTTTAACCTGAAAGACACGAACCCCAAAACTCTAATTCCAGTTTTTTCGGCTTCTTGATTATGGGGTTTGCCGATTTGGTGGGAATTATATCCACTTACGTCAAAATTGATTTTGCATTAAGCGATACGATAGCGAACCTCTTGCCGGCAACTCTCTTTGGCTGGCTCTTCATTTTCGCTATTCCGGTCGGTTTGATGATGAATAAAATAGGACGAAAGAACACCGTTTTATTAAGCATGGTAGTCACTGCAATAGCTTTTCTTATCCCAATTGCATACTATTGCTACGCATCCGTTTTGATTGCGTTTGCATTACTTGGTATTGGCAATACAATGATTCAGGTTTCGTTGAACCCGCTGCTATCGAATGTTGTTCCAATAAATAAATTGACCAGCTCTTTAACTGCTGGTCAATTTATAAAGGCAATCGCATCATTATGTGGTCCCATTTTTGTCGTTTGGAGTGCTGTAAATTGGGGCTGCTGGCAACAAGTATTTTTCCTATTTTCGGCGCAACGCGGAGCTGTGCTCGTTATCCTGATGTGTGCGATCTATTTGTTGTTCATTCGATGCAATCATCTGCTACAGCCAAGTAAAATGTGGTTATAACGACAGAGCAGTATGCCGATGACATGGCCAACGGCTATACACGCAAATTTATGCAGTTGGCTGTCAAGCGGTACTATGCAGTTAGTACTTCGACCTCAAATTCTCACATGCAACTGTTGGAACTCGAGCCAACCGATTAACAACCTGCAAAACGAGGTAGGTAATCTAATAATTCTCGTATTAAAGTCGAAACCCTTGTTTGCGAAATTCGGAAGCGGATATACCTACGGTCTTTTTGAAAATACGGGAGAAATAGTCGGGGTTGTTAAATCCTAATTTAACGGCAATTTGCGAGATTGACATGGTGCTTTTAATGAGGTAAATGGAGGCTTTGTTGATCTTCAACTTGATAAAATACTCAATCGGTGATTCTTCCATTTCCGCAATGAATTTACGGTAGAAATAGGAGGTGCTATATCCGGCATAGTCGGCAAGTTGTTTGAGAGTCAGATTTTTCTCTACATTCTCCGACATGTAGTGTGTTACTTGATTGATGATTGTTTGTGCTTGGGTTACGCTTTTGGAGTTGCTTTCACGAAAAATGTCAATGTATACAAACGAGGCAAGATATGTTGCGAATAGTGTATTGGCATAATTGAGTTTGTTGATTGATAGTTCTGTGCTCAGAATTGCAAATATGGATTCGAAAATTTCGGTACGCTGTTCGATGCGTGAATTGATTGCTGGTGGAATTGAGATCACTGAGCTCATCATCGAAGCATATATCTTGGCCTTTTCGCCACGGAATGTCATCCAATAGATAGTCCATGGCGAAGTGGGGTCTGCTGTAATCGTATAGGGAGTTGTGGCATCAACCACGACAAACTGATTTGCCCGCACGTCAATATTGAATTTTGCAGATTTGATGCATCCACAACCAATGGTGCAATAGATCAAAAAATACTCTTCTTGTTGGCTTTTTGCTGTCTTGTAGTGATACAGTGCATTCGAAACATAGCCAATAGAGGTGATATATAGATCTCCAGTTAGGGGATTATCCTCCATGAGCTCTATGAATGGTTGTGGAAGTATGGCTATTCGTTCGCCCTTAAATCCGACTGCAATTTTCATAAAATAGTGTTTGACTTTTGCAAATATGCAAAATATTTGCGAAAAAACAATTATTGTGCAGTTGAAAAGCAAAAATACTTCACTTCGATTCATACAACAACCTCTACCTTTGTATCATGAAAACTAACTAATAACAGAATATGGAACTTAACAAACTTTACGATGCCATTATTGGTGGCAAACTCGAAGATGCTATTGCTGTAACAAATGAGGCACTTGCAGGTGGCACTGCGCCCCAATCGTTAATCAACGACTATATGATTAAAGGAATGGAGGAGATTGGAGCTCGATTCGAACAAGGCAAAGCATTCGTACCGAATTTGTTGATGAGCGCACGAGCCATGAAGGGATCATTGGATATTATTAAGCCTCTTTTGAAAGGAGATACTTCTGCCACGGTGGGAACAATTATTATTGGTACTGTCAAAGGCGATTTGCACGATATTGGCAAAAACTTGGTGGCTTCTATGTTGGAAGGTTGTGGATTTGAGGTCGTAAATGTGGGCGTTGATATTTCTGCTGAGAAATTTATCGAAACAGCAATTAACGAGAAGGCGGATATTATTTGTATGTCGGCACTTCTGACAACCACCATGACTTATATGAAAGAGGTGATTGATGCGGTTCATGCGGCCGGTCTAAACGTAAAGATTATGGTTGGCGGTGCTCCCGTAAATGAGGCTTTTGCAAACAGCATCGGAGCTGATGGCTATTCGGCGAATGCAAACTCTGCCGTAGCACTGGCTAAGTCTTTGATGTCGGCATAAGAAGATGAAAGAGGGCTGTATTGATATTCACGACATCGTTCTGGATGATGGTGTGCTGTGGCAAGCCATGGGGGTACATAAAGGTTCGTTGCCGGACGCTGTAACCCAATCTTTAACCCAAGAGGTAAAAGAACGTCTGTATGCAACAGCCAAACCGAAATATTGCTATCGAATCGTCCCTGAAATTGATTTCAAATATGGGCGGATTATTGCTGAAGCGTTAGCTTTGGGTGATAAATTTGCTGTGGTAATCGTTACTCTCGGAGAAGAGGTGGACACTCTTCTGAGTTATTATAAACGAACTGATATCGTCAAAGCATTTATTGCTGACCTAATTGCAAGCGAACTTGCTGAGCTGACCTCTCGCAAGGTAATCTCTGGGATAGAGCAAACGTTGACCGGAGACGAAAAAATCAGTAACGCATACAGTCCCGGCTATTGTGGATGGGCATTAACAGAGCAACGAAAGTTGTTTGCATTATTTGACGAGAAGCCGTGCGGAATCACACTTACGGAGTCATGTTTGATGTTGCCTGTAAAGTCAATCAGTTCGGTTTTGGCTATCGGAAAAAATGTTGTTAAGGCCCCTTATGGGTGCGAAATCTGCACGAAAACAGATTGCTACAAAAAAAGAAAATAATATTCTACTAAACTAATGGAACTATGAATATGAATCAATGGGCGAATTCCGTGTTGTCTTCGCCAAAACGGTTGGCAATGCCGATTATGACTCATCCCGGTATTGATTTAATTGGCAAACGCGTTGTTGATGCCGTTACTGATGGTTCGATACACGCTGAATCAATTATTGCCCTGAACCAGAAATATCCAGCGGCTGGGTCAACCGTAATTATGGATTTAACTGTTGAAGCAGAGGCGTTTGGTGCGGAAATCCGTTTCAGCGAACACGAAGTTCCCAATGTAATTGGTCGTATGATAAGCACGGAAGCGGAAATCGAGGCTCTCTCAATACCCTCAATTAACGCAGCTCGAATACCTGAATACCTAAAAGCAAATCGCATTGTCGCAGAGCGCATTACCGACAAACCGGTTTTTGGCGGTATCATCGGCCCATTTTCGCTTGCAGGTCGTTTGTTTGATATGACGGAAATTATGATGGCAATCTATACGATTCCAGAAGCAATCAACCTTTTGCTCGAAAAATGTAGCGCATTCCTTTTGGAATATATGCGAGCGATCAAACAAACAGGCGTTAGTGGAGTTATTATGGCTGAGCCAGCAGCAGGTTTGCTCTCGAATGAAGATGCCACACAGTTCTCATCGAAGTTTATTAAACCCATTGTAGATGAACTTCAAAGTGAACAATTTTTAATAATTTTGCATAATTGCGGTAATACGGGACATTGTACCGATTCGATGGTTGCCACCGGTGCAAAAGGATTGCATTTTGGTAACAAAATTGATATGCTTGAGGCTTTGCGGCAAACTCCGCGTGATTTGCTTGTCATGGGTAATCTTGATCCAGTTAGTGTTTTCAAGCAAGCAACTCCACAGCAGGTCGCTGATTGCACACAAGATTTGCTCGTCAAGACAAAGGATTATTCCAATTTTATCATATCTTCGGGCTGCGATACACCTCCGGGAGTTCCCGAGGCGAATATCGAGGCTTTCTATTCGCAGATAAGAGAGCAATAGAATAATAGGAGAAGGCGATAGACCTCTATTTCCTTCTCCTATCAATATGATATTGGAATATAACGTGCCCTTTTGCACTTTTTGCTAAATTATTTTGTTTTTGTAAAAATTCCTACTACATTTGCAGTTGAACCGGTTAAACTAACCAACAACCTGCATGGCTTCATCCTTAAAAAGTATTGCGGAGGCACTTAATTTATCGAAAGCTACAATTTCTTGGATTCTATCTGGACAAGGTGAAGCCAAGGGTTTTAGCGCATCCACTATTAAACTGGTAAAGGAGTATGCTGAGCAGATTGGTTATCAGCCCAATCTGATCGCTCGGAGTTTATCCAAAGGTGCTACAAACACGATCGGATTAATCATTCCAGCGATTGATGATACTTTTTATTCCCAAATGACTCAAGCGGTGGAGCGTCAGGCTCAATCGCAGGGCTATACCTTAATAGTATGTAGTTCGGAGGGGGATGATAAAAAAGAGCGGCAGTTAATAGGCGCTCTTCGTTCAAAGCAGGTTGATGGATTGATTATCGCACCTGCAAAAAAATCACAGGTTAGTATTCGATCCATGCAGAAGGATCGCTACCCATTTGTACTAATCGACCGCTATTTCCCCGAGATAAATACGAATTACGTAATTGTCAATAACGCTGAGAGTAGTTATCAACTGGTAAAAAGGATAATTGATGCAGGCGCAAGAAAAATCGCACTGATTACCACCGATACTCACTTGTTGGTAATGGGTAAGCGTAATGACGGTTATCGAAAGGCTATTGAGGATGCCGGATTTGATAATTCAGAGTCTTTGTGCGTTAAAGTAGAACGTACTAATTACAAAGAACATATCGCCAGTCGGCTGGATGAATTGCTCACCTTAAATCCCGATGTGGATGGCTTCTTCTTTTCAACGCATTATCTTGCGTTAGAAGCTATCCGCTATTTTATTGCAAAAGAGATTGATTATCAGCGCAGATTCCATCTTGGCTGCTTTCATACAACAATTGCATTGGATATCTTAGCCCCTAAAATGGTTATTTCGATGATGCCTATTAATCAAATGGGACAGCTCGCTGTGGATACATTGGTGGATACGATTAACCAAAAGGGAACTCTTGATATTCGTGAGGCTATCTTGCAAAATGAATTAATTGGCGGATAACCCTATTTTTTATATAGCTGAATTTAACCGGTTAAATATAATTAATACCAACTAATTACTAACAGAAAAACTATTAAAATGAAAAGAATTCTATTCTTATTGATGTCGGTGATGTCGCTCGGGTTTGTCTCTTGTTACGACAAGGTTAAATCGGGATCGGCGGAACTTGATTTCAGCCAATTATTTGAGTTGAAGGCTCAAATAGAGCAAAGGCTTGAAGAGTGTGAAGTCGGAGAGGAAGACGGGAAATATCCCGCAGCAAGTTTTGAAGAGCTGGAGCGTGCTTTGAGTAACCTAAAAGAGGGAATCAAGAAAGCGAATGCAAACCTTTTTATTCTTCAATTTGAAGTGAATAATTATGTAATTGCTGCTAAAAAGGGGATTGCCTTGTTTGATGATTCTCTCAACTTTACGGTTGCACCAGGAACTCCTTCCGAACTGTTTGTTAACGGTGTAGATCACAAAGGGCATATTGATTTCGGTTCATCTACGGCGTATAACCCAGCCAATATGACCGTGGAGGTGTGGACTAAATATCCGGAAAACTTCATCGAATTTACGTTCGGATCCTTTCTTTCAACCTTCATTAGCCCGATGCCTTATAAAGGATGGACAATTCATTATTGGGGAACTTCCAATAGTATGTTGCGTTTTAGCCCCGGTACCGATAACTCGAATCCAGATTTGACGTTGCCGACCATCTATACGGCAGCCCCTTCAACTTTTGACACGTGGTTTCATTTTGCAGCAGTCTTCGATACGTCTGCCAAGAAAATGAGCTTATATATCAACGGCGAGTTAAAAACTTCGACTGAGTGTGCCGATAACATTATTTCGGGTGCGGCGGGTGAAGAAAGTCGTATGTGGGCATTTGTCGAGCCAAAAGACAATTCACGCTGTATGAGTGGCTATATTAAAAAATTCAGATTGTGGAGTAGTGCAAAATCGGAGAGCGAAATTCGTTCGTTGATGACAACCGATGTTACGGGTGCAGAATCCGGATTGGTCTGTGCTTGGGATTTCACGGTAAAGCCGCAAGATGATTCGAATATTGTAGATATTACCGGTAACCACACGGCAAAACTGGTAGGTGTCTACAAATGGAAACCGCTGTCTAACGAATAATAAGAATTGCAATGAAACAATATAAAGTAATATTATTGCTATGCTGTGTGGCTGCGTTTCTATTCGGAACCGGCTTTGTATCGGCGCAGAATAAATTGATAGAAATCGAAGGCCAAGTTACTGATAAGGATAAGCAGCCTCTTGTTGGAGTGACGATTGTGATCTCTGGCCAACATACTGGAACAACAACTGATTCAAATGGTCGTTATGCGATCAAGACCAAATCGGGCGATCTTTTGCAGTTCTCATTTATCGGATATAAAAGTCAAACGATCGCAGCACAACCTTCGCAAACGACTTTGAATGTTGTGATGCAGGATGACAATCAGGCATTGGAAGAGGTCGTGGTGATTGGCTACGGAACCGTTCAGAAGAAGGATCTTACAGGATCTATCGAGAGTCTGGGTGGTAAGGAGTTGTCGAAGGCAATGGTTATCAACCCGGCAGAGGCGTTAAATGGTCGTGTGAGTGGCGTGGTAGTGACGAAATCATCGAATCGCCCGGGTAGCGATATGCGCATTGAGATCCGTGGTAAAAACTCGTTTAATTTTTCGAATGAGCCTTTGTATGTGATAGACGGTGTTCCCAGTTATTCTGGTGGCATTCGCCATTTGAATCCAGACGACATTGAGTCGATTGATGTCTTGAAAGATGCCTCTTCGTGTGCAATCTACGGATCGAGAGGATCAAATGGCGTCGTGATTGTCACAACCAAGGGAGCAACCAAAAAAGAGGGTTTTACGGTGGATTACAATGGTTACATAGGTGTTAAAACTCCTACCCGTATGCCCGATATGTTAGGTAGCAAAGGCAATGGTATGGAGTATGTGAATTTCCGTACCAAGCAATGGGAAGTCAAAATGGGGGCATCATCGTTAGCGACCGAGGCTTTCTTGACCGAAAATGAACGTCGCCATATTAAACATGGTGAATATTATGATTGGCTGCGTGAATTCTCGAAAGATTCATTCACAACTAACCATTCTGTCGCCGCATCCGGTAGCACAGAAAAGACCTCTTATACATTTGGTTTGGGATATATGAAAGACGGGGGTTTGGCAGGATCGGAGGAGTTTACCCGAATGACAGCCAATATAGGACTTGAATATCGGGCAAGTGATCGGTTTAAGATGGGAATGAGTGCCTACCTGTCGAATAGTGATATCAACCACGGTAGTTACGACGCATTATTAAACTCGTATTACATTACCCCGATTGTAGGTCGTTTCGAGCCGGACGGATCCGAAACTTTTACACATCGTCCCGGTGGTCGAGTAAATCCTTTTGTCCAAGATCGTAACACAAAGAACGTTTCTGACGGTTGGTCGTTCAACCTCTCTACATTTTTGGCTTATTCGCCAGTAAAAGGGTTGACCTTGAAGACTCAATATGCGACCCAATACGATGGAGCTGTAAATGGTTATTGGACAGGTACCTATTCGCAATATGGTCAGGGACAGAATAAACCTTACGCATCGCGTAGCGAGGGGTATAACAAAAATTATGTATGGGATACATCGCTCACCTATGAAAATACTTTCAACGATATCCATAAATTGCATATCATCGGTCTTTATAGTATGCAGAAAGAGAGCCACCAAGGTTCTGGTATGGTTGGCGAGGGGCTTCCATACGATTCAGACTGGCATCAAATCCAGTCCGCAGATCAGATTACCAATGTGAATAGTTATTATTGGGAAGCGATGATGATCTCGCTGATGGGTCGTGTGAATTATGTACTGAATAACAAGTATCTTTTTACTCTTACGGCTCGTTACGACGGAACGTCGCGGTTATCCTCAAAAAATCGTTGGGGACTTATGCCTTCTGCTGCTATTGGATGGTCGATTCATGAGGAGAATTTTATGAAGTCGGCTGATTGGTTGAATGCACTAAAACTTCGCTTGAGTTGGGGTAAAAGTGGGAATAGCAATATCGGTCACAACGAAACAATTACCAAATTGGATATGAATCCGTACTCGATTGGAGGTAGCGGGCTTAAGGGATTGGGGTTGAGCAGCCGATTGGGTAATCCTGATTTGCGTTGGGAGATGACCGAAGAGTGGAACTTAGGTCTTGATTACGGGTTCTTGGATAATCGGATCAATGGTTCTGTGGATCTATATACCCGTAAGACTACCGATCTTATTATGGAACGACAAGTAGCTCAATTAAACGGATATAGAAGTATTTGGCAGAATATTGCAACCACCCAAAACCGAGGCATCGAAGTTTCGTTGAACACGATCAATATTTCGAAGAAGAACTTTACGTGGAGCACCAATCTGACTTTCAGTTTGAACCGCAACAAGATTCTTGATCTCGACGGATCAAAAACCGATGATTTGGCGAATCGTCGTTTTATCGGCAAACCAATGAATGTCATCTATGATGTAGCACAAGAAGGAATTTGGCAAGAGTGGGAGAAGGATCAAGCCGGTAAATATGCCGCAGCTCCCGGTTGGCCCAAAATTCAGGATTACGATAAGAGTGGAGCAATTGATGCCGATGACTATCATTATTTAGGAACGCCATCACCTCAATGGACAGGTGGTATGACCAATACCTTCACTTATAAAAATTGGGATTTGTCTGTTTATATGTACACTCGTGTCGGGGGCCTTTATAGCGATCCGTTTACCTTCTATTTCTTGGGTCTAAACAACCAAGATTGGAACAAACTCCACGTTGATTATTGGACTCCCGAAAATAAGAATAACAAGTACCCGGGGGTCGGTTTGGATTGCTTGTGGACGCAAGTACTTTCGCAGGTTGAAGGGTCCTTCTTGAAAATTCAGAATATCACGTTAGGTTATTCATTTAATAAAAATTTGCTCGGCAAGATTCATCTCAAAGGGTTACGCGCCTATGTGTCTGTTCAGAATCCGTTCACTTTTAGCTCATATCTGGGATCGGATCCGGAGATTATCGGCGAGGACTTGAGTACACAACTTTCGCTGTATCCGATGACATTCTCGTTCGGATTGAATGTTAAATTCTAAATTGCAACCAATTATGAAACTTATTAAAAAGACCATAAAATACCTACTTCTGGCCGCTACGGTTATTGGTAGTAGCTGCGAAGGTTACTTGGATGCGTATGACCCATCGCCCGCTCCAATTGGTATATACAACACAAAAGAGGGTCAAGAAAAACTGATTGTTGATTTATACAGCCGTTACCGCAATGTTTTTGCAAACTATGAACTTCAGTGTTATGGAACTGATATGTTCCTTGGCTGTGATGAAAGCCCGTTAGTGGCACAATTCAACGGCTATTCGGATGATATGTCAGGTTTGTCTCCGTTGATTGACGGCTACTGGGAGTTGCTTTACAAAATCGCACAAGAGTCGAATATTTTGCTCAACAGATGTACTCCAGAAGTTGCCGGCTCTGATTATGCTGTTATGACGGCAAAAGGGCGATTCCTCCGTGCACTGTCTTACTATTATTTGGTTGAAACATTCGGTCCTGTACCTCTGCTAACCAAAGAGAATACTTCTCCTTCTAACATCATTACAGAAGTTACGCGCAATTCGGAGAGTGATATATATACATTTATGATTGGCGAATTGACTGACATTTTGGATGTGTTGCCTGATAAAACCACTCTTGGTGGCGAATTGACCAATACGGCAGTAAAGATGTTACTTGGTAAATTGCATCTCACACGTGCATACCGAGATTATGCAGATCCGACTGATACGGATTTGGCAATTGGCTATTTCGAGGAGATTATTGCCGCGAAGGACTATAAATTACTCAATAAGTTCAGCGATGTATTTAGCGAAGACAATCAAGGTAACGAGGAGATTATCTGGGCAATTCAGTATGGTACTGATAAAAATTTCAATGGAAATGGCAACGCTTCGCATACGTTGTATGGTTTTAACATCACGGCACTCTATTCGGGGTTTGCGCTCAATCAAAAGGATTATTCTGCCATGCAGCGCGGAATTTGGACTAATCCGCGAGTCCACGAGTGGTTTAGACATCCGGAGAAAGACAGCCGCTATGATGCTACTTTCAAACGCGAATTCTATTACAATGATCCGACGAAGGTAGACACATATGGGAAATTAGGCATTTATATGCCTCGTTGGAACGATACCGCAACAGACACTAAAGGTGCCGCTTATTTCCACCCCTTCAAAGACGCTTCGGGTAATTACACATGGTATCCTGCCATGTCTCTGATGAAATGGAGTACCGACTGTATGCCTATGTGTCAGAAATTCAAACTCACTAAGATCGAATGGGGAGGAAAGGGAACCCGGGAAGATGTTGTGATGCGTGTTGCTGATGTTTATTTGCTTTGTGCTGAAGCATATTTGCTAAAGGGAGATGCTTCAAGTGCAATGGCCCATGTCAATACAATCCTTGAACGAGCCGCTGGCTCCGAGGAAAATTATGCCGCTTTGAAAATTGCTGATGTGTCGGAGATGACATTGGATCGGTTGCTTGAAGAGCGCGGTTGCGAACTTTTTGGTGAACATGACCGCTGGTTTGATCTTAAGAGAACTCAAACGCTGCTCGATCGGGCTAAGCTCAATCCGTTGGTGGAGCACTACAACAATTTGAGTGCAAAGAATCTGGTTCGTCCTATTCCTTACAACGAACGCATCAAACTCAAAGGACTCACGCAAAATGAAGGTTACAAGAACTAAAAAACTGAAACAATGAAAAAAATTCTGAATATATTCCTGTTAGGGGCCTTGTTGTCGAGTGGTTGTGATCGTCTCTACGATACTCCGATGGATGATGATCGTCTGAATGCCGGTATCAATGATTCCAAACCGGTGTTCTATATGAATCTTTACGATCCGATTACAGACAAAGGGCAATATAATCATCCCGATGTAATGGGCAGCATGCCGGTTTCGCAAACTTGGATGTATGGACTTTTTGGACTGGGGGCAGCTGACCGGAATGATCCCGATGCTCCAGGTGGTATCGCAACCAATGTTGGAGGAGTTGGACTACAATACCAACTTTTGAGCCAATCATTTGCTGGAATTACAGATCGTTATTTGGTCGCAGAAAAAACCATTACCGGCGCGTGGATGGATGCTGGGGACGGTATTGATGCCTATAAGGATGTGATGCGTTATCACAAAACAGGCCCTACGTGGGTTGTCCATACAGGCAACCCAATGACCAATCCCGGATTTGACGCAATCGACGGTGGAGTCATTTCGGTAATTGGGAAAAACTATGTGTTAACTGATCTAAAGGCAAATCCCGAAAGTGGCAACGTAGCTATTGTAGCCTCACACGTATATGATGCCTTTATTGTAGACGTACAGGATAAAGCATTTTATGATGCAAATGGCTATACAATGGTTTATGATGCCAGCAAAAAAACGACTGCAGATTCTTGGCGAGAGTTTAAAGACAAGTGTAACAACAACGGTTTGGTGGTTATGCCGGTACATACTGGGGAACTTGCAGACTTTGCGATCGCCAATAAATTGTTTGTGGTCAATCTCAACAAACAATATAATACAGCTGCCGGAGGACAAAATGCAGCGTTATTCAAAGAGGTGCTGGATTGGTTAAAGCCGAACTCGTTTGTGTATGGTTGGGAACCGGGTGTTGGTGAGGATGTCTTTGTGTCTCCTGTATCAGCCAGTGGTAATACCATGGTTGCTATTCACGATTTCAACTTACCTTGGTTTTCGAAGGGATATAAATCTATGCAATCCTCGACTCGTGCGAAGATCATTGATCCGCATGATATTGACTACAATTCGGATAAAAAATATGTAGCCTATTATCTTTCGGACGGGCCGCATGCAGGTTGGATGATTAGTGGATTTGTAGAGAACTATTTTACTGATCCTAATGTCGCTACGGTTAATATGAACTTTGGTATCTGCTCATCACTGACCTCTCAGATCTCACCATTGCAAATGGAGAAAATCTTGTCGTTGCAAAACAAAAATTCGACTTTGATCGAGAGTTTCGGACGTGGCTATTGGTATAGTGATAATTATGCTGAAACAAAAGCGAATCGTGCCGAGATTCTAAAAGAACACGCTGAACGGACAGCGGCTTTCATGCGACAAAAACAGTTGAAGATTCTTGAGCAAATTGCGATGGATCCCAAATCGACAAAGGCCATGGAAACCTATCAGGCAATGGTTGATGCAAACGATCAATTAGAGGGTATCGTAGCCATTCAGTATGCGCCTTCGTATGCTGGTTGTGGTGGCGAGATACTCTGGGTCACCAATAAGGCGGGTTATGATATTCCGATTGTAACGGTAAGTTATTCGATTTGGAATATGGGTGGCCATAACGCCGAACGCGACGGATCCCCCACCTACATTGCGCATAAACTCAATGCTGATGCTAACAAATACTCGGCTGTGATCGTTCATGCGTGGAGTGGGTTCGAGGATACAGGCAGCTCGGATGACGAATTGGCAGAGAACGCAGCGGTTTATCCCGAGGGAGCAAAGGGTGCATCGGCCGCCGAAATGTGCCAACGTCGTTTGACTGATCGTCAGCCGATTAGTATGCAAGAGTTGATTTGGCGGATTCGTATGGAATATCGACCCGACCAAACCCAAGACTATCTAAAAAAATACATTTAATATCAGATTGGAGTGTAAAAGCGCAATCTGGTTTTACACTCCAATTTTTAAAAGTAATATTATGAAATATCTAAAAATACTGCTGCTTTTCCTCTTAACTGGTTGGGTTGTTCAGACCTATGCTTGGCAATACAACGGTCGTCATGGTTGGTGTGAGCAGAAAGCTCCTAAAAAAATAATTCGTTGCATACTTGGTGCAAATAACGCTGAAGCGATGTTTGCACAATCGCTCGCAGGATTGGCAGCTCAAGCGGTCAATGACGGTACGTTCGATACGATGATTTGGTTCGAAACCGACAATATCTCCTACGTAAAACTATACGACAAAACGGTAGAGGCATTGCAGGTGCAAGATATTCAATCCATGGACGTTTGGTCGTTAGCAAAATACCTGCGCGCCAAAGGGGTGCTTCGTGGCTATATCCTATATACACTGGATGCTCCGCGCGCAAATGCCTATGCTTCGCATCCCGATACAAACTATTCGTCGAATGTAGCCACAGTCTATGCGGGGTTACTGAAGGGTGCATTGCTTGATGAATCGTTGCTTCCCCAAGCAAAGAAATTAAAGCTTAAACAATTAAAGGATGCTCGCCACGAAACCATTACTGAGTGCTTTGCTCGCAATAAACATAAACTCAATAACCACACGGCATTGAGCGTACCTCCGAGCGTATATCACATGCGAGATTATGCTATTGCGCACAAAATTATGCTTTATGCTGATGACGGCGCATTCATTGATAAGGTACTTGAGTGGGTTGAACCGCTATCGCCAATTCTGGGCTGGGGTTGCGGTGATGAATACGACTTTACGAGCGTTATTGCCCGTTGGGGACACTATAATTCGGCGACAAACTGGTGTCTGAATTTGCCAATTATTTCTTCCACATCAGGAATTGTACCGCTGAAGAAGATCGACGAAGTAGATCCCACCACAATCAATTTTGCAGATAGTTCCTCTTTTCATACATTTGTGATGAGCGATGGTGATAACGTACAATGGACTATGGGTGGATTTCTTGATTCTCCGGCTTATCTTGGAAATACGCATAGGGATGAGGTCGGTCTGAGTTGGACTTTGTGCCCTATTAATCTGTCGATTGTTTCACCTTTTACATGGAATCAGATCGCAGAGGCTAAATCTCGTAATATGAGTTTCCTGGAATATGGCGGAGGGTACCAATATCCCGATTTGTTTGCAGTCAATCGGCCGAATCGTCCCGAATTATTGCGTGAATTTGCACGCCGAGTGAACTATCATTTGCATCAATTAGGTATCCGAATCTTCGGGTTTATTTGCTGGAATGTCTCCAGCGATGCCGCACAAGAGGCGTTTCAAATCTATGCAGAGGAGATGACTGATATTACGGGTATGCTTGCCGTACAATATTTCCCGTATGAATTAGATGGTGCAATATATTGGAAAACAAACAAACAGGACATTGATATACCGGTTGTTACCTCGCGTTATAGTATTTGGAACGAGGTAAACCCCCTCCGTCCCAGAGCCGGAACGCCGGAGTATATTGCTTCAATCATCAATCGTGAGGTTGTAGCCGAAGATGCCGAGCCACAACTGCAATGGACGATCGTGCATGCATGGTCTGACTTCGATAAGACCAGCAAGATCACACCGACTCCTGCAATTGGATTCAATCCGGTAATGGCGTGCGAACAGCTATTGGTTGACACGATTAAACCGATCTCGGCGAATGAATTGCTCTGGCGCATTCGGATGCGTAATCGCCCCGATCAGACTAAAAAGTTGATTACTACTAACTAAAAAAGATAACCTGAAGATGAATAAACCTCTATTGATGCTCTGCTTGGGTCTTTTAAGCGGAAGCGTATCTGCCCAGAAAATCGAGCAGTCGGGCTACGTAGAACCGCTGAAATACGAAAAAAGAGCCGGTAAATTGCAGATCTTAACCTATGCGAAACTGGACGAGAAATTGAGTAAAATCCCGGATGTACAACTTGACGGGAATCGTATCGTTCTTGAAAAAGTAAGCACAACGGACAGTTTGCTCTTCTGGGCCCCCATGGTCGGAAAAACATCGGTGCTAAAACTTTCGATCGGCAAACAAATCGTTGCAAATCATATTTTAGAGGCTCCCATTGATAGTGATTGGGGCTATTTTTCGAGGGGCACAATTCATATTATCCAATCTTCTCATCAAGATATTGCGTGGATGAATACTCCCGAATATTGTCGAACGGAGCGTATCAACGATATTATTACGCCGGCATTGGATATGATGAAAACAGATCCCAATTTCACGTTTGAAATGGAGCAAACGTTGAACTTGATGGAATATCTTGATGTGCATCCCGAACGCAAGGCGGAGATCCAACAACGATATGAGGAGGGGCGTTTTGCGTGGGGTGCAACCTACAACCAACCTTATGAAGGACTTTTGTCGGGGGAGCAGTTGGTACGCCAAGCCTATTATGGCCGCAAGTGGATTTGTGAGAATTTCAAGGGCTGTGATGACCTGACGGCCAATAATATTGACGTACCGGGCCGAACGTTACAAATGCCTCAGATTCTGGCGAAAAGTGGCATTAAGAATCTGTTTGTGAGCCGTATGGGAGAGGGACTTTATAATTGGTATAGCCCGGACGGGTCTCGCGTATTTACTTACACACCCGGTAACTATGGCTGGGCGTCTATTGTTTGGAAATATTTTGATAAGAATGCGGTAGATGCGATGCATCGTTTACGCCCTCGTGTGGCTCTGTGGGATGCTTATTTTATAAAACACAACATTCCGCCGCACTATGCAGTGCTGATGAGTTGTGATGCCACGAAACCGGTGAACTTTTCGGCGATTATTGCCGAATGGAATTCAATTGCCGCGTTATCTGAAGTCCCGTTGCCGCAGTTGACCAATTCGACTGCCGAACGCTACTTTGAACAAGTAAATACTCCTCAAACTAAATTGGAGGAGATACACGGCGAACGTCCCGATCTGTGGCTGTATATTCATGGCCCTGCTCATTATCAGTCGATTGCCAATAAGCGCGAGGCGGGTGTATTGTTGCCTGCGGCAGAAATATTTACTTCTATTGCTCAGCAATATAAAGGAAATCTAATGGCATATCCTCGCGCCGATTTTGACCGTGCTTGGATGGCATCTATCTACCCCGATCACGGCTGGGGCGGTAAAAACGGAGAAACAACCGATCATATCTTCGCCGACTCATTGAAATCTGCGCGAGATCAAGGATTTGCCTTGCTGTCGAACGCCTTTGCTGGAATTACCTCCGACATATCCGCTCGACAAGGCGATTGGGTTGTATACAATGATTTGAGTTGGGATAGAACCGATGTTGTGAAATACAAGATCGAGGAGTCCAATCTAATCATACGTGACTCTGAAGGTAAAGAAATTGCGACCCAATTGATTGATGGCGCAGACGGTCGTTATTTGATCTTCGTTGCAGAGCAAGTGCCTTCGATTGGCTATAAAAGTTTTAGCGTATCGAAAGTTAAATCTCGTAAAATCTATAAAAAGCCAGAATCGGTTGTGACCGGTGATAATTACTATGAGAATACTTTTTATCGTATCCGGTTGGGTGACGGAGGTATTATTTCGTTGTTTGACAAATCGCTTCAACGGGATGTTGTGCAAAATGAAAAATACCCGATGGGAGAGATCATTGATGTGAAATATACTGGCAACGGAGCCGGTGAGTTCAATCGCGTTCAGGATGTTGATGTGGCTGATTTCAAACTTTTTAGTTCAAAAAAAGCTGCGTGGAAAATTGTTAATGATGGTGCTTTGGCAACTATTTATGAGAGCCGCGCAGCCGGAACTAACGCGAATATTGTTCAGCGCATTACGCTCTATCACACAATCAAAAAGATTGACTTCGATATTACGCTTGAGAATTTTAGAGGGACGCAGAATCGCCAATATCGCATACTCTTTCCTGTTGATATGAAAACAACTCAAAGCGCGATCAATTACGAAGTGCCGATGGGCGTGGCGCAGGTGAATCGTGATGAGATGAAGAATATCCCAATGGGGTGGAGTTGGTATGGCAGTTATGTACATCACTCTTCGGATACCCATCCTCGTGAGATTCAAAACTTCATATCCTCCAATGGCAATGGATTGGGCGTGACCTTATCATCGTGTGTCGCTGTTGCTGATTGGATTGATCCGGCTCGTGAAGTTGCTCAATATCCGGTTCTTCAAGGGATTCTGTTGTCATCGCATAAAAGTTGTCATGGTGAGGGGAATTGGTATCATCAAACAGGAACGCATCATTTCAACTTTTCACTCATTTCGCATGCTCAAGGATGGCAAAACGGCTATCAATATGGGGTGGAAGCGAATCATCCGTTGCGTGCCGATATTAAACAGAATAAGGGCGGGGACTTGCCGCCGATCCACTCGTTCGTCACTGTGTCAGATCCCCTTGTGGCTTTGACGACCTTAAAAAAAGTAGATGCTAATGAGCGGGCGATTATTATTCGTTTGACCGAAATGGAAGGCAAGGATAAGCAAGTGTGTGTTACGTTGCCCTTTGCCGCAAAACGGGTCATTCGCACTAACCTCATCGAGCAAGAAGAGCAAGATTTGCAACTTGAAGGCACGCGATTGATGCTTGATCTGGGACACCATGCCATAGAAACATTCAAGATTATTCTTTAGTATTTACAATCTGTGCGGTAACGTTAGCGTGCCGCGCAGATTTATGATTGTTAATGTATGAAAAGCAGAAAGAAGACTCTTCTACTGCCCATTCTATTCAGTTTTTTTGTAATGGGTTTTGTAGATGTTGTCGGTATATCGACAAGCTATATAAAAGCAGATTTCGGGTTAAATGACAAGTTGTCGAACCTGATACCAATGATGGTGTTCCTTTGGTTTGCAATCTTTTCGCTACCTACTGGTGCGTTGATGAATCGAATCGGCCGAAAAAATACGGTATTGTTGAGTGCTTGTATTACTGGGCTGGCCATGCTGCTTCCCGTGGTGAGCTATTCGTTCCCGATGGTTTTGCTGGCCTTTGCAATGCTGGGCATTGGTAATACAATTTTGCAAGTATCACTCAATCCGTTATTGATGAATGTAGTCGATCCGTCACGAATTACCAGTATGCTGACATTGGGGCAGTTCATCAAGGCGATCTCATCGACTATGGGGCCGATTTTGGCGGCTGTTGCTGTTGGTGTCTTTGGTAACTGGCAATTGATCTTTCCCTTATATGCCGTAATTACTTTGATTTCCTGGGTGTGGTTGTTTGCAACGCCACTGCACGAGGAGAGCCGATCACAGGTTTCAGACACGACGCGTATTTGGACTCTTTTTACCGATAAATATCTGCTTATGCTACTATCGGTTATTGTTCTGATCGTGGGCTTCGAGATTGGTCTAATGACGGCTGTGCCCAAATACTTGATCGAGAAGTGTGGGATGCCCCTCGAAAAGGCGGGATTAGGGTGTAGTTTGTACTACATCGCGCGAACCGTTGCAACCTTTGCGGGGTCAATCATATTGGCGTATTTTTGTCCTAAACGCTTTTTAATCGGCAGTATGGCTGCTGCGGTAGTCGCTTTTCTGGCCTTTATGCTGACCACCAATCAAGTTGTGGTATTGACCGCTCTCTTTTGTATTGGAATCTTGTGTGCCAATGTGTTTGCCATTATTTTCGCAGCGGCTCTGGCCGCAAATCCGACTCGCGCCAATCAAATTTCAGCATTGATGATTATGGGCGTTGCCGGTGGTGCATTAATACCACCTATTATGGGTGTTATTGCCGATTTCAGCAATCAGCAAACGAGTTTAATCGTATTGATTGCCGCTCTCGTTTATATCTTTTTTGTATCGTTTAAACTTAGAAAAAAATAAATTACAAGATGAAAACTATGACTTCTTTAGAAAGATGTATGGCTGTGCTAAACGGTCAAGCTCCCGATATGCTCCCTGTGATTCCGCAGAGTTTTATGTTTGCAGTAGAAACTGCTGGGCTAAAAATTAGCCAGGTAAACAAATGCGGTAGAAAAATGGCAGAAGCACATATCATTTCCCAAGAAAAATATGGGTATGACGGGTGTGTTATTGACTTCGATGATGCTACTATTGCCGAAGCTGTTGGTGCGAAAGTCATCTTTCGTGAAGATGAACCGGCTACCGTAAATGAAGAAGAACCCGTATTGAAGAATTTACGGGATGTGTATGATATGCCCATGCCAGATCCTTATAAGTCGGGACGTCTGAATGTGTGGTTGGAGGCTACACGAACATTGACAGAAGCTATTGGTGACCATGTGTTTGTGATGGGACGCGCCGATCAAGGGCCTTTTAGTATTGCTTGCCTTTTGAGAGGAACAACCAATTTTATGATGGATTTAATGACTGAAGACAAGCAGGTCATAGATGATGTATTGGACTATTGCCGTCGGATTAGTGCTATTTTTGCTAAGGCGCAAAAGGATGCAGGAGCGCATGCTACCTCAATCGGTGATGCGTTTGCAGGCCCGAACCTGATCTCGCCCGAGATGTATGCGGACTTTGCATTCGAACCGGAACGCAAGTTAGTTGAGGAGGTACAAGCCTATGGTATCCCAATGTCGGTTCATATATGCGGTAATACGAATGGAATCATTGAGAAAATGGGACAAACAGGCGCACAAATTTTAGAGGTCGATTGGATGCTGGATATGGCAAAAGCTCGTGCGGCGGTGCCCGAAAGTACGGTTTTGATGGGTAACATTGACCCCAGTTTTCCACTTGTTACCGGAACGCCGAGCGATGTAGATCAAGCGGTTAAAGAGTTGGTGAATAAGACTCGCGGTAGATCACATATTATTAGTTCAGGTTGCGCGATCGGCCGAAATACGCCTGTTGAGAATTTCAAGGCATTTATCGCAGCGGCTCGTAAATATGGTTCGCAGGAGTATCTTGAAACCTTAAAGGCTTAACCGATGATTGAACGTTATTATCACAAAGAGGAGGGTTACAATCCGTTTTTGATTCGCACAGGTTGGCAGGTGGCGCAATTGAACTATGTGCCGACTCATGGATTGGATGATATCGACACGATCGAAGTACATCATAATACGGATGAAGTTTTTATTTTGTTGGAAGGAAAGGCGGTGCTGGTTTCCGCGACGGTTGTACAGGATGATATTCGATTTGAGGCGATTACGATGCGACTGGGTGTTACCTACAATGTGC
The DNA here is from genome assembly GCA_964532025.1 of uncultured Alistipes sp. Lineage (GTDB taxonomy): Bacteria > Bacteroidota > Bacteroidia > Bacteroidales > Rikenellaceae > Alistipes. The sequence continues at coordinate 4,488 of CAZHEY010000016.1, read as the reverse complement.
CGCAAGGAGCTTGGCATAATATTGCAATGGATCGTTCGGCGAAAATCATCATCGTTGAACGTGATAATACCCATAAAACCGATGTGCAGTACATTTACTTAACTGATGCGCAACGGAAAACAGTGTATGCGCAGATCGCTCAAGTTGTCGGATAAATCATCGAGGTAAAATGCGCATCGTTGTGGTATATGGATTTCTCGGAAGTGGCAAGACAACCTTGATTAATTACCTGCTTGGACATTCATTTGCCAATCAGAAGGTCGTTGTCCTCGAAAACGAATCGGGGAAGGAGTCTGTCGATGGTGATCTGTTACGTGCGGAAGGTTACCAAGTCGTAGACCTTGTTTCTGGATGCGTATGCTGCACGTTGCGCTCCGATTTAGTATGCGCGGTAAAGCAAATTAAGCAGACGGTAGCTCCCGATCTATTATTCATTGAGCCCTCAGGACTTGCGGCTTTAGAAGACCTGTTGAAAATTAATGATTTGCGTTTTGATGCTATCATTACGTTAGTTGATGCTTCTCGATACGACCTATTTATGCACATAAATAGGTCGTATTTCGAACGCCAATATCGGTTGTCGCCCACGTTCTTAATTACCAAAACAGATCTTGTGGAAGCGCAAAAATGCAAAGAATTAGAAAATATTCTGACGACTATAAATCCACAGTCGTTACTATTTGACAACTTGAAGAGTCTTAATGTAGCATTTAAGGAAAATTTGATTTATGAGCAATGCCACAAGTTCACCGCATACCTGTTAGACTCAACAATTCACAAATCACAATTTGCAATTGAAAACATTGCCATAGAAAAACCTCAGTCGATGGCTAATATCGAAGCTTTGTTTGCGGCATTGAAGTCCGAAACTGCTAAATTAATACGAGCAAAAGGGCTTTTGAAAATTAACAAAAGAGATACCAATAGCTCCTCTATTTATAAATTGGATTTTACGAATTCGGCATTGAACTTCATTCCGATATATAATGCTGCCGTAGATGTAAAGTTTGGTATTACTTTTTGGTGGTATGAAGAACAACCGACAACAACGATTGCCATTATAAATAAATATTTGAATCTGTGAAAATAGTGAGAAATTTATTCAGCACAGTCTGGTAGTATGACCCGCATATATTGCGTAGGGCGATTCAAACGGACAAGCTCAATATGGGTTTAGAATGATTGTGCGGGGGAAATAGCACCAATAGTAATGTAACAAAATCCAAATTATGAAATTATTGCTGTCCGATAAAACTCAGAAAGAGCAAAAATAGATGGCTCGGCTGCTGATAATCAGTAGGTGAGTGTCGTTTTATGCTACGACAAGCCCCCTTAATCAAAAAGTGATGGCTGAGGAGGTTCGCCGGCGGCAGCCTCGAGTATGCCTTGCCAATCTTTTTCGGGATGGTTGAACAGACTGTAGAAATCTACGTGATACATCAGATTGATCCTCACCATCGTGGCCAGACCGGAAAAGCTCCACGAGCGTGTAAGCCCGCGTTGCATTACCATCAGAAGCAGGTTGGCAATGAGCGTGACCCAGATTTGAATCTTTATGGCGTTTGCACTCTCTCCGTAAAAGTACTTCAGCGGGAAGTTCTGCTTCATCCATACAGGCTCTTTGCGACTTCGGCTGTCCGAAGAAAGCACATGACGGTAAGTGCCATACAATTGGCGATATATGCCCTCAAAGATAACTTCTGGACGACGCTTATTGGCATCAGCAAGCGTACTTCTGCCGATTTTGAAACGGATGCCCAGATGCCCTAACTTGCGCGCTTCAGCAAGCAACGAGGTGGTTATCTCGCGCAAGGAGTCGAACCGCATGATTACCGCATAGAGCATGACAACAAGATGCACCCAACCGTTAAAGCGCTTGGTGTACCTTTCACCGCCATGTTCACGGCTAATTTGAAGGATTTTTGACTGATCAAGCAATTTTATCACCTGACCATAGAGCGGCTGTCCGAGAAAATGTGTACTTTTACCCATGGTTATACTTTTTAGTGTTGCAACTCAAAGATAACCAAAAGGGGCTGACTCCTGCAAATGGAATCAGCCCTATTTGTATTCTCCTCTCTAAAAGTTTTATCGGACAGCAATATTATGAAATATCTATTTCAGCTTTTTATCATTTTATTTTTGGGAAGTTGCGCCAGAATTCCAGATTACACCCAATGGGTTGATCCTTTTATTGGCACTTTAGAGGAAGGACATTGTTTTCCGGGTGCGACTGTTCCTATGGGAATGGCGCAGCCCAGTCCCGAATCATGGACAGAACCTTATGATGGATACGGAATGGATCATGTTGCTGGATACCAGTATAGTGATCCGTGGATTTTGGGGTTTACGCAGACTCATCTAAATGGTGCAGGATGTCCTTCGATGTCAGATATTTTATTGATGCCATTTGCTTATTCGAATCCGCAATCAATGGAACGATCTGCATTCAAATCGGCTTATTCGAAATCGACAGAAGTAGCAACGCCCGGATATTACTCCGTCTATCTAACGGATAGTAAATGTCTGGTTGAATTGACGGCGACACCTCATGTTGCATTTCATAAATATACCTTTAATCCAGCAGACACAATCTCTCTCTTGGTCGATCTGCAATATGGTGTAGGCTGGGATTTGTCTCGCATAGAGGGCAATATTTTGTCGTGCGAACAACGCATTCATGAAAATTCAATTGACGGTTATCGTGTAGCACGGGAGTGGGCCGAACGAAAACTCTATTATACGATTGAATTTAACAGAAATATAATCCGAGTTGATACACTGCCTGCTCCTTCTGGAAAGAATGAGTTAGCACCTCGGTATATCCTCCATTTTGTGAATGATACAAACAATGTTTTAGAGGTTAAAATCGCTTTGTCTACTACGAGTGTGGATGCTGCAAAACAAAACCTGAGAACAGAAACAGTTGATCTACCAAATTTTGAGGCAGTTCGATCTCGCGCAAAAGCGTGTTGGAACGAAGTCCTCTCGAAAATTGACATTAATGACAATGCGGAACTAAAAAAGATGTTCTACACATCGTTGTACCACCTTTACATTCAGCCAAATAACATTGCAGATGTTGATGGTCGCTATCGAGCGGCAGATGATTGTGTGTATTCAAGCACTGCTGGACGGTTTTATTCAACCCTTTCACTTTGGGATACATACAGGGCTGCTCATCCAATGTACACATTGCTTTCCCCTTCTTTAGTACCAGATCTATGCGCTTCAATTTTAGACCATTACGCACGTCAAGCCAATGACGGCCGTTATCTGCCCCGTTGGGCTTTGTGGGGCAAAGAAACCAATACGATGATTGGTAATCACGCAATACCGGTACTTGTTGATGCGTGGTTAAAAGGACTATACCCAAGTGGTTACAATGCCGATCAACTCTATGAGGCGATCTATACTACTGCAACAGAGCCTCACTATCGAAACCATACGGAGTTAATTAATAAATATGGTTATATCCCCTATGATCTGAGTTTATCTCCTCTCGATGATCGGCGTGAAACGGTTTCTCGGTTGTTGGAGGGGGCATATGATGATTATTGCGTTGCTTTGTTGTCAAAAACATTAGAGAAAAAGGAGGACGAGGCATTCTTTGCACAAAGAAGCAAGAATTATCGAAATGTATATGATTCAGATAGTGGTTTTATGAGAGGTCGCAATGCGCGTGGACTCTTCAAAACAAATGTAGATGTAAACCAAGTTGTTGGGGAGTGGGTCGCAGAGTCTGATTTCACGGAGGGGAATGCTTGGCACTATCTTTTCCACGTGCAACATAATATTGACGAACTTATTGATTTGATCGGTGGTGAAAAGGTTGCCATTGCAAAATTGGATTCTCTGTTCAATACCTCTGACCACCCGTTTGTGAAGGATTTGGTTTGGAAGATTGATGGAACTATTGGTCAATATTGGCACGGGAATGAACCTTGCCACCATGTCCCATACCTATATAAATATACCAAAGATGGCTACAAGACAGACCGGCTTATTCATCGTCTGGTTCGTGATTTTAATAAGGCCATTCCCGATGGTTTGAAAGGAAATGATGATTGTGGGCAGATGTCCGCTTGGTATATGTTTGCCGTGCTGGGTTTCTATCCAGTCAATCCTTGCGGCGGAGAGTTTATATTAGGTGCTCCTCAAGTGCAATCGGCGACAATTCGATTGGAAAATGGTCGAGAATTCCACATTGAAGCCCAGAACATATCAGATAGAAATATCTATGTAAAGGATACCTACTTAAATGGGCGAGCAATTAATTGCAGATCAATCACCTATCAACAAATTATGCAAGGCGGACGTTTAGTCTTTGTTATGGGGAGTTGAACTTCCAGATTTCATCTATATGAAAAGATTTATTGCTGTCCGATAAAATGTGTACTTTCATCCATGGTTATACTTTTTAGTATTGCAACTCATTGCTGTCCCATTAAAATCACAAAAGGTTCTTTGATATATTTGAAATTTAGT
>CAZHEY010000015.1:16761-70492 GCA_964532025.1 uncultured Alistipes sp. | reverse complement strand
TATCTGGCGAGATGTTTTCGGCTTGCGTAGCGAGCTGGCAGTCCGCAGCTCCGCCGTGCGGAGGACTGCTCTTTGCTTCGCTGCATTGCCGCCTCCGCGAGCTGCTGACTGAAAAGGGCGGATGAAATAGTTTGCGACCTCTCGACAGGCTCGAGGATCGAGAACAACACATTTCGCAGGGTATTTGCGACTTTTTCATTTTCGATTCTCGAGCCTGTCGAGAGGTCGCGAGTGTTTACTTGTTTTCGATCCTCGAGCCTGTCGAGAGGTCGTAAAGGTTTATCTGGCGAGATGTTTTCGGCTTGCGTAGCGAGCTGGCAGTCCGCAGCTCCGCCGTGCGGAGGACTGCTCTTTCGCGTTGCTGCATAGCTGTCCCCCGCCGAGCTGCTGACTTATAAGAGCGGATAAAATAGTTTGCGACCTCTCGACAGGCTCGAGGATCGTGAATGAAATTGGTCGCAAAGATTCCCCCTCTCTTCCCTCAAATCGCAAAAAAGACCTTCCCGAAATTTTTCGGGAAGGTCTTTCGTCGTGTCGATTACCGACCTCCGGGCGTCATCAGCCGTCGTCGATCTTCAGACCGTCATCGGCTATCTCCGACCTCCGGGGCGTGTTATTGCACCGGCTTGGAGTGGGTGGAGTCGGGATTCTCGGGATGCGTGCCCATCAGATTCTCCTCCGCCACGCCCAGCGTGCGGTAATATTCGTTCAGTTCGGCGACGATCTCCTTGCGTCCCGCATAGGAAGCGAGGTAATAGGCATCGCCTAACTGGTCGAGCTTCTCATCCATCAGGTCGGATACCATATCGGCCTGTGCGCCTTCGAAGCGCAGGTAGTATTCGATGTATTCGATCAGCGACTGCGTATAGGCGCGCATCAATACGTCGCCTTTGGACGCCGCACCCTTGTCACCTAATGCCGATGCGGCGTAGTAGGCTTCGAGGAACGGATAGGTATTCGTGTCGGTGAAGCGAATCTGCGAGGTCGGCAGGCGTTGCAAGCCCAGATCGAGCAGTTCGACCGCTTCGTCCACGCGGTTTTGTCGCAGCAACTCTTTGGCTACACGGGCAAATGAGTCGCGCGTGTGCGATGCCGAAAGGTTGTATTGGTGGAAGTAGTCGACATAGACCTTCGGATCGGATAGATTCCCATAGCGGAACGTATCGCGGATGAGTGGCGCGGTGTAGTCCGCGTCGATGCGGCCCACTTCGCGGATGTCGGTCACCGGGGTCAGGATCGGCACAAATCGGTAGGCATAGCCGTCGAACTGAAGGTAATTCATCAGTCCCAACGATTGCAATACGTAGACCTGCGTCATGTAAATCGGTCGTTTCCAGTCGAAGTTGGCAAACAAGTCGAGCAACATCAACTCGTGCTTGGCCAGCGAGTTGCCCTTGATGTTGATGTAGACCGTGTCGACAATCAGATCGCGATCCTTTTCGGCTACGATACCCGATGCAATGGCATTTTCCTTGTTGACGGGCAAGGAGATATGCTGGGTGGGGATGTAGTCGTAGGAGTTGCCGTCGGAGAGCGTGATTTTCGAGCGCGGATCTTCGCTGCGCACAAAGTCGATCACCTCCTTGATGTCGACGCTGCGTTCGGTTCGATTGGTGACGAAGATCTGGTCGTTATTATAGGTGTATTTGCTTTTGGGCAGCGAGAAAGGTACACCGGGCGCGTCGTTGGCCGCCAGTTTCATCTCGTCGACATACCACTCCGCTCCCAAGTAGGAGGTGTTCATGATCCGCACGTCGGGACGCACGCCGTAGACCTCTTGGTTGTTCCAGAGCGGGAAGGTGTCGTTGTCGCCGTAGTTGAGGATGATTGAGTTCGGAAGCGTCGATTGCAGGAAGTTCCAGCCGATGTCGCGCGACATGGTGCGACCCGAGCGGTCGTGGTCGTCCCAGTTCTGGGCGGCCAGAATCGTCGGCACCGAGAGGCAGATCACCGTGGCGGCCGCAGCGGCTGCCGTGCGGTGGCGTTTGAGCAGGTTTGCGATCAGGTCGTAGAGTGCCAGCACTCCGAGTCCGATCCAGATCGAGAAGGCGTAGAACGATCCGGCATAGACGTAGTCGCGTTCGCGTGGCTCGCCGGGCGAGGTGTTGAAGTAGACGACTAATGCGATGCCGGTCATGAGGAACAGCAGCATGACGATCGAGAAGTTGCGCTGATCGCGGTTGAGCTGGTAGATCAAACCGATCAAGCCCAACAGGAACGGCAGGAAGTAGTAGGTGTTGCGTCCCTTGTTGTTGGCGATTTCGGCTGGCAGATTGTCCTGTGGGCCGAGGTATTTCTCGTCGATCCAGCGGATGCCCGAGAGCCAGTTGCCGTCGGAAATCGTGTTTCGGTAGGGCTGAATATCGCTTTGGCGACCCACGAAATTCCAGAGGAAATAACGCCAGTACATGTACGAAAGCTGGTAGCTGAAGAAGAAGTTGAGGTTCTCGCCGAAGGTCGGCTCAACGACAATCCGGGTCTCTCCCGTAGGCTCGGTGTAGGTGCGTTTGCGGCCGAAATCGACCACCTCGCCGCGCTGGGGCTGTCCCTTGTGATCGCGAAGAATCTCGCCTTTCTCGTCGCGCAGCACCTCAATCTTGGTGCGGTAGGCAGCCCACTGTTTGTATTCGCGCTCGCTCTTGCTGTAATTCCAGATGCGGGGGAAGAAGTGCATGAATTCGGGCGCATGGGTATAGCTGGTCGTGACCTCAGCCTTTTTGTATTTGCCGTCTTCGTCGAGATAACGAACCGACTTGCTCTCTGCGCCCTCCCAAGGTGCGGAGTAGTAAGCACCATAGAGCAACGGACGGTTGCCGTACTGATCGCGGTTGAGGAACGAGAGCAGGGCGTGGGGCGTATTGGGGTTGTTTGAGTTCATCGGCGGATTGGCCACGGCTCGGATTGTAACCGAGGCGTAGGACGAAAATCCGATCAGAATCATGGTCGTCGAGAGCAAAATGATGTTCCAAACGACCTTCCCTTTTTTATAGGTTGCCCAAGCACCCCAGCCGCAGCCGCCGATCAATGCCAGCGCGAAGACCACCATGCCCGAATTGACGGGCAGTCCCAACGTGTTGACAAACAGCGTGTCGAGTTGTGCGCCGAAGTAGACCGTATAGGGGATGATGATGTTGTTGATGAAGATCAGCACAGCCCCAGCTGTGAGCAACGTAAGGACGATGCCTTTGGGGGTTGTCTGCTGGGTTTTGCGGAAGTAGTAGATGAGTGCCAGCGCGGGAATGGTCAGCAGGTTGAGGATGTGAACGCCGATCGAAAGTCCCATCAGGTAGGCAATCAGCACGATCCAGCGCGACGAATGCGGTTCGTCGGCCTGCTCCTCCCATTTGAGCATGAGCCACACCACCAACGCCGTGAACATCGACGAAAGTGCATAGACCTCGCCCTCGATTGCCGAGAACCAGAACGTATCGGTGAAGGTATAGGCCAACGCGCCGACAGCTCCTGCGCCCAGTATGGCGAGCATGTTTGCCGTGGTCAGCTCCGCTCCGTCACGCGTCACCAGACGGCGTGCCAAGTGGGTGACAGTCCAGAACAAAAAGAGGATGCAAAAAGCACTGGCCAGTGAGTTCATGGCATTTACGGCCATGCCGACATAGTCGGGATTGCCTGCTGCGAAAAGCGTAGCCAGACGCGCCAGCATCATGAACAGCGGTGCTCCGGGAGGGTGTCCCACTTCGAGTTTGTAGGAGGTGGCGATGAACTCCGAGCAGTCCCAGAGGCTCGACACCGGTTCCATGGTCATCAGGTAGACGATTGCCGCAATGGCAAATACAAGCCAGCCTGTGATGTTGTTCCAACGGTTGAAAACGGTCATAGGTGTAAATCTATATTTCTTGCAAAAGTAATCAATTAACGTTGAATTCCAATCAATATTGCCGGACAAAAAAGAAATGAATGTATGACAGGCAGCGGATTCAATGAAAAAGCGATGCGACCAAAAACGACAAGAGGTGAAAAACCGCATGTGCTTTTCACCTCTCGTTATACTATTTCGTCGCTTATCTCGACTGCGAGCCTTCTCGGCGTCGCGGTCGGCTGGCCGGGCGCGAACGATTGTATCCTCCGCGTTGCGATTGTGCTTTGGCCGGTTTTGCCCCGACTGTCGATTTGGCTCCGGTGGCGGTTGGCGTGATCGCACCGGCGGGTTCGCTGTTGCCGCGCGGAATGCGCAGACCGATCGTCTTTTCGATGTCGTTGAGCAACGGACGTTCGTCGGACGAGCAGAACGAAATTGCAGCTCCTTCGTGTCCGGCACGACCCGTGCGGCCAATGCGGTGTACGTAGGTTTCGGGAACTTCGGGTAACTCGAAATTGACCACCAACGGCAACTCCGAGATGTCGATGCCTCGAGCGGCTATGTCGGTGGCTATCAGTGCGCGGCAAGCTCCCGAACGGAAGTCGGCCATGGCTTTTTGGCGCGCATTCTGTGACTTGTTGCCGTGGATTGCGCTGCTCGGAATTCCGGCTTTCACCAATACGCGAGCCACTTTGTCAGCACCGTATTTGGTGCGTGTGAAGACCAGCGTCGAGCCGCTTTCGGGGCGTTTGAGCAGGTCGATCAAAAGTGCATTCTTGTCGTTTTTCTCCACGAAATAGATCTGCTGTCCGATCGTGTCGACCACCGATGCCGGGGGCGTGACGGTGATGCGTGCCGGATCGTGGAGCAGCGACGAGACGAGCTTCATGATCGAATCGGGCATCGTGGCCGAGAAAAAGAGCGTCTGCTTCTTTGCAGGAAGCATCGGCAGGATGCGGCGGATATCGTGGATGAAGCCCATGTCGAGCATGCGATCGGCCTCATCGAGTACGAAAAACCGGATGTCGGCAAGCGAGATATGTCCTTGGCCGATAAGGTCTATCAAGCGACCCGGCGTGGCGATCAGCAGATCGACACCTCGTTGAATCGCATTGACCTGTGGCTGTTGTCCTACTCCGCCGAAGATGACGCAATGACGCAAGGTGGTGTACCGGGCGTAGTCGCGGCAGCATTCGTCGATCTGGATAGCCAGCTCGCGAGTCGGCGTGAGGACGAGAGCCCGAATGGGGCGGCGGCCTTTTGGCGACGGCTCGGCCGCGAGGAGTTGAAGAATCGGGAGGGTGAACGCGGCGGTTTTGCCGGTTCCGGTTTGTGCGCAACCCAGCAGGTCGCGGCCTTGCAATACGGGCGGAATCGCCTGTTGCTGAATGGGTGTAGGAACTTCATAACCCTTCTCTTCGATTGCTCGGAGAAGTGGCTTTATAAGCTGTAAATCCTGAAATGTCATGAAACTAAAATAAGGTGAAAACGGTAACAAAAGGCAGGAAAAAACGGAAAGCGTCAGACCAACGCATATTGTTATTATCGCGGACAAAGATAATACAAATATTTCGATTGACCTATTACTCTGCTGTTTTTCTTCGCCTTGCACGGTCGATAACGGTGTTTTGCGGCGTATGATTGTGTGAGTTCCGAATTTTTTTGTAATTTTACCCGTTCAAAGTGACAACAATAAAACAAGCGAATATGGATACCAAATTTGTTCTTTACAATACGCTCTCCCGCCGTAAAGAGGAGTTCGAACCCCTGACTCCCGGCCGTGTGGGCATGTATGTCTGCGGCCCAACCGTTTACGGCGATCCGCATCTGGGTCATGCGCGTCCGGCAGTGACCTTCGATCTGCTGTTTCGCTACCTCAAGACGATCGGCTATAAAGTGCGCTACGTGCGTAATATCACCGATGTGGGGCATCTGGAGCACGATGCCGATGAGGGCGAGGATAAAATTGCCAAGAAAGCGCGGCTCGAGCAACTCGAACCGATGGAGGTGGCGCACTACTACACCGAGCGTTATCACCGTGCTATGGATGCGCTCCATGTCGAGACACCCTCGATCGAACCCCATGCTTCGGGGCACATCATCGAGCAGATCGAATTCGTGAAGCGGATTCTGGCCGACGGATTTGCCTACGAATCCAACGGCTCGGTCTATTTCGATGTCGAGAAGTACAACGCCAAATACAACTACGGCAAACTGTCGGGTCGCAACCTCGACGACATCATCGCCAACACGCGTGAACTCGACGGCCAGAGCGACAAACGCCACTCCTACGACTTTGCCTTGTGGAAGAAAGCCTCGCCCGAACACATCATGCGTTGGCCTTCGCCGTGGAGTGAGGGTTTCCCGGGCTGGCACATGGAGTGCTCGGCCATGTCGACGCGCTATCTGGGCGAACGGTTCGACATCCACGGCGGCGGCATGGATCTCATGTTCCCCCACCACGAATGCGAAATTGCGCAGTCCACGGCGGCCTTGGGGCACGACTCGGCACGCTACTGGGTGCACAACAACATGATTACGATCAACGGTCAGAAAATGGGTAAGTCGCTTGGCAACTTCATCACCCTTGAGGAACTTTTTACCGGCAACCACAAACTGCTCCAGCAGGCTTATTCGCCCATGACGATCCGTTTCTTCGTCTTGCAGGCGCATTATCGCTCGACGCTCGACTTCTCGAACGAGGCGTTGCAGGCCGCCGAAAAGGGGCTTGATCGACTGATGAAGGGCATCGAGGCGTTGGGCAAGATCAAGCCGGCTAATGTGTCGACGGTCGATCCTTCGGAACTGGAACGGCGTTGCGCCGAGGCGATGGCCGACGACCTGAATTCACCTATGGTGATCTCGGCACTCTTCGACTGGGTGCGCACGATCAACCAGATTGTCGATGGCAAGGAGCAGATCACGGCCGACGATCTCGCCCGACTGACGGCTACCATGCACCGCTATGCGTTCGATATTTTGGGACTGCTCGATGAGAAAACGGCCGGGGCTGCATCGGGCAAGGACTACGTAAGCCCGCTGGTCGAAATGCTGCTCGAGGAGCGGCTCAAGGCGCGTGCCGCCAAGGATTGGGCCGCTTCGGATCGTATCCGCGACGGATTGGCTGCGGCCGGCATCCGCGTCAAAGACGGCAAAGAGGGCAGCGACTGGGAACTCGAATAATTGTTCATTTTTTTAGGAATAAACGATTGACTGAAATAAAATCCGCCGCGCTGTCGCTCGGCACGGAACGCATCCGTAAACTGCTTGTTCAATACGCTGTACCGGCGATTATCGCCATGACGGCCGCGTCGCTCTACAACATGGTCGATAGTATCTTCATCGGTCAGGGTGTCGGGGCATTGGCGATCTCGGGCCTTGCGCTGACCTTTCCGCTGATGAACCTTGCTGCGGCCTTCGGGTCGCTGGTTGGTGTCGGTGCGGCCGCGATCATCTCGATGCGGCTCGGGCAGCGGGACTACGCCTCGGCCAACCACGTGCTGGGTAACGTCGTGATGCTCAACCTGATTATTGGTGTGACCTTCGGTGCTGTGCTGTTGCTGGTGCTCGATCCGATTCTCTATTTCTTCGGTGCGAGCGAGGCGACGATCGGTTACGCGCGCGAATATATGGCGGTGATTCTTGCCGGTAATGTGGTGACCCACATGTATCTGGGGCTGAATTCCGTGCTGCGTGCTTCGGGGCATCCGCGCAAGTCGATGTATGCCACGATCCTCACCGTGGTGGTCAACACGATCCTCGACCCGCTGTTCATCTTCGGCTTCGGTTGGGGTATTCGCGGGGCGGCCATTGCGACGATTCTTGCGCAGGTGATCTCGCTGATCTGGCAGATCTGGATCTTCATGGACAAGCGCGAACTGCTCCATTTTCAACGTGGTATCTACCGTTTGCGTCGCAAGATCGTGCGGGATATCATTTCGATCGGCATGTCGCCTTTTCTGATGAATCTGGCCGCCTGCCTGATTGTGATTTTGATTAATAAGGGGATGAAACAGTATGGCGGTGACCTGATGATCGGTGCTTATGGCATTGTCAACCGGCTGGGTTTCGTGATTGTAATGATTGTCATGGGGCTGAATCAGGGAATGCAGCCCATTGCCGGCTACAACTTCGGCGCGCGCCAATACGACCGGGTGCTACGTGTGCTGCGCTTGACAACGATCGGAGCGACGTGTATCACCTCGTTGGGATTTGTTGTCGGGGTCTTCGCACCGCGGTTGGCCGTCTCGTTGTTTACCTCCGACGAGGAGTTGATTCGCCTCTCGGCCGAGGGCATGCGCATTGTCCTGCTCTTCTTCCCGATCGTCGGCTTCCAAATGGTAGCCACGAACTTCTTCCAAAGTATCGGCATGGCGGGCAAGGCGATTTTCATGTCGCTGTCGCGTCAGCTGCTCCTTTTGTTGCCGGGGTTGCTGATCCTGCCGGAGCTGTTCGAACGCTACACTTCGTGGGGCGGCAGTTGGGGCGTTTGGTGCTCGATGCCGTTGTCGGATCTGCTTGCGGCGATCGTGGCCTTTGTCATGCTGTCGCGTCAACTACGTAAATTTAGAGCGTATGCCGCCGATGCGGCTGCGACCTCACAACGATAAGTTAGGTTATGGAGAAGCATTTTGTGATTAACATCGGCCGCCAGCTGGGGAGCGGCGGCAAGATCATCGGTGAGAGAATTGCCGATCGACTTGAAGTAAAACTCTATGATAAACAGCTCATTAACCTTGCAGCCGAGCAGAGCGGACTCAGCCCCGAACTCTTCGAGCGAGTCGACGAAAAAGCCTCGCGCAGCGTGCTGGCAACGCTGATCGGCTACCTCCGTGTCCCTTTTGTCGGCGACGACGGCGGGGTGACCAATGTGCTGTCGAACGACGCACTGTTCAAGGTGCAGAGCGATGTGATCCGCGAGATTGCGGATCGGGAGTCGTGTCTATTCGTCGGACGCTGTGCCGATTACATCCTGCGGGAGCATCCGCGCTGCCTCAATGTCTTCATCACGGCCGACGAAGATGACCGCATCGAGCGGCTGCGTCGACTCCACAACCTCTCGCAGGACGAGGCCGTGGCGTTGATCGAACGTACCGATACGCGTCGTGCCTCCTATTATAACTATTATAGCTCGCGCACGTGGGGTGCGGCGGCGACCTACCACCTTTCGGTGAACTCCTCGGTATTGGGTATCGAGCAGACGGCCGACTTCGTGCTGGGTTTTGCCGAGCAGAAACTCAACTTGAAATTTTAGTAACGAACAGATGGTACTTGCAGAACAGATAAAAGAGATTGAACAGCGTCGCGATGCGCTTGAGCGTTGTTTGGATATTGAGCGGAAGCGAATGGATCTGCGCAACGAGGAGGAGAAGACCCAAGAACCCGATTTCTGGGACGCTCCCGACAAGGCGCGCGAACAGTTGCGTCGCGTGGCTGCGATCAAGGCATGGGTCGACGACTACGATGCGATCTGCAAGGCTGTCGAGGATTTGCAACTCATGCCCGACTTCGTGCGCGAAGGGGTGGTGAGCGAGGAGGAGCTGGATGCCCATTACGCCGAGACGCTCGAACGCATCGGGCAACTCGAGATGCGCAACATGCTGCGTCGCGAGGAGGACAAGTTGGGCGCGATCGTCGACATCAACGCCGGAGCTGGCGGCACCGAGGCTCTCGACTGGGCGTCGATGCTCTTGCGTATGTATACGCGCTGGGGCGAGGCACACGGCTATAAGGTGAAGGTGCTCGATTATCAAGCCGGCGAAGAGGTGGGCGTCAAATCGTGCACGCTCGAATTCGAGGGGGACTATGCCTACGGCTACCTGAAGAGCGAAAACGGTGTGCATCGCATGGTGCGTCTCTCGCCGTTCAATGCCAACAACAAACGGCAGACGACCTTTGCGTCGGTATTCGTCTCGCCGTCGGTCGACGATACGATCGAGATCACGGTCAATGCTGCCGATATCGAGTGGGATACCTTCCGCGCCTCGGGTGCGGGTGGGCAGAATGTCAATAAGGTGGAGACCGCCGTGCGGCTGCGCTACCACGGCAAGGATGCCGATACGGGCGAGCCGGTGGAGCTGCTAATCGAGAACATGGAGACCCGCTCACAGCTCATGAACCGCGAAAATGCGATGCGCATCCTCAAATCGAAGCTCTATCAGCGCGAATTGGACAAACGTATGGCGACCCAGCAGGCACTTGAGGCTTCGAAGAAACGCATCGAGTGGGGGTCGCAAATTCGCTCTTATGTCTTCGACGATCGGCGTGTGAAGGATCACCGCACGGGAGTCCAAACTTCAGCGATCGAGTCGGTCATGGACGGCGATATCGACGCGTTTATCAAGGCGTTCCTCATGGAGACCGGCGCGCAGGCGTGATGCCGCGATGAGTCAGCCTGACCTGTTTCGATGCGCCATGATGTGCTTTGTACAATGAAAAAAATACTACTCATACTTCTCTCCCTCACTGCCGCGGCCGCGGCACGGGCCGAGGTGCTGGTCGGCATGACCGACACGGCGGCTTATTTCTCGCTGTTGCGTGGCCGACGCGTGGCGGTGCTGGCCAACCAGACCTCCGTGGCGGAGATGCCCGGCGCACGTGGAGCTGATGCCGCAGGGCGGGTGCATCTGGTTGATCTGCTGCATGAAACTGGATTCGACGTGGTGGCTATCTTCTCGCCCGAACACGGATTCCGCGGAACAGCCGATGCCGGTGAGACGGTTCGCAACTCGACCGATACACGTACCGGAATTCCGATCCGCTCGCTCTACGAGGGGGCGACACGCCGTCCGTCGGACGAGGCGATGCGCTCGTTCGATGTGCTGGTGGTCGATATGCAGGATGTGGGGCTGCGCTTCTATACCTATTATATCTCCATGCTGCGCATGATCGATGCCTGCGCGGAGTTCGGACAGCAGGTGGTGGTTCTCGACCGCCCCAATCCGCTGGGCAATCGCGTCGAAGGGCCGATCCTCGACCCGAAGTACAAATCGGGTGTCGGGGCATTGCCGATTCCGGTGCTCCACGGCCTGACTATGGGTGAAATAGCTCGTATGGCAGTCGGAGAGGGGTGGGCGAAGCCCTCTGCTTTGACCGTTGTCGCCTGCCGCAACTACACCCATGCAACCGAATATATCCTGCCGATCGCCCCGTCGCCCAACTTGCCGACGCAGCGCGCTATCTACCTCTATCCCTCGGTCTGCCTGCTCGAAGGTACGCCCGTGAGCTTGGGACGCGGCACATCTACGCCGTTTGAACTCTACGGACACCCGGCGATGCGCGATTGCAGCTTTACGTTTACGCCTGGTCCCACCCCCGGCGCAAAACATCCGCCGCTCGAAGGGCAGGTGTGTCGTGGCGTGGATCTGTCGCAGATGCCGCTTGCCGAAGCTCGCGAGGTGGGTTTCTCGCTGTGCTATGTACTTGATGCCTACCGAAAAATGGGACGTCCGGCGGAGTTCTTTACGCCGATGTTCGAGAAGCTGGTTGGCGTGGGCTATGTGCGCGAGATGATTCGCACCGGAGCATCCGAGGAGGAGATCTGTGCTCGTTGGCAGTCCGATCTTGATAGCTACAAATCGCTGCGCGCAAAATACCTGCTCTACGAGTAGGGGTTCGCAACCTTTACGCTGTTCACGATCCTCGAGCTTTGTCTCGGAGGTCGTTGTTGTGTTCTGTTCACGATCCTCGAGCCTGTCGAGAGGTCGCAAACTATTCCCTCGCGTCAGCCCTTTTCAGTCAGCAGCTCGCGGAGGCGGCTATGCAGCGAAGCGAAATAGCAGTCCTCCGCAAGGCGGAGCTGCGGACTGCCGACTTGCTGCGCAAGCCGAAAACCCGTCAATTCCGATAAATAGTCTTAACCTCCGTGAAATAGTCTTCGATCATCGAGCCTGTCGAGATGTCGCCAAGGATTATATGGACTGGACTCCTTGGCTCAAAATCCGACATTGCGACCTCTCGACAAAGCTCGAGGATCGAGAACAGACATTTCCGACAAGTATTTGCGACCTCTCAACAAAGCTCGAGAATACCCCTTCCCAACCCAATAAATAAAAAAGCACACTCCCGAAAGAGTGTGCTTTTTTGACTATTACCTGTAAAAATTACTCCGAAACGATTGCTTCGCTTGGGCATACGCCTGCGCATGTGCCGCAATCAATGCACTTATCGGCATCGATTACATAGATATCGCCCGCCGAGATAGCCTCTACGGGGCACTCGCTGATGCAGGTTCCGCAAGCAACGCAGGAGTCGGTGATTTTGTAAGCCATGATCTTAAATTTTATTGTTAAAATGTGTGTTGTGTGTGTGCAAATGTAAAAAATTATTTGATAATATCAAAACCGGTGTAGGGAATTAACACCTCCGGGATACGGATTCCCTCGGAGGTCTGATTATTCTCCAGCAGCGCGGCGACGATGCGCGGCAGTGCGAGCGACGAACCGTTGAGGGTGTGAGCTAATTGTATCTTTTTCTCGGAGTCGCGGTAACGGAGTTTCAACCGGTTGGCCTGAAACGATTCGAAGTTCGATACCGATGATACCTCCAGCCAGCGTTTCTGGGCTTCGGAGTAGACCTCGAAATCGTAGGTCAACGCCGAGGTGAACGACATGTCGCCGCCGCACAGCCGCAGAATGCGGTAGGGCAGTCCGAGCGATTTGACGATCGACTCCACGTGAGCCACCATGCCGTCCAGTGCCTCATACGACACCTCGGGACGCGACAGCTGTACGATCTCGACCTTGTCGAACTGGTGCAGGCGGTTGAGTCCGCGCACGTCCTTGCCATACGAGCCGGCTTCGCGACGGAAGCAGGGGGTGTAGGCGGTCATTTTCACCGGGAAATCCTTCTCGTCGAGGATCACATCGCGGTAGATATTCGTCACGGGGACTTCGGCCGTCGGCACGAGGTAGTAGTTATCGACCGTGGCGTGGTACATCTGACCCTCCTTGTCGGGCAGCTGTCCTGTTCCGAATCCCGAAGCCTCGTTGACCATCACAGGCGGCTCGACTTCGAGGTATCCGGCTTGGGTGTTGCAATCGAGGAAGTAGTTGATCAGCGCACGCTGCAACCGCGCACCCTGACCTTTGTATACGGGGAATCCTGCGCCGGTGAGTTTGACACCCAGATCGAAGTCGATGATGTCGTATTTGCGTGCCAATTCCCAGTGGGGAAGCGGATTTTCGGGTAGAGTCGTGTAGTTCTCAACTAACTTTACAACCAGATTCTGCTCGGCGGTCATGCCTTCGGGTACAATCTCGGCGGGGAAGTTGGGCAGCGTGACGATTGCGGCCTGCAACTCCTGTTGAACCCCGTTCGATTCGGCTTGCAGACGGGCGGATTTCTCCTTGAGATCCGTCACGAAGTGCTTGCGCTCCTCGGCCTCCTCTTTGCGTCCTTGACCCATCATTATACCGATCTCTTTGGCAGCTTTGTTCTGTGCGGCCAGCGTGGTGTCCAGTTCGACCTGAATTGCCTTGCGGCGATCGTCGAGTGTCTCGATCTTCTCGATGACGGGGGCAGCATCGACGCCCTTTTTGGCGAGCCGGCGAATTGCGGCCTGCTTGTCATCGCGGATTTGCTTTAATGTAAGCATACTATCTTGTGATTTTTGAGTTTTCGCATAACAATGCGCAAAATTACAAAACTATTCACAAAAATGTGTATTTTTGTAAGAAATTAATCACCCATTTGAAGACAATCGAATTACTATCACCGGCCAAAGATTACGCCTCGGCAGTGGCTGCCGTGGACTATGGGGCCGATGCGATCTATATCGGCGGAGCTAAATTCGGGGCGCGGCAGGCGGCCGGAAACCCAACGGACGAGATCGCGCGCGTGGTGGCCTATGCCCACCGTTTTGGTGTGCGTGTCCACGCGACGCTCAATACGCTGTTGTGGGATACCGAGTTAGCCGAAGCCGAGCGTCAGGCGCGTGAGCTGATTGCAGTCGGAGTCGATGCGCTCATCGTTCAGGACATGGCACTGCGGCGCATGTCGCTCCCGGTCGAACTGCATGCCTCGACGCAGCTCTGCAACCGGACTCCGGAGGGTGTTCGTTTTTTGGGCGATGTGGGTTTTGCGCGCGTGATTCTCGAACGCGGACTGACTCTCGAGCAGATCCGGACGATCTGTCGTTCGACCTCGGCCGAGATCGAATGCTTCGTCCACGGAGCGATCTGTGTGGGGTATAGCGGCCGCTGTTTCCTGTCGCGCTCGCTCTCCGAGCGTAGCGGCAACCGCGGCGCATGCAGCCAGCCGTGCCGGCAAACCTACGACCTGACCGACGGCAATGGCCGGGTCTACCTATCGGGCAAGCACCTGCTTTCGGTGCGGGATCTCAACCTCACGGCTCATATCGGCGAGTTGCTCGATGCCGGAGTCACCTCGTTCAAGATCGAGGGGCGGCTCAAGGATATCAACTACCTGAAAAATACGGTGGCGCACTACCGCCGCGAGATCGACCGGGCGTTGGCGCAACGTCCGCACCTGATGCGCTCGTCGGTGGGGGAGAGTGTGGCGGATTTCACACCCGACCCCGTGAAGAGTTTCACGCGCGGCGAATCCGATTACGTCATTCTGGGCAAGCGCGCGGGCATCGCCTCGTTCGATACGCCCAAGGCCGTGGGCGAATACGTGGGGCGTGTGAAACGGCTCAATCGCGACGGTTTTTTGCTGACCGAGCACCATTCGCTGGCCTCGGGCGACGGAATTTGTGTGGTCACGCCGCGCGGTGTGACGGGCACGAATATCAATCAGGTCGAGGGCGAACGGGTGATTCCCAATCGGTTGGACGGAATTGTGCCGGGTGCGGAGATCTACCGCAATTACGACCGCAAATTCACGATGCAACTCGAACGTAGCCGAACGCGCCGATTGATTCCGACCACGGCACGCATCGAGGCCTTGGCCACCGGAGTGGCGGTTACCTATACCGATTGCGAGGGTGTGACGGCGCGCGCCATGTGTGCTGTGCCGCTCGAAAGGGCAAAAAACCGGGATGCCAATACCGCATCGCTGCGCACGCAGGCGGCTAAAACCGGTGACACGATCTTCGCTGTGCGCGAGGTAGAGGTTGTTGGAGGTGAGTGGTTTGTGCCCGCTTCGCTCACGGCCGAGCTGCGTCGCGAAGGAATCGCCGCCTTGGAGCAGGCGCGTGCCGAACGGCTGCTTGCGCACCGCATTTTACCCGAAAATCCCCAAGCCAAATACCCAACGGAGAGCCTCTCCGCCGAAGAGAATGTCACCAACCGCATGGCCGAAGCCTTCTACCGCGATCATGGCGTGCAACAGATCGAACGCGGTCTGGACTTGGCTTCGACGACCGTCGGCCACCGCGTCATGTGGTCGGCTTACTGCATCCGCCGCGAGATCGGTGAGTGCCTGCGCGAGCGTCCGCAGCTGCGCGGTGACCTCTATCTGGAACACGGCTCACACCGCTACCGACTCGATTTCGATTGTGCGGCCTGCGAAATGAGTTTGGTCGATTGTTCGAATTTAGAAACCAAAAAATAAAACCGATGAAGAACCTGATTCTCCTGATCTTAGCCTTTGGCGGCATGCTGGCCGCTTCGGCGCAGAGTTTTACCGAATGGCAAAACCCGGCCGTCAACCAAATCAATCGATTGCCGATGACCTCCGAGACGACTTTTGCCTCGCAGTCCTCGATTCCACTCGACGGCGTGTGGCGTTTCAACTGGGTGCGCGATGCCACGCAGCGTCCCGAAGGGATCTACCGCATGGATTACGACGATTCGGCTTGGGCCACGATGCCCGTGCCGGGGATGTGGGAGCTGAACGGCTTCGGCGATCCGGTCTATGTCAATGTCGGCTATGCGTGGCGCGGCAATTTCAAGAACGACCCGCCGCATGTCCCCGTGGCCGAAAATCACGTCGGATCGTATCGTCGGACGTTTCATGTGGCCGAGAACCTGCGTGACCTTGATAAGATCTTGTCGATCGGATCGGCTACCTCGAACGTCTACGTCTGGATCAACGGCCGTTTTGTCGGATACAGCGAGGATAGCAAGCTCTCGGCGCAGTTCGATGTGACGGAGTTTGTGCACTCGGGCGAGAACCAGATCACCTTGCAGATTTTTCGCTGGTCGGACGGCACGTACCTCGAGGATCAGGATTTCTGGAGGCTGTCGGGTATCGCCCGCAGCGTGGAGTTGCGCTTGTGCGAACGGGCACGACTGACCGATGTGCGTGTCACCCCTTCGCTCGATGCCAATTACCGCGACGGTCAGTTGCAGGTCGAGCTGACAACCACCCCGCAGGTGAAGCAGGTCGAGCTTTCGTTGATCGATCCCCGAACCCAGAAGTGTGTGGCCTCGGAGCGTGTGCAGCCCAAGGGAGGTCGCGCCGCATGTCGGCTTGCGGTCGCCGCTCCGGCCAAATGGTCGGCCGAAGCCCCGAACCTCTATACGCTGAAACTCTCCGTTAGTAACGGATCGAAGACCACCCAAGAGACACAGCAGATGGTCGGATTTCGCACGGTCGAGATCCGCAATGCCCAGCTGCTGGTTAACGGACAACCCGTATTAATTAAAGGTACAAACCGCCATGAGTTAGATCCCGTGACGGGCTATGTGGTGAGCCGCGAACGGATGATCGAGGATATTCGGATCATGAAGGAGCTGAACATCAATGCCGTGCGCACGAGCCACTACCCCAATAGTCCGCTCTGGTACGACCTCTGCGACCTCTATGGCATCTACGTCGTCGACGAAGCGAATGTCGAGTCGCACGGAATGGGTTACGACGAACTGACGTTGGCCAAAGAGCCGCGTTATGCACAGGCACACCTCGAACGCAACCAGCGCATGGTGCAACGCGACAAGAACCACCCCTCGGTCATCATCTGGTCGATGGGTAACGAAGCCGGCATGGGGGCGAATTTCGAGGCTTGCTACCGCTGGATCAAGGAGTACGACCCTTCACGTCCGGTGCATTACGAGCGCACGGTCGATTACGAAAATCCTTCCCAGTCGTCTTTTACCGACATCCTCTGCCCGATGTATGCTGATTACGCATGGTGCGAGAAATACAGTACAAATAACCCGACCAAACCGCTGATTCAGTGCGAATACGCCCACGCTATGGGCAACTCGCTGGGGGGCTTGGATCACTATTGGCAGCTGGTGCGCAAGTATCCGGCCTATCAGGGTGGTTTCATCTGGGACTTTGTCGATCAGGGATTTACGCACTATCAGAAGAACGGCCGCGTGTCGTTCCTCTACGGTGGCGACTACAACGACTACGACGCAACCGACAATTCGTTCAACTGCAACGGTGTCATTGCCGCCGACCGGACACTGCATCCCCATGCCTATGAGGTGCAGCGTATCTACCAGAATATCTGGACAAAACTCGTTGATCCGGCCGAGGGGCAGATCGAGGTATATAACGAAAACTACTTCACTTCGCTTGCCGATTACCGGCTCGAATGGGAGCTGCTCCTCAATGGCAAGCCGTTGCGTTCGGGACAGATCGAGCGGTTGGATGTTGCGCCGCAGCAGCGTCGGAACTTCGATTTGGAATACCGCGCGGCCGATGTGCCTGCAACGGGAGAGGTGCTCCTCAATGTCGTCTATCGCCTCAAGCAGCGACAGCCGCTGTTGGACGAGGGGGCT
Source organism: uncultured Alistipes sp. (assembly GCA_964532025.1). Taxonomy (GTDB): domain Bacteria; phylum Bacteroidota; class Bacteroidia; order Bacteroidales; family Rikenellaceae; genus Alistipes. The sequence goes on along the minus strand of CAZHEY010000015.1, from coordinate 53,041 downwards.
GTTGCCGCCCGTCAGCAATTCCGGTTGCGCGAGACGGATCGTCGTGCCGGGTACAGCCTGCCCCAATCGGATCGTCCGGTTGCGATCACCCGCTGGGAACGCGGCGTGCGCGTGGAGGGCGATCGTTGGCAACTCTTCTTCTCGCGGGAGGGCTTCTTGACCAGTTACCGGGTCGATGGCCGGGAGTTGCTTGCCGAGCAAGGGGCTTTGCGTCCGCAGTTCTGGCGTGCGCCGACCGAAAACGACCTTGGCGCGGGACGTGATAAGAAACTTGCGGTGTGGAAACATCCCGAGCTGAAACTCACGCAGCTGAAGAGCCGCGTCGAGGACGGTCAGGCGGTGGTCGAGGCGTTCTATAACCTTCCCGATGTTCCGGCGATGCTGACGTTGGTCTATTGCATCAACGGCGAGGGCACGGTTGCCGTCGAGCAGGAGCTGCACGTGCCGGCCGATGCCGGAGGCCCGGATTTGTTCCGCTTCGGAATGTGCATGCAGATGCCGGCGCGCTATAACCGCGTGGTCTACTACGGCCGCGGCCCACACGAGAACTATTCCGACCGCCGGGCTTCGGCCGATCTGGGGATCTACGACCAGACGGTTGCCGCGCAATACCACGATGCCTATGTGCGTCCGCAGGAGTCGGGCTCGAAGGGCGACCTGCGCTGGTGGCGTGTGGTCGATTCGTCCGATACGGGGCTGGAGATCACCTCCGATGCGCCGTTTGCAGCTTCGGCACTGCCCTATACCACCGAGGATCTCGACGTGACCAACTTCCCGCCCCAGCGTCATTCGGGCGAGCTGACTCCGCGTGAGGCGACGTGCCTGAACCTCGATTGGCGGCAGCAGGGGCTGGGCTGCATCAATTCATGGGGTGCGCTGCCCGAGCGGCAGTTCTGCATCCCCTACGGAAACTATACGTTCCGGTTTATGATGAAACCGATCGAAAAAAAATAACGCATCCGATGCAAGAACAACTGACACCCGACTTTGCCGATTACGAACTTCTCGATTCGGGCAATTTCGAAAAACTGGAACGATTCGGGCGGTGGGTACTCCGCCGCCCCGAACCGCAGGCGATTTGGCGACCGACGCGCTCCGAAGGGGAGTGGCGTGCGGCCGACGCATCGTTTCTGCGCGATGCACGCAGCGAAGAGCGTGGCGAGTGGCGGCTTTCGCCGACGATGCCCGACCGCTGGACGGTGGACTACGCCTACAAGCAGATGCGGCTGCGCATGCGGCTGGGACTCACCTCGTTCAAGCACGTCGGCATCTTCCCCGAGCAGGCTGCCAACTGGAATTTCATCTACGACTCGTGCCGTGCGATGACAACACCCCACGTGCTCAACCTCTTCGCTTATACGGGCGGTGCGACGTTGGCCGCACGCGCCGGAGGGGCCGATGTGACGCATGTCGATTCGGTGAAACAGGTGGTCACGTGGTCGCGTGAGAACATGGAGTTGAGCGGCTTGGAGGGGGTGCGGTGGATTGTCGAAGATGCGCTGAAATTCGTGCAGCGCGAAGTGCGTCGCGGCAACCGCTACCAAGGCATCATCCTCGATCCCCCGGCCTATGGGCGTGGGGCGAACGGCGAGCGGTGGATTTTGGAGGAGAATATCGGCGAGATGCTGGCCTGCTGTGCGGAGTTGCTGGAGCAGAAAAATGCCTTTCTGGTGCTCAACCTCTACTCCATGGGGCTTTCGTCGACCTTGGCGCGCACGGCGGTGCGGCAGGCTTTTGGTGTGCCGCAGGAGGAGCAGTGGGGCGAACTCGGCTTCACCGACCGCGACGGCAAAGAACTCCCTTTAGGAACTTATTATCGGTTTAAGAGATAGACTAACATGACTCTATTAACACTTCTTTTCGGCCTTTTTGGCGATTGCCTGCTCTCGGTTTTGGTCGGGTTGATCGGTAGCCACCGCAAAATCGGATTTGGCTGGGCTTTTTTGGCAAGCCTGTTTTTTACCCCATTCATTGGCTTGCTTATCACGTTGCTCTCCGACTCGTTGCCGGGCGAAGATCAGCGTTGGGGTTGTCTGGGAACGCTCATTGCCCTGCTGGGCGTGGCGTGCTTGGTGATCTTTCTGCTGGCCTTGCTTGGCGTGCTGACGCTGGCGGTTGCTTAAAAGGGATCAAGCCGTAATCCTTGTGGGCGAATTTCTTTTTATGGGAGCATTGTTTTTGCTCTCAGGTCGCAGCTCGGGGAGACGGCTCGAAGCGCAGCGAAGAGCAGGCCTCCGCGTGGCGGAGCTGCGGCCTGCCGACTTGCTGCGCAAGCCGAAAACAACTCGCCAAGAAATTCACATCCACTCTCTCGACCTAATCTCAAATGCCGGGTTGCGCGATCTGAAAACGGTGGAAAGTGATCTGCTTAACTCTCGCAGATAATTGTTTTTTAGTAATTACTTTAGTAGCAAATTACACTTAAACGCTATGATCTGGGAATCCCTATTTCGCTTTTACTATCGCAATAAATGGACAATAGAATCCCTGTTCATGATAATCATTGGAGCAGGAGTATTTCTTTTGTTTTGGTTCTTGCCTCCTGCCGTTACAACATGGGATAAAGCCATGCACGTTCTTGGGTATGTTTGTGCTTCGCTTTCTTTTGTATTCGGATGGATTTTCTTGTTGGGAATAGCACCTAAAAGCATGAAACGGTCATATAAAATAGCCGAACAAATGGTGATTGAAAACGAAGAACAAAAACGTAGTACAACCATTCCGTCCTTATTGGCTCTGAACAAAACCGTTGCATTCTTCGTTCCTCTATTCGCCTTGGTAATATTAGGGGTTCTGATTTGGGACTATACGTGGCAAAATATGGGTTATGTGCTGATTTTCGCTGTTGTATATTATCTCTATAAGTATATACAACTAAAAAATTCATCTTCCCATTAATAATCAAATGTGCGGTATTTTGAGTTGTTCTTTCATAACTACGGGGCAACGTCTATCTCAAACCGGTGGATGTAGTCGCCTATTCTCCAGCTTTTATACCGCTTTTTTAGGGATTTCTTCAAGGTCTATTTGGGGTTAGAGTAGATGATAAATAAGGATTCCCGCGGCGGCCGAGAGGACGATCAGCAAGATCGGGTTGACTTTTTTGAGCGATCCGACGAAGATTCCGGCAAAGAGCACCCAGCTCCATGCGTCGACGAAGTTCTGCTCACCGGGGTCGGTGCTGTGGGGGAAGATCAGAAGCAGTGCGGCTGCGGCGATCATGCCGATCACCACGGGACGCATGCCGAGCATTGCCCCTTCGACTATCGGGTTATTCTTGAGCTTCAGGAAGAAACGGGTGATGAGCAGCATGAGCGTGAGTGCCGGTAGGCAGACGGCGAAGGTCGCAAGGATCGCCCCCAATACGCCGCACATAGCCCCTCCGGCTTGCGAGCCGACCGTGTACCCGACATAGGTTGCCGAGTTGATTGCAATCGGCCCGGGGGTGATTTGCGACACGGCAACGATGTCGGCAAACTCCGAATTGGTCATCCACGCATGCTGCACGACCACCTCGTTCTGGATGAGCGAGAGCATGGCGTAACCGCCGCCGAATCCGAAAAATCCGATTTTCAGATAACTGATGAAGAGCTGCCAGAAGATCATTTGCGGGGGCGTTTTGTGGTGAATAAAGTCCATGCGATGCCAGCTCCGGCTGCGGCCAATAGAATCCAGATCGGCGACCAGCCCAAGCCCCAGATCGCCAACGCGGTGGCGGCGATGATGCCCAGCATCGACCAGTGCATGCCTTTGGCCAACGAAATCACCGGAACGATGATTAGTGCCACGACCGCCGGACGCATTCCGCGGAATGCCGCATCGACAACTGCATTTTGCCGGATGTCGGCAAAGAGCGTGGCGACGATCAGGATGATGGTGAACGAGGGTACGACAACGCCCAGAATCGCTGCAATCGCTCCGGCGTATCCGCGCATTTTGTAGCCGACGAAGACCGATGTGTTGAGCGAAATCGGGCCGGGGGCTGATTGTGCCAACGTCAGCAGGTCGAGGAATTCGCCCTCGGCAATCCACCCTTTACGGTCGATCACCTCCCGGCGGATCAGCGGAATCATGGCATAGCCACCCCCAAAGGTGAAAAGCCCGATCTTGAGAAAACTCCAGAATAATTCCACTAATTTTTTCATCTTATCCGCGTGTTTTATGGCCCAGCATCGTGCGCACGGCGTCGATGAAGACCATGGGATGAGTCGGTGCTCCCGGCAGCCAGAGGTCGGGTGTATGTGTGTCAAGGAAGCGGCGGTCGACGGCGCGGCTCTCGGCGAACAGACCGCCCGAGCAGGCTTCTGACCCGCAGACAATCAGCACCTTCGGTTCGGCTACGGCCTCGTAGCAGATCTCCAGCGGTTCGGCCATGCTGGCCGTGATCGGGCCGGTAATGACCACCCCCGATGCGTGGCGCGGTGAGGCGGTGAATCCGACGCCGAAACGCCCGAAGTCGAAGTTGACGTTGCCCGTAGCACCCAACTCCATTTCGATCGAGCCGTCACCCCCGGCGCACACTTCGCGTAGCTGGAGTGCATTGCGGAAGTTGCGGCGGATCTCCGGACGCAGGGTGGTGCTATCGAAGGCCACGTGCTGGTCGCCCGGGCGCACGATAAGTCCCTCGCGCGAGGTCGACCCGATGCGGTAGTCGTTCGTGAAGCGGATGTTGCGCGGCGAACGGAGGGCGCACTCGCCGCAGAACAGGCAGCGTCCCAGATCGAGCGTGAAGGGGGCGACCGTAATCGCCTTCGTGGGGCAGATTGCGGCGGCAGCCTCCAAGTCGGCGGTGTTGTCGGTGGCGGTCAGCACGGGGCGGCCGCGGAATTCGGGGGTCAGCTCCACGGCATCCAGATCGGGAATGTATTGCGATCCGTGGCTGCGTAAAACCTTTATTTTGGGTAGTATCATCTGGTATGTTTTTTTTAGTCCGCAATTTGCTGTGTCCCATGCTGTGCCGTTAGGCGGGGCGCGAGCTGTTGTCGGCTCTTCTCAAAGTAAAATCGGTCGTCCGTTTTCTCGTTCGTTATAGATCGTGTCCGCAGTAGGAGAGGTTGAAACTCTTGTTGCAGATCGGGAAGTCGGAGATCCCCTCGCCGCGCACGGCCAAAGCCAATGCCAGCCAGTTGTGCAGACTCGGATCTTTCACCCGGCAGGCTTCGATGCGACCCGCCGCATCGGTTGTCACGATGTGGCAGATCTCGCCGCGCCACCCCTCGATAAGTCCGAAGGCAAGCGATCGGGGAGCAAGCGGGGCGGTGTAGTCGGGGCGAGCGCAGGGGTTCTCGCCGGCGGCGTATTTCTCTTCGTATATGGCCAGCAGCTGGTCGATGTATACGGCCGATTGCAGCACCTCGCGGCAGCGCACCATCAGTCGCGCCATCACGTCGCCCTGTCTTCGGACGATACTTTGGTGGTTGAGGTGCATGGCGTAAGCTCCCCACGGGTGTGTGGCGCGGATGTCGCGTGCCATGCCGCTGGCGCGTGCCGCCTGTCCCACACCGCCGATGCGCGACATCTCCTCGCGTCCGACGATGCCGCATTGTTCGAAACGCGCCAGAAGCGTCGGCGAGGACTTGATGTCGTGACGCACCTCGTCGTAGCGGCGCGCGATCTGGGCTACATTGCGGCGAATCATGGCCGATTTCTCGGCCGTCAGCGGGTGGTTCGTTCCGTGGGGACGGATCAGCCCCTTGGCAAATCGACTGCCGCACCATGCCTGCGTGGTGTTGATCGTCATCGTGCGCAGGGCTTCGCAGGCCACCTGTCCCAACTGGTAGCCGACATCCATACACAGTGCTCCGGTGTCGGCGATCTGCATGGCCATGCGTTCCAGTTCGAGTGCGATGGCGCGTTCGCGCTCCAGCTCGGCTGGCCGGACGTGCCCGGTGAGTTTCTCGATCGTCTCGGCGAATGCCGAGGCGTGTGCCACGGCACTATCTCCAGCAATCGCTTCGGCCAGACAGAGTTGCCGCAACCGGTTGTCGGTGGCGGCAAAGGCTGCTTCGACACCCCGGTGCTGGTAGCCGAGTGCGATCTCGAGATGCAGCACCTGCTCGCCGTTGCAGATGAAGCGGAAAGCTCCCGGCTCGATGATGCCGGCATGTATCGGGCCGACGTTGACCTCGTGGAGCGCCCCGCCCTCCATGGTGTAGAACGGGTAGTTGTCGATCGTGCTGTTGCGGTCGCGGCGGTCGAAGGGAAAGCGCAGCGGCTTGTCCCAAGGCATGTCGCTGAAGCGGATGCCGTAGCGTTCGGTGATCTCCCGTTCGAAGGGGTGCACCTCGACGTGCCGAGCCGTCAACGAGGGGAGTTCCGCCTCGTCGTAGTAGTCGAGTGCGTGCGAGGTGATCAACACCTGCGCCGTCTGATCGTCGAGCAGCAGGCAGAACAGACGCATGCGTTCGCCGTCGGGCTGGGCGAAGTAGTGGGCGATGTGGTAGCGCGGATCGGCGAGTTTCTCGACCAGATCGGCGTAAAAAGCCGCGTAGTCGACGACGGGAATCCGGTCGAGATCGACGGCCGCGGCCGTATTGTTTGTGATGTAGTATTCCATGGTTAGAGGCGGACAATTTCTTGGATGAGTTGTTGCAAAAATTCGGGCTGCCAGAATCCGAACACCATGGCCGCGCCAAGGAGCGACAGTGCCGACCACGACAGTGTTCGGTTGACATGCGAGAGGTGCAACTCATCCTGATTGGGTTGATAGCAAAGACGAATCAGACGCGAGCATACGGCATAGATGACGATGCACAACAGCAGCAACATGCTGCCGACCAGCCACCAGCGTCCCTCGACAATGGCCTGTTTGAGGATCATCAACTCCGAGACGAAGAGCGGCGAGGGTGGGAATGCCAGCAGGACAACCATGCCGGTCAACAGTCCGATTGCGCCCACGCGGTTGATGTGGATGTAGTCGCCGATGCGGTTGATCCGGCATCCGTTGTAGACCTGTCGCACGACCGCCATTTGCAGAAATAGGCTACTCTTGATGAAGGTGTGGCAGACGACGTGGAACACGGCGGCCCAGACCCCGATTCCGCCGATCCCCAGTCCGATTGCGGCGATACCCATGTTCTCGACCGTGGAGTAGGAGAGGAAGCGTTTGTAGTTGTTCGTGCGGCGCAGGAAGAGTGCCCCGACGATCAGCGACAGCACACCGACCAGCACCAGCACGGCACGCACCCACGGGAAAACTTCGCTGGGCGCGAGGAGCTTGTAGACACGCAGCAACGCCAGAAAGCCGGCATTGACCAGTCCTGTGGAGATCAGCGCGGCGGCCGGAGTCGGCGCGGCGAAGTTGGCGTCGATGCCGACCGTGTAGAGCGGGAAGAGTTCGACCTTGCAGCTGTATCCGCAGAGAATCAGCAGAAACGCAGTCTTCAGATAGAGCGGGTTGCCCGCTGCGGTGGCTGCCGTAAGAGCCTCGTAGGAGAGCGATTCGCTCTCGGTTGCCGCCGCCAGCAGCAGGATGCCCAGATAGGCCATGGCAATGCCGGTCGAGCAGACGAAAACATATTTCCATGCCGCTTCGAGTGCTTGTGCCGTGCGGCGGAAGTAGATGATTCCGGCCGAGCAGAGCGTCGTGGCCTCCAGAAAAATCCACGTCACGGCGATGTTGTTGGCGAAATAGACGCCCGTGATTGCGGTGGTAAGCAGCATCAGCAGGGCGAAGTAGAGGCGGTAGGGGCGGATGTCACTCTCTTGTAGGTAGGCTTCCGAGTGGCGGAAGGCGAACATCGAAACGACGAGGAGCAGCAAGTAGAAGAGTGTTCCGGCGGCATCGAAGGTGAAGAATTGCCCCGACTCCGTGCCGTAAGCATTGCCGAAAAGCAACATGGCGGCCAAAGCCCCCTGCGTCAGGTAGAATGCCACGCCAAGCAGGCGGACGATGGCTTGCCGCTTGGCAAAAAGAGCGCATCCGGCGATCAAGATTGAGATCAGAAAGTAGATATAGATCATAGCATCAGTCTTTAACGTGGGTGAGAGAATCGGCATCGTCGGCGTGGAGCTGTCCGTCGATCTTCGTGAAGAAGATGCCCAGCATCAGCACCGAAATCAGGATGTCGAGTAGAATAGCGAAGTTGATCAGCAGCGGCATCTCGACCCCGATGGCCGTGGCGAAGAGGAATACTCCGTTTTCGATCACCAGAAATCCGACCATGTGCGAGAAGATGCGTTGACGCAGCACGATCAGAATCAATCCGCTCAGCAGGGCATAGAGTGCCACGCCGAAGAAGACCAGATCGACCCTCGAGTCGGCTATATAATAGGTGATCGAGGCACTCACGGCGAGTGCCATGATCGAGAGCAGTAGTCCGCCGGTTTGCGATGATCCGGAGCGGCGAACGCGGTTGATCTTTGTGCGGCGGATGACGGCAAAGAGCAATGCCGGAACCAGCATGCCCTTGAACAACAGGGTCTCGATCGCGATGAAGGTCAATTCGGCAGGGTTGATCGCTTGCAGGCGCAAGAGCGCAATGGCGAATAGCAGCCAGCCTTGGAGTCCGATGATCGAGGCGAAGTTGCGGAATCGCTCGGTGATCGACAGGTAGACGAGCGTGATGACGTAGAGTATAATTAGCGGTAGTATCATTGTATCTGGATGTTATGGAGTAGTAGGTAGCCCGTGAAGAAAATCAGTGCCGAGAGTGCCGTGATGGTGATGATGAAGGTGGTGTTGCGCACGAGTTTGTTGCGTGCCTGCGTCGATTCGACCACCCCGACCGACAGCCCCGTGATCAGCACGGCCAATGGCGCGGCGATCCACCAGCGCGGACAGAAAGCAGCGGCGAGGATGTCGGCGGCAAGCATCGACAGAGCGGCTGTTTTGAGCCACCCGGCGATCTTTATCATGGCCATGTCGATGCCGCAATAATCCAGACACATCACCTCGTGAATCATGGTTAACTCGAGGTGTGTGCGCGGATCGTCGACCGGCACGCGGCCGCTCTCGGTGAAGACGATCTTCACGAGTACATACGCTGCGAGTACCAGCACGATGATCAGTTGCGTGTCGGCAATCGACGGCGAACCGAACATCTGCGCAAATGAGGTGTGTCCCGAAAGCATGCAGAGCGTTCCGAAGAGCAGCAGCAGAGCCGGTTCGACCAACGCCCCGTAGAGGGCTTCGCGGCTTGCGCCCATGCCCTCGAATGCGCTACCCGTGTCCATGGCGGCAAGGATCAGCGCAACGCGTCCCAACGCCAGCAGGTAGGCAAATGCGATCAGGTCGCCCTCGAACGAGAGTAGCGGTTGGAGGTCGCCGACGGGAACGAAGAGTGTTGCCACGATCGCCGCTCCGAGGTAGACCGAGGGGGTCGCGCGGAAAACGGTCGAGGTGGTCGTGGAGTAGACTGCGCCTTTGCGCAGGTCGAGTCTTACGTCGTAGAGGTGTTGGGCGAAGCGGATGCCGCGGCGGCCTGCCAGCCGCGCCCGAGTGCGGTTAATCAGCCCCGGAATGGCGATTGCCGCCAACAGGATCATGAGGGTATTGAGTGCTGTCATCATCCGATTAAATTGAATATGGAGAGTAGGAAAACAAGTGCAAGAAAGGCCAGCGCAAAGAGAATGTAGTGGTTGATCTTACCCGTGCGCAGGCGCATGACGCGTTGGTTTATCAGGCGTAACACCTCGACCCACCATGCCCCGAAAAGACGGCCTATGCGGTCTTTGTGGCCGATTTCGAATCGGTGTGCGTTGGGGAAAATTTCGCCTTTGCCCACCGGAGAACCTTCGCCGCTGTTCTGCGTCAGTGGAGTGGCGATTGAGTGGAGTCCTTCGGAGAACGATTCGCCGGTGTACTGCATTCGGATGTTGGGCGCGGTGAATCCGCAGCCCCATGTTGCTCCGCGGCTGACGGTGCGGTGGCGTAGGGTGCGGCGGCGCAGCCATGCCAGCACGCCGACCACAGCGATCAGCAGCCAGACGGTGCGTCCTGCGGCTTCGAGCGTCGGCGAGAGCAGCCAGTCGGCGGCATCGGGCGGTGTGCGTAGGAAAAACGTCGCGGCGCGCGTGGCGATCGTCACGGCACTCGAGGGGAACAACCCGATGAAGAGGATGCCGGCGAGCGGCAGAGCCATGGCGGCGAGGCGGCAGTTGTCGACTTCGGTCGCTTCGGCGACTTCGTGCGTGCGCGGAGAGCCGAGGAAGACCGTGCCGTAGAGTTTGGTGAATGCCACGACGACCATGCCGCCGATCAATGCCAGTGCGGCCAGTCCGGTCACGGCGGCCAGCGGCGTGCTGTCCGAGGCGATGCCGTCGAGCAGTCCGAGGTAGATCAACAGCTCGGAGACAAAGCCGTTGAAGGGTGGCAGGGCGCAGATTGCGGCGGTGGCGATCAGGAACAGAATCGCCGTCAGCGGCATGTGTTTGGCCAAGCCGCCCAGCGCGTCGAGCGAGGTGGTGTGCGTCTTCGAGAGGATGTTGCCCGCGCCGAAGAAGAGCAGCGACTTGAAGAGTGAGTGGTTGAGCGTGTGGAGAAGTGCTCCGGCGATGCCGCAAAGAGCAACAGTCTGATTGCCCGTGCTTTTACCCAATACGGCGATGCCGATGCCCAACAGAATGACCCCGATATTTTCGATCGAGGAGTAGGCCAGCAGCCGTTTGATGTCGTTCTGCGCGGCGGCCAGAAAGACTCCCCAGAGTCCGGTGAAGATGCCTGCCGCGAGCAGGATGAGACCTGCCGTATGGAGGAAGGGTAGTTCGTCCAGAGCGGCCGTGACACGCAGGATGCCGTAGATACCCGTTTTGATCATCACGCCCGACATGAGTGCCGAAACGTGCGAAGGAGCGGCTGGATGCGCCTCGGGCAACCAGACGTGCATGGGAAACAGGCCGGCCTTCATGCCGAAGCCCAAGACGAAGATCAGAAAGAGCGGCAGTGCCGGTTGGTGCTGGAAGTAGAGCTGCAACGCATCGAACGAGGCCGACCCGCAGCAGGCATCGAGCCGCACAAAGCCGACGACTAACAGCACGAAGCCAATGTGCATCATAATCAGGTAGGTCAACGCCGCTCGCCGCACCTCGCGCCGTTGGGCATCGAAGAGGATGAGCAGGAACGAAGCAATGGTCATCAACTCCCAGAAGAACAGAAACGAGTAGCCTCCGTCGGAGCAAACGACCCCTAGCATGGCGTAGAACATGGCGGCCAACGAGGTGTAATGCAGCGAGATATGCGCTGGCGATTTCTGGTCGAGGTAGTGGGCCAGATAGCCGCGTGAGTAGAGCGTTGCGGCCACCGACCCCACCGAGATGAGGACGACAAAGAGTGCCGACAGCGAATCCATCGAGCCGCTGTCGCCGCCGAAAACCGTGCCGCCGATCGACCACAAATTGTGGCCGTGTGTACCCGTGAGTACACCGATGGCGTAGGCCGAGCTGCCGAGCGCACCGATGGCGATGAGCGCAAGGGTTGTCCAGACCTTGGCACGCAGCGGCGTGGCGAAAATAGCGGTAGCCACCGCGGTCAAGGCGAGTAATGCGTAGAGAAAAAACATAGTGTATGTTATTTGTTGTGTGTAAGGCCGTTAGTGTTTCATTCCGTTGACGACCGATGCCATGACCACCGCCGTGAGGGCGGCTGTCTCGGTGCGCAACCGCTGCGTGCCGAGCGTGATCTCCTCACAGCCGGAGGCCAGCGCGAAGGCGATCTCTTCGGGCGAGAAATCTCCTTCCGGCCCGATCAGAATCATCGCCTGCTCGCCTGCTCGAAGCACGTCGGGCAGGTAGCGTTTCCCGGCGGCCGACTGCGGAGGATCGCAGTGGGCGATCAGCCGGCGTCCGTCGAAAGGCCGCGTCACGGCATCGCGAAATGAGGTGAGCGGTTCGAGTGTCGGCCGGTAGGCTTTCAGCGACTGCTTCATCGCCGAGGTGATCACCTTCTCGCCCCGTTCCGACTTGAAGACGCGACGTTCGCTGTGGTCGGTTTCGAGCGGCAGAATCGTGGTGATACCTACCTCGGTCGCCTTCTCCAGAAACCACTCGAAGCGGTCGGCGTTTTTAGTCGGTGCAACGGCCATGGTCAACGCATAGGGCAGCCGCTCGACTTCGCTTTGGGTCGCCGTGACACGCACGGCACAGCGGCGCGGATTGTCGTCGGTGATCGTGCAGGTGTAGAGGTTGCCCCGTCCGTCGGTGATATGGAGTGTGTCCGCGATGCGCAGTCGCAGCACGCGAATACAATGCTTCGACTCCTCTTCGCTCAACGTGTAGTCGGGCGGGGTGAGATCGGGGGCATAAAAAAGTTGCATATGAGGTATAATTTACTAACTTTGCAGCAGGTTGCGGCGAATTTTGTCGTTGCCGGTTTTCGCCACAAAGTTACATATAAATTATAGAATATCAAATGAAACGTTTTGTCGGATTATTAACACTCTTGTTAGCTATGACTTTCGCGTCGTGCAATTCAAAGAAAACTGCGGGAGAAAATCCCTTTTTTACTGCGTGGGAGACGCCGTTCGGAGTACCTCCGTTCGATCGGATTCAGCCCGAACACTTCCTGCCTGCGTTGGAGCGTGGCATGTCGCTGCACGAGGCTGAGATCGAAGCGATCACCTCGAATAACGACGCCCCGACCTTCGAGAATACGATTCTCGCCTACGATAACTCCGGCGAGATGCTCGAGCAGGTAGCACTGGTTTTCGGGATGCTCTGCGGTGCGGAGACCAACGATGCGATGCAGGCTTTGCAGGAGCAGGTGATGCCCGCGCTGGCGGCACATGGCGACAAGATCGGACTCAATGAGCCGCTTTTTGCTCGCGTGAAAGCGGTCTACGATCAGCGCAATGCGCTGGGGTTGGATGCCGAGAAGAGTCGCCTGCTGGAGAAGATCTACAACGAATTTGTGCGTTCGGGGGCTTTGCTCAATGCCGAACAGAAGGCGCGGCTGAAGGCGATCAACGAAGAGCTTTCGCTTGCCGGGGTGAAGTTCGGCAACAACATCCTCTCCGAGAACAATGCCTTTGTGCTGGAACTCAAGGCTGAAGACCTCGACGGACTGCCCTCGGGCGTGCGCGATCAGGCTCGCGAAAAGGCGCAGGCTCTGGGCAAGGCACAGGACAGCTATGTCTTCACGCTCCACAAACCCAGCTGGATTCCGTTCCTGACCTATTCGACGCGGCGCGACCTGCGCGAAAAGCTCTACATGGGTTATCTGAACCGCGGCAACAACGGCAATGAGTTCGACAACAAGCAACTCATCAACGACTTCATCCGCCTGCGTACCGAGAAGGCACACCTGCTGGGTTACCCCTCTTATGCGGCTTATGTCATTGCCAACGAGATGGCCAAAACGCCTGCGGCGGTCTATGACCTGCTGGGCGAGATCTGGACTCCGGCACTCGAAAAGGCCAAAGGCGAGCTGGCCGAAATGGATACGCTCTTCAAGACCGATGTCCCTGCGGGCGAATTTGCCTCGTGGGACTGGTGGTATTATGCCGAGAAGGTGCGCAAACAGAAATATGCGCTCGATGAGGAGATGCTGCGTCCCTACTTCTCGCTGGAGAACGTGCAGGGCGGCATATTCTATCTGGCAAACCGCCTCTACGGATTGACTTTCCAGCCGATCTCCGTGCCGGTCTACAACGACGAGGTGACGGCATACGAGGTGCTCGATGCCGACGAATCGCATTTGGGCGTGCTCTATTTCGATTACTTCCCGCGCGACGGCAAGAGCCAAGGAGCGTGGTGTGGCAACTACGTGGAGCAGACCTACAAAGATGGAAAACGTGTGGCTCCCGTGGTGTCGATCGTCGCGAACTTCACGCGTCCGACGGCCGGGACTCCGGCATTGCTGACCCTCGATGAGACCGAAACGCTCTTCCATGAGTTCGGGCATGCGCTCCACTTCCTCTTCCACGACGTGAAATACCGCGGTCTGACCGAGGTGGAGGGCGACTTTGTCGAGCTGCCCTCGCAGGTCATGGAGAACTGGGCCTTCGAACCCGAAATGCTTCGACACTACGCCGTGCACTACCGTTCGAATGAGGTGATTCCCGATTACCTGATCGAGAAGATGCGCCGTAGCGAACTCTTCAACCAAGGATTCATCACCACCGAACTGATTGCGGCCTCGCTCTCCGATATGGATATTCACTCGATCAGCGACTACAAGTCCTTCGATCCGATGGACTTCGAGCGTCAGGCTCTGAACGAAAAACGCGGGTTGATCCCCCAGATCGCCCCCCGTTACCGTTATCCCTATTTCAGCCACATCTTCGACGGCGGTTATTCGGCCGGCTACTATTTCTATACGTGGGCCGAGGTGCTCGATAAGGATGCTTTCGACGCCTTCGGTGAGAGCGGCGACCTGTTCAACCGCAAGATCGCTGCCGATTTCCGCCACAAGATCCTTGCACGCGGTGGCTCGGAGGATGGAATGACGATGTACCGCGCATTCCGCGGAGCTGATCCCGACAAACGTGCCATGTTGCGCGGTCGCGGTTTGTGGAGCGATCCCGAACCGGTGGAGGGGGAGATGCAGCCGACACCTATTTTATAATAAAACAAACAAAATCAATAGATGAAAAAAGCACTTTTAATGATGACCCTTTCCGCAATGGCGGCCGGTTGTGCGGACAATTCGATCCCGAAGGCACAGCTGCCCGAACTGGATATGAACAACCCGCTGCTGGCCGCATGGTCGGCTCCCCACCAGACTCCGCCGTTCGACCAGATCAAACTCTCGGATTACGAACCGGCATTCGATGCGGCTATCGCCTGCTCGCGTGCCGAAATCGAGGCAATCGTGAAGAATCCCAGCCGGCCGACATTCGGCAATACGATCGTGGCACTCGAGCGTCAAGGCGCATTGCTGGGGCGTATCTCGGGCGTTTTCTTCAACCTGCTGGAGTGTGAAACTTCGGACGAGATGCAGAATATCGCTCTGCGCATTCAGCCCAAATTGACCGAGTTGGAGAATGATGTTTCGCTCAATCCCGAACTCTTTGCTCGGGTCAAGGCGGTCTACGATCATCCGGGACGGCTGAAAAAAGAGGACAAAAAGCTGCTGGAGGATACCTACAAGAGTTTTGCCCGCAACGGCGCGGCGTTGTCGGATGCCGATAAGGAGCTTTATCGCCAGTACACCTCCGAGTTGTCGGCACTAACGCTTCAGTTCGGGCAAAATGCACTCGCGGCAACCAATGCGTTTACGCTGAACATCACCGATCCGAAGGCCGTGGCCGAATTGCCCGACTTCGTGCGTGAGGGGCTCTCTGCCGAGGCCAAAGCGCGCGGCGAAAAGGGGTGGACGGTGACGTTGCAAGCTCCGAGTTATGTGCCCTTTATGACCTATTCGTCGAACCGTGCGCTCAAGGAGAAGCTATGGCGTGCTTCGAATTCGCGTGCGCTGGGCGGCGAGTTCGACAATGCCGAAAATGTGAAGAAAATCGCCAACACGCGGCTGAAGATCGCCAAACTGTTGGGCTACGATAATTATGCCGACTATGTGCTCGAAGAGCGCATGGCCGAGAATACGCAGACGGTTCAGGCGTTCCTCAAAGAGTTGCTCGATGCAACGAAATCCTACGCCGATGCCGACTACAAAACCGTGAACGACTATGCTGCTACACTCGGGTTCGAGGGACAGCTTATGCCGTGGGACTGGGGCTATTATAGCGAAAAATACAAGGATGAGAAGTATGCCCTGAACGACGAGGTGGTCAAACCCTACCTGATGCTCGAAAATGTGAAGAAGGGAATCTTCCTCTTGGCGAACAAGCTCTACGGCTTGAACTTTACGCCGAACGATTCGATACCGGTCTACCATTCCGATGTGACGGCCTACGATGTGACCGACGAAAACGGTCGGTTTACGGCGGTGCTCTACCTCGATTTCTTCCCGCGTGCCTCGAAGCGTGCCGGAGCGTGGATGACCGAGTTCCGCGGTACGAAGATCGAAGAGGGTGTCGAGTCGCGTCCGCTGGTGTCGCTGGTGATGAACTTCACCAAACCCACCGAGACAACGCCTTCGCTGCTCACGTTCGACGAATTCGAGACCTTCCTCCACGAGTTCGGCCATGCGCTGCACGGCATGCTGGGCGAGGGAAAATACGAATCGCAGACCGGAACGAATGTCTACCGCGATTTCGTCGAGCTGCCTTCGCAGATCATGGAGAATTGGGCGACCGAAAAAGAGTTCCTCGACCTCTGGGCTGTGCATTACCAGACCGGAGAGCCGATTCCGGCCGAGATTGTCGACCGCATTGTTGCGGCGCAGAACTACTTGGCTGCCTATCTCAACGTGCGCCAGCTCTCGTTCGGCATGACCGACATGGCATGGCATACGGTTACAGCTCCGGTTGAGGGCGATGTGGAGGCATTTGAGGTGGCCTCGATGGCTCCGACGCAGGTGATGCCCGTGGTGGCTGGGACGTGCATGGCTCCGGCTTTCGGACACATCTTCTCGGGCGGCTACGCTGCTGGTTACTACGGCTATAAGTGGGCTGAGGTGCTGGAGGCCGATGCCTTCTCGCTCTTCAAGGAGAAGGGGATCTTCAACCGCGAGGTATCGGATTCGTTCCGCGCGAACGTGCTTTCGAAAGGCGGCACGGAGCATCCGATGACACTCTATGTGAAGTTCCGCGGCCACAAACCCGAATCGAAAGCCCTGATCGAAAAAATGGGGCTTGGTCGTTAGTGGCACTGATTCTTACGACGAAAGGAGTGCCTTCGGGCACTCCTTTTTTTTGAAATGTAAGTGAAAAATGTTGATTCTTGATTTTATTTTATATATTTGTAACATGTAGCAATATTTTATTTGTATGGTATGCTTGATAAGATGAATGACGCATTGATCAAAGCAATCCATACGCAGATGGCGCGATGCTCAAATCCCGCGAGCTTGCTTATGGATACGTTGCACATTGGTCGAGAGGCTGCTTACCGCCGATTGCGCGGAGAGGTGCTTTTTACGTTTGAGGAGGCAGCTGTCTTGGGGAAGAAACTCCACTTTTCTCTGGACAAAATCATGGACATGTCGGCTTCCGAGTTTATTATGTTCCGGCTTGGGTTGGATGCCTACTGTTCTCCGGTGGAAAATTATGAGCAGTGGCTCAAACGCGATCTCGATTTTTTGCGAGATACGACGGGCGACTCCTTGTTGTTTTATGCCTTGGCCGGAAATACGATTCCGGCGGAAATCTTCTTCGAATTCAAACTGCTATCCAAATTCAAACTTTACAAGTGGCTCTATCAGAACGAGCTATGCGGCGATGTACACTTGTTTGAGGAGTTGCCATTCCCCGTCTCACTCCAGAAAAAGATGGACGAGTACATCGCTGTTTCCCAGCGTATTCCGACAACAAATTACGTGTTCGATAGCTCTATTTTTATGGACTGGATCAATACGATCCGAGCTTTTCGTGCCATGCACCTGATCTCGGGCGAGAGTGTCGAGATGCTGCGCCACGAATTGTCGCTGATGATCGATGACCTGCGCGACATCACGAGCGCAGGAGCGTACAGCAATGGAAACAAGGTACATATTTATCTGTCGGATCTAAATATTTGCCAGACAAGTAGCTACGTCTCAAACGAAACGATCAAGGCTGCTGGATTCGGCGTGTTTACGCTCAATGCCTTGCGCACAACCAATACCGAGATGAGCGAGTATGTCTTTCGCTGGATTCAGATGCAGAGCCGCTTTGCAACCCTCGTTTCACGTAGCGGCGAACTGCGGCGAATCAACTACATCAAACGCCAACGCGAAAATCTTTCGTTGCTCGACTGATCGGGCGATAGCCTTGCGGTAGCCGAAGCCCGGCGCAAGTGGGGTAGTTTGTTTTCGACCCTCGAGCCTGTCGAGAGGTCGCAAAGGGTTCTCGATCCTCGAGCTTGTCGAGAGGTCGCAAAGGGTTCTCGATCCTCGAGCCTGTCGAGAGGTCGCCATGTACTCTGTTTTCGATCCTCGAGCTTTGTCGAGAGGTCGCAAACTATTGCCACGCATCAGCCCTTTTTCAGTCGGCAGCTCGCGGGGGCTGCTATGCAGCAACGCAAATAGCAGTCCTCCGCAAGGCGGAGCTGCGGACTGCCGACTCGCTACGCAAGTCGAAAAACAATTTGTCAGATATGCCTTTGCGACCTCTCGACAAAGCTCGAGGCTCGAGAACCCAAACCTTTGCGACCTCCGAGGCAGGCTCGATCCCCGACCCCCCCCCTCGCAAAAAAATAGGGAGGACTCTGGGGTGAATCCTCCCTTCTTTTCCCGTGGGGAATTTTGCGTTGAAACTCCACGTCGGGTCGCGAAATGTCATTGTTGCTTACGGAACTCCACTTCGCATGGTTTGCGTCACGATGTAAATTTTGAATTCTTCATAAACCTTTCGGCAAGAACAAACATACAAGGTTTATTCGGCAGATCCAAGGCGAAAAACGGAAAAATCACCTTTTTTATCGTCTATTTTCGCCTATTTTGGGCGCGGCGGAATCTATTTATGTTGTTTTGCGTGTTGTTGTGCGGCGTTGTTTTATTTTTTGAAACGACTGTTCTTTGGGCAACACGAAAATCGACAGCCCTTGGAGCTGCCGATTCGCGTATTACGGTGGAGAATTGCATCAGCTGAGCTTTTTCAACTGTTCCGTGTAGCCCTCCCAATCGCTGATCGGGTGGCGTGCGACGCCCGATTCGATTGCGGCATGTGCCACAGCCGGTGTTATGCTGATGAGCAGACGCGGATCGAGTGGCTTGGGAATCAGGTAGCCGCGTCCGAACGAAAGGCTTTCGATGCCATAGGCGTGGAGCACCACCTCGGGAACGGGTTGCTGCGCTAACTCCGCAAGAGCGTGTGCCGCAGCAAGTTTCATGGCGTCGTTGATCTCCGTGGCACGCACGTCGAGTGCTGCGCGGAAGATATAGGGGAAGCCCAGTACGTTGTTGACCTGATTGGGATAGTCCGAGCGGCCGGTAGCGAAGAGGATGTCGGGTCGCGAAAGGAGTGCCTGCTCGTAGTCGATCTCCGGATCGGGATTGGCCAGTGCCAGCACGATCGGGCTTTCGGCCATCGTGCGCACCATTTCGGGTGTTAGCACGTCGGCTTTCGATACGCCTAAAAATAGGTCTGCACCGTGTATCGCCTCGGTGAGGGTGTTGATGCGCCGCGTCGTGGCGAATTCGCGTTTGATCGGATTAAGGTCGTCGCGGTAGGTCGAGACCACGCCGCGGCTGTCGCACAGCACCATGTTCTCACGCCGGATGCCAACGCTCAGGTAGAGCCGTGCGCAGGCGATTGCCGCCGCTCCTGCGCCATTGACCACCACGCGCAGGGTGTCGAGTCTCTTGCCGGCGATTTTTGCGCCGTTGAGCAACGCCGCTGTGGTGATGATCGCCGTTCCGTGCTGGTCGTCGTGCATGACCGGGATGTCCAGCTCCTCGCGCAGCCGGCGGTCGATCTCGAAGCATTCGGGGGCTTTGATGTCCTCCAAGTTGATGCCTCCGAAGGTGGGGGCTATGGCTTTGACCGTCCGGATGAAGGTCTCGGTGTCGGTTGTGTCGACCTCGATGTCGAACGCGTCCAACCCGGCAAAGGTCTTGAAAAGCATGCATTTGCCCTCCATGACCGGCTTGGAGGCCAATGCGCCGATGTTGCCCAACCCCAATACCGCCGTGCCATTGGAGATCACAGCCACCAGATTGCCCTTCCCCGTGTAGCGATATGCTTCGTCGGGAGAGGCCGCAATGGCGCGTGACGGTGCAGCGACGCCGGGTGAGTAGGCTAACGAGAGGTCGTATTGGGTCTGATAGGGTTTGGTCGGCACGATGCCGATCTTTCCCGGGTGGCCTTCGCTGTGGTAGCGCAGCGCGGCCTCGTCTAATGTCTTATTGTTTTTCATCTTGCGTTCTGTCTATGTGAGTGAATGAAAACGTTCCGAAAGCTGCAATTATTGCGCCCGTTGTGTCGGATATGGATAGGAACTCCGGTTCGGATGAAAAACAGGCATCCGGCGTTGATGCGTAACCCTTCGCGCGGATTGCCTTTGGGGGCGGAGTCAGAACAGCGCAGCATCACCCGCTGCGGGCGGATTGAATCCGAGGTGGCGGAATGCCAACTCGGTAGCTTCGCGACCGCGGGGGGTGCGTTTCAGAAAGCCCTCCTTGATGAGGAATGGTTCGTAGACCTCCTCGATCGTGCCGGAGTCTTCGCCCACGGCCGTGGCAATGGTGTTCAGCCCGACCGGGCCGCCTTTGAACTTCTCGATGATCGTACTCAAGATCTTGTTGTCCATTTGGTCGAGTCCGCGCGAGTCGATGTTGAGAGCTGCGAGTGCTATTTTTGTGATTGCAAGGTCGATATGCCCTTCCCCCTTGACCATGGCGAAGTCGCGGACACGGCGCAGCAGGGCATTGGCGATACGTGGCGTGCCTCGTGAGCGCAGTGCTACTTCGTGAGCCGCATCGTCGTCGATCGACACATCGAGGATGCGCGCCGAGCGTTTCACGATGCCGGTGAGTACCGGGGTGTCGTAGTATTCCAAGTGACATTGGATGCCGAAGCGTGCGCGTAGCGGCGAGGTGAGCAGGCCGCTGCGCGTGGTGGCACCGATGAGCGTAAAGGGGGCTAACTCGATCTGGATCGACCGGGCGGAAGGCCCTTTGTCCAGCACAATGTCGATTTTGTAGTCCTCCATTGCCGAGTAGAGATATTCCTCGACGATTGGGCTGAGCCGGTGGATCTCGTCGATGAAGAGCACGTCGCCCGGATTCAGGCTGGTGAGCAATCCGGCCAGATCACCCGGCTTATCGAGCACCGGGCCTGATGTGACGCGCAGTTCCGCGCCCATTTCGTTGGCGATGATGTTGGCCAGCGTGGTTTTGCCCAACCCCGGAGGGCCGTGCAGCAACACGTGGTCGAGCGAGTCGCCACGCATGAGTGCCGCCTTGATGAAGATGTGGAGGTTGTCGACGATCTTTTCCTGTCCGGAAAAGTTGCCGAGCTCCTGTGGGCGGATTTTATTTTCGAATTCGAGATCGCTCTCTGTGTTGCGTACAATAGACATTGTGCAAAGTTAATCATTTTTCGATAGCCGGATCGCTGTCGGGCAAAAAAAAGTCCGATACACCACGATGTGTGTACCGGACTCGCTACCGCTGGGAGTGGCTACTTCTCCTGCGGCAGATCGAATCGGATATACTTGATTCCGTTTTGCTGGGTCTTCACGCGAAGCGTTACGCCCTTCTTGCCCTCCAGCTCGCTTTGGATCGGCGTGAGGTCGAAACTGACGTAAAATCCGTAGGTATAGCCGCCTACATCGCCTCCGGCGTGGTGGCGTAGTTCGACATCGAGGTAACCCTCGTTGCGCTCTTCTGGCTCTTCAACCTCGTTGATAATCACCGAGAACTTGTGCTTGTCGTTGTCTGTGACCGGATAGCCCACATAGAGCGTCAGCCACTCTTTCGAGAGGTTGCATTGCTCGGGCGTGATGCTGGTTTCGCTGTCGCCCAAGGCTTCGAGTTCTTCGGCGGTGGTGATCACTTGCGACGTTCCGGTGTAGATGTCGTCGATGGCGTAGAGTGCCACGTTGTAGTCGTAGCCTTCGATCGCCTCGGAGAGCAGGTTGAACCAAATGATGGCGCGTTGGCGGTCTTTGGCCTTGTAGCCGTTGATGCGGCTTTTGTCTCCGGCGTAGAGTTTCTGGCCGTTGTCACGCAGGAAATAGTAGTTGTCCGCATCGAGCGTGCGCACGGTGGTGATTAATGGCTGATACTTGGGGTAGTCCCCCTCCGAATCGTTACAGGAGGAGATCGTAGCGGCGATCAGCGTCGTGATGAGTAATAATCCGAATTTTTTCATACTATTTTGTGTTTTTGTCTTATCTTCGTGCTTAAAATGTGCGCAAAGGCGGAATACTGCATCGAAGTGAAAAAAAATTCAGTTTCGTGCAGTCTTTTGGCCGGTACACCATTTATTAGTCGATTGCAGAATGCAGATAGATGAACAGATATTGGTCGAGGGGTGCAGGCGTGGGGATGATGCAGCGCGTAAAGAGCTGTATGATCGCTATGCAGGTCGCTTGCTTGCGGTCTGCATGCGGTATGTCGGCGACCGCTCGACGGCTGAAGATCTGTTGCACGATGCTTTTATTAAGATTTTCGGCGCGTTCGATCGGTTTACCTACCGCGGAGTCGGTTCGTTGAGGGCTTGGATCGAACGTGTGACGATCAATGTGGCACTCGAATGGCTGCGGCAGCGCAGTCGGCGGGGGCAGGTGCTGCTCGATGAGAGCCGTGTGAAAAGCGATGTCGCCGAGCCGGATGCCACAGAGGTGAGTCTCGTGCCGCGCGAGGTGCTGATGCGTTTTGTCGGTGAACTTCCCGACGGCTATCGCACGGTGTTCAACCTCTACTGCATCGAGGAGTATTCCCACCGTGAGATTGCCGAGATGCTGGGTATTAATGAGAAAAGCTCTTCGTCGCAGTTGTTCCGGGCGCGGACGCTGCTGGCGCAGAAGGTGAATGAATATTTGAAAAAACAATAGGATAAGGAGATGAAACAGCAGGATGATTGGTTGAAAGTTTTGGGCAGCTCGTTGCGCGATACCGAACTTCCGCCTCCGGTCGGAGGGTGGGAGCGGTTGCAGCGGGAGCTGGGCGAAACCGTGCCTGCTGGCGTGAAACCTGCCGATGCGACCGTTGGGGCTGGGAGACCGGCTGCACCTCGTTGGAAAATATATGGACTGCGTGTAGTGGCGGTTGCCGCGGTGGTTGCTCTGGGTGTACTTGTGGGGGATTGGTTCTGGCGTCCGGCCAATCTGTTGCAGTCGATCGAGCTGCCCGCTATGGTGTTGCTCGCAGATGCTCCGGCGAAGATTGAGGCGGCGGCCGACGCATCGGTAATCTCCGATGCCCAGTCGCTGTTGGCACAAAACGCACAGCCCATGCAAAGCGTGCGGTACGCGCAGCGTGTTCCGAAGACCGTACAGTCGGTTTCGACGACAGCCGTGCAACAGGAAGCTGCTGCAATTTCGATGACACCCGTGCAACCGGAATCGGCCGTGCAAACTTCTGCCAAAATCTCCACCGAGTCTTCGACCGAAGAACGCTCGGCAACCGTCCCGGAAACAACTCCGCAGCGCACCTCGTCCAGCTCGCGAGCTGCTACCCGGTCGACGCGCACGGTCTATCCCGACCAGCTGGCCTATGCTCCCGAAGCGAAGCATCGCGCGACCTCGTTCGGTCTATTCGGCGGTGGAAGCGTGACGGGCGGCAATTCAACCGGCCCGACCGGCCCTTCGTTCTTGAACGACCCGTCGCATGTGGTCGGCAGCGATGTGCAGGTGCAACGTCGCGATGATTACCCCAAAAGTTCGTTCCGCCACCACCAGCCGTTGAGTTTCGGTCTTTCGGTGCGCAAAGAGCTGCCCTATGGGCTTTCGCTCGAGAGCGGCGTGAACTACACACTCCTGCGTTCGGATGTGCGCAAGCCGTTCGCTTCGCAGGACATGAGCCAGAAACTCCACTTCATCGGAGTTCCCCTGCGGCTCAACTGGCAATGCTACGAGCGTGGCCGCTTCTCTATATATATAGGTGCTGGCGGCATGATCGAAAAATGCGTCTCGGCAAAGCTCGGTTCGGAGTCGGTCGACGAGCAAGGGGTGCAGTGGTCGCTCCAAGGTGTCGCCGGTGCGCAATACCGGCTGGGCAATCTGGTCGGCCTCTATTTTGAACCCGAGGCTTCGTATTATCTGACCGAAACCACCCTGCGGACGGCTCGCACCGAGGCTCCGCTCTCGTTGACCCTGCGTCTGGGCGTTCGACTCTCGTTCTAATCTGCTTCCTCTTGCTGCGATCGCTTTGCGGTCGCCCCCATTCCCAAAAACAGGACTCTCTGCGGGTTCTGCGGCTTGGAAGTCATACCCGAGCGCATATATAATTTATTGCATTCTCTATTTTATCCACCTACCTTTCTGATCCGGGCCGAATTTCTCTCTGATCGGAAAGCTGGCTTGTGTCCTCCCCGTCGTGCGGATTGCTAATTTGCCGAATACGGAGGATTCTTTTTTGTATTGCAATAACTTATAGTACTGCTTCTTATTCTATTTTTTTTTATTGTTTGAACGGAATTTGTTATTATTTTTGCTCCGAGAAGACCTTGGTCGAATAGCAACCAAAAGGCATTCCGCCCGATAGCAATGCGTCGTTTTTAGATTCTCGGGAAAGGCTGGAACTGCCCATGAATTCTGGTGCGAATGTTGTTTGGAGGGGTGAATGAAAAAAACGCACTTCCCGTGGAAAGTGCGTCTGAAAAAAAGTAGTCCCGAAAGGAATCGAACCTTTATCGTAAGAACCGGAATCTTATATTCTATCCATTGAACTACGGAACCGGGACTGCAAAGATGCAAATTTTTTTTTAATTATTATAATTTTATGAGAGAAAAGCAGAATAATTGGCAAAGAATGGAGGCTGTGATCCAGTGGGCGAATATGACGACCAACTATTTTGCCCGTTATATTGGTCTTGCACGTGGTGAGAATCTCTACCAGATCAAGCGTGGAAACAATGGCATTTCGCTCGACGTGGCCGATAGGGTGGTCTCACACTTTCCGCAGGTGAGCAAACTTTGGTTGCTCACGGGTGAAGGGTCGATGTTTGCCGAGACCAATGAACAGGCCAAGCAGATCCCATTTTATAATCAGGACGTGGAACAGCACATCGAACAGCGCGATCAGTTGGAGGCCGACTGCAATCTGCTGCTGCCGCCCATCGGTGCGTGCGATCTGGCGATGCGCTACATGGGGCGTGCCATGGGAAGCTCGATTCCGTCGGGCTCAATCGTGTTGTTGAAGGCTATTGATCGCGATGCGATAATTCCGGGCGAGGAATATGTGATAATCTGCCGAAAAATTGTAACTTTGCGGATAGTTCGGGTTGCGGATGAGGAAGGAAAACTCAGACTGACACCCGGCGATCGCTCTAATTTCGATGATATTGATGTGAATATCAAAGATATAACAGCGGTTTACAAAGTTGTTGGCAAATTGATTATTACACTTTAACAGATGTTTTCTGGAATTATCGAACGAACAGCCGAGGTCGTAGCTATCCGCACAGACCGGCAAAATAAAGATTTCACACTCCGAGCCGATTTTTGCGCGGAGCTGAAAATTGATCAGAGTATCGCACATAACGGCGTATGTTTGACGGTTGTAGACATCACCGGCGACACCTACACCGTCACGGCGATGAAGGAGACGCTCGAACGCAGCAACCTCGGGCTGTTGCAGGTGGGCGATCTGGTGAATCTGGAGCGTTCGATGAAGCCCGATGCCTTGCTCGACGGACACATCGTGCAGGGGCATGTCGACCAGACGGCGATCTGTACGGCGCGTGAGGATGCCGACGGAAGTTGGTACTTCAGTTTTCGTTACGAACCGCAGGGCAGCGGATTGTGTACGGTCGAGAAGGGCTCGGTGACGGTCAATGGCGTGAGCCTGACGGTCTGCGACTCAAAGCCGGATTCGTTCCGCGTGGCGATCATTCCCTACACCTTTGAGCATACCAATTTCTGTCGGATTGCTGTCGGCTCGGTGGTCAATCTCGAATTCGACATCGTCGGCAAGTACATCGCCCGGCTGATGCAAAATTACGTAAAATAAAACGGACTCTTATGGTACATATTAAAACGAAAGAGGCGGCCTCTTTGTGGATTGCGCTGCTTGCTGCGGCGATCGTCGCGGCAGGAATGTGTGTGCTCGAAATCGAATGGTGGATCACGCTTTGCGTTGCCGCCGGCGTGTTTGTCGTCATTGCACTCGTGGCACTCTCGATTATTCGTAAGTATGTGGCCTATAAGTTGAAACCGATCTATTCGATCGTGCTCTCGCGCGACGTGCATACCACCGAAATCTTCTCGGAACTCAAGGACAAACACGTCGAGGACATCGGCGAGGAGCTGACCGCATGGGCCGATACGAACGACAAGGAGATCGCGCGCCTGAAGGAGACCGAACAATTCCGCAAGCAGTATTTGGGCAATGTGGCGCACGAGTTGAAGACTCCGATCTTCAATATTCAGGGCTACATCTCGACGCTGCTCGACGGGGGTCTGGAGGACGATCTGATTAACCGCAAATACCTCGAACGAGCCGAGAAAAGCATTGACCGACTGATTAATATCGTCAATGATCTCGATACGATTTCGAAGCTCGAAAGCAACATGAACCGCTTGAATCTCGAACGATTCGATGCGGTGGCATTGGCCAAGGAGATTGCCGAGCAAACCGAAATGGAGGCCGACAAAAAACAGATCCGCGTGCTGGTCAAAGGGGCGGAGAATCTGCCGTCGCCGTTCTGGGTGCTGGCCGACAAGCATTACATCGGCCAAGTGCTTGTTAACCTGATTATCAACTCGATTCACTATGGTAAGGAGGGTGGTGTCACGCGTATCCACTTCCGCGACATGCTCGATAAAATTCTGGTCGAGGTCGAGGATAACGGTCAGGGCATCGGCAAGGAGGACATCCCGCGCGTGTTCGAACGCTTCTACCGCACCGATAAGGGTCGCTCGCGCGATCAGGGCGGCACGGGACTTGGTCTGGCGATCGTCAAACACATCGTCGAGGCGCATGGCGAACGGATCTCGGTGCGCAGCGAATTGGGCGTCGGCAGCACCTTCTCCTTTACGCTGAAAAAGGTGAGCCTGCAAGAGATCCAATAAACCCGAACTAATTACAAGAAACCTCAATACATGATACAACCACTATCCGTTGTCTGGGATTTTGACCCCGTACTTTTCTCGATCGGGTCTTTCGATATTCGCTATTATGGTCTGATGTGGGCACTTGCGATCCTCATCGGAGCTAAATTTTTTGACAACTTCTGCAAACGCGAGGGGCTTCCCGCATCGGTTTCCGAGTCGATTTTCGTCTATGGCACGCTGGCTACGGTGCTCGGTGCGCGGCTGGGGCATTGCCTGTTCTACGACCCGATGAGCTACCTGCGCGAGCCGTGGACGATCATCACCGGCTTTCGCGATGGCGGCATGGCCAGCCACGGAGCGGCTCTGGGCTTACTGTTAGGGCTTTGGCTCTTCTCGCGTAAGAACAAATTACCCTATATCTGGTCGCTCGATCGCATCATGATTCCGGTGGGAATCGGCGGCGCGATTGTCCGTCTGGGAAACTTGTTCAACTCCGAAATCTTCGGATGCGCCACCGACCTGCCGTGGGGCTTTGAGTTCATCCGGTCGAATAAGTGGCTGCACGAATTTGCCCCTGCGGCGGTGCACCCCACCCAGATCTACGAGGCACTTTGCTACCTTGTGACCTTTGGAATCCTCTGCTGGCTCTATTATCGCCACGATCTGGCGCGTCGTCGTCCCGGAATCCTCTTCGGAATCGGGCTGATCGGCACGTTCCTCACGCGCTTCTTTATCGAATACATCAAAACCGAGCAGGAAGCCTTCGAACAAAATTGGGTGCTTGACATGGGACAATGGTTGAGTATTCCGTTTATTGCGCTGGGTATCTATATGATCTGGCGTGCTTTGCGTCAGCCGGAGCGGGTGGTGCAACCGGCGGCTCGGGCAGTAAAATCCCCGGCAGCCGCTCCTAAAAAGAAAAGTCATGGCAAACAGTAAACTGATTGAACAAGTTAGTCGGCTGGTGAGCAATCTGTTGGCGGCCGGCAAAGAGGTCTATGTGCCGGGTGTCGGGACACTTTATACCGAACGCCTTCCGGTAAAACACCTCTCCAAACGGATGGTAGTGCCGCCTCATCGGATCGTGATGTTCTCCTCGCAGCAACGCGGTTTGTCGCTGCTTGACGAGATCGCGCGGGCACTCCACGAAGCGGTTGCACTGCGTGGAGACGCGACGCAAACGGTTGACCCGCAGGCTGTTTTCGACTGCTGGTTCGAAAGCTCGTATGTCGACGAGGTGCTGACGATCGGTGGTGTGGGGACGCTGAAAATGAAAGAGTTCAAAATGGACGAGGCATTCGACCGGCGCATCAATCCGCAGGGATATGCCCCGGTTCGACTGCAATCGGTGCGCCGCTTCGACTGGGCTCTGTGGTTCGGAGTTGCCGCAATCGTGATTGCGGCCGGCTTCGGCGGATATGAATTTCTGTTGATGCAGCCTGAAGTACCTGAGGTGCAGACCGAAATCGAGATTGATCCTTCGGGTCGCCGGGTGCTGGCATCTGTTGAGTCGGGGGCGATCACCCTCGATCCGACCTCTTCCGAGACAGCTGCTGATGCTGCCGCTCCGACGGTTGGCGATGCTGCTTCCGGAACTGCTGCAACTACCTCGTCAACCGCAGCTTCCGAGGGCACTTCGCCCCAATCCGCAGCGGCCTCTACGGTGGCTCAAACATCCGGAACTCCCGAAGCTCCGGCCAGCATGATATCGGGCATGCGCTATGTGGTGTTAGGGGTCTTCAGCACTCCCGAAAATGCAGCACGTGCCGTGCGTGAGGCGACCGAAAAAGAGCCTTCGATGCGTTGCGGAGTCTATCGTATGGGTGAGAAATTCCTGATTTCACCCCTCGCATCGACCGATGCGGATGCTTGCACGCGTTTCATCACCGAACGCGCCGAGTCGTTTCCCGGCATGTGGACTTATACGGCTCGTTGATGCGTCTTGCCGAGTGGATAACCCGGGCGATCGATTGGTTTTACATCCGTCCGGTGGCTTCGATTCTGCCGCTGCAAACGTTTCGTTATGCGGCGTGTGGCGGCGTGACCTACCTGCTGCTCGATCCGCTGCTCTACTTCTTGATCTATAACTACTTGGTTGCTCATCGTTTCTTCGATTTGGGCATTGTTGTGCTTTCGCCGCATATCGCCGCGATGATCTTGGTCTTCCCGATCACCTTTTTCAATGGCTTCTGGCTCAACCGCCATGTGGCATTCGACCGTTCGACCGTGCCGACACGGACGCAATTATTGCGCTATGCGCTTTCGATTGCCGGGTCGATCCTGCTGACCTATCTCGGATTGAAATTTTTTGTCGAGGTGTGTGGCATCTGGCCGACACCTGCTAAGGTGGTTACCACGCTCATTACTACGTTGTACAGCTACTTCGCTGCCAAGTATTTCACCTTCAAAATCACCCGCGAGGAGTAGTCGCTCCTCGGCTTTCTGCACTCTTCGCGCTGGTTGAAAATTCTACGCTTTCCGAGGTCCTCGGCATGGGCTTCCTGTTTTCGACCCTCGAGCCTGCCCCGGAGGTCACTGTGTTTTGGTTTCGACCCTCGAGCTGTGTCGAGAGGTCGCAAGGGTTCTTTGTTCTCGATCCTCGAGCTTGTCGAGAGGTCGCAAGGGTTCTTTGTTTTCGATCCTCGAGCTTGTCGAGAGGTCGCAAAAATCTATTAGAGAGATGTTTTTCGGCTTGCGCAGCGAGCCTGCAGTCCGCAGCTCCGCGCTGCGGAGGACTGCTATTTGCGTTGCTGCATAGCCGCCTCCGCGAGCTGCTGACTGAAAACGTTATCTAAAAGTAGTTCGCGACCTCTCGACAAAGCTCGAGGATCGAATGTGTGTTTTTCCGCAAAAACTGTTTTCGACCCTCGAGCTTGTCGAGAGGTCGCAAGGGTTGTATGGTGAGGTGTTTTGGGCTTGCGCAGCGAGCCGGCAGTCCGCAGCTCCGGTCTGCGGAGGACTGCTATTTGCGTTGCTGCATAGCTGCCTCCGCGAGCTGCTGACTGAAAACGTTATCTAAAAGTAGTTTGCGACCTCTCGACAGGCTCGAGGATCGAATGTGTATTTTCCTGCAAAAAATGTTCTCGATCCTCGCCTTGCCCCGGAGGTCGCTGTATTTTATTCTCGATCCTCGAGCTTGTCGAGAGGTCGTAAATGCTGTTTGTTCTCGACCCTCGAGCTTGTCGAGAGGTCGCAAAGGGATTCTGTTCTCGAGCTTCGAGCATTGTCGAGAGGTCGCAACATCGCCCCTCCCTCTTCCTTGCAACTACCGGTTGCGGTTCTCTTCGCGGAGCTTTTGCAACTCGTACATGCGGTCGCGGAATCGGGCGGCGGCCAAAAAGTCGAGCGACTTGGCGGCCCGTTCCATGTCGTCGCGTGCCTTGTCGATCAGCCCGTCGAGATTTTCGGCGGCAACGCCGGCCGTATATCCTTTCTGCACATCGGCAGCCATGCCATAGTGGTTCTCGTCGGTGCGGTGCACCTCCATGTCGATCTCGGCCGTGTTGACCTTGTTGGCCAGCAGCGCACTCTGCCCCGTGCCGCTTCGCTGCGCACGACGCGGCAACATCTCGTGCTCCATGTTGTAGCACACCTGAATCTCGCGGCGGCGGTTGCTCTGCTCGATCGCATAACGCATGGAGTCCGTGCAGGTGTCGGCGTAGAGGATTACATTGCCCTGTGAGTGGCGTGCGGCGCGACCGGCTATCTGCGTCAGCGAACGCACGTTGCGCAAAAATCCCTCCTTGTCGGCATCGAGAATGGCGACCAATGCCACCTCCGGCAGGTCAAGCCCCTCGCGGAGCAGGTTGACCCCGATCAGTACGTCGAACATGCCGGCGCGCAGATCTTCCAGAATCTGAATGCGTTCCAGCGTATCGACATCGGAGTGTATGTAGCGGTTGCGCACGCCTACGCGGTCGAAATATTTCGACAACTCCTCGGCCATGCGCTTGGTGATTGTGGTGACTAAAATCTTGTCGTCGTGCTTGACGCGTTTGTCGATCTCCTCGATCAGGTCGTCGATCTGGTTGATCGTCACGCGCACCTCCAACGGCGGATCGACCAGCCCTGTCGGGCGGATCAGTTGCTCGATGACGATCCCTTCGCTCTTCATCAGCTCGTAGTCGGCCGGGGTGGCACTCACGTAGATCGACGTGCCTTGCAGTTGCTCGAATTCGCTGAATGTCACCGGTCGGTTGTCCTTGGCGGCCGGCAGTCGGAATCCATACTCCACCAGATTCTCCTTGCGCGCGCGGTCGCCGCCGAACATCGCATGGACTTGCGGCAGGGTGACGTGGCTCTCGTCGACCACCATTAGGTAGTCTTTCGGGAAAAAGTCGATCAGGCAGAACGGACGCGTTCCGGCTGCCCGCCCGTCGAAGTAGCGCGAGTAGTTCTCGATTCCGGGGCAGTAACCCAGCTCCTTGATCATCTCGAGGTCGTATTCCACGCGTTGCTTGATGCGCTGCGCCTCCATCATGCGCCCCTCGCGCTCGAAAAATTCGATTTGCTTGCCCAGATCGAGGTAGATTTGCTGCACGGCCGAGTGGATGCGCTCCTTGGTGGTCACGAAGAGCCGCGAAGGGTAGAGCGTAAGGTTGTCGAGCGATTGGATACGCTGTCCGGTCATTGGGTCGATGCTCTGGATCGCCTCGATCTCGTTGTCGAAGAACATCACGCGGAAGCACTGATTCCCGAACTCTCCGAAGGCCGCCATGATATCCACCGTGTCGCCGTTCACGCGGAATGTCGCCGGCTCCAGATCGCGTTCGGTGCGCGTGTAGAGTGCCTCGACCAGTTTGTAGAGGAAGTGTTTGTAGCTCACCACTTGCCCGACTTGCAGGTTGATCGCCGTGGCGTGGAAATCGTCCGGGTTGCCGCAGCCGTAAAGACACGACACGCTCGAAACCACGATCACATCGCGCCGCCCGGAGAGTAGCGTGGCGGAGGTGCTCAACCGCATTTTCTCGATCTCGGCATTGATTGAGAGGTCTTTTTCGATATAGGTGTCCGTCGAGGGCAGGTAAGCCTCCGGCTGGTAATAGTCGTAATATGAGACGAAATACTCAACGGCATTTTCCGGGAAAAAATTCTTGAATTCGCCGTAGAGCTGCGCCGCGAGGGTTTTGTTGTGGCTCAAGACGAGCGTCGGCCTATCGAGCTGCGCAATGACGTTGGCCACGGTGAAGGTCTTGCCCGATCCGGTTACACCCAACAGCGTGTTGTGCTTCGATCCGTGTTCGATCGAGCCGACCAACTGCTCTATGGCCTGCGGCTGGTCGCCCATTGGGGCATAATCTGATACGAGTTTGAAATTCATAGATGCAAAGATAGTGATAAAATGAAAACAAAGGCGATCTTCGGGTCGATAGATGGCGTGCTATAAATAATTTTTGATTTTTAATTTTTAATTTTTAATTTTCCGTACCTTTGTACGCTATGATCGACAGGGAAACAGTAGACCGCATTTACGCCGCCGCCAATATCGTGGATATTATCGGCGAATATGTCACGCTCAAGAAAAAGGGCGTGAACTATCAGGCATGCTGTCCGTTCCACAACGAGAAAACCCCGTCGTTTGTTGTGTCGCCCTCGAAGGGACTCTACAAGTGTTTCGGGTGTGGCAAAGGCGGTAATGCGGTGACGTTCCTGATGGAACACGAGACGATTACCTATCCCGAAGCCTTGAAGATGGTGGCTAAACGCTACGGCATCGAGGTGCAGGAGACCGAGATGACCGAGGAGGAGGTGCGCCGCAACGACAACCGCGAGTCGATGTTCATCGTCAATGGCTGGGCGGCCGAGTATTTCACCAACTACCTCCACCACGAGAGCGAGGGTATGAGTGTCGGCATGACCTATTTCCGCCAGAAACGCGGACTTACCGATGCGACGATCCAGAAATTCGGGCTTGGATTCTGCCCGGCCAAGGGCAACCGAATGTCGACCGAGGCACTGGAGGCCGGATACAAAGAGGAGTTCCTGCTCCTGACGGGTCTGTCGCTCAAGCGCGAAAACGACGGGTCGCTTTACGACCGTTTCCGCGACCGGGTGATCTTCCCAATCCACAACATTTCGGGACGTGTGGTCGGCTTCGGCGGCCGCACGCTGCGCACGGACAAGAACGTTGCCAAATACCAAAATTCGCCCGAGAGCGAGATATATAGCAAGAAACGAGAGCTTTATGGCCTCTATTTTGCAAAGAAAGCCATTCAGCAGCACGATTTTGCTATTCTGGTCGAGGGCTATCTCGATGTGATTTCGATGCATCAGGCCGGAATCGAGCACGTGGTGGCCTCGTCGGGTACGTCGCTCACGACCGAACAGATTCGCCTGCTGGCGCGTTTTACGAAGAACATCACGGTGATCTACGACGGGGACTCGGCCGGTATTCACGCTTCGCTGCGCGGTATCGACATGATTCTCAAGGAGGGCATGAATGTGCGCGTGGTGTCGCTACCCGAAACCGAAGACCCCGACTCGTTTGCCCGCAGCCATACGGCCGCCGAGGTGCAGGACTACATCCGCACTCACGAGCAGGATTTTCTGGATTTCAAGGCCAAACTGCTGTTGCAGGATGCCGCGGGCGATCCGATCCGCAAAGCGGCATTGATCGGTGATATGGTGCAGTCGATCACGCAGATACCCGATCCGATCCAGCGTTCGGTCTACATCAAGGAGTGTGCGCGGATCATGGATATCGACGAGAACCTGCTGATCTCGGAGGTGGCGCGCAAACGCATGACGACATCTGGTGACCGCGAAACCGATGAGTTCCTGCGCCGTCAGAGCCAGCAGCAACGCGCCGAGATGCCGCCCGAGGTGGAGTATGTTAAACGGGTCGAAGCCGGAAGCAGTTTCGAGGTGCTCGAACGCGAGATCGTGAAGTACCTGCTCAAATACGGACATTGCTCGTTCGACTTCAAAGAGGGGAAGAATCTGGTCGCCTGCAATGTGGCCGAAGTGATATTCAGCGAGTTGCTCGACGACAAGATCGAGTTTCGCAATCCGGTGTATGCCAAGATTATGAATGTCTACCGCGAACAATGGACGTTGCTGGGAACGGGGGTCGAAGTGCCGGCGCACTACTTTCTGAACCACATGGATCCGGAGGTGTGCAACATGTCGGTCGACATCCTCACCTCGGACGACAACTACGTGGCGAGTGCAATCTGGCAGCGGCTGGAGATACACCTCGAAACCGATGCCGAGATGCTGGCCGTCGGTGTGCCGAAGGTGGTTACGCTCTATAAGTCGAAGGTGGTCGATTCGCTCATCAAGGAGTTGCAGGCCAAACTCTCCGACGAGAGTCTGTCCGACGAGGCGTCGAGCGAGGTGGTGCAGCGGTTGGCGGCGTATAACAAAGTGAAAGTGACGATTGCCCGAAAGATCCAACGATTGATTTTGTAAAAGAAGGGGCGGGATTCGGGTCGTATACGCATCACTGCGCATACCTTGTGCAAACAGAAAATAAACAGAAAGATGTGTAAAACATATCAAAGATAAAAGAATTAGTTACCTTAACCGATTCCCACCCCTACGCATGAATCGGCAATATATGTGCCGTTTTTGAATATATGAGTGAACAAAAAAAGATAAACATCCGGAACAAGCGCGCCACATTCGACTATGAGATTCTCGAAGAGTGGGTTGCGGGCGTTGTGTTGGTCGGCACAGAGATCAAGTCGATCCGTGCCGGGAAAGCCTCTATGGTCGATTCGTTCTGCTATTTCGATCGGGGCGAGCTGTGGATTCGCGGCGTGAACATCTCCGAGTACGAGTGGGGAACGTGCAACAACCACACCCCTCGGCGTGACCGAAAGCTGCTGCTCACGGGGCGCGAGATCGACAAATTGCAGCGTGCCTCGCAGGACAAAGGGCTGACGATCGTCGGTTTGCGGCTCTTTATCAACGAACGCGGGCTGGCGAAGATCGCAATCGGACTGGCGCGCGGCCGTAAAACCTACGACAAACGCGAGTACCTCAAGGAAAACGATGCCAAGCGTGAGATTGACAAGGCGTTGAAAAATCACCGCGGATAATCCTGCGGGGAAGTATTGCATGTTGAAAAAAGTAAAATTATACCTATTATGAGTTTGATTCTCTGTATTGAAACCGGCACGGACATCTGTTCGGTCGGTATCGCGAAGGATGGTGAACTGATCTCGTTACGCGAAAGCGACGAGGGGCGCGACCATGCGCGCAAAGTCGGTGTGTTTGTCGACGAGATGCTGCGCGAAATGGAGATTGCTCCCGACGATCTCGATGCGGTGGCGGTGGGCAAAGGCCCCGGATCGTATACCGGTTTGCGCATCGGAGTGTCGTTTGCCAAGGGGCTGTGCTACGGATTGAAGAAGCCATTGGTGGCACTCGGGTCGCTGGATGCGTTGGTCGAAGTGGCGCGTGAGGACTATCAGGCTGGGATCATTTCGGTCGAAGGGTGGGAGCGAGCCTACCTGTGTCCTATGGTTGATGCTCGCCGCATGGAGGTTTATGCGCAGGTGTTCGATACGACGGGAGCACCCTTGACCGAAGTTTCGGCCGAAGTTGTCGACGGCGAGAGCTTCGCTGCCCACCGTGGCACGGAACATCCGTTTGTGATCTTCGGCAGTGGGGCGCAAAAGTGTGCCGAGCTGCTTCCGGATGCGGTGCTGGTCGATGTAACCCCTTCGGCGCGCGGCTTGGCGCGGCTGGCGCAGCAGGCACTTGATGCGGGAAAAACCGAGGATATCGCCTATTTCGAACCGTTCTACCTGAAGGATTTCGTTGTCACGACCTCGAAAAAGAGACTTTTCTAACACCCGATGCGATGACTCGGGCGGCGTTGATCGAACGGCTTCGAGGCCGGTTTGAGGCGGATTTTGCAACGCAAACGGCCGCGGAGGTGCTCGCGGCGGATGCCGTCGGATTGCTCTACGAGGTTGCGACGGCGCAATGCGCCGAGTTGCAGCGTGCGATATGCCGTGCGGAGTTACCGAGTGCGCCGCTGCGTGTCGGGGCGTCGCGTGTGGCGCAAGGTGCAAAGTTGTCGCGTGTGACGCGCCACCAGATTCTATTTCGTAGTGCCTATGTGCTGGAGAAGATCTATTTCGCTGATCCTGAGCAGTTTCGGCCTTATGTCGATCGGTTTCTCAAAACCGATTTTGTCGCCTGTACCGACGCCAGCGCACGCCGCCATTTTGCTAAAATTATGGCCGATCTGCTGACGTATGAACGTCCGGAAACCGCTTGCCTTGAACGAATTGCTGAAATAGCATCGGACTGGGCCGTAGCGGAGGATTCGAAGATTGCGGTGCGGATCTGGGCGGTCGAGATCTTGAAAAGTTGCCGCCGGATTCCTTGGGTGGCGGAATTGTGGCCCGATCTGCTGGAGGCGATGTCTCACGATGCTTCGCCCGGAATCCTCCGTCGGATGCGCAGCTGGCGATAAGAGTCCTGCGGAATAGGTCAAAACTATCTGTCCCAGAGTAATATCTGTTTTCGACCCTCGAACTTGTCGAGAGGTCGCTGTGTTTTGTTCTCGATCCTCGAGCCTGTCGAGAGGTCGCTGCGTTTTGTTCTCGATCCTCGAGCTTGTCGAGAGGTCGCTGCGTTTTGTTCTCGATCCTCGAGCCTGTCGAGAGGTCGCTGCGTTTTGTTCTCGATC
>CAZHEY010000015.1:0-16661 GCA_964532025.1 uncultured Alistipes sp. | reverse complement strand
CTCGAGCTTGTCGAGAGGTCGCAAGGTGTGTTCTCGACTTGCATCGCAAGTCGGCAGTCCGCAGCTCCGCCAATGCGGAGGACTGCAAATTCGCGTTGCTTATTTGCCGTCCACCGCGAGCTGCGGACTGAGGGCGGATTCGAGAACCATTGTCCCCCATAGCAATATTTGTCCTCAACCCTCGAGCCTGTCGAGAGGTCGCTGTGTTTTGTTCTCGATCCTCGAGCCTGTCGAGAGGTCGCGAAATCATTGAGCGGTAGCGTTTTCAGTCTGCAGCTCGCGGAGGCTGCTATGCAGCAACGCGAAATAGCAGTCCTTCGCAGGCCAGAGCTGCGGACTGCCGACTTGCTGTGCAAGTCGAAAATCCGACTTGGTCAAACTGCACGTATCAAATGGATAGCCTTTGCGACCTCTCGACAGGCTCGAGGATCGAGGATGACCCTCCCCCGCAAATTTGATAACTACTTATTTCATGGTAATATATCTACACGATCCTCGAGCTTGTCGAGAGGTCGCAAAGGCGTGTTTACTTGGTGTCGGAATCCTCTTCTGCCGCTTCGAGCAGGGATGCTGAGAACTGCTTTTTGGTTTGCAGGCTGGCGGTTTTGCGTAGCCTTTCGCCGACGCGGACAATGTTGTCGTTTCCCGTGCTGAGCCGCTTGCGTGCATCCTCGTAGGCATCGTGTGCCCGATCGAGTGCCGTGCCGATGTTCTCGAGCGAGCCGCTGAATGCTACGGCTTGCTCGTAAAGTTTCAGCCCGCAGGTGGCTATCTCCTTGGTATTCTTGTCCTGATCGTTGTATTTCCAGAGGTCGGCAACCAATTTGAGCAGCGCAAATAGGTTGGTCGGGGAGGAGATGATGACCTTCTTGTCGTAGGCGTCCGACCAGATCGTCGTGTCGTTTTGTAGGGCGGCAAGAAACGCCGGTTCGTTGGGTATGAACATAATCACGAAGTCGGGCGAGTTGAGCTGCCGCTGGTACTCCTTTCGTCCTAACTCCGTAACGTGCTGGCGTACAGATGCGATGTGTGCCGCAAGGTGACGCTGCTGCTCGGCACTCTCCGTGGCCGAGGAGTAACCCACAAAGGCCGTTAGCGAGACCTTCGAGTCGATGATGATGTCCTTTTTTTCGGGCAGGTGCAGCACCACATCGGGGCGCAGGTTTCGCCCCTGCTCGTCCTTGACGTTGTACTGCGTGTCGTAGTGAATCCCCTTGGTCAAGGCCGAACTGTCGAGGATCGTTTCCAGCAGCATTTCGCCCCAGTCGCCCTGCACTTTCGAGTTGCCTTTCAGCGCATTGGTGAGGTTTGTCGTTTCGGTCGTGATGCGCTGGTTCAGCTCCATGAGACTCTTCAACTCCTGCTTCAATTCGC
The DNA here is from genome assembly GCA_964532025.1 of uncultured Alistipes sp. GTDB lineage: Bacteria > Bacteroidota > Bacteroidia > Bacteroidales > Rikenellaceae > Alistipes. Next base: position 15,287 of record CAZHEY010000015.1, on the reverse strand, counting down.
CGCGCTGCGTGGTCTGGGTGGTGTAGATCTCCTCGACGCGTTTGCGGAAATCGGTGATGTTTTCGCGGAAGGGTTTGAGCAGGATGTCGATCGACTCCTTGTTGGTCTGCTTGAACTGCTGGGTCTGTTCGCCCAGAATTTCGGTCGCTAAATTCCGGAACTGCGCCCGGAGCTGCTCCTCCATTTTCTCCCGTTCGGCCTGTTCGCTCTGCCGTTGCTCGTTGCTTTTCTCGCGTAGTGCCGCAATCTCCGCATCGGCTGCGGCGCGCTGTGCGGCCAGATCGGCACGCGTTTGGGCATGCAGCTCCATCTGCCGACGGATTTCGGTCTCTGCGGCTGATTTTTCAGCGGCATACGCCTGTTCGATAGCTGTTTTTTCGGCGGCAAGACGTGCCGCGTCGCTGCGTGCGGTGAGGGCAAGAACTCCGAATGCGGCCGCCGCCGATCCGAGCACGACGGCCAGAATGATAAATAGGATACTCATGATAGGCAAAGGTAGTAAAATCCACGGAAAAATTACTACCTTTGTCTATGTAAAACTCTCGTATTATGCAACACATAGTAGCACCCTCGATGCTCTCGGCCGATTTCGGACATCTGGAGCGCGATACCCATCTGATCGACGCCAGTGCCGCCGAATGGGTTCATATTGACGTTATGGACGGTGTTTTTGTCCCCAATATCTCGTTCGGATTTCCCGTGCTGAAGGCGATCCGCAAGGCCACGCGCAAATTCCTCGACGTGCACCTGATGATCGTAGAACCCGAAAAATACCTTGCTCGCTTCGTCGAGGCAGGGGCTGATCTGGTGACGTTTCATTACGAAGCGACCTACGATCCGCATGCCTGCATCGAGATGATCCGCAAGGCCGGGGCGAAGGTCGGCATCTCGATCAAACCGGCTACCTCGGTCGAGGTGTTGCGCGACCTGCTGCCGTTGATCGATCTGGTGTTGGTGATGAGTGTCGAGCCGGGATTTGGCGGACAATCGTTCATCCCCGCATCGCTCGACAAGATCGCCCACCTACGCAAAATGGCCGACGAGGCCGGGCATCCGCTCATCATCGAGGTCGACGGCGGACTCTCGTCGCACAATGCCCATGAGGTCTATGCTGCCGGTGCGGATGTGTTGGTGGCCGGTAATGCGGTCTTCGGCGCGGAGAATCCGACGGCGGAGATCGTCAAAATATTGACTGCGTGATAACTCTTAATTTATGATTTCACTCGATAATCTGACCGTCAGCTATGGCGGTTGGACGCTTTTTGATCGCATTTCATTTCTGATAAATCCCAAAGACCGAATCGGTCTGGTGGGAAAAAACGGCGCGGGAAAGACGACGCTTCTGCGCATCATCACCGGAGAGCAACAAGCCACTTCGGGCGGCGTTTCGATCAATGGCGACTGCACGATCGGTTACCTGCCGCAGACGATGCGCGTGGCCGACACCACGTCGCTTGTCGAGGAGACGGCCAAGGCATTCGAGGAGGTGCTGCGACTCGAGGCGACGATCGCCGATCTGACGCGCGAGATCGCCGAGCGCACCGATTACGAATCCTCCGAATACGAGCAACTCATTCACCTACTGACCGATGCGCAGGATCATTACCACATCCTCGGCGGCGAGACACGCGATGCCGACATCGAGAAAACGTTGCTCGGGCTGGGCTTCAAACGCTCGGATTTTGCGCGCGCCACGAGCGAGTTTTCGGGCGGCTGGCGCATGCGTATCGAGTTGGCCAAGTTGCTGTTGCGACGGCCGTCGATCTTCCTGCTCGACGAGCCAACCAACCACCTCGACATCGAGTCGATCCAATGGTTGGAGGAGTACCTGAAAAATTACAGCGGCGCGGTGCTGCTGATCTCGCACGACCGCGCTTTTCTGGACAATGTCACCAACCGCACGATCGAACTTTCGCTGGGCCATGTGACCGACTACAAAGTCTCCTACTCGAAATATGTCGTGCTGCGTGCCGAACGCCGGGCGCAGCAGGTGGCGGCTTACGAAAATCAGCAGAAGCTGATCGAGAAAACCGAGGAGTTTATCGAGAAATTCCGCTATAAGCCTACCAAGTCGAATCAAGTGCAATCGCGTATCAAACAGCTTGATAAGCTCGATCGGCTGGAGATCGAGGAGGAGGATCTTTCGACGCTCAACATCAAATTTCCGCCTGCGCCGCGTTCGGGACAGATCGTGGCCGAGATCAACGAAGTCGGCATGTCGTTTGGGGAGAAACACGTCTTCAGCGGTGCGAATTTCACGATCGAGAAGGGCGATAAAATAGCCTTGGTCGGACGTAATGGGGAGGGCAAAACCACGCTGGCGCGCATGTTGGTCGGCCAGCTGACGCCTACCGAGGGGTCAATCCGCTTGGGCGCGAATGTTAATATCGGCTATTACGCACAGAATCAGGACGATCTGATGGACGGAGAGTTCACGGTTTTCGATACGCTCGATCGGGTGGCGGTGGGCGATGTCCGCACGCGCCTGCGTGATATTCTGGGCGCATTTCTCTTCCGTGGCGAGGATATCGACAAGAAAGTCAAGGTGTTGTCGGGCGGAGAACGGGCGCGTCTGTCGATGGCGCGCATGATGCTCGAGCCGCGCAACCTACTGATCCTCGATGAGCCGACCAACCACATGGACATGCGCTCGAAAGACATCCTGAAGCATGCGATCGAGAAGTACGACGGCACGGTGGTGATCGTCTCGCACGACCGCGAATTTTTGGACGGCATGGTGCAGAAGATCTACGAATTTCGCGACGGAGGGGTCAAGGAGTATCTGGGTGGAATCTACTACTTTCTCGAAAAGCGCAAGCTGGAGTCGTTGCAGGAGGTCGAACGCCGCGATGTACCCACGTCGAAGGCGGCCGGGCCGAAGCGAGGTGAGGCGGCAAACAAACTGACCTACGAACAGCGAAAGGAGCAGGAAAAACAGCTGCGCAAGCAGAAAAAAGTGGTCGAAACGATCGAAGCCGAGCTGGCCGATACCGAAAAGCAGATTGCCGAGTACGATGCCCGTTTTGCCGTTGCGACAACTTATGATGAAGCTGATTACAAAGTATATAACGAACTTAAAACGCGCTACGACCACCAGATGCACGAGTGGGAAAAAGCGTCGTATGAATTGGAAATAATAACAGAAAACTATGGATAACATCATTTTCGGGATACGTCCCGTGGCCGAAGCGATCGAGGCCAGAAAGCAGATCGACAAAATCTATGTCCGCAAGGGCGCGGAGGGACAGCTGATGCAGGAGCTGCGCGATCTTTGCATGCGTCACCACCTGCGCGTACAGGAAGTTCCTGTCGAGAAACTCAATCGCCTGACGCGCGGCAACCACCAAGGTGTCGTGGCGCAAATTTCGGCGATCGAGTACGTGGAACTGAACGATATTCTGGAGCGTGTGCCCGACGACGAGACTCCGCTGATCGTGCTGTTCGACGGGGTGACCGATGTCCGCAACTTCGGCGCGATTGCCCGTTCGGCCGAATGCGCCGGAGCACATGGCTTGATTGCGCCGCTCAAAAATTCCGCTCCGGTCAACGCTGAGGCGATCCGTTCGTCGGCCGGGGCATTGGCGTCGATTCCGGTTTGCCGTGTTGGCTCGGTGCGCAATACGCTCAAACAGCTTCAAATCGAAGGATACCAAGTGGTTGCAGCGACCGAAAAAAGTACCAAACTGCTCTTCGATGCCGACTTCCGTAAGCCGACGGTGTTGGTTATGGGTGCTGAAGATACGGGCATCTCGAAGGAGGTGCTGAAGATGTGCGACGAGCAATTAGCGATTCCGCTGATCGGTCACATCGCCTCGCTGAACGTGTCGGCCGCCGCGGCGGTGATGCTTTTCGAGGTCGTGCGCCAGCGGATCGGAAATAATTGATGGCTATGAAGCAGAAGATCATCGCTTTTTTCAAACGCATGCGTCCCACCTTGTCCGCCGTCGTGCGTGAACATCCTGTTGAACTGGGGGTTTTGTTGTATCTCGCAGTCCGTCTGATTGTTGCGTATGAATGTTTGACGGAAGAAATAACCACGGGAGCTCCCGAACTTTTCTGGGGTTGGGTCTTTGCGGTGTTGGCCTATGCGGTGAACACGGCCGCCGGACGCAGCGCATGGCGCAAAATTTACTACGTAAGTTGGCTGCCGATGATTCCGCTGTCGTTTGTGCCGGGATTGAGTGCCTGGTGGGAAACCTCTTCGGGTCTTATTACTCTGTTGGTTCTTACGCCGTTGCTGTTTCTGATCTGCCGCTGGGCGGTGGATAATCGGCGTTTTGTCTTCGATTGGGTGATCTATCTGCGTGCGGCGGTGCTTGCACTGCTGTTTGCGAATGTGACCTTCGGCCTGTTGCTGGCTATACTCTATTCGACGGCCTATATTTTTGGCATCGAGGGCGTGTGGCTCAATCATGTAACGGTTTGGTTATCCGTATTTACGGAAGTTTTGTCTGTGCCGATGCTCTTCATGATCTTCGTCGATCGCCGTCGTGGTGCGGAGTTTGGCGGCTCGCGCATGGCTGATGTGCTGTTACACCATATCCTGGTGCCGGCACTACTGATTTATATGGTGATTTTTGCGCTCTATATCCTCAAAATAGTCGTAACATGGTCGTTGCCGCGCGGTGGTGTGGCTTATCTGGTCTTTGGCCTGACGATTTTCGCATTTCTGCTTCATGCGTTGCGTGAACTGCTTCCGGTGAAACGTTACGACTGGTTTTTCAATCGGTTCGGACTTTGGCTTCTGCCCTTTATCGTGTTGTTCTGGAGTGGGGTGGCGCACCGTGTGGATGAGTACGGATTGACCGAGCCGCGTGTCTATCTGCTGGCCAGCGGCGCGATTATGACAATCGGTGCGGTGCTTTTTCTGTCCAAACGGTATGGTCGCTATCTGGGCCTTTGTCTGGTTGCATTTGGTGTCTTTGCTGCACTGGCTTTTGTGCCGCAGCTCAATCCCGAACGGTTGGCCGAACGCTCGCAATCGGGGCGTGAGGCCGATTACTATTCAGTTCAGGCGCGGATTGTCCTTGAGCTGCCCGCGAATCTTCCGATTCGAAACGATGCGGCTTACGGCCAGATCTATTGCGACTGCCATACGGTGGTTGCGGACGATACGCTGCGGATCAGGACGGGCGGAGGTGATCTCCTGCTGTCGATCGCCGTGGATGATTTGCTGCGTAAGCAGTTTGGTGTGAGCGGATTCGATCCTTTTAGTCAGACCGAGCCGGCGAACGATCAGCAGCTGGTTGAGCTGTTGGATTACCGCGATTCGCTTTGCCGCGTTGTGTTCGGAAATCTCGTTCTGCAACGTAAGGAGCAGGCCGTGACGCTCGATTGGGCGAATGTCGGGGTGTTCCTATCACGATGATCCACAAGCAGCTGGGAGAGGTCGCGTGTGTGCAGAGTGCGCGTGCGCGACGCATTTCGATCAGCGTGCGGCCCTCGGGTGCGGTGCGCGTGAGCTATCCGCGTGGAGTCTCCGAGCGGCGTGCACTCGAGTTTCTCGAGGCGAAGGTGGCGTGGATTCTTGCTGCGCGTGAGCGACTTGCCAAACGGCGGGCGGCCATGCCCCCGCAACTTACGCCCGATGAGCTGAAGACCCGAACCGAGGTGTTGCGTCGTGCTGCGAAGGCCGATTTGCCCGAACGCATCGCACGCCTTGCCCTCCAGACGGGGCTAACTTACGCTAAACTTACGATTCGCGCTTCGCGCACGCGGTGGGGGAGTTGCTCCGGCCAGAATCATATCTCGCTGAGCCTTTATCTGATGACCTTGCCCGAACACCTGCGCGATTTCGTGATCGTGCACGAGTTGTGTCATACGTTGCACCACAATCACTCCCCGCGTTTCCATGCTCTGCTCGACCGGCTGGTTGGCGGACACGAAAAAGCCCTCAGCAGGGAGCTGAAGGCTTTCTCGATTCGCGGATGATTTTCGGGAGGAGCGTTTCTGCTTTTCACCCCCCCCCTTGCCCGACGCGAGGTGTTGAGCTATTTTGCAGCAGCGGCGCGGGTTGCTTCGCGTTCGGTTTTCCACGTCGTGGCGCAGAATATCATGGCCAAGACGCTGGCCACGATGAACATCCAGAACGTTGCCGACCATCCCAACTCGACGTTGTTGGCCACAGCACCCATGATGATTTTGGCCAGAATGGCATCACCTAACAGGTAGCCGAATAGCCCGACAAATCCGGCGGCTGTGCCGGCTGCGTTCTTCGGTACGAGGTTTAACGCCTGAATTCCGATCAGTGCCACAGGCCCATAGATGCAGAATCCGATCTCGCTCAAGGCGATGTAAACGACTGTGCGGCAGATTGCTGCCGGGTCGCCGCCAAATGTGCCAGCGAGGAATTGTGCCACGCCAGTCGCTTTCCAGTAGAGCAGGATTCCCATGATAACCAGCAACATATAGATCACATTGGCCGGGGCGCAGCGTCCCTTGAAGAACCGTGCCGAAATCCAGCCGCAGATGATCGTTCCCGGAACACCGGCGTAGTTGTGCAGCGAGAAGGCCAAGTTGCTCTGCCCGGCATCCATGATGTTCATCTCTTGGAGGTAAACCGGGGCCCAGTCGCTGATTCCGTAGCGTACCAGATAGACGAAAGCATTGGCTAAGGCAATGAGCCATAGTACTTTATTCTTGAATACGTAGTCGATAAACAGCCGCTTGAACGGGATTTTGTTCTCCTCGCCTTTGGCAGCCTTGCGGCTCGAAAAGTCGTTGCGGTACTCGTCGATCGGCGGCAGTCCGCATGCGCGTGGCGTGTCGCGGATCGCCCACCAGCAGAAGATAGCCAGCAGCAGAGCCACGCAACTGGGGAAGATGAAGGCTGCACGCCATGTTTCGGCGATGCCGAGTGTGGTGAAAATTCCGATGCCGAGCGTCACCAACAGTCCCAAAGATCCGCTACCGATCGTGTGTGAGGTGTTCCAAACCGACATCTTGAAGCTGCGTTCGTTTTGCGAAAACCAGTGCGCCATGATGCGTCCGCAGGGAGGCCAGCCCATGCCCGAAAGCCAGCCGACGACGAGCATCAACGAGAAGATTACCACCACGTTGTGGCTCATGTTCGTCGTGCTGTACGGAATCAGTCCGGTGACAATCATCAGCAACGATGAGAGGATCAGTCCGACAACCAGAAACTTGCGGGCATCCGAGCGGTCGGAGATGCTGCCCATGATGAATTTGCTGAAGGCGTAGGCGATCGAAATGGCCGATCCGGCGATGCCGACGCTGGCCTTGTCGAGCAGTCCCGATTCGATCATACCCGGTGCGGCAAGTGACAGATTTTTGCGCACGAGGTAGTAGGCCGCATAGCCGAGAAATGCGCCCAGAAAGACTTTGAGGCGCATCCGTTTGTATTCGCGATCTACTTTTTCAGGAGCCACCTGTTGCTTGGCGACCTGCGGTTCGAAGAAGTTTGACATGTTCGTCCTAATTTTATATTGTCTTATTAAAAAACACTCCGCCCACGGGTTGCAGACGGAGTGTTTTCGCGGCTGTTACGCCTCAAAGATATAATTTTTTGCCATTGTTGTGAAACTTTCGACTTGGTTTTCGATCCATGCCTGATCGTGTCCCAGCTCCTGCGCCAAGGTTTGTGCTACCTTCGGAGCGGCGGCAATCGCCTCGCGGGCATCGACAAAGAGCATGCGCACGCGACGTGCCAACACATCTTCGACCGAAAGGGCCATCTCCTCACGTGCTGCCCAAACCACCTCGGCCAGCGTGTATCCGAATTTCGACGAGAGCTTCTCGGCCAGAGCGGGTTTCTTGCGGATCAGATCCAGAATCTTCTCCTCGTCCGAGCCGTAGACATACATGTGGTTGGTCAGGTCGGGATTCTTGCGGTAGCCGTGAATATGCAACTTCTTGGTGACGCATTTGCGCTCGGGTAACCCGTTGATTTCGATCGCTTTGTTCACCGTATCTTCGGCCATCAGACGGTAGGAAGTCCATTTTCCGCCGGTGATCGTCACCAGCCCGTTCTCCGAAGTGATGATTTTGTGGCTGCGCGAGATCTCTTTGGTGTTCTTGCCCTCCTTCTTGGGCGCTGCCAGCGGGCGTTGCCCGGCAAATACGGAGAGAATATCCTTGTAGGTCGGCGCGGGATTCATGTAAAGACCTGCTGTGCCGAGGATGAAATCAATCTCCTCTTTGAGTGGGCGCGGCTCTTCTTCGGCCGTCGGGCGCACGATGTCGGTTGTGCCGACAACGACCTTGTCGTGCCAAGGCACAGCAAACAGCACGCGTCCGTCCGAGGTCTTCGGAACCATGATTGCGTAGTCGCTCTGGAGGAATTTCATGTCGAGAACCAAGTGTACGCCCTGACTCGGGGTGACCATTTTGCGGTGGTCGGGGCTATCCATGTGCATGATGTCGTCGACGAAACAGCCGGCAGCATTCACCACGCAGCGCGCCTTGAGCGTGTACTCCTTGCCCGAGAGGTTGTCGAGGCATTTGACTCCGGAGACCTTCCCCTCTTGGTTGTGGATGATCCCGGTGACGGTGATCTGATTGGCCACCGTACCGCCGTTCTCGACGCAGGTCTGCGCCAGATTGACGGCCATACGCGAGTCGTCGAACTGCCCGTCGTGGTAGACTACGCCGCCTTTCAGCCCCTTCTCTACCGAGGTCGGGATGTATTTCATTACTTTTTTAGCCGAGATGAACTTCGAACGGCCATAACCGAAACCGAACGAAAGCATGTCGTAGAAGGTCAGGCCGCAGAAGTAGAGGAAATTGTCCCAATAGGAGTAGTTTGAAATCACAAACGCTTGGTCTTTTACCAGATGCGGGGCATTGGCTTTCATACGACCGCGTTCGCGCAACGCTTCCAATACCAGCGTCACATCACCTTTTTGCAGGTAGCGGACACCGCCGTGAACCAGTTTTGTCGAGCGACTCGATGTGCATTTTGCAAAGTCGCTTTTCTCCAAGCAAGCAACGCTCATGCCGCGTGTGGCGGCATCGACAGCCACACCAAGCCCCGTTGCACCGCCGCCGACGACAACCATATCCCAGATTTTGTCTTTCTCCGACAGCTTTTTGATTTGTGCTGATCTTTCCATAGAGGATTTATTTTTTTTGTTATGTAGTTTCGTTATGCTATTTCGTTTCGCAACAAAAGTACGGATGTTTTTTTATTTTTCAAAATAAATTATGTTTTATTTCAAAGCATCTTTTGTCGGTTTCTATTTCATTCGTAATAGAAAAATATCGGCATAAAAAGGGATAAATGAATTATTTTTTGTATCTTGCATAAGATTATGTATAAAAACACCACCTCTTATGAATAAAGGCGAAGATTTCGTTTTGAGCCTGCCCGAACGTCACAGCCGGATTTTGGCGATGTTGCAGCAGAACGGTTCGATTTCGGTCGTGCAATTGGCTGAATTGTTTAAGGTTTCGGAAGTGACGATCCGCAAGGATCTCTCTTACCTCGAGCAGCAGAAAAAACTCTACCGCACCCACGGCAGTGCGATTCTCATCAGTCCCTATATCAGCGACCGGCATGTCAACGAGAAGGAGAAGAGAAATGTTGCCGAGAAGCGGGCGATCGGTGCGGCGGCGGCAGCTTTAATCAGTGCCGGAGATTCGATCATCATTGCTTCGGGGACGACTATGGCCTTTCTGGCGCGTGAGATCAAGCCCGACGGACACCTAACTGTCATTACGGCAGCCGTTCCCGTGACGCAGATCCTGTCGCAAAATCCCGATATTGATGTGGTTCAGCTTGGTGGCATCACGCGGAGCAGTTCGGTGTCGGTGGTCGGCCCGTTTGCCGAGCAGATGCTTCGCAATTTTAATTGCAGCATGCTCTTTGTCGGGGTTGACGGAATCGATCCCCAGCTGGGGCTGACCACGACGAACATGCTCGAAGCGTCGCTGAATGCGGCTATGATCAATACGGCACAAAAGGTTATTGTTCTGGCTGATAGCTCTAAATTCGGTCGTCGTGGATTCAGTAAAATCTGCGACTTGGAGGCTGTCGATCGCATCATCACCGACAGCGGCGTACAGCCCATCTACCTCGAGCAGCTGCGCGAACGCGGCATTGAGGTGACGGTGGTGGATATCTGATTGCGCTTTTTAGCCGATCGGTGCAGATTGGCTATTGGGCTATTGACGCACAGGAACATAGAAACGCACGGAACATTCGGGGGACACCCCTGTTCCGTGCGTTTCTTGCCTTTTCAGTCTGCAGCTCGCGGGGGCGGCTATGCAGCAACGCAAATAGCAGTCCTCCGCAGGCCGGAGCTGCGGACTGCCGGCTTGCTGCGCAAGCCGAAAAACTCGTAAATTCAGATAAATAGTCTTAATCTCTGCGGAATTGTTCTCGATCCTCGAGCTTGTCGAGAGGTCGTAAATGTTTGTCGCAAATGTTTTTTCTCGATCCTCGAGCTTTGTCGAGAGGTCGCAAAGGTTACATGACGACCTGTTTTCGACCTGCGCAGCAGGTCGGCAGTCCGCAGCTCCGCCATGCGGAGGACTGCTATTTCGCATCTGCTCATAGCTGTCCCCCGCGAGCTGCCGACTGAAAACAAACGAGAGACATATATATAAATTGCTTGCGACCTCTCGACAAAGCTCGAGGATCGGAAACCGACAACCTCAAGCGACCTCTCGACAGGCTCGAGGATCGCGAGCAGGCAAATGCCCCCCCCCTCCGGGTAGGCTCGGGGGCGAAGGTGGCTTGTTGCGTATTTGTTATTGATTTGCTGGCTGCGACGGGGCGGATAAAATGCGTTGCATCATCAACTCGTCGTGCCAGCCGTCGAATTGCCATTGCCAGTCGCGCTTGCGGCCTATTTCCGTGAAGCCAGCTCGGAGAAACAGCCGCCGGCTGGCCTCGTTCTCTGCTCCGACGTTGCACCAAAGTTGATGTAGACCAAGCACTTCGCGCGCATAACGGCAAAGCGTGGCGAGTGCGTCCGACGCGTACCCACACCGGCGATTGGCTGCGCCGTAGATCAGGATGCCGATGCCGGCACGGCGGTGTAGCGGGTCGACCTCGAAAAGATCGACTGCCCCCACCGAATCGCCTGCAAGGGTCTCTATGATAAGTCGTTGTTGACGCGTTTGAAAAATGTCAAAACTCTGTTCTGCAATGAATTGCTCGATCTGGTGGCGTGAAAACGGGGCGAGCGTGCCGCTGACCGGCCAGACAGCCGTATCGTTTTCCCACGCATACATGGCCTCGGCATCACCCGACTCCAAGGCGCGCAGACGCGTCAGCCGACCCTCCAGATTCATGGCTACAAGCCGATAATCTTGTTGCGGATCAACATCGCGACACCCCACGCATTGGCACTTTCGGTCATTTTCGACACGCGGAATTTGGTGTCCTTGTAGACGAGGTTGAGCGAATATTTGTTGGTGGCAGATTTCAGCGGTAGCATTACGTAATCACCTGCTGCTGCGAGGTTTCCGCCGACGATTACCGTCTCAGGATTGAATGTGTTGATCAGGAAAGCCACGGCCTTGCCGACCTTCTCACCGGCCTCTTCGATCAGCTCGATCGACAGGTTGTCGTCGTTCTTTGCCGCTGTGATGATGTCGTCGATGTGGATGGTTTTCTGCTGGTCGTATTTCTCTTTGAGGATCGTATTTACGCCGTTTTGAATCAGGTGGCACATCTTGTCCTCGAGTGCGATACCCGACACTTCGGTCTCCAGACAGCCCTTTTTGCCGCACGAGCAGATGATCTCGTTGTCGAAGAAGGGAATGTGTCCGAATTCACCGGCGAATCCGCTCTTGCCGTAGTATAGCTGGCCGTCGATGACGATACCGATCGCCACACCGCGGCTCATGTGGAGGTAGAGCACGTTGCTTTCGTTCTTCGACTTTCCGCAGGTGTACTCCGCATAGCAGCGTGCCCGGGTGTCGTTCTCGAGCAGCACGCGGATACCGATGCGTGTTTCGAGCATGTCGCGAAGCGATTGTTCGCTGGTGGTGAAGTATTTGAAGCTGCGGCCAGTCTCGGGATTCACACGGCCGGTCATGCAGACGCCGAGTCCGAGGATCTTGCCGCGGTCGATGCCGCAGTTGACGATGAACTCCTCGATGCTCGAGCAGATGCGTTCGAGACATTGGGGACGATCCAGCAGCTCGAATGTGAAGTCATTCTCCTCTTTGATGATGTTGTTTTGCAGGTCGGTGATCATGAAGCGCATGTTGTCGCGACCGACGTTTACGCCTGCAAAATAGATAGCCGAATTGGCCAATCCGAAGATGTTGGGACGACGCCCACCCGGGGTCTCGACCTTTCCTAAATCGGTTACAATATTCTCATCGACAAGTTCTTGCACCAGCTTAGTGATCGTCGGAACGCTGATGTGCAGCTCCTTGGTCAGATCCGAGAGCGTGCATTCGCCGTTGACGGCCATGTGCGCGATGATGTTGCGCTTGATGATGCTGTTCTTGTGTGAAATTCCCTTGAGGGTATCGTCTTCGTGCTTGTTGAAAAATTCGGTGAGTGATGTCATCGTTTTTATCTCATTTTTAACTAACTGTGCAAATATAATGAGTTTCTTTAATAAATGCAACAAGTTTTTAATAAAATTTAATAAATTTTCAATGAAAAAAACACAAATAAAAAGGAATGCACTGGTAATCAGCACATTCCTTTTTGTAAGAATTTTTATTTTTTTTAGAGCGTAGCCTTCGATTCTACGGTGGCATTGCTGTCGACTTTGCGGATCAATCCCTGAAGCACAGCTCCGGGGCCTAACTCCGTGAATTCGGTCACGCCGTCGGCCAGCATGTTTTTGACAATGTAAGTCCAGCGTACCGGGGCTGTCAGCTGGGCGATCAGGTTGGCCTTGATCTGCGCGGGGTCGGTATGCGGTTTGGCGTCGACATTCTGGTAGATCGGGCAGATCGGGGTTTTGAACGGAGCTTCGTTGATCGCCTTCTCCAGTTCGCGTTTTGCGGGATCCATGAGCGGCGAGTGGAATGCACCGCCGACGGGCAGACGCAGTGCGCGACGTGCGCCGGCCGCTTTGGCCTTCTCACAGGCAGCTTCGATTGCCTCGACAGCACCCGAAATGACAAGCTGTCCCGGGCAGTTGTAGTTTGCGGCCACGACAACGCCCTCGGTCGTCTGGCAGATCTCTTCGACTACGCTGTCTTCCAAGCCCAAGATTGCGGCCATCGTACCCGGCTGTGCCTCGCAAGCGGCCTGCATGGCCAAGGCACGCTTCGAAACCAAGCGCAGTCCGTCTTCGAACGAGAGTGCTCCGGCGACAACCAAGGCCGAGAATTCGCCCAGCGAGTGTCCGGCAGCTGCGTCGGGCTTCACACCGAGGGCTTTGGCCATGATGACCGAGTGGAGGAATACGGCCGGTTGGGTGACTTTGGTCTGCTTGAGTTGCTCGTCCGTTCCGGCGAACATGATATCGGTGATGCGGAAACCCAAAATTTCGTTGGCTTTCTCGAAGAGTTCTTTGGCTGCGGGGACGCTGTCGTAGAGGTCTTTGCCCATGCCGACAGCCTGCGCTCCCTGTCCGGGGAATACGTATGCGTGTTTCATTTTTTCAAAATTAATTTTTCGTTTACACGTTGCAAATATACGAATTAATTTCTTAACTTTGCAACGCAATGGTTCGTAACGGGTCTGGCAAGACCCTGCGCGATCAAATGGGAATGCCGTGTAAATCGGCAGCAGTTCCCGCTGCTGTAAGTTTCTTTGTTGGGTGTAACACGCTTTAGCCACTGGTCGTTGACCGGGAAGGCGTTGCTCCCGAAACAAGCCAGAAGACCTGCCTTGCACCCTCCCTTACGGAGGATCCTTATTTTCGAGAGCCTCTGCGGAGAACGGAGCATCGGACGATGGCCATGCGTTGGCTGTGCGTTTGTATTGGAGCGACTGTTGGGAAGCGACTGGTTGTTTCGAGAATGGGGATTCGACTGAAAGAGAGACTTTTAGCCGGATTTTTTTATTTTTAATATTATTAATACAAACAACACATGAAAAAATTATTCTTGATTTTATTTGCCACCATGGCTTTTGTCGCTTGCTCGGATGAGGATGAACCCGGAACACCCAAACCAGTTGATAAATACACCGGTGGGTTCTATGTTCTGAACGAAGGACAGTATGGTAAGTCACCCGCCACACTCAACTATTATAATGGTACGGGGTGGGATCGGATGATCTTTCAGGCAAATAATCCCGACGTGACGCTCGGTACATCGGGAACGATGGGCGTGTGCAGTAATAAATATATGTATGTTGTTGCCAAGCAGACCCCGTTTGTGGTTGAAATCGACCTGTCGACTTTCGTGCGAAATGCCGAAATCGCGTCGGGACTGGATGCCGGCGCACAAGCCAGTGCGTTTGCTCTGATTGACGATGCGCGCGGTGTGCTGACGACGACCAAAGGGGCTTATGTCGTTACGCTGAACCCCTTGGCGCTTGGCGAAAAGTTCACGGGCGACGTGACGGGGACGCAGGATGTCGTGGTTTCGAACGGTCATATTTTTATCACAACGAATTCGGCACTCAAAGTGTACAACGCTTCGACACTTGACTTTGAGCAGGATCTCGCGATCGCAAAAACCGGATTTGCGCAGGCCGGCGGCTTCCTTTGGGCGGCTAATGCCACCAAATTGCTGAAGATTGACGCGAAAAGTCTGACGGCTGAGGAGATCACGCTGCCCGATAACCTTTCGGTTTTCTACAATTCCTTTGTCTATACTCCGACCGGGTTGCAGGCTTCGCCCCAAGGCGATGCGCTCTATTTTGCACAGACAACTGTTGAGGGTTATAGCATCTCTGGACGTGATATCTATAAATATACGATTGCTTCCGGCGAAGCGAAAAAGCTCTTCACTGCGCCTGTCGACGGGGTAAACAAATGGAGTATCTATGGAGCGGGCGTTAACGTCGATCCGCGCTCGGGGCACATCTATGCCGTATATACTGAGGACGGCTGGGGCGAGCATTTCCTCAAAACCGCGATTTTTGAGCTGGACGCATCGGGTGCGCAGGTTCGTAAAATCGACTACACGAGCAATCCCGAAACGGTCTACTGGTTTCCGTCGATGTTGCTCTTTCGTTAAATAACGATCCGATAATTTTGAGTTGCCGATTTAGAGATTAGTATCACTCAAAAGAGAACCCGTAAGGACTGCTTGCCTTACGGGTTTTTTGTGGTTGGAGGGGTGGGGGCTGTTAGGCCACGATCCTCGAGCTTGGTCCGGAGTTCGTAAATTTCTGTTCTCGATCCTCGGCTTATTGGTCAAAAATAGTACATAAAATAGGGGCAATTTATTGATTTTAA
>CAZHEY010000014.1:63365-72072 GCA_964532025.1 uncultured Alistipes sp. | reverse complement strand
ACAGGCTCGAGGATCGAAAACAAGTAAACACTCGCGACCTCTCGACAGGCTCGAGGATCGAGGACAGGTAAGGCGTGCTACTCCTTTTTTCAGTCAGCAGCTCGCGGGGGCGGCTATGCAGCGAAGCAAATAGCAGTCCTCCGCAAGGCGGAGCTGCGGACTGCCAGCTCGCTACGCAAGCCGAAAACATCTCGCCAGATAAACCTTTACGACCTCTCGACAGGCTCGAGGATCGAAAACAAGTAAACACTCGCGACCTCTCGACAAGCTCGAGAATCGAAAATGAAAAAGTCGCAACGGGCTGTCTGTTCTCGAGCCTCGAGCCTGTCGAGAGGTCGCAAACTATTCCATTCTCACCCCTGTCGCAAAACAATTACGCCACGTGCAGCTTCACGCCAGTATTGCAGTCGGATTCGACCACAACCGTATCCCCCGAGCGCAGTTTGCCGTCGATGATGAGCGTCGAGAGCGGATCTTCGACGTGATCCATCAGCGTTCGCTTCAGCGCACGCACGCCATAGCGCGATTCGTAGCCCATCTTGGCCAGACGCCGTTTTGCCGTGTCGGTGATACGCACCTTGTAGCCCAGTTTGTCAGTACGCTCGAGCAGGCTCTCCAACTCAAGTTCGATGATCCGCTCCACATCGTCGATCTGAAGCGTTCGAAAGAGAACCACATCGTCGATTCGGTTCAGAAATTCCGGCGCGAAAGTCGTTTCGAGTGCCTTGCGATACTCGCCGTTCGGAGTCACCGAAAGGGTGTCGCTCTTCGAGGAGGTCGTATACCCCACCTGCACCGATTTACGTGCCGCGGCGCGCGACCCGACATTCGAGGTCATGATGATGATCGTATTGCGGAAATCGACCTTGCGCCCCGACCCGTCGGTGAGGTGTCCCTCGTCGAAGATCTGCAACATGGTGTTGAAGACTTCGGGATGTGCCTTCTCGATCTCATCGAAAAGCACCACAGCATAGGGCTGACGGCGCACGGCCTCCGTGAGCTGACCACCCTCCCCGTAACCGACATACCCCGGAGGTGAGCCGATCAGACGTGCCACATTGTGCTTTTCGCCATACTCGCTCATGTCGATGCGGATCAATCCCCGATGCTCATCGAAAAGCCACTTGGAGACCTCCTTGGCAAGCAGGGTCTTTCCCACACCCGTCGGGCCGACAAACAGGAACACGCCGATCGGGCGATTCTCCTCTTTGAGTCCTGCGCGCGAACGGCGAATGGTGCGGGTGATCTTTTCGACCGCCTCGGCCTGCCCCACCACATGTCGGGTGAGGTACTCGCCCATCGATTTCAGCCGCGAAGATTCGCCCTTGGAGATTCGCTCGGCTGGAATACCGGTCATCGCCGTGATCACCTGCTGGATGTGCTCGACCGTGATCTCAATCGGATTATGCTGCAACGACTCCTGCCACAGCTGACGTTGTTCGTCGAGTTTCGAGCGCAACGCAATTTCGCGGATGCGTGCCGAGGCCGCCTGTTCGTAGACCATGGCAGCCACCGCCTCGCGACGCTCACGCCCCACCTCGATCAGCGAGTTCTCCAGATCGCGCAACGCATCGGGTTCGCGCGCCGAAAGCAGGTGCGCCCGCGACCCGGCTTCGTCCATGACGTCGATTGCCTTGTCGGGGAAAAAGCGGTCGGTGATGTAGCGTCCGGTCAGCGCGACACACGCACGCAGTGCCTCTTCGGTGTAATGCACGCTGTGGTACGTTTCGTAGTTGGGGGCTATGTTGCGCAGAATCTGCAACGTCTGTTCGGGTGTGGTCGGTTCGACAACCACCTTCTGGAAACGGCGTTCGAGTGCCGAATCGCTCTCGATATTCTCGCGGTATTCGGACAGCGTCGTCGCACCGATAGTCTGCAACTCACCGCGTGCCAAGGCCGGTTTGAGGATGTTGGCCGTATCAAGGCTGCCCTGCGTCGATCCAGCTCCGACAATCGTATGGATTTCGTCGATGAAGATAATCGTATCTTGTGCCTTGCGCAATTCGTCCAGCAGCTGCTGCATGCGCTCCTCGAATTCGCCGCGAAACTTCGTCCCGGCAACCAACGACGAGACATCGAGCGAAAAGAGCGTCTTGTTGGCGATCGTGTAGGGCACTTCACCGCGTGCGATGCGCAATGCCAGCCCCTCGACAATCGCGCTTTTCCCCACACCGGCCTCGCCGATGAGGATCGGATTATTCTTCTTGCGGCGCGAAAGAATCTGCACCACTCGTTCGATCTCGCGCTCACGCCCGACCACGGGATCGATCTTCCCCTCACGCGCCTGCCGCGTCAGATCGACACCAAATTTATCGAGCAGGTGATTGGCCGGCTGCGCATGAGAGCGCGCGGCAACGGAATCGTCGAGCTGCTTGACCGAAGGTTCGGCACGGAACTCGCCCCCGTCGGTAAAATACTGCAAACCAATGGCGATTGTATCGGTCGTCACGCCGTACATCTCGAATATGCGCGCGGTCGTTGTGGCTCGGTCGGCGATAATCGCCAGCAGGGCATGCGCCGTGGTAACCGACCGCGCAGTCGAAGCCGGTGTGAGCAGCTCCTCGGCAAACTGTCGGTAGAACTCCTCGGGAGCATCGTCGCCCGAAGAGGCCGCCACCGTAAGTTCGTTTTCGATGCGCAGACGCACCTGATAAAGTTCCCAATCCTTGAGGTGGCGAAGCAGGATCTGGTAAGCAAGCGAACCCTCTTCGCGAAGCAATTCCAACGCAAGGAAGTCCTTCAGCGAATGGGTTATAGTCGCCTTTGTCGTGTTAAACGCCGTGCGAGCGATGATGCTCTCCAGCGTCTTTGAAATTTTTTGTTGCATGTCGCGTCGTTTATGATGAATTCACCAACATAACGCGACGAAGAAGCCAAATCGTATACGGCTGTAATGTTTATCGAATGGACGAATATGTAATAATACACAGCACAATACAAGATTGCATCAAGAAGCGTATTGAACAATTATTCAAGCGATTACCCAGACAGCTGGAAAATATTCAAAAACGGTCAATAAAATTTATCGGGCTGATAAGGAATGTTTTACGCACGTGCCGAAACATACAAAAAAACCGATTGGAATCACATTCCAACCGATTATACAATCCGCTTCGCAAACCGCGAATTAACCGCGTCGCGGCCACTCGCCGACCTCCATGTCGCGCATCTCAGCACCGTCGATCGTCAGCCGCACCGCCGTGCGCACTTTGTGCAGACCGTAGTCGCCCGCGCCCCCGGGGTTGATGTGCAGCAGGTCGTAGACCGGGTCGTAGATCACCTTGAGGATGTGGGAGTGTCCGGCAATGAAAAGCTTGGGACGAACCGCCTGAATACGTGCCAGCGCACGCAGATCGTAGTGGCGCGGATAGCCGCCGATGTGGGTCATCAGCACCTCGACCTCCTCGCAGCGAAACGCGAGGAACGGCGGATAGCTCACCCGCGTCATGCCGCCGTCGATGTTGCCATAGACTGCGCGCAGGGGTTTGAAAGCCGCGATCTGATCGGCCAACTCGATCGAGCCGATATCACCGGCATGCCAGATCTCGTCGACATCCTTCAAAAATTCACACAGCGTCGCATCGAAAGTGCCGTGCGTATCGGAGATAATACCTATTTTTTTCATCAGCAGAAATTGCGCGCATTAATATTTGCCCTTCCAGAGTTGCGCAATCCGCTCGGCGATCTTCGCCTCGGCCGGATTTTGGGAGTCGGGTTCGTAGAATCTTGTTCCGGCAAGACTCTCCGGCAGAAACTCCAGCTCGGCGAAGTGCCCGGCGTAGTCGTGGGCATATTTATACCCCTTGCCATAGCCCGCCTGATCCATCAACCGAGTCGGGGCATTGCGCAGGTGCAAGGGCACAGGGCGATTGGTCGTATCGTGCTCCACCAGCGCGAGTGCTTTGTTGATAGCCAGATAAGCCGAATTACTCTTGGGGCTTGTTGCCAGATAGATCGTCGTCTCGGCCAACGTGATACGCGCCTCGGGCATCCCGATCTTATGCACCGTATCGAAGCAGGCATTGGCCAACAACAGGGCGTTGGGATTAGCCAGCCCGATGTCCTCCGAGGCCAGAATCACCAGCCGCCGCGCCAGAAAACGCGGCTCTTCACCTCCGGCGAGCATGCGCGCCAAGTAGTAGATCGCCGCGTTGGGATCGCTGCCGCGCACCGATTTAATAAAGGCCGAAATGACATCGTAGTGCTGCTCCCCGTTTTTGTCGTAGAGCGCAATGTTCTGTTGCAGGCAATCGGTGACGTACTGGTCGGTGATCGTCACCTTGCCGTCGGTCGCACCCACCACGATATCGAGGATGTTGAGCAACTTACGGGCATCGCCGCCCGAGAAGCGGAACAGTGCGCCCGACTCCAACACCTCGACTTCGCGCGTTTTCAGCTCGACATCGGTCGTCAGTGCCCGATCGAGCAGCACCTGCAAATCCTTATCTTCAAGCGATTTGAGTATGTAGACTTGACAGCGGCTCAACAGCGGCGGAATGACCTCGAACGAAGGGTTTTCGGTCGTCGCGCCGATGAGCGTGAAGATCCCCTGCTCGACAGCACCCAGCAACGAATCCTGCTGCGATTTATTGAAGCGGTGGATCTCGTCGATGAACAACAGCGGCGCGCGCGCATCGAAGAAGCGTTGTTTCTTCGCCGATTCGATCACATCGCGCACGTCCTTCACCCCCGAAGTCACCGCCGAGAGCGTGAAAAACGGACGTTCGAGCTGTGAAGCAACGATCTTTGCCAGCGTCGTCTTGCCCACCCCGGGAGGCCCCCAGAGGATGAACGACGGCACATTACCCGTCTCAAAAAACTTGCGGAACACTCCGTTTTTGCCCACAAGATGCTCCTGACCAATGTATTCGTCAATGGTGTGCGGGCGCAATCTTTCGGCTAAAGGAATGTTCATCGTCGGTTAGAAATTAAATTTTTCGAGTTTCATTTCCGCCATGGACGCGATGCGCGGCACGAGAGTCGTGAAATGGTCGGCTTGCTCGTGTGCTGCCAGCGACGCGGCATCCTGCCACGTCTCGCAGATCATCAGCACATCGCGGCGCGTCGTGCTCTCGAACAGGTCGTAAGCCACGCAACCCTTGTCGCCCAGCGAAGCGGCAACTAACTCTTTGGCGGCGGCCACAACAGCCGTCCGCTGGCTCTCCGCAACGCGGATAAAGACATTGAGTCGAATCATAGTCTATTTTTCAACTGGTTTCACCAACGCAAGATACAGCTCTTCCAACTGTGCCGGATCAATTGCCGACGGGCCGTCGAGCATCACATCGCGACCGGCATTGTTCTTCGGGAAGGCGATGTAGTCGCGGATCGAATCCGAGCCGCCGAACAACGAGCACAGGCGGTCGAAGCCGAAGGCCAAGCCACCGTGAGGGGGCGCACCGAACTTGAAGGCGTTCATCAGGAAGCCAAACTGCTCCTCGGCCTTTTCGGGCGTGAATCCCAAGCACTTGAAGATCAGTGCCTGCAACTTCGGATCGTGGATACGGATCGAGCCGCCACCGACCTCCGTGCCGTTGCAAACGAAGTCGTAGGCATTGGCACGCACGCGTCCCGGATCACTCTCCAGATAGGGAGCATCCTCGGGCTTGGGCGAGGTGAAGGGGTGGTGCATCGCGTAGAAGCGTTGGGTCTCTTCGTCCCACTCGAACATCGGAAAGTCGACCACCCACAGCGGAGCGAACTTCTTCGGGTCGCGCAGCCCCAACTGCTGGGCAACCTCCAGACGCAAAGCGCAAAGTTGCGTCAACGCCTTGAACTTCTTGCCACAGAGGATCAAAACCAGATCTCCGGCCTTCGCACCGCAGCGTTCGGCCATGGCGCGCACCTGCTCGGGAGAATAGAATTTGTCGATCGACGACTTGACGCCGTTCTCCTCGACACGAATCCAGATCAACCCCTTCGCGCCCACCTGCGGGCGTTTCACGTAGTCGGTCAGCGCGTCGATCTGCTTGCGCGTATAGGTGGCGCAGCCGGTGGCGGCAAAGCCGGTGATGTATTCGGCATCGTCGAAGACCGAGAAACCGTGGCCTTTGGCCAGATCGGTCAGATCCGAGAACTCCATGCCGAAGCGCAGGTCGGGTTTATCCGAACCGTATCGCTCCATGGCTTCGATCCACGGCATACGGCGCAGCGGTTCAGTCAGGTCGATGTTCATGACACTCTTGAACATGTGCTTTGCCCAACGCTCGAAAATATTGAGGATATCCTCCTGCTCGACAAAGGCCATTTCGCAGTCGATCTGCGTGAATTCGGGTTGACGGTCGGCACGCAAATCCTCGTCGCGAAAACAGCGCACGATCTGGAAATAGCGGTCGTAACCGGCCACCATAAGCAGCTGCTTGAGCGTCTGCGGCGATTGCGGCAGGGCGTAGAACTCATTGGGATTCATGCGGCTCGGCACGACGAAGTCGCGCGCACCTTCGGGCGTGGATTTAATCAGATAAGGCGTTTCGATCTCCAAGAAGCCCTCGGCATCGAGGAAGCGGCGAATCTCCTGTGCCATTTTGTGGCGCAGGATCATATTGCGTTGCAGCGGCGGACGGCGTAGGTCGAGGTAGCGGTATTTCATCCGCAGGTCGTCCCCACCGTCGGAGTTCTCCTCGATAGTGAACGGCGGCGTGAGGGCTTCGTTGAGCACAACAACCTCCGAAGCTGCCACTTCGATATCTCCGGTGGGCATCTTGGGATTCTTCGACGAGCGTTCGATCACCGTTCCCGTGACCTGAATCACCCACTCACGCCCCAACTTCGCGGCCACGGCCTGCGTTGCTTCGGGCGAATGCTCCTCGACAACAATCTGCGTGATACCGTAACGATCGCGCAGGTCGATGAAGGTCATAGCACCGAGGTTTCTCACTTTCTGCACCCAGCCGGCGAGGGTGACCGTTTGGTTTACGTTCTCGGCTCTCAGACAGCCGCACGTATGTGTTCTGTACATAGAATTATGTTTTTTGTTCGATATTATCCTTGTAACTCGCAAAAATAGGAATTTTTCGCGGGAAAAACGTACTTTTGTCGAAAATTATTCGATCATGGAACAGGAAAAACTCGACGAAAAATTCATGCGGCTGGCACTAAACGAGGCGCAGCAGGCGTTATCAAAGCAGGAAGTACCGATCGGGGCAGTCGTCGCAGCCGGTGACGCGGTGATCGGCCGGGGACACAATCTGGTCGAAACACTCGGCGATCCGACGGCACATGCCGAGATGCAGGCACTCACAGCCGCCGCATCGACATTAGGCGGCAAATACCTACAAAACTGCACGTTGTACGTCACCGTCGAGCCGTGTATCATGTGCGCCGGGGCGATCGGCTGGGCGCAGGTGAGCCGCGTGGTGTGGGGCGCGGACGATCCTAAAAAGGGCTACCGATGCTACACCGATCGTGTTTTCCACCCAAAAACGACCCTCACGCAGGGTGTCTTGCGCGAAGAGTGCGAAGCCTTGATGAAATGCTTTTTCGCCTCTTTACGCGGCTGAAAATTTTGAAAAAAAGTTTTTTTTACTTACTTTTGCATCCAACGCACCCAAAAACAGCGGGTGCACCTATTTGAAAACTTAAAAAACGTATAGTGAAATGAAAAAGTTATTTGTATCAGTAATTGCGCTTATGGCAGCATTGTCGCTCTCGGCGCAGGATTTGACGGCAGTCTACAACGAAGCGGCCGCCGCATACGGCGCAAAGGATTTCAAGGGAGCTGCCGCTAAGTTTGAGAAAGTCATTGACGACGGAATCGACAACACCGAAGCCGCTTCGATGGTCGCTACGGCCAAAGCAACGCTTCCGAAGTGCTACTACCAGATCGGCGGACGTGCCATGCAAGCCAAGAATTACGACGAGGCACTGACCAACTTCACCAAGTCGGCCGAGATTGCCGAGCTTTACGGCGACGTACAGCAGCAGGCCAAAGCCAACAACTGGGTAGCCAAACTCTACCAGATGCAGGGTGGCGACGCATTCAACAACAAGGATTACCAGAAGGCTTCGGCTATCTTCCAGAAGGGATACAAAGCCGACCCCGACAATACCGGCATGGCATTGAACTTGGCAATGAGCTATTGCGAAATGTTCATGGCCAGCGGCGACATGACACAGTATGAGCAGGGCATGGATATCTACGGCGCAATCGCTGCCAAGACCCACCCTAAATATGCCGAGGATGCTGCCAAAGCCAAGGAGATGATCACACTCTACACCACCAATATGGTTGCTAAATTGCAGGCAGCTAACGACCTCGACGGCATCATCACCACCGCCACCGAGATGCTGGCTAAAGACCCGCAGAGCGCACTGGCACAGAATGTTCGTTTGCAGGCTTACGCCGGCAAGAAAGACTATGCCAAGGTGATCGAGTTGGGCGAAGCTGCGGCTACGGCACAGGTCGAAGCCGAGGATGCAAGCCTGATGTACTACCTGCTGGGTGCTGCATACAACGCCAAAGAGATGAAACCGCAGGCTATTGCCGCATTCAAGAAGGTGACTGCCGGTGCAGCTGCCGAGAATGCGAAAGCTGCATTGGCCGAATTGACCAAATAGAGCTCTCTGACTCGGATTCACAGACAAACAACGCACAAAACGCGGAGGTTCTTTCGGGAACTTCCGCGTTTTTTTGTGGGCGTAGGTTTCCGGGCTACAAGTCCGCCTCGGAGGTCGTCTTTGCTTGTATGTTCACGATCCTCGAGCCTGT
>CAZHEY010000014.1:30518-63265 GCA_964532025.1 uncultured Alistipes sp. | reverse complement strand
CGAGAGGTCGCAAAGGTTTTGTTCACGATCCTCGAGCTTGTCGAGAGGTCGCAAAGGTTTTGTTCACGATCCTCGAGCTTGTCGAGAGGTCGCAAACTATTCCTTTTTCAGTCAGCAGCTCGCGGAAGACAGCTATGCAGCGAAGCAAATAGCAGTCCTCCGCAGCGCGGAGCTGCGGACTGCCGACTTGCTGCGCAAGCCGAAAACAGGTCGGCAATAACCCTTGCGACCTACCCTTTTTCAGTCAGCAGCTCGCGGGGGCGGCTATGCAGCAACGCGAATAGCAGTCCTCCGCAAGGCGGAGTTGCGGACTGCCGACTTGCTAACGCAAGCCGAAAAACATCTCAACCAGATAACCCTTGCGACCTCTCGACAAGCTCGAGGATCGTGAACAGACAAATATTTTAGTCTTTTCGCCGAAAGGGAAGTCCTTGCGACCTTTTGAGCGGAGTTGAACCGAAGCGGTGGGCAAACGTCGGTTCGTCGAGTGACTGCCATGCGGCAAGATCCATCGTCCGCGGATCGAAGAGCGGATCGAACGCCGGGTGGGTATGCTCCGGCGCACGCTGGTTGTAGGGGCAGCAGCTCTGACACTCATCGCATCCGAAAATCCAGCCGTGAAGATCCGCGTCCGACTCCGACACCCGCTCGATCGTGCGGCACGAGATACAACGCCGCGTGTCGATCATCCTCCGGTCGGTGATCGCCGCGGCCGGGCACTGCTCC
Source organism: uncultured Alistipes sp. (assembly GCA_964532025.1). Classification (GTDB taxonomy): domain Bacteria; phylum Bacteroidota; class Bacteroidia; order Bacteroidales; family Rikenellaceae; genus Alistipes. The sequence continues at coordinate 62,539 of CAZHEY010000014.1, read as the reverse complement.
ACACACCGGTGGCAAGCTCCGCAGCCGACCCCCTCCAACGGGCTGTCAACACGATCGACCTCCGCCGTAAGGATCAGCTCCCCCAGCGTCACAAACGTTCCGAATTGCGGAGTGACAAGCAACGACTGGCGGCCGATCCACCCCAGTCCGGCCTCAACAGCCCACTGTTTCTCGGCGACGGGGGCACTATCGACAAAGACCCGCCCCGATAGATCGGGACAACTCGCACGCAGCGACTCGAAAAGCCCCTGCAACATGGCTCGCAGGGTCGTATGGTAATCCGCCGCACAGGCATACGAAGCCACCTTGGCACGGTGATCGGCGGGATATCCTCGACTGATCGGATTCTTGTAGGCAACAGCACACACCACAACCGTTTGCGCCCCGTCGACCAGTAACCGCGGATCGAAGCGTTTGGCCACATTGCGCTCCATATAGCCCAATGTCGACTGGTAGCCGCTTCGCAGCCAGTCATCGAACCAGACCTCATTCTGCGACAAACGGCGGCATCGGCACACACCACAGAGGTCGAATCCTGCGCTCACGGCAAGTTTTTTGATGTTCAAATAGTCGAGCATGTTGTTATTTTGCCTCAAAATTAGTGTTTTTATGAAGAAATTAGTAATTTCGCACCGAACTTTTGCGTTTATGAAGCGCCATAAATAACGAATATTCAATCATGACTTTCAATACACTCTACGAACTGGTCTGCAACAGTCTTGAAAAACACACATCTAAAGTTGCTTTTTCGAAGACAGACGGAGAGGATGTCAGCTACGCCGAAGTCGGCCGCCGCATCCAAAAAGTACAGCAGACGCTCACCGATGCGGGACTGCAAGCCGGAGACAAAGTCGCTATTTTGAGTAGCAACATGCCCAACTGGGGCGTCGGATACTTCGCAATCACTTCGGGTGGCATGATTGCCGTTCCGATTCTGCCCGACTTTTCGGGCGAGGAGTTGGATATGATTATCGAGCACTCCGAGGCCAAGGCGTTGCTGGTGTCCGACAAACTCTTCACCAAGCTCTCGAAGAAGACGATCGAACGGCTGAACATCATCATCCGCACCAAAAATTTGGGTGTCATTGCACAACGCTCGCACACCAAAGGGGCTACGGCGATCCCCAAGCCCGACGATGTGGCCGTAATCATCTACACATCGGGAACAACCTCGAAACCCAAAGGCGTGATGTTGACCCACAAGGCACTCTGCTCGCAGGTGCATATCTCGGCATCGATCTTCCCGGTACAGGGCGACGACGTGTTCCTCTCGGTATTGCCCCTGTCGCACACCTACGAATGTTCGATCGGCCTGATCTACCCCTTCTCGATGGGATCGCGGGTTTTCTACCTCGATCGTCCGCCCACGGCCTCGGCTCTGATGCCCGCCCTGCGCATCGTCCGCCCCACGGTAATGCTGATCGTGCCGCTGATTATTGAGAAAATATACCGTCACCAGATTTTGGCGAAGTTCAACTCCAACAAATTCTGGCGCACCTTATATAAGATCGGCTTCATGCGCCGCTACCTCCACCGCGTCGCCGGCAAGAAACTCATCAAGCTCTTCGGCGGCCGCCTGCGCTTCTTGGGCATCGGCGGTGCGAAACTCGACCGCGGAGCCGAGCAGTTTCTGTTGGAGTCGAAAGTGCCCTATGCAATCGGCTACGGCCTGACCGAGACCGCACCGCTTCTGGCCGGTGCAGCCCCGTCGCAGGTGCGGTTGGGGTCGACCGGCCCGCAAGCCCCCACCGTAACACTTCGGTTGGAAAACATCAATCCCGAAACCCACCAAGGCGAGATCGTCGCCCTCACACCGAGTGTCATGATCGGCTACTACAAGAATCCCGAGGCAACCAAGGAGGTCTTCACCAAAGACGGCTGGTTTCGCACGGGTGACCTCGGCGAATTCGACAAGGACGGCTGGCTCTATATCAAAGGGCGGCTGAAGAACATGATTGTCGGCCCGGGCGGAGAGAACATCTACCCCGAAGATATCGAGAGCGTGCTCAACTCGCACGTCTACATCGCCGACTCGGTAGTCACCGAGCAGGAGGGTCGTCTGGTGGCTCTGGTGCACTTCAACCGCGAAGAGATCGAAGCCATGCTCGAAGATTGGCGCGAGGGCTGGGAGAACCAGAAAGAGGCTTGGGAGGAGAAAACCGAACAGCTCAAAAAGGAGATTATCGACTTTGTGAATGCCAAGGTGAACCGCTTCTCGCGCATCTCGGAGGTTGTCGAGGAGAAAGAGGAGTTTGTAAAGACCCCGACCCAGAAGATCAAACGCTTCCTCTACAACAAGAAAAACAAGACGGCGAAGACGAATTAGAGTCGGACAACAACCGCGTTGCGCAAGGCGTCGCACTGTCCTGCCGCGCGCCGTGTGGTGTATCTTCTGTCGCGCACCGTACCGCAATTCAATAGGGTGGCTCTCGAAAGAGTGCTACCCTATTTTTTTTGGGGGGGGTAGGCCGTAATTCTTGTTGGTATCTTTCCATTTGGGATTAACTTCTTGGAGAGTTGTTTTTGACTTGCATAGCAAGTCGGCAGGCCGCAGCTCCGCGTCGCGGAGGCCTGCTCTTCGCTATGCTTCGAGCCGTCCCCGCGAACTGCTGCCTGAGAACATTTGCATTATTACCCTAAATTCTCCGCCGTCCTTGCGCCAAAGAGAGGAAACCTACCCTATTCTTTTTTCGAAGGCCAACCGCTCGCCACTGGCGTAGAAGACTTTACCGCAATAGGTGAAGCCGCGTCGTTCGAGGAGTCGGAGCATGTAGTGGTTATCGAAGTTGGTGTCGATACGAAAGGAGGTCACCTCCTGCGCGCGAGCCAACGCCTCGACATGCCCCAAAAACTCGGCCGCAACGCCCTGCCGCTTCACCTCGTCGGCCACAGCCAACCGGTGCACCACGACATACGTCCCGGCAGTCAGCCACTGCCCGATCAAATGCTCGTAGGCCGCTTCGCCCGAAAAGACCGCCGCACCATAGGCCGCAACCCGATCCGCATCGGCAAGCACATAGCCCCACCCGTGGTTTAGGTCGCGCACGATATCCGTTTCGGCCGGATAGCCATCCTGCCACTGCGCACTCCCGAGAGCACGCATCTGCGCCTGTGCCTGCCGAATAATCCGCAGGATCTGCGGCAGCTCTTCGATCGACGCCCTACGAAAAACAAGCCTCTTATTCATGGATGCAAAGATAGTATTTTTTCGAAACCCGCATCACGTTTTGCGGCGCATACGCATCAGCAACACCCCGAGGAGCAGACTCTCGGTCAACTCGGCGGCAGGAACAGCCAGCCAGATACCGGCTGCGCCCCACCAACGCGGCAGCAACACCATATAGCAGGTCATCAACACGATGCCGCGCAATGCAGTCAGAGCTAATGCAAGCCGCCCGCGTTCGATACTTTGATAATAGCCGATCGTAACGAGGTTGATACCGAAGAAGATGTACCCCAGCGCAAAAAGCGGCAGCCCCTCGACCGCCAAGCGGTAGGCCGCCTGATCGGAAGAGATAAACAGGCCGACAACCCAATGGGCGTAAAACCACGTAAACAACAACACAATCGTACCGCACAACACCGCGGTGCGCAACGAGAGCCGGAACGTATGTTGTGCCCGCACGTGGAGTCCTGCTCCGTAGTTGTAGCTGATGATCGGCTGTGCGGCCTGCACAATGCCATTGTAAATCATGAAGATAATCGGGAAAATATAGCAGGCAATGCTATATGCCGCTACGCCGTCCTTGCCCACCTCGTATGCAAAAGCATAGTTTCCAGCGATCATCATACTCGAAATGGCCAATTCACCCAGAAGTGCCGGAAACCCAACATAGGAGATGTAGCCCAGATTACGAAGTGTCAGCGCCATGCTCTTACGACTGGTTTTGAGCCGCAACAAATGCAGCGTGCGGCTGCGTCGCAGCAGATACCACAGCATCAGCCCCACGCTGACGAGCGAACCGATACCCGTTGCTACGGCCGCACCGGCCAAACCCCAGCCCAACGGAAAGATAAAGAGGTAGTCGAGCAGGATGTTGATGCCGGCAGCCAGCATATTACAGGTCATGGCAAAGCGAGGAGCACCGTCCAAGCGCACGAAGAACATCAGAATAGTGAAAAGTGTGATGGGGGTCAGAAAGAGTGTAAACCAGAACAGGTACTCACCGGCCGACTGCATCAGTTCGGGCAACGTCCCCAGCACGAAAAGGATCGGCTGCCGAAAGAGGAGAATCACACCACTCACCACCACCATTAGCAACGTCGGAATGACCACCGCCTGCGTCACGTTGATTGAAGCCACGCGTGTCTTGCCGCGAGCCAAATTGATCGAAGCAACGACCGAGCCCCCGATCCCGAACATCAGCCCCAGCCCTGTGGCAAACGTATAGAGTGGTGCCACGAGATTTACCGCCGCCAAAGCATCGCTCCCGATACCCCGGCCGACAAACACGCCGTCGGTGATGATGAACACCGCCGCACTGGCCATGCCCAGCACCGTGGGAAAAAGAAATTGAAGAAACAATTTGCGGACAGCCGTACCGCGATAATCAATCGCATCTCGTAACATTGCAGGTATGTTTTTTATAGCCTGCAAAAGTAGGGTTTTCGCGCCGGATCGAAGTTACCCTATGTTAACTTATGCAAAATCTACGCCTTATCTTATTTCAGATCTGCACGGATGCGGCTCAAACTCTGGGGTGTCAAATCCAGAAATGCCGCCAGATCCTTGAGCGACACACGTTGCATAAGTTGCGGATAGTGACGTAGAATCTGCTCGTATTGCTCGCACTTGTTCATCCACGAAAGGTCGATAAAAAAAGCCTCAAACTGAAGTAGTTGCCGTTCGACAATCAAACGCCCCCAGTTCGCCAATTCAACATGCGAGCGCAGTAGCTCTTCAAAGCGATCGCGCGGCAGCACAGCCAGCCGTGTCGGTTCCATGGTTTCGACCGTATACCGCGCGGTGGAGTTATTCACGGCCGTCAGTGGCAGGGTCACCACGTCGCCTTCAAACGAAAAGTAGAGGATCACACATTTATCTTCGCGCAGAACGTAGCTGCGCACCGAACCGCCGACCACAAACCACACCTCGGTCAACCGCTCGCCCTCGCTCACAAGGGTTGTCTTCCGCGGGTAATCCCGAAGCGTGCTCTCGCGGCGGATCAGCTCCGCCGCTTGATCGGAGAGCGCATAGTGCGTATGCAGTAATTCAACAAGCTTCATGGATGCAAAGATAGTATTTTCCGCCGACAACAGGCAGCGAACGACCCGATTTAGAGCAACTGCACGGGCGGTTTCCGAAGCGAGAAGTTGCGCGCAAGCTCTGCGGCAAACGGTGAGGAGAAGGTACGCGCCTGCACCGGGCAACGCTTCACGCAGGCACAGCAGCGGGTACATCGCGCCGCATCGGTACGACACTCGTCGCCCCGAACGATCGCCGAAGCGGGGCACGCCGCGACACATGCACCGCAATGCGTACAACGCTCGGCATCGGTCACAGGCAGGTAGACCACCGGATTCCGCTTTTGCCGACGCATGTAACCCAGCGCGAACCAGATAAACCGCAATTTCGAGAGCAGGGGCGTGTGCGGTGCTTTCAGGCGCGACGCATCAACCGCACGGATTGTCCCCGACGCCAACTTCTGCCGCACGGCTGCTCCAAAGGCCGAAGCATCGGCCAGATCGCGCGCATCGGGACGACCGAGAGCAATCGGCGTGGTTTGGGTCGCATAGGAGTGTTCGCCGACAAATGCCGCGGCAGCCACCGGAATGAATCCGCGGTCGGCTACAAACGAAGCCAGCTCCGCAACTGCCCGGCCAAAATCGCGGTTGCCGTAAACAGCCACCACCACAGCCGGCGTTTGCTCACCGCGCACCTCCGCCAGCCGTTCGAACGCCAGCGGTGCGATCCGTCCGCCATAGACCGGAGCAGCAAAGACCGCCACCTCCGAAGCCGGAACTACCACCGGTTTTACAGGTACATGCGTCGCATCCGCAGCGCAGACCGCCGCCGCATCGGTCGGCATCGCACCGGCCTCGGCAGCCAGCCCCCGACCCACAGCCGCCGCAACTTTACGCGACGTACCGGTGGGCGAAAAAGAGAATAGACGAATTGCTATCTGACTCATAATTATCTTGTTTTAAGCTATTATTTTTATTGTTCCGACTTCTCCTCGTAGAAGAAACGCCACATCGGAGCGGCCATGAGTGCCTGCCGAATTCCGCCTTCTTGTAGCAGTTCGAGCAGCTCCTCGCGCGTAAAGAAGTGCACCTCGATGTCCTCGGTCGCATCGAGCTGCTGGCGACCAAGGCACTCCACGCCATCGGCGAAAAAGCAGTAGCACAGGTTGTTCTGCGTAGCCGGATTGGCCGACACCGTCATCAGCTGCCGCCACGTGCCACGGCCGTAGCCCGTCTCTTCGCGCAATTCGCGCTGTGCCGCGACGAGCATCGACGCATCGTCAGGCTCGACGACCCCGGCCGGAATTTCGAAATTCGTCTCGCCGAGTCCATGACGGTACTGGGTAATCAACACGAATTTCCCGTCGCACGTGCGTGCCAGAACATTGACCCAAGCCGGATACTCGAAGACGTAATAGTCGGGAATATGCCGTCCGTCAGGCAGTTCGACGCATTCGTGGCGCACGGTATACCACGGCTTGCGGGCCAGATATTCGCTCGTGAGGACTTTCCAGTTGCGCGATAATGGTTTTTTCATAGCGAGATTTCAAATTGAACGTGACAAAAATACAAAAAATAACTATCTTTGTTACTGAAGAAAATCGCAAACCTCATGATAGCCCAAAGTGAAAGAGAACGGATTATCGCGCTAATCAACCGCGAAGTCATCCCCGCAATCGGTTGTACCGAGCCGATTGCCGTAGCACTTTGTGCGGCCCGCGCCGCCGAACTGCTCGGTTGTGAACCCGAAAAAATCAAGGTGCACCTGAGTGCCAACATCCTCAAAAACGCCATGGGCGTCGGAATCCCCGGCACGGGAATGATCGGACTGCCGATCGCCGTGGCTCTGGGAGCACTGATCGGGCGTTCGGAATATCAGTTGGAAGTGCTGCGCGATGTGACCCCCGATGCCGTGCACCGCGGGCAGGAGTACATCGACCAGAAGCGGATCTGCATTGATCTCAAGTCGGAGATCACCGAAAAACTCTACATCGAGATCGAAGTCGAAGCGGCCGGACACCACGCCACGGCAATCATCGCAGGCGGACACACCACCTTTGTCTTTCTGCAATACGACAACGAGGTCGTGCTCGACAAACGCACGCCGTCGGCCGATACCGAAGAGGAGGAGGAGGTGACGCTGACGCTGCGTCGCGTATGGGAATTTGCCACCACCGCACCGATCGACGAATTGCGCTTCATCCTCGAGACGCGCCGCGTGAACAAAGCGGCTGCCGAGGCTTCGTTTGCCGCCGAATTCGGCCATTGCGTCGGGCGCACATTGCGCTGTGATCGCGAACGCAAAATAATGGGCGACAGCATCTTTGCACATATCTTGTCCTACACGTCGGCCGCCTGCGATGCCCGCATGGCCGGCGCGATGATCCCCGTGATGAGCAACTCGGGAAGCGGCAACCAAGGCATCGCCGCCACGCTCCCCGTGGTCGTCTATGCCGAAGATACGCAAGCCTCCGAGGAGCAGACCATTCGGGCCTTGACACTCAGCCACCTCACGGTGATCTACATCAAACAGAGCCTCGGCCGCCTCTCGGCACTCTGCGGCTGCGTGGTAGCGGCTACGGGATCGAGCTGCGCGATCGTCTACCTCATGGGCGGCGGATATACCCAAATCACGGCCGCGGTGAAAAATATGATCGCCAACCTCACCGGCATGATCTGCGACGGGGCAAAACCCAGTTGCGCCATGAAGGTCACCAGCGGCGTCTCCACAGCCGTGATCTCGGCAATGATGGCCATGGACAACCATTGTGTCAGCCCAGTCGAGGGGATCATCGAGGAGGATGTCGACAAGTGCATCCGCAACCTCACGACAATCGGACGCGACGGCATGAACGAAACCGACCGGCTCGTGCTGAAGATCATGACACACAAATGTTAGATAAGGACTCCTAAAAAACGAAAAACGAATAGACACCTTGAAAAAACTTCTACTCCTGCCATTGATGCTGCTCGGACTGATAGCATCGGCACAAACCACGCGCGAAGAGATTCAGGCGAACCCGGAACGCGCCGCCGGCATCTACCACTCCTACGAGTATACCCCGGGTGCGACAGCACCTGCACCCAAAGGATACAAACCATTCTACATCAGCCACTACGGCCGTCACGGAAGTCGCTGGCACTCCTCACAAGAAGCCTACACCAAGCCGTTGGCAACCCTGCAACAGGCCGCCGACAAGCAGCTGCTGACCGCCCAAGGCGAGGCCGTCTTGCAACATCTGCGCACCTTGGAGGCGGATGCGAAAGACCGATACGGCGACCTCTCGCCGCGCGGTGTGGTGGAACATCGCGGCATCGCCGAACGGATGTATGCCGCCTACCCCGAAGTATTTTCGACCCGACACGGCCGCACATGCCGCATCGAAAGCCGCTCGACACTCGTGCCGCGCTGCATATTGAGCATGGCCGCCTTCAACGAACGGCTTAAAGAGCTGAATCCGGAGATCCAGACCACCCGCGAATCGAGTGCCCGCTACTTGGGCTATATGTCGCGGACGACCCAGCTCAAAAGTCAGTACGAACAGGCCACGGCCGTAGCCGACAGCATGGCAGCCACCCTGCTTCATCCCGAACGGCTGATGCAAACGCTCTTCACCGATCCGTCGGTTGTCAAGAAACCGCGCAAACTAATGCAGCAACTCTTCGCAATGGCCGCCATCACGCAGGATGTCAACTACCTCGGTATCTCGCTATACCCTATTTTCACCGACGAGGAGCTGTATGCCCTCTGGCAGAGCGAGAACATCAAACGCTATCTGGTCATGGGGCCTTCGTCGCGTTTCGGCGACGGGGTGATTGCCGATGCACGCCCCCTGCTGCGCAACATCATCGAAACCGCCGACAGCGTCTTGGCCGGGAAGACCGACCTTGCCGCCTCGTTGCGCTTCGGACACGACACGAACATCGTCCCGCTGCTGGCACTCATGGGGGTCAAGAAGGCTTCGGCTCGGGTCTGGGCGGCCGATGAGATCTGCGGGGCGTGGAGCGTCGAAAAGGTGTCGCCCATGGGCGTGAACCTCCAGCTGATCTTCTTCCGCAACCCACAGGGCGACATTCGGGTACGCGTGTTGCACAACGAACGCGATGCACAACTTCCCATCGAAGGTGCTCCATACTATCCGTGGGAATCGCTGCGAAGCTATTTGGAATCGAGACTCAGTGGCGAATTGTAAAAAACGGACGAAAAAGTTCCTTTTTTGATCGAAAATAGCTACCTTTGTCCCAATTAAAAATAAACAAAGATGAACAGATTCAGACTGATGACCGCCTGCATGGCGTTGTTGAGCATGTCGTGCATAAAAGAGGCCGACAACAACGACTTTTTCAATAAATACGAAAAGGAATTTGCCAACCGCACAACTGTCACAGTTAAAATTACCTCGGAAGAGCCGGGCGAATATGTAGCACTTTACTTTGCCAACCCCTACGAAGAGGGGTCGCTGGTCAAGCAACCGGCGTTAACCGGCAACACGCCAATCACAACGACGCTCGATGTCCCCAACGACGTAAAGCGACTCTACGTCGTCTCACAAGGCTCGATGAACGACTACGCCGTGGGCGATCTTAGGATCTCATCGGCTTCGGTTGCTCCGCAATCGCGCGCATACGACACCAACCCCATCAACGCCAAGGTCATGACGCAAGTGAACAGCGTCTATTTCCCCGAAAAGACCAACAACGTGCGGGGTGAGACGCTCTTCAAATGTACCGACCTGAAGATCGCCGAGACTCCGGCCGACAAGTCGTTCGAGGTAGCCGAAGTGTGGTTGACCTTCCTCGGTGACGGCGGCTGCCGCATGAGCGATCTCTACGGTAAATTGTGGTTCTACACCTATCCGGCCGAAAAACAAGCCACACTCACCACCGACGACTGCACATTCTACGGCGTGAAGAACAACGAAGTGGTGGAGATCCCCTATGACAACATCAAGAGATTCGACGACTGGATTTTCTACACCAAAGAGGAGTTCCGCTCGAACATCGCCTCTTACAAGCGGTTCAAATTAGGCGAGTTCCCGAAGGGTCTCAACATCGGGTTTGTCTACGCAGGCAACAGCACAGTCGGAAACAAGGGCATCCGTTTCACCACGCCTGCGCTGAACCCGCGTGTTCGGAATTTCACGCTCAAATACAGAGACAACTCCGGGTCGTTCAAGATCGAAGACAACTATCTGGCCAATGGCTTTATCTGCCACATCACGGTCGGTGATTTCCAAGGGAATATCCTCGGCATGGAGAACCGTCTGGTCACCGAAAATGCGAAATACGACGGCGATTACAACGACATCATCTGTCTGCTGGAGAGCAATCCCAAGACGATCAAACCGGGCGAGGATGTTTCGATCGGCAACAGCGACAAGGACGAGGAGGAGATCGCCTGCAAGACCTCCACGGGATTGTATCTCTTCGAGGATAACTACCCTTCACCGGGCGACTTCGACTTCAACGACGCAGTCATCCGCTACGAAATCAAAGATTACTACGAATCGAAAAACAAGGCCAAGCAGATCACCGTCGAGACCTATGCCATAGGAGCTGGCATGTCGAATGAGTTCGGATTCCGCAACGCCAACACCTTCCAGCCATTCCTGTCCGACCTCGAGGGTTACCACAATGTCTATCCGACACAGCAATTCGAGCAAATCGGCGAGCCGGTGGTACAGACGCTCTACGGCGACATCACGCCCTACTTGAAGAGCGGAAACGACTACTACATCTACATCACCAATTTCAATACACCCGAGTATCCCTGCGTAATCGACCTTCCTTTGAGCGATCCCGACGATGCAACGTGGCATTTCGAATGGCCGCAGGAGACCGTGAACCTCGATGACTGCTACTATTTCCGCAAAAATGCAGCGGGCAACTCCCGCGACAAGGATTGGTATAAGTATCCGAAAGACGGAGCGGGAGTATTTCAGCGGAACAATTAGCTTTCCAAGCAAGTAGGCAGAGGGTTGTGGGTTTTCGGCTTGCTATGCAAGCCGGCAGGCCGCAGCTCCGCCATGCGGAGGACTGCTATTTCGCGTTGCTGCATAGCCGTCCCCCGCGAGCTACTGGCTGAAAAGGCAAAGGCGCGGCAATAGTCTGCGACCTCTCGACAGGCTCGAGGATCGAAAACACCTCTCCTCGCAAGACATCTGCGACCTCTCGACAGGCTCGAGGATCGAAAACAACCCGCCTGCAATAGTTTGCGACCTCCGGGGCAAGCTCGAGGATCGAAAATCGAAACTGCGGAAACCACGCGAGGATCAAAAACAAAACCGACAAGCTCGTTTCGGCCGACGCACCTACGTTCGATTGTGCCGACAAAACACAGTAGGGGTTCGCCATGCGGCGAACCCCTACTGTGTAACCGGATTCTATGACGAACCCCCAATCGCGTTCCGCTAATTGATATTCGGCAGGAACGAGTAGTTTTTGGCATAGCCGAGCATCTGCTCCGTATAGTTTGCCGGATAGGCAAGCTGCACATCCACAATGCGGCCGTCCTTTTCCACGAGCTTATATTCGGGATTGACAAATCCACCGTAAGGCTCGATACCGAGCGCATAGTAGCGATCGCGCACGCCCTTGTGTAACACGGGATCAACCGTCACGGCATATCGCTCAACCAGTGCCGCTCCGGCCTCATAATCGCCCTCGGACTTGATGCGCTGCACCTCGCGGAGCATCTGCCCGAACAACGTGCGCAGCTTCTGGTAGTCGTTGACCACCACATAGGTTTTGCCGTCCTGCTCGACCCATTCGATCACCTTGTCGGCCTTGCCCTGCTCGTAGCACCACTCGCAGATCAATTTGCGGTTGCGCATGTGCGACTCCTCGACATTCTTACCCGGTTCGATCCGCGCCAGCTGGGTCATCATGCCATTGAGAATGTATTTGGCATATCCGGCTTTGGCCACGTCGAGCGAGGGGATCAGCCCCAGTTCCACAAGTTTCGGATCGCCCAGATAGTAGAGTCCGAACAGGTCGGCACGCGTCTCCTCAAGTGTCGAGCCATAGCTCTTCAATTCGCCACCCTTAACGCCGGGAGCCATCTGCCCCGAGCCGTGACCCAGACACTCGTGCAGGTCGGTATGCAGGTCGTCGGCCAACTTGCCGTATTGATCCATACGCGCGCGATCCTCGGCACGCAAGACGAACTCCTCGTTGAAGCCGTTCCCATGCGCCGCCATGTCGTAGGCGTAAGTGATGTTGTCGATTGTCACCGATTTCGAGCCATATTCCTTGCGAATCCAGTCAGCATTGGGCAGGTTGATGCCGATCGGCGTAGCCGGATAGCAGTCGCCGCCCAGCATCGCCACGGTAATCACCTTGGCCGAAACGCCTTTGACCGTCTTCTTCTTGTATTCGGGAGCAACCGGGGAGTTGCCCTCAAACCACTGGGCATTCTCCGAGATCACCTCCGTGCGGTGGCAAGCCTCCTTGTCCATGAAATTCACGTTGGCCTCCCACGAAGCCTTGCGACCCAGCGGATCGCCGTAGTCCTCGATGAATCCGTTCACGAAGTCGACATTCGAAATCGTGTCCTTGACCCAGCCGATGTTGTAGCGGTCGAACTCTTTCAGATCGCCCGTCTTATAATAGGTAATCAACGCGTCCAGGTTGCTCTTCTGCGGTTCGGCAGCTATCGTCCGGGCTTTTTCGAGCCAGTAAACGATCTGCTCGATCGCCGGGGAGTACATGCCGCCCACCTTCCAGACCCGTTCGCTGAGAGTTCCGTCGTCCAATTTGACCAACTGCGAATTCAGACCGTAAGAGATCGGTTCGGGATTTCCGGCATCGGCAGCAGCCATCTGGGCATAGAATTGCTCGGCCTCGGCCTGACGCACCTTGCTGTAATAGTTGCTCGAGGAGGTCCACAACAGATCCTCACCGGCCGTCTGATTGAGCCGCGTTTTGTAAGTTTCGGGGTTGAAAATCGCGTCGCAAACCTCGCCACGCAGTGCCGTTAGTTCCGCACCGAACTGCTCCTCGGGAATCGTTGCGATCGCACCCAGCAGATACTCCTGCGTAAATTCGGGCACGAACTTATCGTTGGAATAGTGGTGGTGAATGCCGTTGGCGAACCACACCTTCTTCAGGTATTTCTCCAGTGCCAGCCACTCGGCGGTCGTGCGGTCGCCCTTGAAGTTGGTATAGACGCACTCGAGCGTTCGACGCACGGGGAGGTTCATCCGGCAATTCTGGTCGAAGAGTATGTCGCGGCCGCACTTGGCAGCTTCGGCAAGGTAGTAAATCAGCTCCTTCTCCTCGATCGGCAGCTCTTCGAATCCGGGAACTTCGTAGCGGATGAGCTTAACATCGTCGAAGCGGTCGACGATCCACGGCGCAGCCTCCGACGAAGCATCGTGGCACGAAGTCAGACTCAATGTAGTCAATGTCATAGTTGCAATCGATAATAAACTTTTCATAAAGGTTGAAATTTGTATAAAAACAAAGGTAATACAATTCAAAGGAAAACCAGCGCGAGAGCCTCGTTTTTTTGCCAATCGGCTCTCTTTACCGGCTTCGTCGCACAAAATTCTTGATCCCGTATTCTGGATTCTTAATTATCTTTTCTACCTTTGCCACGCAATTCGGTTCAAACAAAAGATGAAAATATTCACAAGCGTCAACGAACTTCGCGCCCAACTGGACAAGGCGGAGCAACAGGGAGTCGGATTCGTCCCCACAATGGGTGCTCTGCATGCAGGACACCGATCGCTGGTCGAGCGTGCTCGACGGGAGAATTCGACCGTCGTGGTAAGCGTATTCGTCAACCCCACCCAATTCAACGATAAAAACGATCTGAAGCACTACCCGCGAACTCCCGAAGCCGATGCACGGCTGCTCGAGCAGGCCGGAGCGGACTTCGTGCTGATGCCCTCGGTCGAGGAGATCTACCCCGCGACCGACGAGCGTCAATTCGATTTCGGGCTGATCGACAAAGTAATGGAGGGGGCAACACGGCCCGGTCACTTCAACGGAGTGGCACAGGTGGTCAGCCGTCTGTTCGACATCGTGCGGCCGGCACGCGCCTACTTCGGCGAAAAGGATTTCCAACAGATCGCCGTCATCAAAGCCATGGTCGCCCAACTCGCACTGCCGGTGCAGATCGTCGAATGCGCGATCGTCCGTGACGACGACGGGCTGGCACTCTCGTCGCGCAATGCGCTGCTCGACCCGGCACACCGCGCTGCCGCGCCCCACATCTACGCGACCCTGCAACGTGCCGTCGAAGAGTCGCAACACCTCACACCGGCCGAACTGAAGGGGTGGGTCAAGAGCGAAATTGAGCGCAACGAGTTACTCAAAGTAATCTACTACCAGTCGGTCGATGCGCAATCCATGCAGGAAGTTGCCGCATGGAGCGACACCACGCGAATCCAAGGCTGCATCGCTGTGCAGGCCGGCCAGATCCGTTTAATTGATAACATTTGCATCCGATCATGAAATTCCAAATAGAGGTCATCAAATCGAAAATTCACCGCGTGCGCGTCACCCAAGCCGACTTGAACTACGTCGGGAGCATCACCATCGACGAGGCTCTCTTGGAGGCGGCCAACCTGATCGAAGGCGAGAAGGTGCAGATCATGGATATTGACAACGGCGAACGCTTCGAAACCTACGTCATCAAAGGCACGCGCGACAGCGGCTGCATCTGTCTGAACGGAGCTGCGGCACGCAAGGTGCAGGTGGGCGACCTGATCATCATCGCCTCCTACGCCCTGATGGATTTCGAGGATGCCAAGAGGTTTCACCCTTGGGTAATCTTCCCCGATTCGACAACAAATAGGCTCGTAAAATAACGATTTTCAGCGTGTAATTGAATAAAAATCTTCCCAAAAGGAAGATTTTTCGTTTTTTAATTGTTATATTTGTCGACATAAGCAACTCTTCCATGGATATTGTTCTTGCCATAATGGCCTTTTTGCTCGCGGTCGTGGGCATCGTTGGCTGCATCGTCCCTGCTTTACCGGGCGTCGTTTTGAGCTATGGAGGGTTGTTATGTGCCTATTTCACCTCCTACTCCACCCTCTCGGCCGCATCGCTGTGGCTGTGGTTGGCGGCCGTCGTGGTCGTAAGCGCAGCCGACTATTTCCTGCCCGCATGGATGACACGCCGCTTCGGCGGATCGCGCGCAGGGGCAATCGGAGCTACGATCGGTGTGTTCGCCGGATTCTTCCTCTTCCCCCCTATCGGGATCTTCGTCGGGCCGTTCCTCGGAGCAGTTGCAGGCGAGCTGGTCAACGACCACCGCGACACGCCGAAAGCCCTGCTGATTGGCTTCGGTTCATTTCTGGCATTTTTAGTTGGCAC
Organism: uncultured Alistipes sp.; assembly: GCA_964532025.1. Taxonomy (GTDB): domain Bacteria; phylum Bacteroidota; class Bacteroidia; order Bacteroidales; family Rikenellaceae; genus Alistipes. The sequence goes on along the minus strand of CAZHEY010000014.1, from coordinate 47,029 downwards.
AGGCATCAAACTCGCCGTGTCAATCGGCATTTTTATCCACATTGCCGCCGACACCTATCCGGCGTTAAAAGGCTGGTTCTCGTCTATTTTCTAACTTCAAAACAAGAATGCGTATGAAGAAGTTCCTATTTTTAGCAGTCGTTGCATTGGCAATGCTCTGCACGTCTTGTAGCAAATACAAGTACGAAACCGTATCGGGAGATCCACTCAAAACCCGCATCTACACGCTCGACAACGGGCTGAAGGTCTACATGAGTGTCGATAAGGCGCAACCCCGCATCCAAACGGCGATTGCCGTGAAGGTCGGTGGCAAGAACGACCCTGCCGAAACAACCGGTCTGGCACACTACTTCGAACACCTGATGTTCAAGGGAACTCAACAATTCGGCACGTCGGATTATGCAGCCGAAAAACCGCTGCTCGACCAGATCGAAAACCTCTTTGAAGTCTATCGCAAAACCACCGACGAGGCCGAGCGCGCCGCCATTTACCACCAGATCGACTCGATCAGCTACGAGGCTTCGAAGATCTCGATCCCCAACGAGTATGACAAACTGATGGCCGCAATCGGGGCTAACGGAACAAATGCCTACACCTCGCAGGACGAGACCGTCTATGTCGAAGATATTCCGTCGAACCAGATCGAAAACTGGGCCAAGGTACAAGCCGACCGCTTCCGCAATCCGGTGATCCGCGGCTTCCACACCGAGCTGGAGACGATCTACGAGGAGAAGAACATGTCGCTTACGCAGGACAATCGCAAACTTTGGGAGGCAATGGATGCCGCCCTGTTCCCCCACCACCCCTACGGCACACAGACCGTATTGGGTACGCAGGAGCATCTGAAAAACCCGTCGATCACCAACGTAAAAAACTACCACAAAACCTATTACGTGCCCAACAACATGGCCGTATGTGTAGCCGGTGACTTCGATCCCGACCAGATGATCGCCACGATCGACAAATATTTCGGCGACATGCAGCCCAACCCCGAACTGCCCAAAATGCAATTCGAGCCGGAGCAGCCGATTACAACGCCTATTGTCCGCGAGGTCAAAGGCTTGGAGGCTGAAAATGTCATGATCGGCTGGCGTCTGCCGACAGCTACCGACCCCTCGAACGACATCGCTACAATCGCCGGTTCGATCCTCTACAACGGGCAGGCCGGTCTAATCGACCTCGACCTGAACCAGCAGCAACGCTTGCTTTCGGCCTATGCTTACGCTTCCAACCAGCCCGACTACGGACAGTTCATCATGAACGGTCGTCCCAAGGCCGGTCAGACGCTCGACGAAGCGAAAGAGCTGTTGCTCGGTGAGGTGGCAAAGCTGCGCGAGGGCAACTTCGACGAAAAGCTCATCAAAGCGACCATCAACAACTACAAGATGATGCTGATGAACGCATTCGACAGCTACAACCAACGAGTCGACTTCTACATCAATTCGTTTATCTCGGGCAGCGACTGGGCCGATGAGATCCACCAGCTCGACCGCTTGGAGAAGATCACCAAAGACGATGTGGTGAAGTGGGCAAACGAATACCTCGGAGCAGAGAGCTATGTCGTAGTCTACAAACGTGAGGGTCAGGACGATAGTGTACAGAAAATCGCCGCTCCGAAGATCACCCCGATTACCACAAACCGCGACAACAAGAGCGGATTCCTGAACACGATACAGCAATCGGTCGTAGAGCCGATCGAGCCGATTTTTGTCGACTACAACAAAGATCTTTCGCAGTTCGAGGAGCGCAAGGGGATCAACGTTCTATACAAGAAGAACCAGAACAACGACATCTTCTCGCTGATCTATGTCTTCAATATCGGCACGGAGATGGATCCGTCGATCAACATGGCATTCGACTATTTGAGCTACCTCGGCACGGATAAAATGACCGCCGAGCAGATCGCATCGGAACTCTATGATATCGCCTGCTCATTCAACATGAGCTCGGGTTCGAAGCAATCGTGGATTCAGATTTCGGGTTTGAGCGAGAACATGCCCGCAGCAATGGAGATCGTCGAGGGGCTGATTGCCAACGCCAAAGGCGATGAGGCAATCCTCACAAACCTCAAAAGCGACGAGCTGAAGAGCCGCGCCAACGCCAAGTTGGCACAGCGCAACAACTTCAACGCGCTGACTCGCTATCTGATTTTAGGCCCTGAATTCATCCAGAACACCACACTGGCTAATCCGAAAGTTTCGGCACTGACATCCGACGAACTGATCGCCAAAGTGAGCAACCTCCAAGGCATGCAGCACGAGGTGCTTTACTACGGCCCGATGTCCGAAAAAGAGTTGAAGTCGACGCTTGCCGAGCACCACAAAACGGCAGCCGAGTTGACTCCGCTGGAAAAGAAATTCCGCAAAGAACAGCTCACCAATGAGAGCAAAGTGATTCTGGCTCAATACGATGCCAAGCAACTCTACTACTACCAATATTCCAACCGCGGCGAGACACTCGACATAAAGAGCGATCCGGAAATTACGCTCTACAACGAATACTTCGGCGGCGGCATGAACTCGGTGGTTTTCCAAGAGATGCGCGAAGCACGCGGACTGGCCTACTCGGCATGGACTGACTTGCAGATTCCGACCGATCCCGTGGGGAACTTCTATTACGGTGCTTTCATCGCCACGCAGAACGACAAGATGAAGCTGGCGATCGAGACCTTCGACGAGATCATCAACAACATGCCCGAATCGGAGGAGGCTTTCAAGGTTGCCAAAGAGGGGCTTATCTCGCGCCTGCGCACCCAGCGCACGATCAAATCCGACGTGCTGTGGAGCTATATCAACGCACGCGACATGGGACTCACCGAAGACCGCAACAAGCTGATTTTCGACAAGGTGCAGAATATGACGCTGGCTGATGTGAAGGCCACGCAGGAGAAATGGGTCAAGGGACGTAAATACGTCTACGGCATCTTGGGCGACATCAAGGATCTCAACGGCGACTTCCTGAAGACGCTCGGCCCGGTACAGGTCGTATCACAAGAGGAGATTTTCGGATACTAATCCGGATCTCAACACAACAACAATACGCCCCGAACTTTCGTTCGGGGCGTATTGTGTTTCAGAGCTATTCTCGATCGGCAAACTTATACCTGCGCTGGTAGAGAGTCTGTCCTCGAGCTTGTCGAGAGGGCGCAAAGACTATCCGTTCTCGATCCTCGGGCCTGTCAAGAGGACGCAAAGGTTTTGTTCCTCGATCCTCGGGCCTGTCGAGAGGACGCAAAGGTTTTGTTCCTCGATCCTCGAGCTTTGTCGAGAGGTCGTTTGTGGTTGTTCTGTTCTCGATCCTCGAGCTATGTCGAGAGGTCGCAAACTATTTCAATCGGCAGCTCGCGGGGGACGGCTATGCAGCAACGCGAATAGCAGTCCTCCGCAGGGCGGAGCTGCGGACTGCCGGCTTGCTGTGCAAGCCGAAAGACACGTCACCAATAACCTTTGCGACCTCTCGACATAGCTCGAGGATCGAGAGCAGAGACTCGCGGCAACCATTTGCGACCTCTCGACAAGCTCGAGGATCGAGAGCAAAAACTTGCGGCGAACTTTTGCGACCTCTCGACAAGCTCGAGGATCGAGAGCAAAAACTTGCGGCGAACTTTTGCGACCTCTCGACATTGCTCGAGGATCGAAAACTGGCAACCACAAACGCCCTCTCGACATAGCTCGAGGATCGAGAACCGATCGCCCCGCCCCTCGGATCAGTCGCAAAGAGGTTCGACTCCGAGCCTAATAGCGGTAGTGATCTGCTTTATACGGGCCGTCCTCCGAAACTCCGATATAGGCCGCCTGATGTTTGGTCAGGTGCGTCAGCTCCACGCCGAGGTTGTCCAGATGCAGACGCGCAACCTCCTCGTCGAGGTGTTTGGGCAGACGATAAACGCCCACCTCAAGGTTTTCCTGCCACAGCTCCAGCTGCGCAAGGCACTGATTCGTAAACGAATTCGACATGACAAACGAGGGGTGACCCGTTGCGCAGCCGAGGTTCACCAAACGTCCTTCGGCCAAAACGAAGATCGAATGGCCGTCGGGGAAGGTATATTTATCGACCTGCGGCTTGATGTTCAGCCGTTTTGCGCCGGATGCCTCAAGCCGAGCCATCTGGATCTCATTGTCGAAATGACCGATGTTGCAGACGATCGCCTGATCGCGCATCTGCTGCATGTGTTCGAGGGTAATGATGTCGCAGTTTCCGGTGCAGGTGACGTAGATATTTCCCTCGGGCAATGCGCTCTCGACGGTCTTCACCTCGAAGCCCTCCATAGCAGCCTGCAAGGCACAGATCGGGTCGATCTCGGTGACAATCACGCGAGCACCATACGACCGCATGGAGTGTGCGCAGCCCTTGCCCACATCGCCGTAACCGCAGACAACCACCACCTTGCCGGCGATCATCACGTCCGTAGCTCGTTTGATGCCGTCCGCCAGCGACTCGCGGCAACCGTAGAGGTTATCGAATTTCGACTTGGTACAGGAGTCGTTGACGTTGATTGCTGGAACCAGCAATTCGCCGGCCTCCTGCATCTGGTAAAGACGATGAACGCCCGTCGTAGTCTCCTCGCTCACGCCCTTCCACTCGGCCACCGTGCGATGCCATTTGCCGTTGTCCTCGGCAAGCACCTGCTTCAGCGTAGCCAGAATCACCTCCTCCTCGTAGGACGAGGGGGCGTAATCGAGCGACGAGGGATCGTTCTCCGCCTTGAATCCCTTGTGGATCAGAAGTGTAGCATCACCTCCGTCGTCAACGATCAACTGCGGGCCTTTGCCGCCGGGGAACGAAAGAGCCATAGCCGTACACCACCAATATTCGGGCAGCGTCTCACCCTTCCACGCAAAAACGGGAACTCCGGCCTTGGCTATTGCCGCCGCCGCATGATCCTGCGTCGAGAAGATGTTGCACGAGCACCAGCGCACCTCTGCGCCCAGTTCCACGAGGGTCTCGATCAGAATTGCCGTCTGGATCGTCATGTGCAGCGATCCCATGACACGCACCCCTTTCAGCGGTTTCTGCGCGCCGTATTTGCGGCGAACGGCCATCAAGCCCGGCATCTCGTGCTCCGAAATTTCAATCTCCTTGCGACCCCAATCGGCCAGCGAGAGATCCGCAACCCGATAAGGTATGGTTAAATCTAAATACATACTATCTTTATTTATAAGTTAAAATTATTCTTGTTTCGAGCGCATCGCTTCGATCTGCGCCTTGTCTTTGGCGATCTGCTCGCGCAGCTGGTCGACGGATGCAAACGTGCGCTCCTCGCGGATCTTTTCGAGCAATTCGACACGCAGCCGACAGCCATAGAGTTCGCCCTCGAAGCCAAAGAGGTAGGTTTCCAATCGGCGTTCCGTGCCGCCAACCGACGGATTTCGCCCCAGATTCGACATGGCATCGTAGACCACACCACCGACCTCCGCGCGCGAACGGTAGACCCCGTCGCTCACCGGCTCGCACCCCTCGACCGGCAGGTTTGCCGTCGGGAAACCCAACTTGCGCCCAATGCGGCGGCCGTGCTGAACAACACCCTCGATTAGAATCGGTTTCATTGACAGCACACTATATTTTTTCGGTCAGCTTGCGCACCAACCTGAATTGCGAGAAAAACTCCTTGGCAAAGACGCGCAACACGGTATACATCGGGATTGCGAGCAGCATGCCCAGAATTCCGGCCAGCGATCCGGCGATCAAGATCACCAGAAAAACCTCCAACGGATGAGCCTTGACCCGTTCGGAATAGAGTGTCGGCTGTAAGATGAAGTCGTCGAATCCTTTGAGGATCAAGAGAGATCCTGCAATCACAAATGCCGTATGTCCGACCGTCATACCCTCGATCGGCGAAACGATACCCACGAAAACCGACACCACGCCACCGATCAACGGCCCGGCATAAGGCACGACATTCATCACGCCCATAATCAGCCCGACGAAGGCCGCATCGCCCGTTTTCATGCCAAAGGCAATCATCGTCAGCGAAACCACGATCATCAGCAACAGGCTCTCGGAGAGGATGCCCACGAAGTAGCGCGACAGCAACGTCGTCGCCGAATCGAGCGCACGCGTGATATTGTCGTGGTAATGTTCGGGGAAAATAGAGGTAATCATGGAGTAGAACAGGCCGTCGTCCTTGAGGAAAAAGAAGGTGATAAACGAGATCGAGAAGATCGCGATGACCGACGACATCACCACCCCGACAATCGACGAGAATACAGCGTTCAGCGACTCGATGTCGATGATCTGCCGCAGCGACGCGGTGAGCGAATCGGAGAGTGAGAAGCTGCGTTCGGGGATCACAAAGAGCGTCTGCAAGTAGTCTTGTGCCCGCGCAACAGGTTCTTCGATCGAAGCGACAACGACCGAAAAATCGACCGTTGAGAGTTGGTGTATCTTATTGAAAACCAATGGAACGAACAAATAGAAAAGCGAAGCTGCTACGACCCAGATCACCACCAGCGTAATCAGTGCCGCCAACGACCGGGGAATCTGCCAGCCGCGGTAGTGCATGGCGGCAAGGCGGTGCACCAGCGGTCGGCCGACAACGGCCAGCACCGCAGAGACAAGGATATAAACGACGATAGACGAAAAATACCAGACAAGGAACAAGATGGCCGCAGCAATGGCCGCGCCCACCAAAAATTTCACGATCACCTGGGGGTTCGTCGTCATGACTATTCGGTTTTACGCAGCCGGGCAATCGGGGTTTGCGAACCGGCAACGGGATCTCCGATCTCGACCAGCAGTTCACAATCTTTAGGCAGAAGCACATCGACACGCGACCCGAATTTGATGAATCCGCAGACGCTATTCTGCTCAACATCCTCACCCACTTTCATATAGGAGATGATGCGGCGCGCGATCAAGCCGGCGATCTGACGAAACAACACGCGTTGTCCGGTCGGCATCTTCACCACGGTGGTCGTGCGTTCGTTTTCGGTCGACGACTTGGGATGCCATGCCACCAGAAAACGGCCCGGATGATATTTGAAATATTCGACGATACCGCCCACAGGAACCCAGTTCATGTGGACATTGGTGATCGACATGAAGATCGAGATTTGCATCATATCCTCCTTGAGGTATTCGTTCTCGGTGACCACCTCGGTGACCACAACCCTACCGTCGCAGGGAGCAAAGACCAAATCGGCATCGTGGATACGCACCCGACGCGGCTCGCGGAAAAAAGCCACGATGAAAAACCAGAACAGCAACAGCAGGACGGTGCTGACCCAGAGCAGCGAGATTCCCGATTTGATAGCAAGCAGGTGGTAGATAAGCCACCAAATCAGCAGGCAGACTGCGCCCGAAATTCCGATGATCTTGTAGCCTTCTTTATTAATTCTCATAACAGGTTATTATATGTTTGGAGTTACATCACAATTAGCAGATAGACAAATACAAATGGTGCGGAGATCAGCATGGCATCGAACCGGTCGAGGATGCCGCCGTGACCGGGGATCAGCGAGCCGGAATCTTTGACATCGGCCGCGCGTTTGAACATCGATTCGACCAGATCGCCGAACACGCCCGTAACCGCGGCGACAAAAGCCAGCCCGGCCCAAGCAATGTAGTCGCCTTCCAGCACCTTGGCCGCGGCGAGTCCCATACCGATCGCACCGATCAGACCGCCGAAAAATCCCTCCCAAGATTTTTTGGGCGACAGTCGCTCAAAGAGGCGGTGACGACCAAGGGTCATGCCCACCAGATAGGCAAAAACATCGTTCGACCAGATGATGAAGACATAAGCGATCATCACCAGCGGATTCCACTCCTCGCTGCCGACAATCGGGAAATAGCACATCAGCGACAGCGGCATCGCTACATAGACCACGCCGAGGAGCGTCACGGCCACATTGGCCGCCGGATTTGTCCGCTTGCGGTAAAGTTCGCAAATAAACATCGTGGGCAGCAGCAACAACAGAAAGCCCAGACCGCAGGCAAACAGGTGACTCTGGTTGCCCAGAATCTCGATATTGTCGGAGATGAAGGCGAAGTTGAGTGCAAAGAGCACCAGTCCGATCGCCAGCCCGACAATTTTTTGGGGTTCAGCCCCCTGTTTCTCGGCCAGCTGGTAGAATTCGAAGATGCCGAAAACCAGCAAACAAGCCAGCATCGCACCGAAACTCCATTGCGACCATACAATAGCCCCCAACACCACAACGGCGAGCACGATACCGCTCAACGTGCGTACTGTGAGGTTCTTCATCTTTTCACTCATTCGTTTTCCGGAAGGTTAGTTTTACACGAGGGTTAGCACGAGGGTTCTTCTGCCGGGCTGATCTCCGGCGACTGATCGGGGTTCTGCGAGAGCGCAGCCACCGACGCTGCCGGTTGCGATTCGGGCTGCTCCGAACTTGGAGCACTCTTCGCCGCATCGGTCTTGGCTTTTTCGGCCTCCTTACGCTCGCGTTCGATATCTTTCTTGCGCTTGCCGAAGATCCGCTCCACGTCCTCCGTGAAGACCACTTCGCGCGTCAGCAGCAATTCGGCCAGTTCACGCAACCCCTCTTTGTGGTCGCGCAACACCTGCTCGGCCATTTTGAAGGCGGTATCGATCAACTTCTTTGCCTCGGAATCAATCTGCTGTGCCGTAAGTTCGGAGTAGGGTTTCGTGAAGCTCATGTCCCCCTGCCCCGTCGAATCGTAGTAGCTCAATGTACCGACCGTTTCGCTCATGCCGTAATAGGCTACCATGGCGTAGGCTTGTTTGGTGACCCGCTCCAGATCGTTCAGCGCACCGGTAGAGACCTGTCCGAAGGTCAGATGCTCGGAAACGCGACCACCCAACGTGGCAGCCAGCTCATCCATAAGTTGTTCGCGTGTGGTAATTTGACGCTCCTCGGGAAGATACCATGCCGCACCCAACGCTTTGCCGCGCGGGATGATCGTCACCTTGATCAGCGGACTGGCATTTTCCAGAATCCAGCTCACCGTAGCGTGTCCGGCTTCGTGGTAGGCAATCACGCGCTTCTCCTCGTCAGAGATGATCTTATTTTTACGCTCCAAGCCACCGATAATTCGGTCGATCGCCGAGAGGAAATCCTCTTTCGAGATAAATTTCTTGTTGTAACGAGCCGCAATCAGAGCCGCTTCGTTGCAGACATTGGCGATATCCGCACCCGAGAATCCGGGAGTCTGGCGCGCCAAGAAGGTACGGTCAAGTGCCGGATCGAGCTTCAGCGGACGCAGGTGGACGTTGAAGATCTCCTCACGCTCCTTCACGTCGGGCAACCCCACCTCGATCTGACGGTCGAAACGACCCGCACGCATCAACGCTTTGTCGAGAATATCGGCACGGTTGGTCGCCGCAAGGACGATCACACCGGCGTTTGTCTGGAAGCCGTCCATTTCGGTAAGCAGCTGATTGAGCGTATTTTCGCGCTCGTCGTTTCCCGAGAATCCGGCATTTTTTCCACGAGCACGACCTATCGCGTCGATCTCGTCGATAAAGACGATGCAAGGTGCTTTCTGCTTGGCCTGTTCAAACAGATCACGCACTCGCGAAGCTCCCACGCCGACGAACATCTCCACGAAATCCGAACCGGAAATCGAGAGGAACGGTACATTTGCTTCGCCTGCCACTGCTTTAGCCAGCAGGGTTTTACCAGTTCCCGGAGGGCCTACCAACAGTGCCCCTTTTGGGATCTTTGCCCCCAGATCGCGGTATTTATCGGCTTTTTTCAGGAAGTCGACGATCTCCATGATCTCGACCTTGGCCTCTTCCAAGCCGGCTACATCCTTGAATGTGATGCGTTTGTCGGTATCCTTATCGAACACCTGCGCTTTGGCTTTGCCCACATTCATGATGCCGCCGCCACCTGCGCCGCCGCCCGCACCGCGCGACATCGAACGCATGATGAAGAACCAAACACCGATAATCAGAATCCACGGCAGGAAGTTAATCAGCACCGAAGTCCAATCGTTGGCCTTGTTCTCGTAAACCACAGGTACACTTCGTCCGGAGACCTGTTCGGCCTCCTTCAAGTCGTCGCGGAACGTATCGACAGAGCCGATCTGAAAAATCAGCTGCGCTCCCGACTCGGGCAATTTGCGGTAGTTGACCGAATCCTTGCGGTAGCGGTCGGCCGCCTCCTTGTTCAGGAAGATCAGAGCCTCGTTGCGGTTGACGATCCGGATCTTCTCGACCTCGCCCTTCTCCACCATCGACTGCACATTCGCCCATTCGCTCGGCAGCGGCGTATCGTTTCGCTCGGTGAAGAGATACCAGCCAAAAATAAACGCGCCAAGTAAGCCGTAAACCCACAGGATCGAGGGACGCGGCACGTTGACGTTCAGCTTATTATTTTTTTTGTTTTTTTGTGCCATATTGCTTTTTTACTCTTCGTATTCGTACCGCGTCATCGGGGCATCGGCCCACAACTCTTCGAGTTTGTAGAACTTGCGCAGGTCGCTCTGGAAGATATGGACGACGACATCCACGTAGTCCATGGCGATCCAGAAAGCGGTCTGCTGGCCCTCCACGCGCCAAACCTTCTCGCCTAACTCCTCTTGCACCTTCTCCTCGATACCGGCGGCGATAGCCGCTACCTGCGTAGTCGAGTCGGCGTTGCATACTACAAAATGCGAGCAAATTGCGCCGTCGAAACCCGTAAGATCCAACGATACGATATTTTCACCTTTTTTATCTTCAATCGCACGAACGATTGTTTCAATCAATTTTTCCATAAATCAGACTATGTATATAACCTCGCAAAGGTACGAATAAGAATTAAGAATTAAAAATCGGCCGCAAAAAAATCCGAATCGAACGGAAATCTTTGCCGTTCGTTCGTCACGACTATTTTTCCACATTGGCCAAGATCGTATCGGTCAGAGCCTTGATGATCGAGCTTTTGACGTAGGTGCGGCGCACGGCAACAGCTATTTTTCGCGACATCGCCCCCTTGGCCAGCGTTTTCAGCCGGTCGCGGCGGTCGGCAGGGATGTACTCGATCGCCATTTCGGGGATGATCGTCAGACTCGACGTGCAATCGACGATGCGCATCAACGTATCCAACGAGCCGGATTCGAACGAGTAGTGCGAGGGCATGTTACGCCGCGCCTGACACAATTCGATGATCTGGTCGCGCATACAGTTGCCGGGACTCAAGATCACAAGATCCTTCAAATCAATATCTTCAATACGGACATTCGACCGCTCGTAAAGCGGATTATCGGGCGACACGTAGGCATAGAAGCGGTCGTTAAACAGCTCCTGTTCGAGAATTCCCTCGCCGCAAGTGCCGCTGGCCACCAACGCCGCATCGATGCGATCGCGTTTGAGTGCCTCGACAATGTCCGAGGTAATCATCTCCGAGATCTCCAGTTCGACCTTCGGGAAGTCGCGCACGAAGGAGGGGATAAATTTGTGTAACAGGTAGGGCGCAATGGTCGGGATGACCCCCAGCCGCAGTTTTCCGGCGGTTTCGCCTTTGAGTTCGGCCACCGCCTCGCGGATGTAGTTGTAGGCTTTGATCGTCTCGCGCGCCTGCTCCAGCACCACCACTCCGGCCTCGGTCGGAATAACGGGTTTCTTCGAGCGGTCGAGCAGCACCACGCCCAACTCCTCCTCAAGCGACTTAACTTGCATGCTCAACGACGGTTGCGTCACAAAACAATGTTCGGCAGCCTGCGAAAAACTGCCGCAGTTGGCCACAGCCAAAAGGTATTCAAGTTGGATTATCGTCATAATAGGCAACTATTTCAATAGGCAAAAATATAAAAAAAAACTATAATCGACAACTTTATTAGGTCACGCGACGGGAATTTTGTAAGTTTGTCTGCAAATTATACTTTTTATAAAAAAAATGGGAAAAATCATCTTGACGGGCGACCGTCCCACCGGACGTCTTCATCTGGGACATTATGTCGGCTCGTTGCGACGCAGAGTCGAGTTACAGAATTCGGGCGAATTCGAAAAAATATTCATCATGATTGCCGACGCGCAGGCATTGACCGACAATGCCGACAACCCCGAAAAGGTGCGTCAGAACATCATCGAGGTGGCTTTGGACTACCTTTCGGCAGGTCTTGACCCCGAAAAGTCGACCCTGTTCATCCAGTCGCAGATCCCCGAATTGTGCGAATTGACGTTCTACTACATGAATCTGGTCACCGTGCAGCGGCTGCAACGCAACCCGACGGTGAAGGCCGAGATCACCCTGCGCGGATTCTCCGAGAACACCGCCGAAGGCGACTCGCAGCAGAAGCAGGGCATTCCGGTCGGATTTTTCACCTATCCGATCAGTCAGGCGTCGGACATCACGGCCTTCAAGGCGACGACCGTGCCCGTTGGCGAGGATCAAGAACCGATGATCGAGCAGACGCGCGAAATCGTCCACAAATTCAACGCGGTATATGGCCAGACGCTCGTCGAACCCGAAATCCTGCTGCCCGACAACGCAGCCTGCCTGCGACTCCCGGGTACGGACGGCAAGGCCAAGATGAGTAAGTCGTTGGGCAACTGCATCTACCTGTCGGACACGGCCGACGAGGTGAAGAAAAAGGTCATGGGAATGTACACCGATCCCGATCACCTGCGCGTCGAAGACCCCGGAAAAATCGAGGGAAACACGGTATTTACCTACCTCGACGCATTCTGCCGTCCCGAGCACTTCGCGGCCTTCCTGCCCGAATACGCCTCGCTGGAGGAGCTGAAGGCGCACTACCGCCGCGGCGGGCTGGGCGACGTGAAGGTAAAACGCCTGCTCATCGCCATTCTCAATGAGCTGCTTGACCCGATTCGCGAACGCCGTCACTACTACGAAGCACGCATCGGAGAGGTTTACGAGATTCTGCATCGCGGGTCGATCGAGGCGCGCAAGGCCGCAGCCGCAACACTCGAAGAGGTACGCGCTGCCATGCAGATCAACTACTTCGACGACCGGGCGTTGATCAACGGTCAGGCCGAGGGGTATAAAGAGTCGCTGGGCGAACCCAAACAGGGCAGCCGCAACTAACCGAACGGCAGCCGCAACCCCGAGGGGGGGGCATACAGGGAAGGAAATTTGCCGTGATGGGCCATTCCAAACCCGAGAACCGCAGCCGCAACCCCGATAAAGCGAGCCGCCTCACGCCGCAACATAAACAACGATTCATTTAGATAAACCGACGATGCGTTCCTATACCGAGCGATTATACAGTGCCTTTATCCGTCTGACAAGGCGGTTGAGCAACAGACAGATGATGATGCTTCTGGCTGTGGCGGTCGGCGTGCTGGCAGGGCTGGGGACTTACCTTTTCGAGATCCTGCTCTACGCCATCAAAAACGGACTTACGCGCTGGTTTCCGGTCGATAGTGCCCACTTTCTCTTTCTGGTCTACCCGGCTGTGGGTATCATTCTGGCCACGCTTTTTGTCAAATACATCGTTCGCGACAACATCTCGGAGGGCGTGACGCGGGTACTCTACGCCATGTCAAGCCGCAATTCGCACATCTCAACACACAACTGCTGGACTTCGGTTGTCGGAGGTGCTACCACGATCGGATTCGGCGGATCGGTCGGCCCGGAGGCCCCGATCGTGCTGACCGGAGCGGCAATCGGCTCGAATATCGGACGTTTGGCGCGGCTCAACTACAAAAACACCACGCTCCTCCTGTGTTGCGGGGCAGGTGCGGCGCTGGCTGCGATCTTCAAAGCCCCGATCACGGGCGTCGTCTTCGTGCTCGAGATCCTGATGCTCGACATCACAGCCGGCTCGGTTATTCCGCTGCTGATCGCTTCGATCACGGCTACCACCATGGCCTTTATGCTACGCGGCTTCGACCCGATTTTGGCCGTCACGCTGCGCCCCGAAGACCTCTTCGAGCTGTGGCAAATCCCGCTATTCATCCTCTTGGGAGTCTTCTGCGGATTGATGTCGTGGTACTTCACCTCGATGAACTCGCGCGTCGGACGCTACTTCAAAGGCATCGACAAGCAGTATAAAAAATGGATTCTCGGAGGTTCCGTGCTCGGCATCCTGATCTTCATCTTTCCGCCGCTCTACGGCGAGGGCTACGAGGGCTTCACCTCGCTCATGCACGGCAACGCACGCGAGCTGTTCGACAACTCGCTGTTCTACGGCTTCCGCGATATCGAGTGGGTCGTGATCCTGTTCGTCGTCGCCACGATGTTCTTCAAAGTCATCGCCATGGCATCGACCAACGCGGCCGGGGGCATCGGCGGAACATTCGCCCCCTCGCTGTTCGTCGGCGCATTTACGGGAGCAACCCTCGCACTGGCATGCAACCTGCTGTTCGGCTGGCACGTTCCCGTGGCCTCGTTTACGCTGGTCGGCATGGCCGGAGTGATGTCGGGCGTGATGAACGCGCCCCTCACCTCGATCTTCCTGATCGCCGAGCTGTCGAACGGCTACGGGCTTTTCATTCCGCTGATGATCACCGCCTGCATCTCGTTTGCGGTGGCCTACTACCTCGACCCCGACTCGATCTACACCAAGCAGTTACGTCAAAAAGGCGAGCTACTAACCCACAATAAGGATCAATCGGTCTTCGTCTTTCTGAAGCTCGAAGAGCTGATGGAGACCGATTTTCTGCGCGTCAAAGAGAACCTGACTCTCGGCGACATCGTCCACATCATCTCCACAGCCCACCGCAACATCTTCCCGGTGATCGACAATTTCGGGCGGCTCATCGGCATTGTGCAGCTGGACGACCTGCGCGAGGACATGTTCAAACACGAGAAATACGGGAATCCGCTCTCGGACTACATGATCGCTCCTCCCGACCGGATTCTGCTCCACGAGTCGATACAGAGCATCCTGCCCAAATTCGAGGACAAACACACGTGGATGTTGCCCGTGGTCGACAAACAAGGTCGTTATCAGGGATTTATCTCCAAGTCGCGCATCCTCAACGCCTACCGCGAACAACTGGTCAAGATCCAACAATAGCGCAACCCGAAACGGTCGATCCGACCCAGATAGCCCCTTTCGCGACCTGCCGTTGCGGCCGAAAAATTGAAAAGCATGATACCAGAAACCTCCTGCCCTTGGGCCGATGAAATGAACTGCGCCATCACGGTGTGCGACACCGAAGCGATCGTCGTCTATCAAAATGTACGCTCGCGCGAGGTCAACGGCGACGTGCGCGGCCAGTCGCTCATCCCCTGTCACAACGAACGCTCGCGTGCAATCATCAGCAAGCTCCTCGCCACGGGCGGCACAAACACCTATACGATCGAGAAGCGCGGCATCCGCAAGTTGATCTACCAAAGCGTCTGGCGAGTCGAAGGCGAAGTCCGCGGGTTGGTCGAATTCTCGCTGGAAATCCCAGCCGAAATGCCGCATTATATCCGGAAATAAAGCCAAAAGGCAAATTTTTTGTCGTGTTTACTTGCAAATATGTAAAACCAACTTTACATTTACGGGACAAACTAAAAAACTTTTGCCTTATGCCAAAAAACAGGTTACTTCCCCAGCGGTTCATACGGATCGGCTGGGCAATCTTGATTCCGACGGCAATCCTCGGATTTTTGATGTGGCTCGATGACTTCAACGGGATACCGAGTTTTTTCTGTCCCAACGTAAAGATGAACGTCAATGATCCGGCGTATAATTTCTGCCACTCGGAGACCACAGTCCGCATACTCAACAACATCGCGCTGATCGGCACGCTGGTTGGGTCGCTACTGATCACCTGCTCGCGGACCAAGATCGAAGACGAAATGATTGGGAACATCCGCCTCAACGCGTTGCTGACTGCATTCTATGTCAATTTTACGGGGGTCATCGTCGCATCGCTGGTATTCTACGATATTGAGTTCCTCAATATCATGATTTACAGCTTAATCGGGCTTCCTTTGCTATTTTTAGCTATTTTTCAATGGATGTTGTGGCGTCTGAAAAAATCGACCGGCAATGACGAATAGAATACGCGTCGAGCGCGCCGAGGTACGCATGACCCAGCAACAGGTAGCCGATGCGATCGGGGTAAGCCGTCAGACAATCAACGCGATTGAGAGCGGGAAGTTCGTCCCCTCGACCGTATTGGCACTGAAAATCGCCCGGTTGTTCGGAAAACCCGTCGAATCGATATTCCGGCTCGAAGAGGGTGAATAGCGGAGAGGGGGAGGGTGATTTTTGCGACATTGATTCGCTACAAACTAATTTCGATCCTCAAGCTTTGTCGAGAGGTTGCAAAGGGGAAAGAAAATTCGCACACGATCCTCGAGCCTGTCGAGAGGTCGCAAAGGGTTATTGGCAACGTGTTTTTCGGCTTGCGTAGCAAGCTGGCAGTCCGCAGCTCCGCGCTGCGGAGGACTGCTATTTCGCTGCGCTCATAGCGGTCTTCCACGAGCTGCCGACTGAAAACACGGATACACTACAAGGAAAAAGAGGTTGTGACCTCTCGACAGGCTCGAGGATCGAGAACAGGTATTGCTGACAATGTTTGCGACCTCTCGACAAGCTCGAGGGTCGAGAACAGGCATTGTAGACAATCATTGCGACCTCTCGACAAGCTCGAGGATCGAGAACAGGTATTGCTGACAATGTTTGCGACCTCTCGACAAGCT
>CAZHEY010000014.1:0-30418 GCA_964532025.1 uncultured Alistipes sp. | reverse complement strand
CGAGGGTCGAGAACAGGCATTGTAGACAATCATTGCGACCTCTCGACAAAGCTCGAGGATCGAAAACCAATTAATCAGAGTCTTAATAGGCAACCGCAAGTAGCACTTCTGCCGCCCTACTGCCTCCGCCCCGGCCCCGGCCCGGTGGCTGGTTACAATTTGATATCGTAGATCTGGATCACACCTGCGAGCTTGCCCGCCGAATCGGCAACAAGCAGCGAGGTAACTTTGTTCTGGGTCATCATCTTCTCGGCTTCGATCAGCTTCTTGTCCGGCGAGATCGTCTTGGGATGCGGCGTAGCGATGTCGGCAGCGCAGATGTTGAAGAACTCGCCGCGCAACCGCTCCATAGCCCGGCGAATATCACCGTCGGTCACAATACCCTCGATCCGATCGCCATCGCAGGTCACAATCAACCCCAGCCCACCTTTGCTGATCGCGTGGATCATCTCCACAGCCGGACAGTCGGGGGCTACGATCGGCAGATCGTGGTCACGCATGACGTTGCCGACGGTCATCAGCAAACGCCGTCCGAGGCTTCCACCCGGATGCAGGCGCGCAAAATCAATGCTCGTAAAGCCGCGCATCTGCATCAGCGACACAGCCAAGGCATCGCCCATACAGATCTGCGCCGTAGTCGATGATGTCGGCGCAAGGTGCAGGATACAAGCCTCCTCCCTCACCCCGACATCGAGATGCACATCGGAGTTCTTGGCCAGTGCCGATTCGGGGTTACCGGTCATGGAGATCAGCTGATTGCCATTGGAGTGGATGAAAGGCACGATCTTCAGGATCTCGTCCGTCTCGCCCGAATAGGAGAGAGCCACGACGATATCCTCCTTCGAGATCATTCCAAGATCGCCGTGAAACGCCTCACCGGGATGCAAGAAGAAGCTGGGCGTGCCGGTCGACGCAAGTGTAGCGGCAATTTTGCGCCCCACGAGTCCCGATTTCCCCATGCCCGTGATGATACACTTGCCGCGGCTCTCGAGAATCAACTCCACAGCAGCAGCAAACTCATCTCCGAGGGTCTCCTCCATGTGTTTGAGCGACAGCATCTCGGTGTGAATCGCCTTGCGCGCCACATCGAGGATCTGCGATTTGGTCGTATCCGTCATGATTTCAGATTTTTAATAAGGTTCTCCAACTCATCAAGGGGCAACATATTCGGGCCATCGCTCTTGCCGTGATCCGGATCGGGATGCACCTCGAAGAAAAAGGCATTCGCGCCGAAAGCCTTGGCCGCCTGCGCCATAGCCGGGACAAATTCGCGGTTGCCTCCCGTCGTGCCACCGGCTGCGCCGGGACGTTGTACCGAGTGGGTGCAGTCCATAACCACCGTATCGGCAATGCGCAGCATGTCGGGAATGTTGCGGAAATCGACCACCAGATTGTTGTATCCGTAGATATTGCCGCGCTCGGTGAGCCAGATTTCGCGTGCGCCCGATTGGCGTGCCTTCTCGTAGGGATACTGCATATCCGCGCCCGAAAGAAACTGTGCTTTCTTAATATTGACCGTCTTACCGGTCTTCGCCGCAGCGACCAACAGGTCGGTCTGCCGGCAGAGAAAGGCCGGGATCTGGATCACATCGACCACCTCGCCTACCGGTGCAGCCTGCCACGATTCGTGAATATCGGTGAGCAGTCGCAGTCCCCACTTGGAGCGCACGTCCGAAAGCATCTGTAATCCCTTCTCCAAACCGGGGCCGCGAAACGACGTGAGCGAGGTGCGGTTAGCCTTGTCGAACGAGGCTTTGAAGATGATCTCCGTGCCGAGCAATCGGTTGATTGACACCAATTTCTCAGCCACCGTATCGAGCAACTCGGCCGATTCGATCACACAAGGGCCGGCAATAAATTTCATGTCCATAAAATGAATCAAATTTAATTCTATTTTACCCCTGACTTATCGAGGAAAGTCGGGCGATATCGTTTTTTAATTGTGCGACAAATTGATCGAAGATCATCGGCGTGTCTTGTTCCAAGTAGCGGACAAGGCAGGTCGATTTTGATCGTTCCCAGATGACGTTAAAGTGTCCTTCGAGTTGATTGGCCAAGATGCTATTACCCTTTGTCGATCGAAAAGCCGCGGAGTTGACGCCTCTTTTTTCGGCGGTATACAACCCACAGATCATCTCGGCTGCTTTTGTAGGATTTCGTGCAAAAAGACCTCGGCCCTCGCCAGATCTTCGGGCGTATCGATACCGATGGTCTCGACCTCGGAGATACCCACACCGATCTGGTAGCCGTTCTCCAACCAACGCAACTGCTCCAGCGACTCGGCCAGCTCCAGCGACGACTGCGGCAGCGCGGTCACTGCCCGCATCACCTCGGTACGGAACGCATAGATGCCGATGTGTTTGTAGAACGTATGCCGTGCCAACCACTCTTCACGCGGAACACCGCGCAGGTAGGGGATCACCGAACGCGAAAAGTAGAGTGCCCGCGATGCGGCATCGAGTACCACCTTCGGCGAGTTGGGATTTTCGAGTGCCGCGAGTCCGTCGGCCACGGTAAAGGGTTTGACCAGCGTGGCGATGTCGGTTGCCGGATTGTCGAAACAGCGTTTCAAGGTCTCCAGCTGCGAGGGCTGGATAAAAGGCTCATCGCCCTGCACGTTGACCACCACGTCATACGAACCGCCCTGCTTACAATAAGCCTCCCAGCAGCGATCCGTACCGCTGCGGTGGTCGACCGAGGTCATCTCGACCTTGCCGCCAAAGGCGCGCACGGCCTGATAGATCCGCTCGTCGTCAGTGGCCACCACCACCTCATCCAGCACACCGGCCACCTGCTCGTAAACGCGCTGAATGACAGGTTTGCCGCCCAATACGGCTAATATCTTACCGGGAAAGCGCGTCGCCGCATAGCGCGCAGGGATGATTGCGATGAATTTCATGATCTATTGAAGTGCCAACGAAAGTACATCCGCATTGTTTCTCACATAGTTAAACTTCAAGCCGGCCACATATTCGGGCTTGATCTCGGCGATATCCTTGCGGTTCTCTTCCGAGAGAATCAGCTCCGTGATGCCGGCGCGCTTGGCGGCGAGGATCTTCTCCTTCACCCCACCCACAGGCATCACCCGACCACGCAGGGTCGTTTCACCGGTCATGGCGATCCGATCACGCACCTTGCGACCCGTATAGGTCGATACGATCGAGGTCACCATGGTGATACCGGCCGAAGGGCCGTCCTTGGGGATTGCCCCCTCGGGCACGTGGATGTTGATGTCGTTCTGTTCGAAGAGTTTCGGGTCGATGCCCAACTCATCGTGGTGCGCCATGACCCATTCGTGGGCAATGGTTGCCGACTCCTTCATCACGTCGCCCAGATTACCCGTCAGGCTCACTTTGCCCTTGCCGGGCGTCAGGCACGACTCGATGTAGAGGATGTCGCCCCCGACCTCCGTCCATGCCAGACCGGTGACCACTCCCGTCATGCCGCCCACTTCGTACTCCTCTTTGAGGAATTTGGCCATGCCGAGAATCCGTTCGAGATCCTTATTCAAAATTTCGGGCGCAAAGGCCTCGTCAAAAGCGATCTGCTTGGCACGGGCACGGGCGATCTTGGCTAAATATTTGTCCAGCGAACGCACACCGGCCTCACGCGTATAGCCGGAGATGATCTGCTCGATGATCTCGGCCGAGAGCGTCAACTCGTGTTCCTTGATGCCGTGGGCAACACGTTGCTTGGGCAGCAGGTGGTTCAGTGCAATTTGCACCTTCTCCTCCAGCAGGTAGCCGGCGATATTGATCATCTCCATGCGGTCGCGCAGTGCCGGAGCGATGTTGCCGATGTTGTTGGCCGTGGCGATGAAAAGCACCTTCGACAGGTCGTATTCCATGTCGATATAGTTGTCGTGGAACGTGGTATTCTGTTCGGGGTCGAGTACCTCCAGCAGGGCACTCGACGGATCGCCGTGGTTCGACACGGTAACCTTGTCGACCTCGTCGAGGATAATCACGGGGTTCGACGAGCCGCAGCGTTTGATCGTCTGGATGATCCGGCCGGGCATAGCACCAATGTAGGTGCGGCGGTGGCCGCGGATCTCCGATTCGTCGTGCAGACCGCCCAAGGAGATGCGACCGAATTTGCGTCCCAGAGCCGCAGCTACCGACTTTCCGAGCGAGGTTTTACCCACTCCCGGAGGGCCGTAGAGGCAGAGGATCGGTGACTTGAGGTCGCCCTTGAGCTTGATGACGGCCAGATGTTCGAGGATTCGATCTTTGACCTCCTCCAATCCGAAGTGGTCGTGATCGAGCTGCTCGCGCGCGCAAGTTAAATCGAGGTTATCTTTGGTCAGCTCGTTCCACGGCAGCTCCAGCAACAGTTGCAGGTAGGTCATCTGCACCGAGTATTCGGCCACCGCAGGGTTCAAGCGTTCGACTTTCTGCAACTCCTTTTCGAAGGTCTCACCGACCTCCTTCGGCCAATTTTTCTTCTTCGCGGCCTCGCGCATCTTCTCGACCTCGGCATCCGAGCCTTCGCCCAATTCGTCCTGAATGGTACGCATCTGCTGCTGGAGGTAGTAGTCGCGCTGCTGTTTGTCGATCTCCTGCTTGACGCGCTCCTGAATCTGGTTCTTCAGTTCGACCAACTGCTGCTCACGGATCAGAATTTCAAGCAGTTTGCGGGCACGCGCTAACAGTCCCGGTGCTTCGAGCAACGACTGGCGATCTTCATCCGAAAGCTCCATATTCGAGCAGATGAAGTTGATGATGCCGCGTTTCGAATCGATATTTTTGATTGCAAACGCCGCCTCCTTGGGCATCGTCTGCGACACGTTGATGATGTTGAGTGCCACATCGCGGATCGAGTCCACGAGGGCTTCGAATTCGATGCTCTTCAGGTCGGGCGTGGTATCGCGCAGCGGCGTGACACGCGCCTTGAAATAGGGATCGACGGTGACATATTCGGTGATCTCGATCTTCTCCAGACCGTTGAGAATCACCGTCAGATTGCCGTTAGGCATCTCCAAAATCTTGATGATGCGAGCCGCCGTGCCCACCTTATACATATCCGAAGGAGCAGGATCTTCGACATCGCTTTCGCGCTGAAGCACCGCGCCCAGAATACCTCCTTCGGCATTCACGGCACGCACCAGCGAAATACTTTTGTCGCGGCCGACGGTAATCGGCGTAATCGCTCCGGGGAAAAGCACCGACGAACGCAACGTGAGAATCGGAATGATCTCCGGCACATCGACCTCTTCTACAAGCTCATCGCCTCCCGCGACGATCGGAATAACGTGGTGGTGGCCGTCCAACAATTCGGCCCCGAGGTTCACATCGTCGATTTCAATCGTTTCAATCTTATCTCTTTTACTCATATACTTCTATCTATAATAATGATGCAAAGGTAACGTTTTTTTAGTAATTTTATTTTAACTTTGACAGAATGTTAATAACTTTGCCCCTCAAACAACAAAAGCAAACTTATATCCATGCAAATCGCAGACAAATACGCACCACAAGAGATCGAGTCAAAATGGTATGACTACTGGATCAACCACCGCTTGTTCCATTCCGAACCCGACCAGCGCGAACCCTACACCATCGTCATTCCGCCGCCCAATGTGACCGGAATGCTCCACATGGGCCACATGCTCAACAATACGTTGCAGGATGTGCTGATCCGCCGCGCCCGCATGTCGGGCAAGAACGCCTGCTGGGTTCCGGGTATGGACCACGCGTCGATCGCCACCGAGGCTAAAGTCGTTGCCATGCTGCGCGAAAAGGGTATCGAGAAGGCGCAGCTCTCGCGCGAGAAATTCCTCGAATATGCTTGGGAGTGGAAAGAGAAATACGGAGGTGTCATCCTCCAACAGCTACGCAAATTAGGTGCTTCGTGCGACTGGGAGCGCACCTGCTTCACCATGGACGAAACGCGCACAGAGAGTGTTTTGCAGGTTTTCTGCGACCTCTACGAGAAGGGTAAGATCTACCGCGGCGTGCGCATGGTCAACTGGGATCCGGCAGCCAAAACCGCCCTCTCGGACGAAGAGGTTGTCTTCAAGGAGTCGCACGGCAAGCTCTACTACCTGCGCTACATGATCGAAGGGTCGGATCAGGCGATCATCGTCGCCACGACGCGTCCCGAAACCATTCTGGGCGATACGGCTCTGTGTGTCAACCCCAACGACCCGCGTTACACCGGGCTTGCCGCCGATGCGCGCGTCATTGTGCCATTGGTCGGTCGCTCGATCCCCGTCATTCGCGACGAATATGTCGATATCGAATTCGGTACGGGAGCACTCAAAGTCACTCCGGCGCACGACGTCAACGACTACATGTTAGGCGAGAAATACGGACTTGAGACCATCGACATCTTCAACGACGACGGAACGATCAACGACAAAGTGGGACTGTATGTGGGCCAAGACCGGTTCGACGTGCGCCGCAAGATCGAAGGCGACCTGTCGGCCGCCGGACTGCTCGAGAAGACCGAAGAGTATACCAACAACGTCGGTTACTCCGAGCGCACGGGCGTGGCGATCGAGCCGAAGCTCTCGATGCAGTGGTTCATGGCAATGTCCCAGATCGCCGAGCCGGCGACCAAGGCCGTCATGGAGGACGTGATCCGCTTCTTCCCCGACAAATACAAGAACACCTACCGCCACTGGATGGAGAACATCAAGGATTGGTGCATCTCGCGTCAGTTGTGGTGGGGTCAACGCATCCCGGCCTACTACCTGCCCAAAGGCGGATTCGTCGTGGCATTGACGGCCGAAGAGGCTTTGGCCAAGGCGCGTGCCAAGAGCGGTGACAACACGCTTCAGATCAGCGATCTGCGACAGGATGAAGATGTCCTCGACACGTGGTTCTCGTCGTGGCTGTGGCCGATCTCGGTCTTCGACGGCATCCGCAATCCGCACAACGCCGAAATCGACTACTACTACCCCACCAACGATCTGGTGACCGGCCCCGATATCATCTTCTTCTGGGTGGCGCGCATGATCATGGCAGGCTACGAATACCGCAACGAAAAACCCTTCGGCAACGTCTATTTCACGGGCATCGTCCGCGACAAGATCGGCCGCAAGATGTCCAAGCAGTTGGGCAACTCGCCCGACCCGCTCGACCTGATCGCCAAATTCGGCGCAGACGGCGTGCGTATGGCCATGCTGATCTCCTCGTCGGCCGGCAACGACGTGATGTTCGATGAAGCACTCTGCGAGCAGGGTCGCAACTTCGGCAACAAGATCTGGAATGCCTACCGCCTAATCAACGGCTGGACGGTCGACACCGCCGCCACACAGAGTCAAAACGACCGGTTGGCAATCGACTGGTTCGCACAGACGCTGAACCGCTCGCTGCGCGAAATTGCGGATAACTTCCGCTCATACCGCATCTCCGAGGCGTTCAAGGAGGCTTACCGCCTCTTCTGGGACGACTTCAGCGGCATGTACCTCGAAATGGTGAAACCGGCCTACGGAGCTCCGACCGATGCGGCAACCATGACCGCAACGCGCGATTTCTTCGATGCGCTGATGCGCCTGCTGCACCCCTTCATGCCGTTCGTCACGGAGGAGATCTGGCAAGACCTCGCCCCGCGCGGCGAAGGCGAGTCGATCACCGTGGCCGCAATGCCCGAGCCGACCCCCGAGAATCCGGAACTGCTCGCACGCTTCGCGCTGGCACAAGAGATCATCTCGGCAGTCCGCAACATCCGCAACCAGAAGTGCTTGCCGCAAAAGGAGGCACTTACCCTGCAAGTGATTGCCGACGAGAATTATCCGGCGGAATATGCCCCCGTGCTGCTGAAGATGGCCAACCTCACGGCGATCGAAACCGTCACGGAGAAAGATCCGGCAGCAGCGGCATTCCTCGTCAAGACGACCCAATACTTCGTGCCGATGGCCGGCAAGATCGACCTCGAAGCCGAGCGGCAGAAACTGGCCACCGACCTGCGCTATTACGAAGGATTCCTCGCCTCGGTGATGAAGAAGCTCTCGAACGAACGCTTCGTCAACTCCGCGCCCGAGAAGGTCATTGCCAACGAACGTGCCAAGCAGGCCGATGCCGAAGCAAAGATCGCCGCAATCAAGGAACAATTAGCGAATTAGGACTTTCACATTGCAGTCAATAACCATATACACCGACGGCTCGGCTCTGGGCAATCCGGGGCCGGGCGGTTACGGTGCAGTGCTGCTTTGCGGGGCGTTCCGCAAGGAGCTTTCGCAGGGATTCCGCCTGACGACCAACAACCGCATGGAGCTCATGGGCGTATGCGTGGCTCTGGAGGCACTCAAATTCGACGGCTCGGAGGTGACGATCTACTCCGATTCGAAATACGTGGTCGATGCCGTGGCGAAGGGCTGGCTCTTCGGCTGGGAGAAGAAAAATTTCGCAGGGAAGAAAAACCCCGATCTCTGGATGCGCTTTTTGCGCGTCTACCGACGCCACCGGGTGCGCTTCGTCTGGGTCAAGGGACACGCGGAAACCGCCGAGAACAACCGGTGCGATTTTCTGGCTGTTGCTGCGGCCAACAACAAAGCCAACTTGCTGGAAGACACCGGGTATAGCTCGGCATTATGAATTTCGGATTAAATTTTCTACCTTTGCCGGGAATATTCGACAAACTCAAATAGACATTCCGCATGTTTAAGACCTATATGCGATTGCTGGGCTTTGCCCGGCCAATCGAAAAATACGCGATTCCCTATTTCTTCTATTCGCTCTTCTACGCGCTGTTCAATTCGCTGACATTCATGCTCATAATCCCGATTTTGAACACCATGTTCGATGCGGGATTCACGCCGGAATATGTCGATAAACTGCCGCCGTTGACGCTGAACAAGGAGTATGTCACGGCACTTTTCAACTACACCTACTCCCTTATTTTTCAGGAGTACGACCGTCAAAACGTATTGTTGCTCTTGGCCGTCGTGGCAATCTGTATCAGCCTGTTGAGCAATCTGTTCCGCTATCTGGGTTCGTGGACGATCGAGACCATGCGTGCGCGCACCTTGCAGAAGATGCGCAACGAGATGTTCTCCAAGGTGATGGACATGAACGTCGGCTTCTTCAGCGACCAGCGCAAAGGCGACATCATCTCGAAAATCACGTCGGATGTCGGCGTGGTTCAGTTTTGCATCACCAACACCCTTCAAGTCTCGTTCCGTGAGCCGTTTCTGATCATCGGCTACATCGCCATGATGATTGTCATCTCGTGGCAGCTGTCAATCTTCTCGGTGTTGTTCCTGCCGGTCGTTGCATTAATCATCGGCAACATCGTCAAGCGGTTGCGCCACCCGGCACGTACCAACCAGCAGCGTATGGGCGAAATGGTATCAGCTCTCGACGAATCGCTTTCGGGCGTGAAAGTCATCAAGAGCTACAACGCCACGGGTTACGTCAAACAGAAATTCTACGACATCAGTGCCGATCTGGCACGGCTGACGCTCTCAATGGCGCGCCGCCAGCAGTTGGCCTCGCCGACGAGTGAGTTTCTGGGCATCGCGGCCGTCGGGGTGATTCTGGTTTTCGGCGGATCGCTCGTGGCCAAAGGGACACTCGACTCGGGTAGCTTCATCGCCTTCATCGCCATCTTCTCGCAGATCACGCGCCCCGTGCGCGCATTTGTCGACCAGTTTGCCAATATCAACCAAGGTCTGGCCGCTGGCGAACGTATCTTCTCGGTGATCGACACGATCCCCGAAATTCAGGATAAGCCCAATGCAAAAGTTCTGGAGAAGTTCCGCGAGAAGATCGAATTCCGCGACGTGCACTTCTCCTACGACGGTCAGCGCGAGGTCATCGACGGCGTTTCGTTTGAGATCCTGCGCGGCCAGACGGTGGCGTTGGTCGGCCCTTCGGGCGGCGGCAAGTCGACCTTGAGCGAACTGATTCCGCGCTTCTACGACCCCACGTCGGGTGAGATCCGCATCGACGGCATTTCGCTCAAAGACTATACACAGGATAGCCTGCGCGCCCACATGAGCGTGGTAGCACAGGACACCGTGCTGTTCAACGACACGATCGAGGGCAACTTGGCAATGGGGAAACCCGGTGCTACGCACGAAGAGATCGTCGAGGCGGCACGCATCGCCAACGCCGACTGCTTCATCCGCGAATGCAACGAAGGCTACGACACCAACATCGGCGACCGCGGCGTGAAACTCTCCGGAGGTCAGCGTCAACGACTCTCGATCGCCCGCGCCGTTTTGAAGAACCCCGACATCCTGATCCTCGACGAGGCGACCTCCGCACTCGACACCGAGAGCGAGAAACTCGTGCAGGATGCGCTCAACAAACTGCTCGTCGGCCGCACCTCGATCGTCATTGCCCACCGTCTTTCGACGATCCACAATGCCGACAAGATCATCGTCGTCGACCACGGTCGCATCGCCGAACTGGGCACGCACGCCGAACTAATGGCGCGCAACGGTATCTACGCCAAGCTCATCGAGATGCAGTCGTTCGATTAATTCGACACCGGAAATGACCGAGCGCGAGAAAATGACTGCCGGAGCGTGGTTCGATCCCTTCGATAGCGAGTTGGATGAAGCCCGCAACACCGCGGCGCAGCTCCGAACGCAGCTCAACGCGCTACCAGCGATGCGCACACCGGCCTACCTCGACACACTGCGCGCCCTCTGTCCCCACGTCGAGGGGTTCATCCGCGCCCCATTCTACTGCGACTACGGATTCAACATCCATATCGGCGAAGGTTCATTCGTCAACTTCAACGTCACGATGCTCGATCTGGCCCCGATCCGCATCGGTAGCCATACGCTCATCGGGCCAAATGTCCAGCTGCTTACGGCCGTGCATCCGATGGATGCCGACGAACGCCGCGAGGGACTCGAATGCGGACTCGCGATCACAATCGGCGACGATTGCTGGCTCGGAGGCGGCGTGACGGTCTGCCCGGGCGTCAGCATCGGAGCGCGCTCGATCATCGGAGCGGGCGCGGTAGTCACCCACGACATTCCGGCCGACTCGGTCGCCGTCGGCAATCCGGCACGCGTTATCCGCCGGAATCTCCATTAATTTTTAATTTTTCTTCTTTAATTTTTATTTTTCGATTATCTTTGCCTTTTATCAGACAATTAGCATTCGCAAAATATGAAATTCAAGGAGTATAAAGGGCTTGATCTGGCCGGACTCGCAGCCGAGGTGCTCGGCGAGTGGGACGCCCACGACACATTTCACAAAAGCATTTCGACCCGCGAAGGGCATCCGACCTTCGTATTCTACGAAGGCCCTCCCTCGGCCAACGGCATGCCGGGTATTCACCACGTCATGGCACGCACGATCAAAGACGTATTCTGCCGCTACAAGACGCAGCAGGGCTACCGCGTCCACCGCAAGGCCGGGTGGGATACCCACGGGCTACCCGTCGAACTGGGCGTAGAGAAGAAGTTGGGGATCACCAAGGAGGCGATCGGCAAGAGCATTTCGATCGAGGAGTACAACCGCACCTGCCGCGAAGCGGTCATGGAGTTCACGGGCGTCTGGGAGAACCTCACCCGCAAAATGGGCTACTGGGTCAATATGGACGATCCCTACATCACCTACGACAACAAATACATCGAAACCCTCTGGTGGCTGCTCAAGCAGCTCTTCGACAAAGGGCTGCTATACAAAGGTTACACCATTCAGCCCTACTCGCCGGCGGCCGGAACAGGGCTCTCGACCCACGAGCTGAACCAGCCGGGGTGCTATCGCGATGTGAAGGATACGACCTGCACGGCCCAATTCGAAATCGAGCGCGACGCCGCAAGCGAGAAGCTCTTCGGCGACACGCAGGGAACGCTCTATTTTCTGGCTTGGACGACGACTCCGTGGACGTTGCCGTCGAATACGGCACTGGCTGTCGGGCAGCAGATCGAATACGTCAAGGTCAAGTGCCGCAACCCCTATACCGACACCCCGCAGACGGTCATTCTGGCCAAGGATCTGGTCGCCTCGTACTTCACCAAAAAGATGGAGGGGACTTATACGCTGACGGGTGAGAGCTGGAAAGGCTCGGAGCTGGTCGGCATCCGCTACCGGCAGTTGCTGCCGTGGGTGAAGCCCATGGGCGATGCGTTCCGCGTTATCGCAGGCGATTTTGTGACCACCTCCGACGGTACGGGCATCGTGCACATCGCACCGACATTCGGTGCGGACGACGACCGCGCGGCAAAAACCGCAGGCATCGCACCCCTGTTTATGATCGATCGGGCCGGAAAGAACCAGCCGATGGTCGATCGCACGGGTAAATTCTTCCTGACCGAGGAGCTTGATCCCGCATTCGTCGAAAGCAATATTGATGTCCAGAAGTATGCCGCATACGCCGGTCGCTACGTGAAAAACGCATACGACGAACAACTTACGGCCGACGATTCGACACTCGACATCGACATTTCGGTGATGCTCAAGGCCGAAAACAAGGTCTTCAAGATCGAAAAACACACCCACTCCTACCCCCATTGCTGGCGCACGGACAAACCCGTGTTGTACTATCCGCTCGACTCGTGGTTCATCCGCACCACGGCCCTGCGTGACCGCATGATCGAGCTGAACAAGACGATCCGCTGGAAGCCCGAATCAACCGGATCGGGACGTTTCGGCAAATGGCTCGAGGGGCTGGTAGACTGGAACTTATCGCGCTCGCGATTCTGGGGCACGCCGCTTCCGATCTGGGCAACCGAAGACCACACGGAGTTGAAGTGCATCGGCTCGATCGAAGAGCTGATCGCCGAGATCGAGAAGTCGATCGCAGCCGGTTTCATGCAGGAGAATCCCTATAAGAATTTCAAAGTCGGCGACCTGTCGAAGGCGAACTACTCGACCGCCAACATCGACCTGCACCGTCCCTATGTCGACTCGATCGTCCTCGTATCGCCCAAGGGCGAGCCGATGAAACGCGAATCGGATCTGATCGACGTATGGTTCGACTCGGGTGCTATGCCCTACGCACAGATCCACTATCCGTTCGAAAACGGCGGAGCGACATTCGACAAGGTTTTCCCGGCCGACTTCATCGCCGAGGGTGTCGATCAAACACGCGGCTGGTTCTTCACGCTGCACGCCATCGCCTCGATGCTCTTCGATTCGGTAGCTTTCAAAAACATCATCTCCAACGGGTTGGTACTCGACAAAAACGGTAACAAGATGTCCAAACGACTGGGCAATGCCGTCGATCCGTTCGAGGTACTCGACACCTACGGAGCTGATGCTACGCGCTGGTACATGATCTCGAACTCCCAGCCGTGGGACAACCTCAAATTCGACAAAGAGGGTGTGGACGAGGTGCGCCGCAAATTCTTCGGCACACTCTACAACACCTATTCGTTCTTCGCGCTCTATGCCAACGTCGATTCGTTCACGGGCAAAGAACCGGAAATTCCGATCGAGAAACGGCCTGAGATCGACCGCTGGATCATCTCACTACTCAATACGCTGGTCAAAGAGGTGACCCGCTCGCTCGAGGAGTATGACCCGACACCTGCGGCACGCGCCATACAGGAGTTCGTCGGCGAGAACCTCTCGAACTGGTATGTCCGCCTGAACCGCAAGCGATTCTGGGGCGGAGGCATGACCGACGACAAGTTAGCGGCCTATCAGACCCTCTACACCTGTCTGGAGACGGTCACCATGCTCGCAGCACCGTTTGCGCCCTTCATCTCCGACCGCATCTTCGGCGATCTGAATGCCGTGAGCGGCCGCCACACCGACGAATCGGTACACCTCTCGACCTTCCCCAAAGCCGACGAATCGCTGGTCGATGCGCGGCTGGAAGATATGATGTTCTTGGCACAGCAAGTCTCGTCAATGGTTCTCGCCTTGCGCCGCAAGGTGTCGATCAAGGTGCGTCAGCCGCTGACCAAGATTCTCATTCCGGTGCTCGACCCAGTGATGGGCGAACACATCTCGGCGGTGAAAAATCTGATCCTCAACGAGGTGAACATCAAGGAGATCGAGCTAATCGAGAAGACCACCGGTTTGATTACCAAGCGCATCAAGCCCAATTTCAAGACCCTCGGTCCACGCTACGGCAAGCAGATGAAGCAAATCGCCGCACTGACGGCGACCTTCTCGCAGGAGCAGATCGCCGCGATCGAATCCGCCGCCGAAACCGTGCTCAATCTGGGCGAGGAGCAGATCACAGTCACACCCGCCGACTTCGAGATCACCTCGGAGGATATGCCGGGCTGGCTGGTTGCTTCGGAGGGTAAACTCACCGTGGCACTCGACATCACACTCACCGATGAGCTGCGTGCCGAAGGCGTGGCACGCGAGTTGATAAACCGCATCCAGAACATCCGAAAGGATTCGGGATTCGAAGTGACGGACAAAATACGCGTCGAGATCGAGCAGAAGCCGATCGTGGCTGCGGCGATTGCCGGCTATGCCGACTACGTTGCATCGCAGACGCTCGCCCTCGAGGTCAAAGCAACGGAAGCACCGGCCGGAGAGGTCGTTGTCGACTCCGATGTCGACGAAGATCCGATCCGTATTGCCGTTACGCGAATCTAAGACCTAATATATACCTCGGCGGATTTGGTGTTCTCGGAATATTTGTTTAATTTTACCTAAAATAGATAATAGGGAATAGCGTATGTCAGACGAAAGAACACGATATAGCGATGCGGAACTCGAAGAGTTCAAACAGCTCATTTTGAAAAAGCTCGAGAATGCGCGCGCGGACTACGAGCTGCTGCGTGCAACGATTACTCACACGGGCGACAACGACACCGAGGATACCTCGCCGACGTTCAAGGTGCTCGAAGAGGGCGCAACGACTCTCTCGAAAGAGGAGAGCGGTCGGCTGGCAGCACACCAGATGAAATTCATCCGCAACCTCGAAATGGCGTTGGTGCGCATCGAGAACAAGACCTACGGCGTTTGCAAAACCACCGGCACGCTCATTCCCAAGGAGCGGCTGATGCGTGTACCCCACGCCACCGAGTGCATCGAGGCCAAAGAGGGCCGCAAATAGCCGGGGGGGGGCAGCAAGAAGGCCGTCACCAAGAGAGGAGGGGCTACCGAATGCCAACCCGTGAGGGGGGCAGCAAGGAGGCCGTCACCGAGAGGGGAGGGGCTACCGAATGCCAACCCGAAAGGGGTAGGCAGCAAGGAGGGTGCTATCGACCGCCACGTTCCAAGAGGGTCGGAGCACTACCGAATAGCGACCCGAGAGAGCGGAACAATGAAATTGTATTTTGTTAGAAACAGACCGGTTTGCAGCAGTACTGCAAACCGGTCTGTTTTGTAAGCACATCGCACCACAAAGGAACGATCAAGCTGGAATCCTTATCGGCGGCTTTTTTAAGGGCGATTTGTTTTTGTTTTCAGGCAGCAGCTCGCGGGGACAGCTCTTCGCTGCGCTCCGAGCTGTCCTACGCATGGCGGAGCTGCGGCCTGCCGACTTGCTGCGCAAGCCGAAAACGACCCGCCGCAAGAGTCCAAAAAGGCGCAGCAGCATGCCGGTTGCACCGTGCCGCGTCGAAGCAGTAATAATTAGTTCGAAATTTGGTATTCTCGGAATATATACTTATTTTTACATAAACCTAAAAGAGAACAAGACGACTATGGCTGAAGAACGAACCCGATATAGCGATGTGGAACTCGAAGAGTTCAAGCAGCTTATATTGAAAAAACTCGAGAATGCACGTGCGGACTACGAGCTGTTGCGTGCAACGATTACCCATACGGCCGACAACGACACCGAAGATACTTCGCCGACGTTCAAGGTGCTCGAAGAGGGTGCTGCAACCCTTTCGAAGGAGGAGAGCGGCCGACTGGCGGCACACCAGATGAAATTTATCCGCAACCTCGAAATGGCATTGATCCGCATCGAGAATAAGACCTACGGCATTTGCAAAACCACCGGCAAGCTCATTCCCAAAGAGCGGCTGATGCGCGTGCCCCATGCCACCGAGTGCATCGAGGCCAAGGAAGCTCGCAAATAACAAAGAGATTAATTTTGAGATCTACCCCGCAAAGGGTAGATCTTTTTTATACGGAATCAGCGAAAAATCCGTTATCTTTGAGGTCATGAAACTCGGATTCTGTATATTCGCAACTCTCCTGCTCCTTGCCGTTGCCGTGGCAGCACATGCGGCAGGGCCAGTCGTATCCGGACCCGACAAATTCACCCCCGACAGCGCGGCCGTCATCAACAGCAAGATGAGCGAGCGCAACCGGCGACTCTACGACAGCATCCAATCGAAAACCACGCGCCGCGCCGTGCCGCGCCTGCTCTACCGGATGCTCTTCGTGCGTCCGGTACTCGACACGACCTCCAGCGGACAGATCACCGATGAAAGCCGCCTGCTGAAACCCTACGCCGGAAAGACAATCGGCGAGATCACTATTGATCGACAAAACGTATTCGACGAGAACGGCAACCGCCTCGAACGTTTCTCGAACAAGATGCACTCGCTGACACGTGAGCGCGTCATACGCCGCGACCTGCTTTTCCGTTCGGGCGACCTACTCGACCCACAGCTGATCGTGCGCAACAAACAGCTCATCCGCTCCCGCAACTACATCGCCGATATCGACATCGACGTACAACGCGACACACTCGACACCACGCGCGTCAACCTCCACATCACCACACGCGACAGCTGGACGATCTCAATGGATGCCGGACTACACTCCGGAGGTCGGACGATGATCGGCATCTCCGACGACAACATCCTCGGATCGGGCAACCGGTTCAAGCTCATGACCAACTTCAACTACAAGGACTTTTCCTACGGCGGCAACCTGTTCGAATACGGAATCCCCAACGTCCTCGGATCGTTCTACACCGCCGATTTTGCTGCCGGGCGCGACTTCTTCAGCACCCGGCTCGAAGTGGGTCTGCGCAAGGAATTCCTGCGACCGACCGACTACGAAATCGGCCTCACATACAGCGACAACAAGGACAAATGCTACATGATCGAGCAAGATACGTCGCTGTTAGTCAAGCAACGCAACCTCGACGCATGGGGCGGTTATTCCTATTTTCTGCCGGGGATCAATTCGAGCGTCTTCATCACCAGCCGCTACAACTACCGCCGCATCGGCCGTCGGCCGCCCGTCGAGAACTTCCTCAATCCGGCACTTCACGACCAAGATATCCTGCTGGTCGGCATGGGTCTTTATCGCGAGAAATTCTACTCCGCGAACATGATCTACGGCTTCGGACGTCGCGAGTACCTCGCATCGGGATACAAAGCCGAGGTGATTGCCGGGTATTCGTGGGGCGAATTCTTCGACGATTTCTATCTGGGCATGAGCTACAAAACCGGAACTTTCCTGCCGATCGGCTACCTCATGGCCGGCGCAACGTTGGGCAGCTACATCAACAACCAGACCGGCAAGTGGAATCGCAGCGCAATCGAGGTCAATGCCGAATGGTTCTCCAACCTATTTATGGTGCGCCGCAGCCACATTCGCCAATTCTTGTCGCTCAACTACACACAGGGGTGGAATCGCGACCGGGGTAACGACGAGAGCATCCGCTTTACGGCCGACAACGGGCTGCATGCCCTGCGCGGCCACCGGATCGGCACAAACCGCTCGACGCTCAACACCGAAACCGTGATTTTTACCCCCTACCAGCCCTTAGGATTTCGCATCGCCTTCTTCGGATTTGCGGATTTCGGACTGCTCGGATACTCGCCCAATATGTTCAAAAACAACTTCTTCACCTCGTTTGGGCTGGGCGTCCGGCTACGTAATGAGCGGCTGGTATTCAACACGATACAAATCCGGCTGGGCATTGCCTTCGGCAAAGACGGCTTAGCCGAGAGCCAGTATTTCCGGCTGTCGAACTCGACCCGCATCGAGCAGCACCGCTACATTCCGACCCGACCCGAGATCGTCGGATTCAAATAGAGTACGCCCTTCCGACAAGCCGCCAAAAACTGCCTCCACCTCCGCGCCGCCACAAAAAAAACAACGGCAAGCCTTTTCCGACTCGCCGCTGCACCTGAACTTTTTATCCTACACCCACGCTATCTGCGTCGTGTCTTAATAACGACCACACCGTCGCGGCCTGCCTCGCCATAAGATTCCACAGCATCCGCACCCTCATAAATGGTCATTTCTCGAATCTGATTCTTCTTCAATTTAGCTACCTGCTTGGCCGATGCTTTTTTGCCGTTGATAAAGACCAACATCTTGTCCGACAAATTGTCCGACACGGTAATCTGGTCGGAGGAGATTGTCGCCTTATGAACTCGGAGCGACTTTGCATCAGCCGCATCCGACTGGTCGGACTTGATGGACATGGTACTCGAAGTCGTTTTTCCGTCGCTTGAATACGAAACCGTAAGACCCGAATCCGACGAACTCGTGGTAACGGAGGTCACCGTGGTCGAACTATTTGCGTCGCGAATGGCGGAGGAGATGGACGCATTGCCCGAAGGCGATGTGAATGTCGTATTGGATCCCGAATCCGAAGTAACCGTCACCACTTTCGTTCCCGTAGAATCGGGGTTGACCAGCACCGTTGTGCGATTTGTGCCCGGCTTGTAGAGTGTGACCATCACCACGCCATTTCGGGCTTTCTCGCCGTACTTGGCAACGACGGTCGAGTCTTTGCTGATACTAATTGATTGAATCTGCGCCGGATTAATTGAGTTTACATCGGCGACCTGCTGCCCATTAACTAGATAGAGCGGGGCGGGTTGGTTGGCATAATCCAGTCCGGCGATACGAATCGTATCGCCTGCTTTGTAGGCGTGGTCTTCCGAAGAGACATAAGTGGTTTGGGCGAACGCTCCTAAAGCGAGTGCCGCGAGCGGCAGCAACAAGAGCACTTTAGCTCCTGCCCACCGCGAAGAGGGTTTGCGTAACATCATGGTAATTCTGTTTTTAAGTTTACTGTGATTGAAGCTGTTGGCGACTGCGTACCACCTACCGCCGGCGGCTTTCTTGATGAGTAATAGTTGATATGTTCGGGCGTCGACTCCGCTGTTTAAGACCGCCTCGTCCGCCTCGTATTCGTGGATCGCGCGCAACTCGCGGCGCAAGAGCCACATCGCCGGATTGAACCATTGCAAGCAGGCCAGCAGATCGGTCAAGAGCAGATCGGCCGAATGGTGCAGGCGGATATGCTCCCGCTCGTGGATGATGATCGCCGCACCATTTTCCGACAAATCCTGCTCCGAGAGCACGAGATAGCGTCCCCAGCTAAAAGGATTTACCTGATTGTCGGTATGCACCAACACCACCCCGTTGCCAATAGGTTCGTGTCGACCGCGGCGAATCAGCCGGATCACGCCGCCGAGCGAGCAGAGCGTCCGCACCAACGACACGGTCGCACCCAGCAGGAATAGCGTGCCGACAAGTAATTGCCAATCAAAGGTTTTAACCGGAGTCTCGGCCGTGATCGCGGCTGTCTGCGCAACCTCCACAACCGGCAACCGAGGAATCTCGCGGTAGACGGTAATCACACAGAGCGGCAGTACGAACGAGCCGACAAGCGCACACAACACCACCACACGATTGAAGCGGTGAAAGGTTTCTCGGCTCAGCAACAGTTTGAAGAACAAGTAGAAAACCGCCAGACAAGCACCTGCTTTCAGGCAGTAGATCATCAGGTCGTACATCGCTATTCGGCCGTTTGGTTTTCGATACGGTCGATCAACCGGCGCAGCTCCTCGACCGAAATTTTCTCCTCCTCGACCAACGCCGAAACCGCACCGAGATACGAATTCTCGAAATAGCGGTTGATGACGCTGCCCAACGTTCGCCGCGAGAACTCCTCCTCGCCGACCGTCGGATAGTATTGGTAGGTGCTGCCAAACGACTTATGTGCCACGTATCCCTTGGCTTCGAGTGCGCGCACCATCGTCGAAAGGGTGTTGAAATGAGGCTTCGGATCGGGCGATAATTCGACCAGTTCCCGAACGAACAGTGCACCGTGTTCCCAGAAGCAGTGCATCAACTCCTCTTCGCGACGGGTCAGTTTTTCCAGTTTTTCCATAGTTGTCGTATTTGTACACCGCAAAGGTAACTAAAAAATATTCACACGCAACTATTTTTAATAGTTTTATAACGAAAAAATATAGTTATTCGAAAATAGTGCAGTTTGCAAAGAATTCGCTACATTTGAAATATGAAAATCACAACCGACAGCGGATCGACCAAATGCACGTGGCTGCTCGACACCGACGGGCAGGTTCGAAAAGTGCGCACGACGGGCATCAATGCGGTGCAGTTCTCCCCGGAACAGATCCGCGAGGTGCTCGCCCAACTCCCCCACTGCGGGCAGGTAGAGGCGATTCAGTTCTACGGCGCGGGGTGCGGAGAGAGCTTCCCCGAGACCAGCGAAAAGCTGCGCCGCACGTTGGCCGAACACTTTCAATGTGACCGAATTGCGATCGAGAGCGACCTGCTGGGTGCGGCGCGCGCCCTGTTTCAGCACGGCGAAGGCATCGCCTGCATATTGGGCACGGGATCGAATTCGTGTTGGTATTGCGACGGCGAAATCCGGCAGCATGTGCCGCCGCTGGGCTACATCCTCGGCGACGAGGGCAGCGGCGCAGCATTGGGGCGCAACCTCCTGAATGCGATTTTCAAAGGGCACATTCCCCTACGCGAGGAGTTTCTTGCGGCACACGACTTGACTTACGAGCAGATCATCAGCCGCGTCTACCGCGAGCCGTATGCCAACCGTTTTCTGGCCTCATTCGTGCCCTTCATCCACGCGCACATCGACTCGGTGCAGGTGCGCGAACTGGTCACGCAATCGTTCCGGGCATTCGCCGAGCGCAACCTGAGCCGCTATCCGGCCGGGCAGCCCATCTCGTTCGTAGGCGGCGTGGCAGCACACTTCGCCGCCCTCCTGCGCGAGAGCCTCACGCAAGCCGGATACCCGATCCGAGAGATAGTCGAATCGCCCGATGACGGGCTGATAAAATACCACCATGGAGCATAGAATCACCGAGCAGGACTCGGCATACGACCATTTGGACGAGATGTCCACACACGAAATTCTCACGGGCATCAACCACGAAGATGCACACGTTCACCAAGCCGTAGCACGGGCTATTCCGGTGCTGGAGCAGCTTGTGGAACGCGTCGTCGACCGCATGCGCGACGGCGGGCGGATGTTTTACATCGGCGCAGGAACGAGCGGCCGGCTGGCGGTCACAGATGCCTCGGAGCTGCCACCGACCTTCGGCGTGGAATTCGACCGCGTGATCGGGCTGATCGCAGGCGGCGACGGAGCGTTGCGCCGTGCCGTAGAGCATGCCGAGGACGACACCACCGGCGCATGGCGCGACATGTCGCCCTACACCCCTACGGCGCAAGACATATTGATAGGTGTCGCCGCTTCGGGCACTACGCCCTATGTCGTCGGGGGTCTGCACGAAGCGCGCCGCCACGGACTACTCACCGGCTCGATCACCTGCAATCCGGCATCGCCCGTTGCGGCCGAGGCGGAGTATGCGCTCGAAGCGGTCGTCGGCCCGGAATTCGTCACCGGATCGACCCGCATGAAGGCCGGCACGGCACAGAAAATGATGCTCAACATGCTATCGACGGCCGTGATGATCCGGCTCGGCCGCGTCAAGGGCAACCGCATGGTCAACATGCAGCTAACCAACGACAAACTCGTCGCCCGCGGCACACGCATGGTCGCCGAGGCTACCGGACTCGCCGCACCCGAGGCACAAGAGTTGCTACTACGCTACGGGTCGGTGCGCGACGCACTCGAACATTTCCGCAAATAGAGACACCAATATGGCCAAATTC
The DNA here is from genome assembly GCA_964532025.1 of uncultured Alistipes sp. Lineage (GTDB taxonomy): Bacteria > Bacteroidota > Bacteroidia > Bacteroidales > Rikenellaceae > Alistipes. The sequence goes on along the minus strand of CAZHEY010000014.1, from coordinate 8,723 downwards.
TTTTCCGACAGAGAGATACGCGGCATAATTCTCTTTCTTCCGCTGGCGGGGCTACTGATCGCCGCCGTGGTGTTGATCCGCCCGAAGGCCGATCCGGAAGCCGCACGGCTGGTCGAGATCGAATACGAAGGGCGATGCGATACATTGCGCATGCGCCACTTCGACCCCAACACGGTCAAACTCGACGAACTGCGCGCACTCGGATTCTCAAAATTCGAGGCTGTCAGCCTGCTGAAATACCGCGCTTCGGGAAAGATATTTCGCATTCCCGAAGATGTAACGCTCTGCTACGGAGTCAGTGACACACTATACCGCCGCATCGAGCCATGGATTCGAATCGGCCGAAAATATGCCATTACCCCCACCGAATACCGCGCCGGGCGTCTTCTGCCCGAACCGCTACAACCGTCGCCATTTCGGATCGACACCGTCAGCGCACGCTACCTGCGCGCAATCGGCGCACTGTCGAAGCGACAGGCCGAGGTCTTCATCCGCTGGCGCGACCTGAGCGGCATCTACGACATGGAGGAGCTACGCGACTGCTACGTGGTCAGCGACTCGGTGGCCTCGGCACTCGAGCCGTATGTGATTTTTTCCGAACGTAAGGCCCACCCGATCGAGCAGCCCGTCGAGCTGAATCGGGCCGACTCGGCACAACTGCGCAGCGTGACCGGCATCGGCGCACGAACCGTAATGGCCATACTCAACTACCGCGAACGGCTCGGCGGATTCCACTCCGTAACCCAATTAGCCGAAGTTCCGGGGGTCACGGAGCGCAATTACGAGAAAATTTTGAAACAAATTTCGTGTGATAGTTGTGAAATTCAAAAAATAGATGTTAACTTTGCGCCGCCTAAAGTGTTGGGACGCCATCCGTATTTGGCGCCGCAGACATTGAGGCGATTACTTAAAGCACGACAGTTGAAAGGAGGTTGGAGTACCGCTGAAGAGATGATTGAACAAAATATATTGACCCGCGAGGAGGCAGCACGACTGGCTCCCTATTTGCGGTTTAGTCATCCAAGCGGCCCTGACGACGAGTAGACGAAGTGGCAAATTTTTGGGGAAGGTGGTCGGTAGGCACACGCCCCGCAGCAGTAGAAAACAGAATAAAACAACAATAAAAAGTAGTACAACATGATTATCATGCCAGTTAAAGAGGGCGAAAACATCGAACGCGCCCTGAAGAAATTCAAACGTAAATACGAGCGCACGGGCGTTCTGAAAGAACTCCGCCGCCGCCAATACTTCACCAAACCTTCGATCGAGAAGCGCGTTGCAATGATGCACGCAGTTTACGTGGAGCATATGTATCGCGACGACGAGTAGTACTCGAGTCGAATACACAAATAGCAAGCTGCCCCGAAATGATTTCGGGGCAGCTTGTCGTTTATGGGGCAGAGGGAGAGGCGTATTTTCGACTTGCTTCGCAAGTCGGCAGGCCGCAGCTCCGCCACGCGGAGGCTTGCTATTTCGCGTTGCTCAATAGTCGCCTCCACGAGCTGCGGACTGAAAAGCCAACACGCAAGCTACCAAACGGAAGCAAAATGTGCAGCACAAACATAGAAACGCACGGAGCATTGAGGTCACCCCCCCGCTCCGTGCGTTTTCGATTTTATATTCCGTATTGAGCATGCCGGGTTAGCTCGTTAACCTGCGGCGACAGTTTTTCAGTTCGCAGCTCGCGGGGACGGCTCGAAGTGCAGCGAAGAGCAGTCCTCCGCAGGGCAGAGCTGCGGACTGCCGGCTCGCTTCGCAAGCCGAAAACAACTCACAACCCATTCGGCACGCCCACCAATTCCCGCCAAGGAACTACCGGATGAAGAGCAGCTCGCGGTATTTGGGCAACGGCCAGATCTGGTCGTCGACGATCTCTTCGAGCTTGTCGATATGGCGACGGATTTCGTCGAAGAGCACCGCAATCGAGTCGTGGTAGGCAATCGCCTTTTCGCGCTGGCTTTCAATTTTATTCGCCACCTTGCGCGCATCAATCAACGACGAGGCCAACTGCTGAATCGCTCCCGTATGTTTCTGGATTTTCTTGATCAGGTCGATGTCGGCCGTAGCATTCAACCCCGGAATCTGCGACATTTTATAGACTTTGTCGAGCAACATCGCCTCGTATTTCGATGCAATCGGTACGATGTGATTCATCGCCAGATCACCCAACACGCGCGCTTCGATCTGAATCTTCTTGGTGTAGGTCTCCCACTTCACCTCCGTGCGCGCCTCCAGCTCGACCTCGGAGAGCACCCCGGTGTTGCAGAACATCTCGATCGACGACGGCGTGAGGTAGCGGTCGAAAATCAGCGGGGTCGAGGTCTCGCAGTCAAGGCCGCAGCGTTGCGCTTCGGTTCGCCACTCATCGGAATAGCCATTACCGTCGAAACGAATTGCCTTACAATCGTTTATCATCTGCTTCAGCACCTCGTAAATCGCCTTTTCCTTCTTTGCTCCGGCCTCGATCTTCGCATCGACGGCGACACGGAATGCATTGAGTTCCTCGGCCACAGCCGCATTGAGCGTAATCATCGCCTCGGCACAGTTGTCCGACGAGCCGACGGCACGAAACTCGAACCGGTTACCCGTAAAGGCAAAGGGCGAAGTGCGGTTGCGGTCGGTGTTATCGAGCAGCAGAGCCGGAATGCGCGAAATACCGCTCATCCGGAAGACGCTCTTGGCATCGAAACGAATAGCATCGTCGCTCTTGCTGGCCTCCAACTTATCGAGAACGGCCGAAACCTGCGTTCCGAGGAAGGTCGAGATGATGGCCGGAGGTGCTTCGTTTGCCCCCAGACGGTGGGCGTTCGTGGCACTCATAATCGCAGCCTTGAGCAGCCCATTATGCTTATAGACAGCCGAAATCACATTCACAAGGAAGGTGATAAACTGCAAGTTCTCCATGGCATTTTTGCCCGGTGCCAAGAGGTTGATTCCCGTGTCCGTACCCAGCGACCAGTTGTTGTGCTTGCCCGAACCGTTGATCCCCTTGAAGGGCTTCTCGTGGAGCAAAACGCGGAATTTGTGGCGACGAGCGATCTTGTCCATCACCGTCATCAGCAGTTGGTTATGATCATTGGCCAAGTTGGTCTCCTCGTAAACAGGAGCTAATTCGTATTGATTGGGCGCAACCTCGTTGTGACGCGTCTTGACCGGAATGCCCAGCTTCAGGCACTCATACTCCAGATCCTTCATAAAGGCGATCACGCGCGTCGGAATCGCACCGAAGTAGTGGTCTTCAAGCTGCTGATTCTTCGCCGATTCGTGCCCCATAAGCGTGCGGCCGGTCAACATCAGGTCGGGACGCACGGCCCACAAACTCTCGTCGACCAGAAAATACTCCTGCTCCCAGCCCAGATACGAAATCACCTTCTGGACGTTCTTATCGAAATAGCGGCACACCTCAGTCGCCGCCTTATCAATCGCCGTAATCGACCGAAGCAGAGGCACTTTGTAGTCGAGTGCTTCGCCCGTATAAGCCACAAAAACCGTCGGGATACAGAGCGTCGTATCGACGATGAAGGCCGGAGAAGTGGGATCCCATGCCGAATAGCCGCGCGCCTCGAACGTATTGCGGATTCCGCCGTTGGGGAACGACGAGGCATCCGGTTCTTGCTGCATAAGCAATTTACCCGAGAACTCCTCCAGCACCCCACCGTGACCATCCGGCTCGGCAAACGCATCGTGCTTCTCAGCCGTGCCGCCCGTCAAAGGCTGAAACCAGTGGGTGTAGTGGTCTGCTCCGCGCTCCAAAGCCCATTGGCGCATACCGGCAGCCACGCTATCGGCAATTTCGCGCGTCAGCGGCTGGCTGCCCTCCATGGCCTCGAGTAGTACAGCAAACGTTTTCTTATCGAGATACTTGCGCATCGCTTCGCGGCTAAAAACCCTCTCGCCGAAATAGTCCGAAGGACGACCTTCGGGAGCTTGGATTTCAACGGCCGAATGGTTGATCGCCGCGTCGACCATTTTGAATCTGAGTAATGACATACGTTATTATATAAGTGATTTGATTTCGAAAAGCCGCACGGGGAGCACCGAAAATTGCAAAACTAACCCAACCTAATCTCAATCGGAAATCTGCCTCGCGGCAGGTCATTCCAACCTTACGAACTCACAGCAACTCCCCGTTGCGGCAACAGTTATATTTCGGTCACAAATGTAATTATTTTCGGGGTATGTTGTTTTTCAAAAATTGTATTTTTTCTAAAAAAGTCGATTTTTTTTCGTTGTTTTCGCAAAAAGCACCCGTTTTTTACGAGCAAAACCTGTTTTTTAACCCTATTTTTCGAAAAACAGGTGTTTTTAACTGCCAACTTCGGAAAATTGCCACTTTTGCGAAAAGTCAAATTCCGATGCCTTTTCATCCAAAATTCAACTTTTTCACCACACCGCTGCTGCAACCGACAAAACCCGCTTCACGAACTTCGCCACCAGCAGATCTGCCGACCGATCTTCCGGCAAACTTCCGGGTTCGTACAAAAACCGCACAATGCTGTTATTTTGTTAACAATTTCTTCTTGTTTCCGTAATAAATTAGTATCTTTACGTGTTTGAAAAACAGGAACTAAAACTTTTATTACTAATCTCTAAATAGTTATGGCAAATACCAAACGTGAAAAGCTGTTCTCCGAGTTCCCGGCGGTTTCGACCGAAAAATGGGAAGAGGTGATCACAGCCGACCTGAAAGGTGCTGACTACGAGCGCAAATTAGTATGGCGCACGGGCGAAGGATTCAACGTCCGTCCCTACTACCGCGCCGAAAACCTCGAAGGTCTCCGCTTTATGGGCTCGCAAGCAGGCGAGTTCCCGTATGTGCGCGGTACACATTCTCACAACCGCTGGCACATCCACCAGACCATCACGGTCGAATGCCCCGAAAAGGCCAACGCCGAGGCGTTGAAACTGCTCAACACCGGCGTGAACTCGCTCGGCTTCGCGATTGCGAAGGAGGGCTTCACCGCTGCGGATCTCGACCTGCTGCTCAAGGACATCTGCGCTACGGCCATCGAAATGGTCTTCAGCGGAGCAGGCATGGGCAATCTGGCCGAGCTGGTGATCGCTAAATTCGAAAAAGAGGGAATCGCCGGAGAGGCTCGCGCCGCATTCGTGATCGACCCGCTCGTCAAAGGGCTTTCGACCAAAGGCGAATTCTGTTCACCCAACGGCGAGAAGTGCTTCGGCCGCATCGCTGCGCTGATCGAGAAGACCAAAGCCTACAAGCACATCCGCATCGTGACCGTATCGGGCGACATCTTCGGAAACGCCGGATCGACCATCGTCGAGGAGTTGGCATTCGCGCTGGCTGCCGGCAACGACTACATTGCCCGCCTGACCGATGCCGGAATTTCGGGCGAGATCGCCGCACGCAAAATTCGCTTCTCGCTCTCGGTGACCTCGAACTACTTCTTGGAGATCGCCAAGTTCCGCGCAGCACGCATGCTTTGGGCCAACATCGTCAAGGGCTACAACCCCGAAAAGAACTGTGCCTGCAAGATGCAGATCCACGCCGTAACTTCGAAATGGAATCAGACCGTATACGATCCCTACGTCAACCTGTTGCGCGGCACGACCGAAGCCATGTCGGCGGCCATCGGCGGCGTACATTCGCTCGAAGTCACTCCGTTCGATGTCTCGTTTGAGACTCCGACCGAATTCTCGAAGCGCATCGCTCGCAACACCGAGCTGCTGCTCAAGCACGAAGCCCACTTCGATCAGGTCGTAGACCCGGCCGGCGGTTCGTACTACATCGAAACACTCACCCAGTCGATTGCCACCGAAGCGTGGAAACTCTTCCTTGCAATCGAGCAGAAGGGCGGATATACCGAGGCTTACAAGGCCGGTTTCGTCAAAGAGACCATCGCCGCATCGGCCGCAGCCAAAGACAAGAACATCGCCACACGCCGCCAGACGTTGTTGGGAGCGAACCAATACCCCAACTTTACGGAGGTAGCCGCACCCGAGATCCAAGAGACAGCCGTGACGCGCCCCGCAACCGAGGGTAATACGCTGGCCGCATACCGCGGAGCAATGGCCTTCGAGCAGATGCGTCTGCATGTCGACCGCTGTGGCAAGACCCCCAAAGCCTTCATGCTCACCTGCGGAAGTCTGGCCATGGCACGTGCTCGCGCCCAGTTCTCCAGCAACTTCTTCGGTTGCGCAGGCATCCGCACGCTGGACAACACGTTCTTCAAGTCGATCGAAGAGGGCGTAAAAGCCGCTCTGGAGTCGAAAGCCGAGATCGTTGTGGTCTGTGCATCGGACGACGACTACGCCGAAGTTGCTCCCAAAATCAAGGAGCTGTTGGCCGGCCGTGCAATCCTCGTGGTTGCCGGAGCACCTGCCTGCACCCCCGAATTGGAGGCACAGGGCATCACCAACTTCATCAACGTGAAGTCGAACGTGCTTGAAACACTGAAGTTCTACCTTAAAGAGTTGGGAATCTAATCATGAGAGCTAAATTTTCTGAATTAACATACGACGCGGGCAAGCAGAAAAGCTGCTGCGCCTCGAAAGGCTGCGGACAGGTAGAGCCGTGGCTCACCGCCGAGCAAATTCCCGTCAAGGGAGCTTACACGGCCGAAGACCTCGAAGGCATGGAACATCTGAACTATGCCGCCGGTCTTGCACCGTTCCTCCGCGGGCCTTATTCGACGATGTACGTGATGCGTCCGTGGACGATCCGTCAGTACGCCGGATTCTCGACGGCCGAGGAGTCGAACGCATTCTACCGCCGCAATCTGGCTGCCGGACAGAAGGGTCTGTCGGTGGCATTTGACTTGGCTACACACCGCGGCTACGACGCCGATCACCCGCGTGTAGTGGGTGACGTCGGTAAGGCCGGTGTGTCGATCTGCTCGGTCGAGGACATGAAGGTGCTCTTCAACGGCATTCCGCTCGACAAGATGTCGGTCTCGATGACCATGAACGGTGCTGTACTGCCGATTTTGGCGTTCTACATCGTCACCGGTATGGAGCAGGGCTGCACGCTCGACCAACTGGCCGGTACGATCCAGAACGACATCCTCAAGGAGTTCATGGTGCGTAACACCTATATTTATCCGCCCGAATTCTCAATGCAGATCATCGCCGACATCTTCGAATACACGTCGCGCAACATGCCTAAATTCAACTCGATTTCGATTTCGGGTTACCACATGCAGGAGGCCGGAGCTACGGCCGACATCGAGCTGGCCTACACGCTGGCCGACGGTCTGCAATACCTGCGCGCAGGTATCAACGCCGGCATGTCGATCGACGCATTTGCACCGCGCTTGTCGTTCTTCTGGGCCATCGGCATGAACCACTTCATGGAGATCGCCAAGATGCGCGCAGCACGTATGCTGTGGGCGAAGATCGTCAAACAGTTCGACCCGAAGAACCCCAAGTCGCTGGCATTGCGTACCCACTCGCAGACCTCCGGCTGGTCGCTCACCGAGCAAGATCCGTTTAACAACGTAGCCCGCACGGCAATCGAAGCGATGGGTGCTGCGCTGGGACACACCCAGTCGCTGCACACCAATGCCCTCGATGAGGCCATTGCTCTGCCGACCGATTTCTCGGCTCGTATTGCTCGTAACACCCAGATTTACATTCAGGAAGAGACCAAGATTTGCCGCGAGATCGACCCGTGGGCAGGTTCGTACTATGTCGAAACGCTGACCAACGAGATCGCACACAAGGCTTGGGAACGGATCGAGGAGATCGAGAAGTTAGGCGGAATGGCCAAAGCCATCGAGACCGGTATTCCGAAGATGCGTATCGAGGAGGCTTCGGCTCGCAAACAGGCGCGCATCGACTCCGGAATGGAGAAGATCATCGGCGTCAACGAATACCGTTTGGAGAAGGAAGCCCCGATCGACATCCTCGCTGTGGACAACACGGCTGTACGTGAAAGCCAGATCAAACGTCTGAAGGAGCTGCGCGCAAACCGCGACGAGGCTGCAGTGAAGAAGGCACTGGCTGCGATCACCGAGTGCGTGAAAACCAAGCAGGGCAACCTGCTGGAGCTGGCTGTCGAGGCCGCCAAGGTGCGCGCAACGCTGGGTGAAATCTCCGATGCCTGCGAGGTTATCGTAGGTCGTTACAAAGCTGTTATCCGTTCAATTTCAGGTGTTTATTCTTCAGAAGTGAAAAACGATAAATCATTCGAACACGCCAAAGAGCTGTGCGCCGAATTCGCCAAGAAGGAGGGTCGTCAGCCGCGTATCATGATCGCCAAGTTGGGTCAGGACGGCCACGACCGTGGCGCGAAAGTAGTTGCCACGGGATATGCCGACATCGGTTTCGACGTCGACATGGGCCCGCTGTTCCAGACTCCGGCCGAAGCTGCCAAGCAGGCTGTGGAGAACGACGTGCATGTCGTCGGCGTATCATCGCTGGCCGCAGGTCACCTCACGCTCGTGCCGCAGATCATCGCCGAGTTGAAGAAGCTCGGCCGCGAGGACATCATCGTCATTGTCGGCGGTGTCATCCCGGCACAGGACTACGATGCGCTCTACCGCGACGGTGCTGCCGCCATTTTCGGCCCGGGCACACCGATCGCTACCGCTGCAATCAAGATCCTCGAGATCCTGAAAGGCGAGTAAGCAGATCCTGCTATTACACACCGATGCCCCCAGATATTACTCTGGGGGCATTTTTTTGACGTGAGGAGAAAGGGGTATTCTGGCAGGGTGGACATTTAGGGTGATGAAATCATTGCAAAGATTTGATTTTCATAA